>JAZSDL010000034.1:0-17978 GCA_045531135.1 Eubacteriales bacterium | reverse complement strand
CCTGCTTTACCGATCTTGATATTTTCGTGCTCAAGGTTACCTACCTGACCGATAGTTGCCTTGCAATCAAGACGAACGAGGCGAACCAAGTCGGATCGTAGCCATGTCGTTCTGTGAGCCAAGGAGTTGAACTGGTGTATTGTCTTCCTAAGACCGCTTGGCCTCCGACTTCCTGCTTTACCGATCTTGATATTTTCGTGCTCAAGGTTACCTACCTGACCGATAGTTGCCTTGCAATCAAGACGAACGAGGCGAACCTCACCCGAGGGGAGACGAACCTGTGCCATGCCGTTTTCCTTAGCCATAAGCTGAGCTGCAGCACCTGCCGAGCGAACGAGCTGTGCGCCGCGGCCGGGATACAATTCGATGGAGTGGATAACGGTACCTACAGGAATCGCGCTGATGGGGAGAACATTACCGGGCTTGATGTCGGCGTTCTCACCGGAGTAGAGGAGAGTACCTACGGTCACTCCGTCGGGAGCGATCGCGTAGCTCTTCTTACCGTTTTCGTCCTCAAGGAGCATAATGTAAGCGGTACGGTTAGGATCGTACTCGATGCCGATAACCTTGCTTGCGCCTTCGCTGTATGCACGCTTGAAGTCGATGATTCTATACTTTTTCTTGTTGCCGCCGCCGTGATGACGTACAGTGATTCTACCGGTGTTGTTTCTGCCCGAGTTCTTTTTAAGAACAGTCAAAAGCGACTTTTCGGGAGTCTTCTTGGTAATCTCCGCGAAGGAGGGAGTAGTCATATTTCTGCGGGACGGGGTTGTAGGTTTGTATGTCTTAACAGCCATTTGCTACTTTCTCCTTTCTTACATCAAGCTATCGAAGAACTCGATGGTCTTCGAATCAGCGGTAAGCTTAACGATTGCCTTCTTCCACTCAGCAGTCTTGCCTACGTGGTAGCCGACGCGCTTGGTCTTTCTCTTCATGGTGATAGTGGTTACCTTTTCAACCTCCACCTTGAAGATCTCTTCGACCGCTTTTTTGATTTCTACTTTATTTGCAGTTACAGGAACCTTGAAGGTGTACTTTCTGTCCTGCATATTCTTGATAGAGGCCTCGGTGATAACCGGCTCTCTGATGATGTCGTAAACCGATTTCATTATGCGTATACCTCCTCAAGTTTTGCGAGAGCATCCTTTGCGATGACCATCTTGTCATACTTAAGGATGTCATAAACGTTAATAGTGTTAACGGGAGCGGTGATAACACCGGGGATGTTAGCTGCAGAACCGACAACGTATTCGTTAACGTCGAGAGTTACGATCATTGCCTTGCCGTCAACATTGATAGCGTTAAGGAAGTTGATCATGCTCTTGGTCTTGTAGCTGTCGAGCGCGATATTGTCAACGACAATCAATTCGTTCGATACTACCTTAGAGGTGAGAGCGGAGAAAAGTGCAACTTTCTTGAGCTTCTTGTTGATGCTGACGCGGTAGGTTCTGGGCTTGGGGCCGAGTGCGATACCGCCGTGGGTCCACTGAGGAGAACGGGTAGAACCCTGTCTTGCTCTGCCGGTACCCTTTTGACGCCAGGGCTTCTTACCGCCGCCGGAAACTTCGCTTCTGGTGAGGGTGGACTGAGTACCCTGACGCTGATTGAGCAAATATGCTCTTACAACGGAATGGACTGCTGCATTGTTGATCTCTGCAGCAAAGATCTTATCGGAAAGAGTGACTTCGCCACATACCTTTCCTTCCATGGTGTAAACATTTACTGTAGGCATTTCTTTTCCTCCTTCCGCTTATTTCACAGTGCTGCGGAGGTAAACGATACCGTTCTTTGCACCGGGAACCGCACCCTTGACAGCAATAAGATTGTTGTCAGCGTCGATCTTGACGATTTCAAGATTGAGCATCGTTACCTGTTCGTTACCGTACTGACCTGCCATCTTCTTGTTCTTGAAGATTCTTGCAGGGTCGATAACGCCCATAGAACCGGACTGACGGTGAACAGGACCTGTACCGTGAGTCATTCTGAGACGGTGAAGTCCCCATCTCTTGATAGCGCCCGAATAACCGTGGCCCTTGGTGATGCCGGTGATGTCAACCTTTTCGCCGACCTCAAAGGTGTCTGCGGTGATGACGTCGCCAACGTTCAAGGAAGCGCAATCATCAAGACGGAACTCCTTGAGGTACTTTTTGAAAGAAACCTCGGCTTTGGTGAATACACCCTTCTGGGGCTTATTGAGCTTTCTCTCGGGGATGTCCGAGTAGCCGAGCTGAACTGCCTCGTAGCCGTTTTTCTCGTTCGTTCTCTTCTGAACGACAACGCAGGGACCTGCGCTGATGACAGTAACAGGGATAACCTTGCCCTTTTCATCAAAGAGCTGAGTCATACCGAGCTTTCTGCCGATGATGCCTTTTTTCATTTTTATTTCCTCCTTAGGTTATTGGTTGATACGCCAATCGCGCATCAACGTGACCTTAATTTGACGGGTGATTAAAGCTCGACGTTGAAATCTACGCCGGCGGGAAGATCGGTGCTCATAAGTGCCTCGACACATGCCTTAGAGGGCTTGATGATGTCGATAAGACGCTTGTGAGTACGATACTCAAACTGCTCACGGCTGTCCTTGTACTTGTGGACAGCACGGAGAATGGTGATGATCTCCTTATCGGTAGGGAGAGGAATGGGACCGGAAACGGTAGCGCCGTTGCGCTTTGCGGTTTCAACGATCTTCTCTGCAGCACGATCGATAAGAGTGTGATCGTAGCTCTTGAGACGGATTCTGATCTTGTCTTTCTTTGCCATGGGTTTGCCTCCAAATATAAAATAATGTAGTGATTTGACGGCAGAGCTATCGAACACCGCGCCGGGCGTTTCGTAAAACACCCTTAAAAAATGCTCGAAGCCTGCGCCCGATTGTCGGACATACTCTGCCATAGTTACCTGCCGAAAGGCAGCAATCTATAGCTTCATCGCACACCAAGCGGGGACAATTGTACCATAAATCAATAAAAAATGCAATATGCGCCGCAAAAATAATTGTAAACAATTTGTGAACAAAATATTTTCGCATTTTCTTTTAAAAAGGGATTTACAAAGCAAAGTTTTTAGATATAATGTTCTTATATTCGCGTATCTTATATATATAATATAAAGGAAGAGAAAATTATGAAAATCGAAAGATCGAACAAGGGCGTCTGCTCCAAAAGCATCTCCTTTGACATCGACGAGAACCATATCGTCACCAACGTTTCGTTTGTCGGCGGTTGCAACGGCAACCTTCAGGGCGTTTCCGCGCTCTGCGAGGGTATGTCCGCAGAGGAAATTATCGAAAGATGCAAGGGCATCAGATGCGGATTCAAGTCCACCTCCTGCCCCGATCAGCTGGCATGTGCGATGGAAGAAGCGCTGGCAAAGATATAAACCGGAGGTAAATCATGTACAACGAATATAACAAATGGTTAGAGAACGACAAGCTTGACGAGGCATCCAAGGCACGCCTTTTGGAGATAAAGGGCGATGAGACGGCGATCGCCGAGCGCTTTGCGGTTCCGATGAGTTTCGGCACAGCGGGGCTGAGAAGCACTATGGACGTAGGTATTTCAAAAATGAATATCTACACCGTCGGTCAGACAACGCAGGGACTTGCCGAGCTTATTATCTCAGCAAACGGACAGGAGCGCGGCGTTGCAGTTTGCTATGACAGCCGCAACAACTCCGAGCTTTTTGCAAAAACCGCGGCAGGCATACTCACCGCAAACGGCATTAAGGTTTATCTGTTTGACGGTATGCGCCCCACGCCCGAGCTGTCTTTTGCGATACTTTATTACAACTGCATCGCGGGTATTAACATAACCGCATCGCACAACCCCAAGGAATACAACGGCTACAAGGTATATTGGGAGGACGGCGCACAGCTTCCGCCCGAGCACGCCGACGTTGTATCCAAATCGGCATCCGACACCGATATTTTCAACGGTGTAAAGAGCATGTGTCTTGACGAGGCAAAGGAAAAGGGACTGCTTGTTATCATCGGCGACGAATGTGACGAGGCATTTTTAAAGGCGGTGCTTGACACCCGTCTTGATGCCGATAACACAAAGAAATACGGAAACGAGGTCGGCCTTGCCTATACCGCGCTCCACGGCACCGGCTATAAGCTCGTTCCCGAGGCATTAAAGCGCTGCGGCATCGACAAGCTTATCACTATCGACAGCCAGATGATACCCAATGGCGACTTCCCCACCGTCGCCTCCCCCAACCCCGAGAACCGCGAGTGCTTTGAGGAGGCGATCAAAAAGGTCAATTCGCTCGGCATCGATTGCGGCGCCATTATCGCCACCGATCCCGATGC
Source organism: Eubacteriales bacterium (assembly GCA_045531135.1). Taxonomy (GTDB): domain Bacteria; phylum Bacillota; class Clostridia; order Oscillospirales; family CAG-382; genus Coliplasma. The sequence goes on along the minus strand of JAZSDL010000034.1, from coordinate 13,669 downwards.
AGACCGTATCGGTCTTGCGATAAAGAACGGGCAGGGCGAGTTTTTTGCGCTCAACGGCAACCAGATAGGCGCTCTGCTTATCGACCATATAATAAAAATAAGGAAGAAAAACGGTATTCTCCCCGAGAATGCGTGCGCTATAAAATCGGTCGTATCCTCTAATCTCTTTGATGCGATATGCGAGAAAAACGGTGTGCGCCACATCAGCGTGCTTACCGGATTTAAGTACATCGGCGAGAAGATAAAGGAATGGGCGGTTGACAACAGCAACAGCTTTATATTCGGTTACGAGGAAAGTCAGGGCTATCTTTCTGCCGGCTATGCGCGCGATAAGGATGCCGTCGGCGCGAGCGTGCTCGCGGCTGAAATGGTATGCAGCCATTATGCCGAGGGCAGAAGCGTTTATCAGGCGTTGCAGAACATCTATGCCGAGTACGGCATATACAAGGAGAGCGTGCTTAACCTAAAGATAACCGGCATCGATCCGATGTCGCTTATGGGCGAGATAATGGCGGGCATCCGCGAAAAGACGGTGGAAAGCTTTGGCGGGATCAAGGTTACCGCGCAGAGAGATTACTCAACCGGCATTATCACCGACCTTGGCAACGGCAGCACAAAGCCGACCGGACTTCCCAAGAGCAATATGCTTTATTACGAGCTCGAGGGCGGCTCTGCCGTTATTATACGTCCCTCGGGCACCGAGCCGAAGATAAAGGCATATATCCTCGCACGTGCCGACAGCGATGACAGCGCAAACGCTTTTATCGAAAAATGCACAAACGACTGCAGGGAGCTGCTTAAATAAACCATATTTTTGAGGATTCACTCAACGCGAATCCTCTTTTTTATTTTCCGAAAAATTTTTCAAAAAATTTTATTGATATTTTGCCGTCTTTTGACATTTATATACAGAGAGGCCGTAATACTCGCTCTCGGAGCCGAGCGTATTGTTAAATATTGACAGATGGCTCGATTTTTCAAAAAACGAAAAAAATTTCCAAAAATTTATAGACGTTTTACCGTCTAATAACATATTTATAGTAGAGAGGGCTGTAATACTCGCTCTCGGAGCCGAATGTTTTGTTAAACATTGACAAATCATCTCTGCCGTGATACAATTTAACTGTCAAGTTGACAAAGCGTTTCGTTCCGAACAATTTTCAAAAAACAAAAAAGGAGAAAATTTATGAAAAAAACAAAAGGAGTATTGCTTATGAAAAAGAAATTATGTCTGATTCTTGCAGTTTGTTTTGTCTTTTGCTCGTTTGTTTTTACGGTTAGTGCAGAAACACCTATCGAGTATGCGACACCTATCGAGTATACCGAAAACGTTTTGTATCTTAACTACAACAATTTATCCGGTCTCGATTATTCTCCCACTTGGGACGGCGAGGGATTTGAGCCGGTAATTATTGAAACAAAAGAGGACATGGATGCTTTTGCAGGTTGCTTTGAGACGTACGATGCAAAAGAGTTCGATAAATACGACGAGGCATTTTTTGAAGAAAGCTCGATCATTTTCGTCTGTGCACACATGTCCGACTACGGATATAGTTACAAAATCACATCGTTAACATACGATGACAGCGGAAAGATCGTATTTGATTTCTTGCGCATGCGCCGCTATGGCGAGGCCGCATCGGCGTGGCTCACCGCGGTGGTTATCGCAGAGGTTGACAAGGCGGTTATCGAGGACAGCACGGGTGTTGAGGGCAATGTTACAACGTCTATCGAGTATACCGAAAACGTTTTGTATCTTGGCAGCTACGGTGATAAAAACTTAAAAGATATCGGGCTTGAGCCCACCACGTGTGGCGAGGGTTTTGAGCCGGTGGTTATTGATTCGAAAGAATATATTGATACGGTGGCAGGTTGCTTTGAGATGTACGATGCATCTGCGTTTGATAAATACGACGAGGCGTTTTTTGAAACAAAATCAATTATACTCGTGTGCGCAGGCATACCCGATTACGGATACGATTTTGAGATACGCTCGTTGGAATACTATGAAAGCGGAAATATCGTGTTCGAGTTCATGTGCACACGTATATGGGGAGAGCACCCCACCGAATCGCGCACCATACTCGTGATCGCAGAGGTTGACAAGGCGGTCATCGAGTACCGCACGGGTACAGAAGCAAAGTATGAATTTTTCCAAGAAAAACAGGGCGATGCCGATTACAACGGTATTGTGGATTCTACCGACTATCTTATGATAAAGCGCGTGGCGTTCGGAACATATACCTTGGACGAGGATATAGTACGCCTTGTTGATATAAACTACGATAATGCTGTCGATTCGGCAGACTACTCGTATATCAAGCGGCTTGCTTTTAACTGACAACCGATATAACAAAGCTTTTGCGGTGTACGTAGATCACGTGCACCGCATTTTTTTATTAAAAATCGGAAAAATATTTACAAAATACGGTAATAATACAGGTTGACAAACGGTTGGCAAATGAGATATCATAGATATGATTTCATTATGTTTTTTTAAGGGGAAAATGCAAATGCTTACACTCCGCGACATCAAAAAGTCGTACACTGTCGGAGACACCGTCACCGAGGCGTTAAAGGGTGTGTCGCTCAACTTCCGAAAATGTGAGTTTGTTGCCATTCTCGGCCCGTCGGGCTGCGGAAAGACAACGCTTTTGAACGTTATCGGCGGTCTTGACAAATACACCTCGGGCGATCTTGTTATCAACGACGTTTCGACAAAAAAATACACCGATTCCGATTGGGACATATACCGCAACCACTCGGTCGGATTTGTTTTTCAGTCCTACAACCTTATACCTCACCAGACGGTGCTTGCCAACGTTGAGCTTGCGCTGACCTTATCGGGCGTAAGCAAAGCCGAGCGCAGAGCAAGAGCGATGGAGGCACTCAAAAAGGTCGGTATCGACGATCAGGCAAAGAAAAAGCCGAATCAGCTCTCGGGCGGTCAGATGCAGAGAGTTGCTATTGCGCGGGCATTGGTAAACAACCCCGATATTTTGCTTGCAGACGAGCCGACAGGCGCGCTCGACACGGCAACGAGCGTGCAGATAATGGAGATATTAAAGGAGATCGCCTCGGAAAAGCTGGTGGTTATGGTCACCCACAACCCCGAGCTTGCGGATGAATATGCGACAAGGATAATCAACCTCCGCGACGGACTTATAGTAAACGATAACAACGAGTATATTCCCGAGATCAAGGAAGAATCGAAAAAAGAGGGCAAAAAGAAGAAATACAAAACCTCTATGTCCTTTAAGACCGCGCTTTCGCTGTCGCTCAACAACCTGCTTACAAAAAAGGCAAGGACCGCGCTCACCAGCTTTGCGGGCAGTATCGGTATTATAGGTATTGCGCTTATACTCTCGCTTTCGAGCGGCTTTAAGGCATATATCAACAAGGTGCAGGAGGACACGTTATCGACCTATCCCATACAGATACAGTCGGAAACGCTTGATACCGCAGGACTTTTGGAGGAACTGGCGGGCACCGCCGCAAGCGAGAGCGTTGAGCACGAGCTTGATATGATCTATGCAAGACCTGTCTTCGGCAAGCTGATAAACACCATGCTCTCCGAGATAGAGAAAAACGATCTTAAGGCGTTCAAGAGCTATCTTGACGAAAACCGCGACGAGCTTGAGCCGTATGTCACCGACATAAAATACACCTACGGAGTCCGGCTTGACGTTTATGCATCCGACACGTCCAAGGGAGTTATAAAGGTCAACCCGATGGACATTATGACCACGATGATGGGCGGATCGACCAACTCTATGATGTCGCTCTCCTCCTCTACCGACGAAAACGGTATGAATATGTGGAAGGAGCTGCTTGACAACGACGAGCTTTTGGAGCAGCAATACGATATAGTTTGCGGCGAATGGGCGGACGAATACAACGAGGTAGTGCTTTTTGTTGACGAAAACAACGAGATACACGACCTTGTGCTCTGCGCGCTCGGTCTTGCCGACCAGAACGATGCGATGAAGATGATGCAGGACGTTGCAAGCGGCAAAAAGCTCGATGAGGAAATGAAAAGCTATTCCTACGAGGACATTCTGGGAATAACCTTTAAGCTTGTTCCCTCCTCTGCTCAATACGAGTACAACGCGGTAACAGGCGTTTGGGATGACAAGACAAACGACGAGCTTTATATGAAAGACCTTGTCAAAAACGGCACCGAGATCAAGATAGTGGGCATTATGCGCCCCAAGCCCGATGCGGTTGCCACGACCGGCACGGGTATGATCGGCTACACCCACGCGCTGACCGAATATTGCATCGAGCTTAACAACAGATCCGATATCGTAAAGCAGCAGTTAAGCGATGAGATCGATGCCGCAACCACCGCAAAGTACGGCAAGGAATACAAATTCAGCGAGGTTGACGTATTTACCGGCATTCCCTTTGATTACCGTCCCGAAGAAAAAGAGATAACAATGGAAACGGTAACGGCATATATCGAGACTCTGCCCGAGGAGCAAAAGCAGCAAATAACCGCGATGATGCAGGGTATGACCGAGGAGCAGATAATCGACATATTCAAGTCGCAGATAAGCACCAACTCCGAGACGACAAAGACCACAAAGGAGCTTAATCTGCGTATACTCGGCGCTGCCGAGCTCGACACCCCCGCGGCGATAAACATCTACGCAAAGGATTTTGAATCGAAGGATTATCTTGTCAGCTACATCGCAAACTACAACAAGGCGATGGAGGATAACGGCGAGGACGAAAAGGTTATCCGCTACACCGACCTTGTGGGCATTATGATGAGCTCGATAAGCACCATTATCGACGTTATCTCCTACGTTCTTATCGCGTTTGTTGCGATCTCGCTTATTGTTTCCTCGATAATGATAGGTATTATCACCTATATTTCGGTGCTTGAGCGTACCAAGGAGATCGGTATTTTGCGCTCGATCGGCGCATCGAAGCACGATATTTCCCGCGTTTTCAACGCCGAAACGCTTATTGTCGGCTTTATTTCGGGATTGTTCGGTATTGTTGTAACTATATTGCTCAACATTCCGGTCAATATGGTTATTGAGTACCTCGGCGATATCCAGAACGTTGCAAAGCTGCCTCTTATCGGCGGTATCGCGCTGATTTTAGTGAGTATGTTTATGACGTTTATCGCAGGTCTTATTCCCGCAAGCGTGGCATCGAAAAAGGATCCCGTGGTCGCGTTGAGAACCGAGTGATAATCAACAAAAAACGATATGTTTTGTGTTTGCAAGGCATATCGTTTTTTTATTGCCGCGATGTATGCGCGACAGATTTGCAGGTCCGCCCCGCGAGTGTTAGGGTAAAATATGTTATTGCGGATTTTTTGCAACTTTTTTTGTTTTGCTCATCAACAAAAACAAAGGGGCGGCAAAGATGTCAAAAAATGCAAAAAAATGTTATTGACAGCCATTGTCGTTTTTGGTATGATTATATTGAGGAAAGTTCGGGAATTGACATTATATCGACCGAAGGTGATTCCACAGCCGCGACAGGTATTCGGCGGCCGTATCCCCCTGTTTTGAAGAAATCAAGAAACGGAGATACTTACAGGAGAGTCCCTATGAAAAAGTTTCTTATTTGCCTGGCGACCGCGGTTCTGGCGATCGGTCTGCTTACGCTGGGCGTTTATGCCGCAGAGGCGGCTGACACCGCGGAAAGCGTTGCCGAGGAGACGGCAAAAAGCCCTATCGGTCCCGAGGAGATCATTATGCTCATCGGCGGTCTTGCATTTTTCCTTTACGGTATGACTATCATGTCAAACGGTTTGGAGAAGATGTCGGGCGGCAAACTCGAATCGACCTTGAAGAAGATGACCTCCAACCCGTTCAAATCGCTCGCATTGGGCGCGGGTATCACTATCGCAATACAGTCGTCCTCGGCGATGACGGTTATGCTCGTCGGCCTTGTAAACTCGGGTGTTATGAACCTGAGTCAGACTGTCGGTCTTATTATGGGCTCGAACGTCGGCACAACGCTGACTGCATGGATCACCTCGCTTGTAGGTATAGAGGGTAGCGACGGGTTCAGTATTCTCGACCTGCTTAAGCCCGCAAACTTCTCGTTGATTTTTGCGCTTTTGGGCGTTCTGTTCGTAATGGGCAAGGACAAGAAGCGCAACGATATCGGCTACATCATCGTCGGATTTGCCATTCTTATGTGCGGTATGGGCTTTATGGGCGATTCAATGAGCGGACTCAAGGAAAGCCCCGAGTTCCGCGATCTTCTTACAATGTTCAACAACCCCATTTTCGGCGTTATCGTCGGTGCGGTCGTAACCGGCATTATCCAGAGCTCCGCCGCAAGCGTTGCGATTTTGCAGTCACTGTGTGTTTCTGCCGCCGTATTTGAGGTCTCGGGCGGACTTACCTTTGGTATGGCTCTGCCGATAATCATGGGACAGAACATCGGCACCTGTGTGACTGCGGTCATATCGAGCTTCGGTGTTAACAGAAACGCAAAGCGTGTTGCCGCGGTGCATATGTCGTTTAACCTTATCGGTACTCTGTTCTGCTTGATAGCATTCTACTCGTTGCATTGGATATTTGATTTTTCTACGTACCTCAATATGCGCATTGATGCGGTCGGAATCGCCGCTTGCCATATGTGCTTTAACCTTATTACCACGTTAGTACTGCTTCCCTTCTCCAAGGCGCTTGTCGAGTTCGCCTACAAGGTCATCCCCAAAAAAGAGGGCGAGGACGAGGAGAAGATACTTATCGACGAGCGCTTGCTCAACACCCCGTCTATCGCTATTTCGGAGTGTCGCAACGTAACCGTAAAGATGAGCAAGATCGTAAAGAACGCGCTTTTGAACGGCTTGCAGGTGCTTAATAAATACGACCGTCAGCTTGCCGACAGCGTTGTCGAGGAGGAGGGTGTTGTCGATAAATACGAGGACGAGCTCGGCACCTATCTTGTAAAGCTTTCGAGCAAGGATATTACCGAAAAGGACTCGCAGAACGTATCTACGATGCTCCACTCGATAGGCAATTTCGAGCGTATTTCCGACCACGCGGTCGAGATAGTAAAGACCGCCGAGGAATTAAACGAAAAGAAGCTCAATTATTCCGCCGAGGCACGCAGGGAGATCTCTATTGCCGAGGAGGCGCTCCGCGAGATAATCGAGATCACCTTTACCGCGTTCGAGACCGGCGACACCGAGCTTGCACGCAAGGTCGAGCCGCTTGAGCAGGTTATCGACCGCATCACAGCCGAGATGCGAAGCAACCACATCACTCGTCTTCAGGCAGGCAACTGCACTATCGAGCTTGGTTTTATTCTAAACGACCTTATAAACGGCTTTGAGCGCGTTTCCGACCACTGCTCCAACATCGCTGTTGCGATGATAGAGGTTGCCGAGGGCGTGTTTGATACGCACAAGTACCTAAACGACGTAAAAAGCGGCAACGACGAGCAGTTCCGCAAGGAATACGAGCACTACAAAGAAAAATACAAATTGGCGTAAATATAACAAAAAAGGACAGAGCACGCGCTCTGTCCTTTTTGTTTTTCAATCAAATGGTTTGAGTAAGTTTAATTGACGATGCAACGAGGTAGTCGATATTTTCGTCATTAAAAACGGTATCGCGGTTTGTGTGGATACGGTTCATATAAAGAATACCAAAGCGTTTTAATCTGTTAAGCGCAGCCACGCCGACACCGTTTTTAAACTGAGCTTGGTCGGATGGATAAATGTAACCTTTTTTCAGAACCTCAACGTTAAACACGTCGCTCGCGTAGGCATCGCTGATAAGCTGTTCCCTGCCGTGCGCCGCCTTAGGAAGCGTAAAAATAAAGTTATCACCGTCCGAAACGCAGTCAAAGTTAATAACCAACGTGTGTTCTTTGAGCTCTTTGTGCTTTTTTGCAAATCCCGACGAACCCAACAACCCAAGCTCCTCTTTATCGAAAAACACAAAAGCACATTTTGTGCGAAGCTCGACAGGCATTTTTTCCATTAGCATAAGCAAAGTAATAACGCCCGAGGTATTATCGTTTGCAGTGTGCTTGTTTGCAGGACCGAAGAACATAAAAGCAAATACGCCCAATGCAGTCAGCGCGCTAATCACGGTAGTGAGCACGTCGATAGCCGCTTCGCTCAAATCAAGAGCCGCGGACACAACGCCGAGCAACGCTCCGAAAGCAAAGCCGAACACAAACATAAGCAGATAAAAGACAAAAACGATAGCAATATTAAAAAGCAGGTATATACCGATGCTTTTGGGGGTTATAAAGTTTGGAAACGGTGAGCGAAAGCAGGTGTCGTAATGCGCGGTATAAACAACTTCTGCGCTGTCGGGGTCGCCCACAACAATGTTCCGCGAGCCGAAACGTCCTTTTTCGGTCTTACATTCATACCCCATACCGTCAGACAGAGTTTTTACATAATCAATAAACGCCGTCTTTTGCTTTTTGCTGTTTCTCACTTGATATTTTTCGAAAATAGTTTGTTTCATAGTCATTCCTCTTACAAAAATCGTCAAGATTATAGCACACATGACATTTTATGTCAATAAAAAAACGCCCGAGAAAGAATATATCCTTCTCGGACGTTGTTATTTATTTACTCACTAACGTAGGTGCCCAAAGCCATACGCTTTACGAGCATATAGTCAACCGAATCGATAACACCGCTGGCATCAACGTCTGAAGCAAGCTTTTCGGTTGCGGTGAGCGAATAGGTACCGGTGACCGCGCGTTTTACGCAGAGGTAATCGATCGAATCGATACTGCCGTCGCCGTTAACGTCGCCGAGCTTTACGGGATCGGGAGTAACGGGAGTATAGTCGCTCTCGCTGCCGAACACCTTTATCTCGTTAAGGAAGGCAAAGGTGCCGCCGAGAGTGACCTCGACCTTGACATATCTTGCAACACCGCTGACGTTGGTTTTTGCGGTGTATGCAATATTCTCGCTCTGTGATATGGTTGCAACCGATGCGGCTTTTGTAAAATCGGTTCCGTTTTCGGAGATATAAACGTTTATCGCAGAGGGCGCATTTATGCCCGACTGAGCGTTATTTACCATATGGAGCTTAACCTCGGTAAGCTCGTAAAATCTGCCGAGATCGATGATAACACTGCCGACACCGTCGGGCGCGTTTGTTGTTGCGTTCTCGATCGAGGGATTATAATAGAACGCAAACCAATTGTTATCGTAGCTGATATCGATTGCCGCGTTACCGTCTGTAAGGTTTGCGGTATAATCGGAATGACCGACACCCGTGCCCGAAACCGTGTAGCTCTTGTCAAGCGCAATATTTGTGCCCGTATCGGCATCGGGAACATAATCGCTCGCGGTACCGAACACCTTTATCTCGTTGACAAACGCGAACATACCGCCGAGCGTGAACTGCACCTTGACGTATCTTGCGATACCGCTGATATCCGCCGTACCGATATACGCCGTGCCCTCCGACGTGCTGAGATCGGATACCGAGCCGGATTTTGTAAAGCTGTTTCCGTCGGCAGAGGTATAAATATCTATCGCAGTGGGCGTGGGCAGGCCCGAGCTTGTGTTGTTGACAAGGTTCATCTTGACCTTATCAAGCTTGTAATAGCCGCCGAGGTCGATAACAACGTATCCGACACCGTCGGGCGAGTTGACCGCCGAGGATGCGGCATCCTTATTGTAATAAAAGGCAAACCAATTGTTATCGTAGGTCAGATTTTCGGTTGCGACACCGTCGGTCAGATTGGCGGTATAATCGCCGAATCCGCTTCCGTTGCCCGAAACCGTATAGCTCTTGCCCTTTGCAATACCGTCGTCCGCGGCAAAATCACAGATAGCACAGCTATCGGGCAGACTGCCGTTTGAGCCGGTGTAGCGGGTTGCACCGCAGGTGCATTTTTGATATTCCTTATGAGGATGGGCAGACTCATAATAGCTGCCGCTGTAAGAGCAGGTGTGTGTGTTGCTCGTATCGTAGTAATAGTTGCTTCCGCTCTTGTAATAATACTTGTCGATGATGTTAACGACAGTCTTATCCGAGTTATAGGTCGCGTTGTTGGAGCGGACGTTCTGCTCAAAGCTTATCTTGGAGCGGTATTTTGCATCGTAAAAGAGCTTCCAGGGGTCGCCGCCCGAATACTCAAAGTGAAGATGCACGCCCGAGGAGTTACCCGTAGTGCCCATAACGCCGATCTTCTGTCCCTTTGTGACCGAATCACCGACACTGACGTTATACGAAGCAAGGTGGGCATAGAGCGAGCGATAGCCGCTTGCGTGCTTGATGATAACGTATTTACCGAAGCTGGTGCTGCCCAAGTTGGTAGCAACCTCTACCGTACCGCTTTCGACAGCGAGAATGTTGCCGCCGCCCGCGATATCCATACTTTTGGTATATCCGTACTTGGTGCTGTGCTGACTGCCCGATTTGTAGTAATACATACAGGTGATGTAATACGAGGAATCGACAGGCCAGATAAGGTCGTCAGCCGCAGATGCCGTTATCGCAGTCATCGGAACGATGCCGATGATAAGCGTGGATAAAAGCAATAAGGAGAGTAGTCTTTTTTTCATTTCCGCACCTCTGTTTTCATTAATATTATAATCAATTAAAGTATAACACATATTCCCTCTCCCGTCAACAGAAATATTTTGCTCTGTCGCGCGTATGCGATATTGACAACCGACCTGTAAAGTAGTAAAATGTATAATGATTAAGAATCTTTTAAAAGGAGTTACCGATGAGCGCATTGGCTACAATAAAAAACGCCTTCAGGTTCGATAAGGACAGCCCGTGGTATTTTTACCGCAAGGTGCTTTTGTGGTCCTTTATCGTTGCCTCGTGTATTACAGTTCCGTTCGTGATCGTCGAATGGGTAAAAACAGGTCATCCTATATTTTTGTATTACGGCGACTACAACGTTCAGCAGATATGCTTTTATGAAAACTGCGTAAAAATGGTGCGCTCGGGAGATCTCGGCTGGGACTGGGTTACCGACCTCGGCTCCAACTTTATCGGCAGCTACTCCTACTATATGCTGGGAAGTCCTTTCTTCTGGATAATGTGCATCTTCCCTTCTACCTGGGCACCCTATCTTATGGCTCCGATGTATATCATCAAGTATATCGTTGCCGCAATACTCGCCTATGCGTATATCCAGCGGTTTGTCAAAAACAAGGATTATGCGGTTATCGGCGCTTTGCTTTATGCATTTTCGGGATTCCAGATATACAACACGTTTTTCAACCAATTCCACGACGTCGTTGCGTTTTTCCCCTTATTGCTTATCGGTATAGAGGAATTTGTGCAGAACGACCGCAAGGGCTTGTTTGCGATAGCGGTCATGCTCAATGCGATCATAAACTACTTTATGTTTGCGGGACAGGTTGCGTTCTGTATCGTTTATTTCTTCCTAAGATTGCCTGTAAAATCGTTTAAAATCACTCTTTCCAAGATGTTCGGGCTTATGCTCGAGGCGGTTTTGGGCGTTTTGATGGCGATGTTTTTGTTCCTGCCCGCCGCGACGGCGCTTATGGGCAACGGCAGAATAGACAGCTCCTACACCGGAACTATCGAAAAGCTTTTCACCAACCTCGGCGCAAAGGATTGGGACAAGGTCAAGGAAAATCTTAAAACCCTGTTTATCTACCGCAAGAGCGGCGAATGGTATTGGCAGAGATACGGTCAGCTGTTTGAGTCCTATTTCTTTATGCCCGATATCCCCTCCCGCGTTAACTTCTTCTACGGCCACGAGACACGCTGGGCATCGATATCCATATATCTCCCCCTGTTCTCGTTAACCGGTGTGTTTGCCTTCTTCACGGTAAAAAAGCGCCGTTGGCTGAAGAACATCATCGTATTCCTTACCATCGCATCGTTTGTGCCGGTGCTAAACAGTATTTTCTATCTGTTCAACACCGCATATTACGCAAGATGGCTGTATATGCTTATTCTCATGCTTGCGCTTGCAACCGCCATCGCGCTTGAGGACAAGCGGACAAAATGGCGTGTTCCCACCGCGATAATGACGTTGTTCTGCACGGCTATCGTCATCCCGCTCGGTCTTGTATGGCACGAGAACGACAAGGACGTTATGGAGCTCGGCTATCCTCCCTTTAAGGCAAGGTTCTGGATATACGCGGCGGTCGGCTTTCTCGGAATCGCGCTTACCGCATATCTTATCCGCCGGTTCAGAGGAACAAAGGTGTTCACCCGCGCTGTTCTCTATGCGGTTTGCGGTATGACGGTGCTTTACAGCTGTATCCACATTACAAACGGCAAGCAGCACAGCAACGCAAGCGATTTTATGGTAGATCAGGTCATTCTGGGCGACGTTGAGCTCGGCGATCCCCACGAGGAATTTTACCGTCTGGACTTCTTCCGCAACTCGAGCATCACCACGATAGACAATCTCGGTATTTTCTGGGATCTTCCTACCATCAACAACTTCCACACCGTCGTCCCCCCCTCGATAATGGAGTTTTATGAGCATCTGGGCATCACGAGGAACGTTGCATCGCGTATCGACAGCACGCACTACGGTATAAGAGCGTTTACCTCGGCAAAATACTCGCTTATCGAGACCTCCAAGAACAAAAAGAAGATGACCACCAACGTCACCGACCACAAGACCGGTGAGCAGATAAAGGAAACCTATTACACCAAGGCGCACAGCACCTACGGATTCGAGTATATTGACTCGCAAAACGGATACGATATCTACGAGAATCAGTATTTTATCAAAATGGGCTTTGCCTATACTCAGTTTATGACAGAGACCGATTTTGAAAATAAATACAAAAAGACCGAGCGCGACGAAATGCTTTGCTCCTATCTTATCGTCCCCGACGATATGGCGGATTACTACTCGCAGTTTATGGTACGGATAACGCCCGAAAAGGCGCTTGCCGCAACCAAGGACAACTTTACAAAGTCGGTTGCCGACAGACAAACGATGTGCTGTGACGAGTTTGATTACAGCTCCGACGGCTTTACTGCAAGCATCACGCTCGATCAACCGAGGATAGTTTATTTCAGCGTTCCGTATGAAAAGGACGGCTGGCACGCCACAGTAAACGGCAACGAGACCGAGGTTTTAAAGGTCACCTACGGCTTTGTTGCGGTTGAATGTCAGGCGGGCGAAAACGAGATCGTGTTTGATTACACCACCCCCGGTCTTTTTGTGGCAAGCACTATCAAGGTAAGCGATTCGGAATACAGGATCCCCGGCGGTGTCTGGATATCGCTTGTCGGTATCGCGCTGTTTGTGCTCTATATGCTTTATTTCAAGCTTATTAAGAAGCACAAGGCAACAAACAGGTTCGTAAGCTTTGATTTCTACGACGATTGCGGTGCCGAGCTCGAGAGCGAGGTCGCGGTGACGGCGATAGAGGTCGGTACGTCCGAGGCGTTTGCCGAGGGCATTGAGGAGCCGACCGAGGAAGCGGCAGACGAATCAACCGCGGAAACCAAGGAATCGGTTGACGAAGCTGTTGACGAAGCTGTTGACGAAGCCGAAAACGAAGCTGTTGAAGAAGCCGAAAACGAATAAAAAAACAATCCCTGCTGCGTAATGTTGTGCCCCATTTTGTACGTACAGCACAAAAAGAACCCCTATGGTGAATATTTAGTTTTAAGCAACATACTGACTTCGTTTTTCAAGCGGAGTCAGTTTTGTTTTGGTTTGAATACGCTCGTTGTTGTAGAAACGAATG
>JAZSDL010000048.1:0-87856 GCA_045531135.1 Eubacteriales bacterium | reverse complement strand
TAGGGATAGCGGTCTTTCCTCAGCAGGTTGCCTGCTGTATCGTAGTTATAAACATAGGCATAGCCCGCATTTATATCCTCCTCGCAAACAAGCTGTCCGAGGTTATCATAGGCATACTCATATATAACCGAGCCGTTTTTGACCTAATAAATTTCTATATGATAATTGTTGATCTTCAAATATTCATATCGACGTTCGAAGTACTATTTCAACATAGTAATCCACACCGTTTCGTTCTATAAAACCAGCCAAATACTTTATTGCCACTTCATAACTTTGTGCACAATTATCGCTCAATTTTTTGTTCGAATCAGGCATATAATACCACGAGCAATGGGTATATTTCAAATCAACAGTCAAAACATCGCCGCCCAAAATAATTTTATTGTTTTCTTTTATTTCGCACAACAACGTCTTATACAAATCAATTTTCCATACATTTATTCCCGGTCTAAAATATCTTGATTTATCCCACATATTTTTTGACAAAAAACCCCACATATCAGTCACCACAACTCAAAGCATCTGTGATTACAAAGCCCTGCCTCGTCCACTATCCAATGATATCTACCTACTTCATTATTTAAACTACCATAAGCATAGTAGTGTTGATAACAACAACCATCTTTTCCTAAACATAAAATCGGAGAACCCGCCATTTGATCCAACATCGTAGAAAAACTATGATATTTATCGGACGAGTTGGCCATCTGATCCTGAACTTTAGGCGTATAGCAAAAATTATGTACCAACAAACCGTCATTTCCAACAAAGTATGTATGAAAATCTTCTACTTCAAAGTTATAAACGGTTATCGAAGTGACAAAAGTATCAAAATCAACGAAATCAACAGTCTCCTGAATTATCTTTGTACCGTCGAGGATAGGTTTATCTCATCCCCACTTGCTCGATTTGAGCAAGTGGGGAACTTTGACTTAGAACACAGTAATGAAAAAACTCTCAACGCTTTAATTGTGTTTCTTTGCTTGCACGCGTATTTTTAAGGTTTCTTTGCTGTTTTCGTATTTGCCGTTCTAGTTTTTTTAATACATCGATTTCATAAAGTTTCTTGCAATCGGGACACTCAAAATAAAAAGTTACAAATCGTATATTTCCATGCAAATACAAATCCCCACAAGAAAAATCATATTTCTCAGCTTCTTTCGACTCGGAATTTACAATGACTTCTCTTTTTTTTCGTTCCAAATACTTTTTGCAGTTTGGGCACACATGTTTTCTTCTAAGATAATACCAGCTACAGTTATATCGCGTTATTCTTCCGTGAACCATACAATACCTCCACAAAGAGTGATTCTAACGTGATGCCGATTTATAGTTGTTCAAAAACGCATTAAATTCGTCTTTGTCAAAGGTTTCATCACCGCTATACCAATACAAATGGTCATCATAGTAACGAGCTTGCCCATAATAGTGAATGATTTCAAAATCGCCATCGTTATATGTTATTTTGAAAGCGAATTCGTTATCTCTCGGAGCTCTCGGATCACTTAATAACGGCTCGGCTTTTAACTCGCGGAAATCCTTAATAAATCCATCGATATCACTTATATCGCAGAGTTTATCAAAATAAAAATCTTTTTCATTTTCAAGATTGATTTTTCCGATTTCGATAGCTGATATTTCCGATTCCTCGTCAAGAAGCTCGTAATCATCCTCAAACGAAATAAGTAATGTAGAAAGTACACATCCGGACAATAAAACGCAAGTGACCGACAAAGCGGTAAAAAAACATAATACTTTTGATAGTTTTTTCATAAACATCACCTTTCATTTGAATTCTCGCGATATGTACTTACCATCTTCTTAATTCGATTATACTTTACGTACCCCCATCTGTCAAGACGATCACCAAAGCACTCCTCGCAAGCGCCGTTGCCGTTGGGTCCGGCAGTGTTAAACCGCCGTCCTTAAATGAAAATTCATATTCTAAATCATCTCTCATATAAGATATGTCGAAAAAAGGAAAAATGTCTATAAATTAATTGCAATTTTTTATACAAATTCCATTTTAATTTAAATATCATAAGTTTCTATTCAAAATTGCCTTTCATATATGTAATGTCAAAAAGCGGCAAAATATCAATAAATTATTTTAAAAAATTTTTTTCTATCAATTTTTTGCAGTTTTTTATCCATTGTGAGAGCAATCGTGTTTGAATTTTTATTAAAGCACTTGACAAACCACATACCTCGTGATACGATGTATAGCGTGAAGGGAGGTATTATATGGACGTTCAATTAAAGCGCGGTATATTAGACGTATGCGTTTTGGCGGCGATCAAAGATGAGGATTCATACGGATATAAAATCATCAAAGATATGAAGCCCCATATAGAGCTTTCGGAATCCACCTTATACACGATATTAAAGCGTTTGGAAACTGCCGATATGCTTACTGTACGAACAGCGGAGCACGACGGACGGCTTAGAAAGTATTATCACATTACCGATAACGGCATAACGCGTATCGAGAGTTTTAAAGAGGAATGGAAAGAAATACTATCGATATGCCAATTTATCACAAAGGAGGAAATCATATGACTAAGCAAGAATTTTTATCCGAGCTTCGCAAAAAGCTAAACGGGATACCTTGCGAGGACATAGATGGACGTATAAACTTTTACGACGAAATGATCGATGACAGGATCGAGGACGGGCTCTCGGAGGAAGAAGCGATTTCGGGTATCGGAACGGTTGACGAAATTGTTGTAACGACTATGAACGATATCCCCATACATAAATTCGCAAAAGAAAAGTTAAAACGAAATAAGAAAAGCGGTTTAGAAATAACGCTGCTGGTGCTTGGAGCACCTGTGTGGATACCGCTTTTGATTTCTGCGATTGCAGTTGTTTTATCGGTTTATGTTTCGGTATGGGCAATCGTTATTTCCCTATGGTCGATTTTTGCATCGCTTATCGGATGTGCGGTTGGCGGTATAATCGCGGCTGTGATCTTTTTGATCGATGCACAGTTCCCGACTGCCGGCGCGATGTTCAGCGCCGTACTGATTTGTGCGGGACTATCGATTTTTATGTTTTACGGATGCAGAGCCGCCACGAACGGAGCAATATGGCTCGGCAAAAAAATGTTATTGGGAACAAAGTTTTTATTCATTAAAAAGGAGGAAGCAAAATGAGCAAGAAAACAATAAAATGGCTTATTGCGGCGACGGCTCTCGTAATTGCGGGTTCTGCTTCTTTCGGAGCGGTAATGGCAATTGCAGACTGGGATTTTACTAAATTCTCTACAATCGAAACAGAAACTAACGAATATGAGTTTTCCGAGGATATCACAAACATATCAATAAAAACCGACACGGCAGATATAACGTTCTTTCCATCAAATATCACACGGACATACGTTGTTTGCAACGAAGAAACCAATTCGAAGCATACCGTAAACGTAAAAGACGGCGAATTGAAGATCGAAGTATATAACACAAAAAAGTTTTATGATTATATCGGATTCAACCTTTTCACACCCTCGATAACGGTTTATTTACCCGAGAGCGAATACGGAAACCTTTGTATCAAAACAAATACAAGCGATATTGATCTGACTGACAGCTTTAGATTTAAAAGCATTCTAATTACATCAAGCACGGGAGACATAAGCAACATGGCATCCGCATCCGAGCTTATTAAGCTTGAAGCGGGCACCGGAAAAATAGTTGCCAAAGGAATATCCGCAAAGCAGATTGAGTTATCCTGTTCTACGGGAATGATCGAAATCGACGACATCACCTGCGAAAACGACGCGAAAATTAACGTATCTACAGGCAAAACGGTTGTCAGAAACCTAAAATGCAGCAACCTTATCAACGACGGCACCACCGGCGATGCTTTGCTTGATAACGTTATTGCATCGGGAAGATTTGAAATAACCAGAAGCACGGGTGACGTTACGCTTAATAATTGCGATGCCAACGATATCTATATAGAAACCGGCACGGGAGATGTAAGCGGAACGCTTATTACGGAAAAGGTATTTATAACGACGACATCGACGGGTGACGTAAACGTTCCGAAATCGACAAGCGGCGGTATGTGCGAGATCACAACCGGTACAGGTGATATTGATATATCGATCAAATAAAAACAGAAAACCTCTTTTGATGCATTTTGTATAGCATCAAAAGAGGTTTTTGCATTATACTTCGGAATTATACTCTGCTATGTACGGCAGGTTGCGATAATACTCTGCACAATCGAGACCGTAACCGATAACAAAATAATCGGGAATTGTAAAAAGGGACATATCTGCTTTAAAGTCCACTACCCTTCTCGACGGCTTATCAAGCAGGGTAACAACTCTTAATGAAAGCGGGTTGCGGATTTTAAGCATTTTCATAACGTCATTCAGCGTTCTGCCGGTATCTATAATATCCTCTACGATTATAACGTGATAATTGCTTACATCCTGCTCAAGATCCATTGTAATGCTGACTACACCTGCAGAAACGGTGCCCTCGTAATAGCTTTTTGCACACATAAAACCTATCTCGCACGGCACGGTTATTGCACGGCAGAGGTCAGCCATAAAAACAAATGCGCCTTTTAATATGCTGACAAGCAATATCGGTCTGCCGTCATAAGAATCGCTGATCTCTTTTCCTGCCTTTTTAATAGCGGCATCTATTTCCTCTTTGGTGATTATAACACGTTTGATCTTCTTTTCGTAATTTTCCATAATATGTCCTTTTTAAAATTAATTTATTCTATTCCTCAACTGCGAGAAGAATAATGCGGTCATCGCGTTCTGCGCCGTAGCAGGTCGATAAGGTGATTATCTGCTTGCCGTACTCGGGCAAAACGTTAGTCTCGTAAAGCGATTTGGATATAATCCTTTTAACAGCATTTATATACTGCTCACGATCGGTAAAATTCTGATACGAATACCAGACGTCGTTTGCCTTTACCGATGCAATCGCAAAAACGTTATATGTTTTACATCCATCAACCGTTTCGAACTCGATGGTCGGATGCTCCAAAAAATAATCCTTTTCCATAAAACGCCGCACGGTTGCAAACATTGAGCCATCCTTCATATTGTGACCGTAAATAACAACGTTGTCGCTATCGACAGTCGATCGGTGATCCATAAAAGGAACACCGTACGCGCTGTATTTATAATCAAAGCTAAGGTTAAGATATTTTTCGGAAACTGTCGGCGTATGCATTACGGGATAGTTTACCTTTGTCCCCTCTATACATATCCAACCGACACAATCGTTGTTTAACTCTATCAACGGCTCGAGGTTACGCTTATGAACAACACGGTTAACTATCGGCAACGAGCTGTCCGAGATATCCTCATTTTCGACGTATGAATAATCGTAGATGATCTCAACCGTTTCGGAAACCTCGATCAAGCTTGCAAGATCCTCAAAGGTATGACTGTCACGCTCGCGCATTGAATACTCACGCAACAACACTGCACCGCTGATAACAAAAGCCAATGAGAACACCACAAGAAGCGTATATAAAACTATTTTTCGTTTTTTTGACATGGATTATCTGATACCGTAATTTTCTATAACATAGTCCATGTCCTTATCGCCTCTGCCGGAGAGATTAATAAGAACCGAACCGTGTTCCATTGTCTTTGCAAGCTTCATACCGTACGCGACGGCGTGAGAGCTCTCTATAGCGGGAATGATACCCTCGAGACGAGCAAGCTTGTAAAATGCATCGATAGTCTCCTCATCATCGATGACATCATACTTTACTCTGCCGATCTCCTGAAGAAATGCGTGCTCCGGTCCGGAGGACGGATAATCGAGACCGCTCGCAACCGAATATACGGGTGCGGGATCGCCGTTCTCATCCTTGAGCATTATGCTGTTGAAGCCGTGCATAACGCCCTCACTGCCGTACTTCAGACTTGCAGCGTGATCTCCGAGCTTGGGTCCTCTGCCGAGCGGCTCGATACCGTATATCTCGACAGGATCGTTAAGAAATCCCGCAAAAAGTCCCGCGGCATTGGAGCCGCCGCCCACACAGGCAACAATAGATGTAGGAAGATGTCCTGTCATCTCAATAAACTGCTCACGTGCCTCTATACCGACAACGCTTTGGAAATCACGAACCATCATCGGAAACGGATGCGGTCCCAAAACCGAGCCGATACAGTAGATAGAATCTTTATATTCCTTACTATAAGCATCAAATGCGGCATCAACCGCCTCTTTAAGAGTTTGCAGTCCGTGGGTAACCTCGATAACGTTTGCGCCGAGAATCTTCATTCTGGCGACGTTGGGCGCCTGCTTTTTAATATCGACAGTACCCATATAAATATCACACTCAAGACCGAAATATGCGGCGGCAGTAGCAAGAGCCACGCCATGCTGACCTGCGCCGGTCTCGGCAATAACCTTCTTCTTACCCATATATTTAGCAAGAAGCGCCTCGCCCATACAGTGATTGAGCTTATGTGCTCCCGAATGATTCAGGTCCTCACGCTTGGCATAAAGCTGAACTCTTCCGCCCAACGCATCCGAAAGGCGCTCGAGATGAGAAACAGGGGTAGGTCTGCCCTGAAACTCTTTACGTATTCTGCGCAGCTCCGCAATAAATTTGCGCGACTGACAGATAGAATAATATGCATAAGTAATTTCTTCCATTGCGGCTTTGAGCTTATCATCGATATACACACCGCCGTATTTACCAAAATAGCCGTTTTTATCGGGATAGTTATTAAAATATGTTTCAAAATCTACGTTATTGAGTATCATTTTTTCTCTCCGTATAAATAATTTAGATATTTTGAGGTAATTAACGGTATCGCCATCGTTTAGTAAGTAAAAACATATAGAAGCTCCGTTTCGTTCTGTCAAAACAAAAACGCCCCGACAGAAAAATATTATCTGTCAAGGACGAATAAAAATCCGCGGTGCCACCTTGAATTCATGGATAACCATGCACTTTAGGATACATACATATCCGAGGCAACTGACGTATGCCGACACGTTGCAGAATACTTTGCGCTGGGCATTTGACTGCACCCTCAGCGGTCCATTTGACGAACTGTATCTTGCCTGACTCTCAGCAACGCAGACTCTCTGTAAAGGCATATTTCGCCGTTATCTCCGCCTCAACGGTTTAATTTATTTTTCTGTATTATAACACTCGATAATTTAATTGTCAATAGAATAGAAAAACTTTCCGATGATTAGAGGATGACAAAAGAAAAAATTTATGTTATAATATGATATAATTAGCATCCGAGAGGTATTTATGATCGAATTAAAGAATAAAATATCAGATATGCTGGATTGCGGCATCAAACGAATCGTTATCAGCGCTCCTTTTAAAAAGAGCGAGATATACAAAAAAGTCATAATAGAAAATATTAATTCTACCTATCACGTCTCAAAATACACCGAAAAGCAGGTTTTTCACGATAATATCTCCGAAAGCGATTTTGCCGAATATTTATTTGATTTAATCAGCGCACGTTATAAACAGTTAAATGCATGGTCGGATGATAAAGAGCACATGATGCTCATTTCTAAAAACCAAAAGGTTAATTATAAAGTAAGAGTAATTGCTGCATCAAAGCAATTATCTGCGAGTCACAACCGCAAGAAAAACTATATTTTAAACGAGGGCGATGTCATCCCTCCTCTCGTTGATATGGGCATATTCACACATGACGGCAAGATAATTAACCAGATGTACAGTAAGTTTAAGCAGATAAACCGATTTTTAGAGATCATCGATGACGAGATCGACAGCAACAAGCTCGAAAGCATCAACGTTATCGATTTCGGTTGCGGTAAATCTTATTTGACATTTATTTTGTACTATTATTTAACAAAAATAAAGAGCATAAACGTTAACATGATCGGTCTTGACCTAAAGGAAGAGGTTATTAAAAAGTGCAACTCGGCTTCGGAAAAATACGGATATAGCAATCTGCGTTTTGAATTAGGTGATATTAACGGATATAAAGCACCGTTTGAGGTGGACATGGTCATTTCACTGCACGCCTGCGATACAGCTACCGATTATGCGCTTTACAACGCAATACAGTGGAATGCGAAATATATCTTCTCCGTGCCTTGCTGTCAGCACGAATTAAATTATCAGTTAAACCCCGATAACTTGACGATTTTATCGAGATACGGCATTATCAGCGAACGGTTTTCGGCTTTGGCGACCGACGCTATAAGAGCCAACGTGCTGGAATATTGCGGATACAAAACACAGCTTTTGGAATTTATCGATCTTGACCATACGCCAAAAAACATTCTTATCCGTGCGGTAAAACGCAGCTCGACTTCAAGTGCAAAAAAGGCGGCAATGCGTGCGGAAATCGATGGAATACGAAACGAATTCGGTTTCCAACCAACATTATGTAAACTTATGGACATATAATAAAAAGTTCCTATTGCCGAGAGAATCGGAATAGGAACTTTGTTTTAAAACTTAAAAATCTTTGCGATCTTACTTGCGGTGCGGTACAACGGCCCTTCGAGCTCCTTACGTGCGTTTTTCAGCTCGGTACGTATATTTATATGCTGAGGACAATGCTTTTCGCATTTGCCGCATTCTATGCAATTAGAGGCGGCGGTAGAATTAGGTCGCAATGCCGTGCACATAAAGTAATCAACGTATGCCCAAAATTTGCCCTCGGCAAAACGGCGGTTATATGCCGCGAAGGTGCCGGGGATGTCAACGTTTTTGGGGCACGGCATACAGTATCCGCATCCTGTGCATCCGACCTTCATTTTTGAATTGATCGCATGCACTACCCTTTTCAGCATCTGCTCATCATCGTCGGTAAGCTCGCCGACAGAGACGGTAGAGGCGGTATTAATATTATTGCGCACCATCTCGCCCGAATTCATACCCGAAAGGACAACCGTTACCTCGGGTTGATTCCACAGCCATCTGAATGCCCATTGTGCAGGGGTATGCTTTACCGAATGCTCCTCGAATATTTTTTTCGCTTCGTCGGGAAGATGCGTAACGAGCTTGCCGCCCCGAAGCGGCTCCATTATTACAACCGGTATGCCTTTTGATGCAGCGTAGTTAAGACCTTTTCTGCCTGCTTGGGAGTGTTCGTCCATATAATTATACTGTATCTGACAGAAATCCCAATCAAAAGTATCGATCAAAGCACAAAACGACTCGGAGTTACCGTGATAAGAAAAGCCGATCTGACGTATGGCGCCCGATGCTTTTTTCTCATCAAGCCACTCGATAATGCCTATATCGACAAGTCGGTTCCAGGTATCAACGTCGGTCAGCATATGCATTAAATAATAATCGACGTAATCGGTGCGCAGGCGTTTAAGTTCCTCGTTAAATTTGGTGTCAAGGTCTTCCCTGTTCTTGATAAGATAGTGAGGCAATTTTGTTGCGATATAAACCTTATCACGAATGTTATTTCTCTCAAAAATCTCTCCCAGCGTCGATTCGCTTCCGGGATAAATATATGCGGTATCAAAATAATTAACGCCGTTTTCGTAGGCGGTCATTATTTCGCGCTCGGTTTCTTTAATATCGATCGCGCCGAGCTTGCGCGGAAAACGCATACAGCCGAAACCGAGAACAGAAAGCTTGTTTCCGTATTTATCCAATCGGTAATTCATAACGATCTCCTAATAAATCACACAACCGCAAAATATGCAAAGGCGGTTAGAATAATGAGCAAACCAAAATTCAAATAAGAAAAATCTCTTATATATCTTTTGCTCTTGTTTGGGTTATGATTGGTGTACTCCCGGAAGGTTATCAAGCTTGCAAGCGACGAGATCAACGTGCCCACTCCTCCGATATTAACACCCAGCAGCAATTCACGGTAATTATCGGTAAACTGCGAAAGCAATATTGCCGAGGGAACGTTGCTGATTATCTGACAGGAAAAAATACTGAAAAGCAACGTGCTTTTTTCCATAAGAACAGAAAAGAAATCTCTTACAAATCCGATCCTTGCCATATTTCCCGAAAAGACAAAAAAGAACACAAAGGTAAAAAGCAAGGGATAATCCACATCGGAAAGCGCTTTTTTGTCAAAAAATATCAATACGGCGGGAATAACTATAAGTCCTATCCAATACGGAATCCCTCTGAAAACTATTGCGATCGAAAGAGCAAATAATATCAAATATACAACCGTTTTACCCAGAGGTAATTTCGTCTCATCGGTTCGGACATCGAGCGGCTCGCGTTTTACGAAAATTATACAAAGAACGGTTATAAGCGTGATCGAAAGCAAAAACGGAAGCGCCATAATTTCGATAAACTCAATGTGGTCTATCTCGAATTTAGTATACAAATAAAGATTCTGAGGGTTACCGAACGGCGTGAGCATTCCGCCGAGGTTTGCGGAAATATTTTGCATAATAAAGGTAAATGCAATATATTTCTCTGTGCCCGTAGTGTGCAAAACGAAATAGCCGAGCGGAAGAAACGTAAGCAACGCCATATCGTTTGCAATAAGCATAGAGCCGATAAAGGTAATATAAACGAGCGCAAGAACACAGTAGCGTGTGTTCTTAAACAATTGAACTATTTTCTCTGCCAATATGTAAAAGAAGCTTATGTTCTTTAATGCACAGACGACCGCAAGCACACAAAACAAGCAGGTAAGTGTTTTGAAATCAAAATAATCAAGATATTTGCTGTCTATCTGAACGATAAAAGAGGTAATGACAGCTGCCAGCAGAGCAATTACCATTACCGTATTCTTTTTCGTGAAATTTTTTGTGAACACAAGGGCTCTTTTAAGCATATAACAAAGCTCTCTTAAAATCATATTCGATCAACGAACGAATTATATAACAAGCAAAAAGCATTGTCAACGAAAAAAATATACAAATATTTTATATTTTGCGAGTGTTTTTTGAGTCACACACGTATAACATATTGAAACTTGCATGCGAGGAACTAAATATGATCGACGACCGTGGTGCTTTACTCTACGCGCGTTTTCTCGAGGGCGACGAATCGGCATTTGAGGATATTATGAACGAATACCGTCACGGATTGATGTTTTTTATCAAACGGTACGTTCAAAATACCGAAGCTGCCGAGGATATTGCCGCGGATGTTTTCGCGTACCTTATTTTCAAACCAAAAAAATATAATTTTAAAGTATCGCTAAAGACCTATCTTTATATGCTGGGCAGATCGCGTGCTTTGGATTGGTTACGCAAGGAATCAAGGCGAACCCATCTTCCTTTGGAATCGCTTTATTCCGAACCGAGCAGCGACGATGACGATCTTGCAGATATAGTTATACGCGACGAGGAAAAGCGAAAGCTGCACGATGCGATAGAGGCACTGCCGAAGGATTACCGATCTGCGATGCATCTGGTATATTTTGAGGGTTTAAAATACGAAGAAGCGGCTGCAGTAATGAAAATAAGCAAAAAGCAGATCGAGAACATAATTTACCGCGCAAAGAAAACGTTGCGCAACAGCTTGGAGATTGATAATTATGAAAAATAATAAAGAATTTAAGGATTTGGTCGAAAATAAATACAAATCTTTAAACGCAAAAAGAACCGCAACCAGACGAACTGTTATCAGCTCGATTTCATGTCTGTTTGTATGTGTTTTGGTTTTTGGTATGGTGTTCGGAAACAGAATCACACCGAGTAACACAGGCGATACTATCAGTCAAACAGATTTTTTGGATACCGATATTGCCGATAGCAGCAAGGACAGCTTACAGGCAGACAAAAGCAACGATTCATCGAGCGTAATACCCGACAAGAAAGTTGAGTCTTCTTTACCCGAACACTCCGACGAACCGAGCGAAAGCACGGGAGATATATCGGACGAAGCATCGGATGAAGTATCTGACGAAGTACCCGGCGGAGATCCGTGCGACGAGCCGAATGACAAGCCATCTTATACCATTGTCCCAGATGATTTTCCCGATATATGCGAAACCACCGATCTTTTGCAATTCCTTACTGCAAACACGCCGACTTATGAAAGCTCGCCTTTTTCCGATACCGATACACGAAACGGAATAGCGAATTTTAGTTTTGAGCTTTTTAAAAATTCTTACACTTCCGGCAAAAATAACCTGCTCTCCCCTACCTCTGCAATATATACCATGGCGATGTTAACCAATGGCGCCGACGGAAATACCAAGGAACAGCTGATTAATACGATCTGCGGCACCGATCTTGACAGATTGAATGAATATATGTGCGAGTACCGCACGTTATTCGGCACAGGCAATGGATACAATACACATATCGACAACTCGATATGGTATGACGAATCGGTTACGGTAGACAAGAACTTTTTGCAGACCAACTATGATTATTACGGAATAGAGGCATATAAAACCATTTTTAGTTCTCAGGAAGCGTTAGACAGTATTAACGGTTGGATTTCTGACAAAACTAATGGACTTATCGATAAATTCGCAGATAAAATCGAAAAAGACGTTGAAATGGCTATCGTGAACACGCTGTATTTCGAGGCCAATTGGCACGGAAAACTGTACTCTATCGAAAACAAAACCTTTACAAAGGAAAACGGCGAGCAAAAGACTGTAACCCAGATGTACGGACAATGTAACACCTATGTTTCAAATGACAAATGCACAGGTTTTATTTACAAATACGAAGACAAATACAGTTTTGTTGCTTTACTGCCGAACGAAGATATAACTGTCGCCGACTTGATCAATTCCTTGAATTACACAGCATTCGATGAGCTTTTAAGCAATAAAAAAAATGGAATAACAAAGTTTTCGTTCCCGAAATTCCAAACTGATGACGAGATCGAATTAACAACGCCGTTACAAAAAATGGGAATCACAGACATATTTTACGGCGAATACGCCGACTTTTCCAAAATGGCTATAAGCCAAAACGGCAACCTATACACAAAATCTATCAAGCAGGTAACGAACATTTCGGTTCACGAGGAAGGAACATTAGCCGCCGCTGCAACAATAGCATGGGAGGGTCCCGACAGTTTAGATTACGTTGTAACCATTGACCGACCTTTTGTTTATATTATTTTCGACAATACGACCAATTTGCCGATATTCATTGGCACTGTTGAGGATTTTTAATCTATAATTGAACCACAAAAGCCGTTGCAATGCAGCGGCTTTTTGTTTTATGAAATTCAAATTTCCGAATATGGCGAAACTATATTCTGATTGCCCGCCATACCATAGCGCTTCTTGCAGGAACATCGGCAAAAGCGCCGCAAGAAAATTCGCCGAGCTCAACGTGGTTGATACAATCGCGGATGCGTACCTTGTCGGTGATCTCCCAACCGCAATAATCCCAAGAAAGTATCATTTTTTTAGGCGTGTCGGTTTCGTTAACAAGGCAAAACGCAATATCGCCGTTGGCAAGAGGGCGAGCGAGAATCAAATCATCGTTGCTCATCGGAGGAAGTGCATATGCCTGAACTCCCAAATCGTCCTGATTAATTGCAATAAGCTCTTTATTAAGCAAAATATTTGCTATCTCGGGAGTGGTTTTTCTTACATCGTGCCCCATAAGCAACGGTGCTGAAAGCATACACCAAATCGAAAAATGCGCGCTGTATTCGTTAAGAGAGCAACCGCCGCCGATCTGACCAACCCAACCCTCACCGTTGAGTCCGACAACCATCATATCGGGATCGTTCCAACCGCAAGGACCTGAATAAGCACCGACAGTAAGGGCATTTTTTGCGACCGCGATTATTGATTCCCAACTATCCTGAATGTCGCCCGAAAGACGCCACATTGATGCACCTGCTTGGCGCATCCACTGGGTAACGTGGGTATGACCGTAGCAACCTGAGAATATAATATCTCTTCCGCTTTCGCGCAGTGCCTGTCCCATTCTTCTGAAAAGGTGCGAGGGATCCTGTCCCGGTGCAACATAGCCGAAATCGTATTTGAGAAGATCGACGCCCCACTCGGCGAATTTCTTTGCATCCTGACGCTCATGACCGAAGCTGCCCTCGCAATTAGCATAGGTGAGCACACCTGCTCCTGCGTAAAGCCCGTATTTAAAGCCACGCTCGTGCAGATAATCGCCGATCGCCTTCATACCCGAAGGGAATCTTTCTGCGCAGGGTACAAGATCGCCGTTTTCATCTCGACCTCTTTGGAGCCAAGCATCGTCGATGGAAACGATATTATAGCCCGCCTCCAAAAAGCCCATATCCCTCATTGCATCGGCAGTTTCTTTGACTACCGTTTCGTTAATATGCTCCCAACCAAAGTAGTTCCAAGCGTTCCACCCCATTGGCGGCTTTAGTAAATGCATTGCCATAAAATACCTCTTTGTAGTATTGTACTGCCTTGTTCTGTAATAACACCTATATTTTGTCGTTTAATAACATCGATCGATGTTGCTTATTTATCAGCTGTCTTTAAGCATTTCATCGAGTGCGGTGAGAACACCGATTTTTCCGCTTTCATAAGTCAACCCGCCCTGCAGATATACAAGATACGGCTCACGCAAGGGGGCATCGGCAGAAAGCTCGATAGAGCTACCCTGAGTAAAAGCACCCGCCGCCATAACGACAGAATCGTTATAGCCGGGCATTTCCCATCCCTCCGGTACCACAAAGCTATCGACAGGCGAGCCCTTTTGAATACCGCGACAGAATTTCAACACGTTTTCGGCATTGTGAAGACGAATAGTCTGAATTATATCGCTTCGCATCTCGAGCGAGCCGGGATAGCACTCGAAGCCCTGACGCTCGAACATCGCCGCGGCAAAATGCGCGGTTTTGATTGCTTGGGCGGTTATGTGAGGGGCAAAAAACAAGCCCTTTATCATCGGCTTTGTCGCACCCATAGATGCGCCTGCCTCAAGACCTATACCGGGCACGGTAAGACGGTAAGATGCAAGCTCGACTGCCTTTTCGCTGCCGACGATATAGCCGCCGGTCTCTGCCATTCCTCCGCCGGCGTTCTTGATAAGCGAGCCGACAAGAAGATCGGCCTTCGGTTCCTCGATTTCGGTAAACTCACCGTAGCAGTTATCCACAACAAGATATACACCCGAGAATTTGCGTACAAGCGCAAAAAGCTCGTTTATCTCTGCGACAGTTAGAGTTCGTCTGTCCCCGTATCCCTTTGAGCGTTGAACGTAAACCACCTTGATGGTTTTGTCGGCATTAAGGGCAGACTTTATTTCCGAAAGGTTTAGATATTTTTTATCAACAAGCGGAATCTCACGGTAGATCACACCGTACTCACAAAGCGAGCCCTGTCCGTTGCCGTCGCTATCGCCCAAGCCGATAACGTCATCAAGAGTGTCGTACGGCTTACCGCTGACCGAAAGAATGGTGTCTTTTGGGCGTAGCAAGCCATACAGCGCAATAGCGAGCGCATGGGTACCTGAAATAATTTGCGAGCGTGCAAATCCCGCCTCCGCACCGAAAGCAGAAGCGAACATTTTATCGCACAGATCTCTGCCGTCATCGTTATATCCGTAACCGCAGGTAGAGTTAAAATGTCTGTCGGACAAACGGTTTTCGCGGAAAATGCTCATAACCTTTTGCGTGTTTTTAAACGCGATCTCATCGATACGCGCAAAAACATCGGAAAGTGATTTTTCACACTCAAGCGCTTGCGACATCAATTTTTCGTTAAACATACTCAATACTTCCGTTTTACTTATTCGGCACCGTTTTCAATGAACGCGATCAAGAGATCAGTGCAAGCTTTAAGGTCGTCTGTATCGATCGTTTCGACGGGAGTATGGACATAGCGTGTGGGAAGAGAGATACAACCCGCATGACTGCCGGCGCCTGCGATCTGCATGGCGGAGGTATCGGTACCGCCTGCCATAAGGATCTCGTACTGATAGCTGATGCTGTTGCTTTCTGCAAGCTCGGTAAGACGCTCAACGATCTTGTTAGAGCAGATAACCGAACTGTCTTTTATCTTTATAGCCGCGCCCTTACCGAGCTTTACGGTAAGGTGATTGGGGTTACCGCAAGCGGGTGCGGGCGTAACGTCGAGCGCGAGAGCATAATCGGGCATAACAGCAAATGACGAGGGCTTTGCGCCTCTGCAGCCGACCTCCTCCTGTACGGTGAAAACAAACCAGGTGTCATACGCGGGCGTTTTACAATTCAAAGCGGCATAAGCAGAGATTGCACAGCAAACCCTATCGTCATACGCCTTGGATGCATAACGCTTATTGGAAAGCTTTTTGAACATAGGTGCAACTGCACAAAGATCACCGACCTTTACCTTGCGTTTTGCTTTTGCAGCGGAATCGGCACCGATGTCGATAAAAAGCTTATTGGCGGTAATATCGACGAGCTTTGTGCCATCCTCAACAACAAGAATACCCGAAACACCGTTTTGGAACTTTACGTTGTGATAGCAGGATGCTACCGCATTGATGCCGCCGATGGGAGCAACACGGATAAGACCGCTGTCCTCGATATTTACGGCAATAAAGCCGATCTCATCCATATGCGATGCGATCATAAGCTTTTTGGAGGAGTCCTTGCCCTTTTTGAAAGCTATAAGATTTCCCATAGCATCAATAGTGATGCTGTCGCAAACCGATTTAAGATCCTCTTTTATTATATTTGCAAGTTCTGCCTCGTTACCCGATACCGAAAAGGTGTTTTGATATTTTTTAACAAGATTAAGCATTAGTTGAAGCTCCTTTCATTTAATGCCGATGCTAACTCGGCTACCGATTGCATATCGCTTATCGAAAGAACGTTGGATTCGGAATGAATGTATCTTGCAGGTGCACTTATTGCCAACACGCAAGCGCCCGCAGCGGCACGCTGATATGCGCCGGACTCGTTACCGCCCGCAACGACGTTTTTATACTGCCATTTGATTTTCTTCTCATCCGCAATCGCAACCGCAGTTTCGAGAAGGTCTTTATCATATATTGCGCCTCTGTCCATTATCGACAAAACGGCGCCGCTGCCGACCGAGCAGGCACACTTGGATTTAGGCACACCCAGAATGTCGCCTGCGGTGGTTGCCTCAAGAACGATAACAACGTCAGGTCTCAGTCTGTGTCCGACCTCCTTGGCACCGTCGCATCCGATCTCCTCGCAGGTATTAAATGCGAAATAGGTATCGTATTCCAAATCGCTGTTTATCATAGCTACAAGAACGGCACATCCGAAACGGTCGTCAAGCGCTTTGGAACGAATAAGTCCTTCACCGAACTCAACGTAATTGGGAACAAAGGTTGCGCAGTCGCCTATCATAATGTGCTTGTTAGCCATCTCGCGGCTTTTTGCACCGATATCGATATGCATACCGCTTATCGCCTCACATTTTCCACGTTCCTCAGGAGTCTGCATATGGATCGCCTTGGAGGCAACCACGCCATGAATATTGCTCTCGCAGAAGACAACACGGCGGCCGCTTACAACACGTCTGTCGATGCCGCCTATTGAATCGAAAAGCACATAGCCGTCATCGTCGATATACTTTACCATAAAACCGACTTCATCCATATGTGCGGACAAAAGAACCTTTTTATCACGTCTCTTTTTGCCCTTTTTGAACACGATCAGATTACCCAACGGATCGGTCTCGTATTCACATCCCGTATCCTTGATATCATCGATTATTGCGTTTCTGATCTCATCTTCCATTCCCGAAGGACCGAGAATGTCACAGTACTTTTTTAAATATCTAAGCATTTCCCGTACCTCCGATTAAAGTGCTTTAATGACCGCTGTTACAAGCTTTGCGGTATTGAGCGCGTCTTTCATATCTACAAGCTCGCTCATTGTGTGCATATTTTTAAGCGGAATAGATATCAACAGAGTGGGAACACCGTTTCTCGTTGTCTGAACGGCATTTGAGTTTGTACCGGTTCCGCCCGAAGCCGCAGACAATTGATAGGGTATTCCCTCTTTTTCTGCGACAGAAATAGCAAATTTTGTGAAAGCGCGGTTGGTTTGTGCGGCAATACAGATATCGCCGCCGAGACCTGCTTTTACCCCCTCACGCGCTTTAGGCGCGCCGGGAACGAACGCATGGGTAACGTCAATAACTATCGCCTTATCGGGATTCAAAAGATAAGCGGTGGTCATAGCGCCCTTGTAGCCGGTTTCCTCGGTGCCCGAAAACTGAAAAGCGACGTCAACGTTAAGAGAAGTTTTATCAAGGTCCATCAGTGCGCGAACGATCGCCGCACCGCAGAGGCGGTCGTCAAAGCCGGCACCTGCCAAGGAATCGTCAAGCAGCTTTTGAAGCTTACAGGGGAATCCGACCGGAGTACCGACACGGACGATCTCCTTTAGTTTATCAACCGGCAATCCGGTATCTATAAAGAGATCGGTAACGTTCATTTTTTGTTCGCTTTCGCCCGGCTCCTGCAAATGAGGCGGCTTGGATGCGAAAATACCGCGAATAGTCTCTTTTCCGTATATATTGACCTCGGACGAAGGCAGTATTTTTGCGGCAATACCGCCTATATTGGCGATACGCAAAAAACCCCCATCGCAAATCTCGGTGACTACAAAGCCGATGGTATCTACGTGAGCATCGCACAGCACCAAGGGTGCATCCTTTTTGCCGCAACGCATTATGCCGTAAAAGCTACCGACAGAGGTAGTACCGATCTCATCAAATATGCCAAGTGTCTCGACATACTTAGTTAATTCGTCGAATGCCATATACTCAAAGCCCGCAACACCGGGATAGGAAGTAAAGTTTTCAACGATAGAGTATAACTTTTCCATATATCCTCCTTAAAACGATTTTACAATTTGCTTGAATCTATTGCCGCGCTCGGCAAAATTTTTGAACATATCAAAGCTCGCGGATGCGGGCGTAAGAACAACACAATCTCCGCTTTCTGCTTGAGATCTTGCGGTGTTGACAGCAGACTCAAACTCAGCTGCTATGCAGTAGTCGGTATAACCGACAGAATCGAGCACTGCCGATATTTTTGGTGCGGTCGCACCGCAGAGAACCGCATATTTAACTCTGCGCACAAACAGGTCGCCAAGCGGTTCGTAGGGGATATTTTTATCATAACCGCCTACAATAACAATTATTTTGTCTTTAAAAGATTCGACACATGCGGTGGTACGCGAGGGACTTGAATCGATAGACGAATTATAATATTTTACTCCGTCGAGCTCGCGCACAAACTCTATCCGATGCTCAACACCGCCGAATTCACGCGCGACCTTATTCAGAGTCTCCGCTGATACAAAATCCTTGACCGCGCAATATGCCTCGGCATAGTTGTAGCGGTTATGTCTGCCGACTATACGTATTTCCTCATCGGATACCAGCAAACTATTTTTGTCGAATATTCCGTCGTTTGTAAAATACACGTCGGTATTATCGCAGGTGCCCGAAATAAATCTTACACATCCCTTTGCATCGCTTGCAAAGGAACGGCAATACTCATCATCGCTGTTTAAAACAAGCAAAGAATTGCCGTCTTGAAACTCATAAATGCGTTTTTTTGCATCTACGTATTCCTGCATATCGGTGTGCCAATCCAAATGGTTCGGAGCGACGTTTGTTATAACGGCGATATCGGGACTTTTTGACAATTTCATCAACTGAAAGGACGACAGCTCTACGACGGCAAAATCGTCGGGCTTTATTTCATCAAGAGTTGCAAACAAATTAATGCCGATATTTCCGCCGAGCCACACACGATGCCCCTGTGCCTCCAAAAGCTTGGCTATAAGCGTAGTGGTTGTGGTTTTTCCGTCGCTGCCGGTTACGGCGATCTTTTTGCAGGGACAAAGATCAAAAAACTCCTCCATCTCGCTGGTAACTCGGGTGCCGTTATTACGTGCGTTTTCGATTCCCTTTAAGTCGGGACGAACGGCAGGCGATAAAAACAGCAATTCCTCGGTTATATCATCAAGGTAATTATCGCCGCACACAAATCCAACGCCGTTTGAGATCAGCTCATCGTAATACTCGCTCCCCGACAGATCCTTTTTATCACGAACGATACATTTTGCGCCTGCAGAAACAAACAATCTGATAACGGGAAGATTGGAAACCCCCATTCCGACAAAGCCGATGCTTTTATCCTTATAAGCCGATGCATAATCCTTTAGCAATACAAATACCTCCAAATTCGCACACATATCAATATATTATATAGCCGTAATCAAAAATAATCAAGAGATTAGCACAAGATATTTGACAAAATAATTAATATGTGTTACAATTCGTCTGCGACCGTACCGAACAATCGCGCGGTACCATGACGAAAGTCCGTACCGTGAGGAAAGTCCGAGCTCCACAGAGCAGGATAACAGATAACATCTGCCGAAGGCGACTTTAGGGCCAGTGCAACAGAAAGATACCGCCAAGCAACGCTTGGTAAGGATGGAAAGGCGAGGTAAGAGCTCACCGGTGTGTCGGAGACGGCACAGCCATGTAAACCCTATCCGGAGCAACACCGCGGCGGGGGCATATGCTTGCTCGGCAGCCCCTATGGAGGTGGCAAAGAGATTTATGGCGACATAAATCCAAGATAGATGATTGTTCACGACAGAACTCGGCTTATAGGTACGTTTGTCGCTTTTTTGAATTTTAAAAGCACCCTTGATTTAAGGGTGCTTTGTTATTTCTTGCGTATGATTATGGGTTATTCTCTATGTACCCTTTCAAATATGAAAGGATTTCGATCGTGCAATCTACGATCCGATTGTGATTATATTTTCTATTACATGAAAAGTATCCGAAATATCCCCATGGATCTTTTGTTTGAGTGCCCCAATCCCAAAGTCCATCCGAATTTGCCTGATCGAGCAACCATTCGGTCGCATCTTTCAAATAAAGTGCGGACCCTTTAAACTGATTAATATAATTTAGCGTGTGAAACCAACGGCGCATTTTATCATTTTTAAAGTTCTCGGGTAATTTAGACGGTGTCTTTTCCCAAAAGTGACCGTTTATCGCAGCGTGACCACCTAAATGACGAAGCATGGCATTTTCCAAGTCGCTCGATATGTTTTGACGGCGTTTTAAAAGCAAGGCGGATTGCATTGGTACCAAACGTGCTTCTTTGGTTAAGAAAACCTCATGTTGAGCATCTCGGTCGGCTTCATATGAATACTCTCCCGACTCATAAGCGCGCTTTGCAATATATAGCCATTGGTCATAAACCTCATCGCATTCCTCGCAATCGGGGCTTATCGCTTCTATAAGATTGCATATTTCGGCCGATTGCCAAGGCAAAGCGCGTTCATTTTTCTCATAAAGTTTCTCGCTTCCGGTACCGTTAAGCAAAGAAAACAAATATTCACGTGCCATAAACAAAATATCTCTGTCTTCAATAGTCAAACCTATATAAAGACAACGCGAAATGCCCGTAGAGGATGTGGGTATTTTTGCTTTAACCGAATAATCTTTTGATCTGAGTTTCCCCCAACTGCCGTCCGCACTTTGAGTTTGATACATTTCTTCTACAATATCGCTCTTTAAATAATCATTACGTAATGCAGAGAGTGCATCTGATTCATACGAAAAATCCAACAGAGAAAATAACACTTTATATTTCACAGCCGGATAATCGCAGTAGTTATATAAAGCATCCGCATGCATTTTGAATTCCGATTTTGTCATAATTTGCCTCGCTGGTTTTATCTTTATATCTACGGTTATTATAATACATTATATAATGCATTTCAATAGTATAAATTCCTTGACATAATCGATATTTATGTATATAATATATGTGTAAAGAAATATTAAGGAGAGCCAATTTGTGATTCTTCAGTTAGAGCAAGCTAAGTTATCGTTAGGAGAGCTTAGCGACGGAATAAAGGACTTAGGAGATTCGATCGGTTTTGAAACGCTGAAGACCGAGGTCGAAGAGCTTGAAAACAAAACCGCAGAGGCGGGTTTTTGGGACAAGCCGCAGGAATCTCAGGCGGTTTTGAAGCAATTAAAATTCAAAAAAGGTACTCTTGAGCGTTATCTTGCACTAAAGAGGAGCTTTGATGACATCGAGACGCTTATTGATCTTTCAATAGAAGAGGACGACGACAGCGTTGTCGATGATGTTCTTTCGGATCTTGATGCGGTAAAAAAAGAATACGAACGCCAAAAAATAGAAATACTTTTATCGGGCGAATATGACGGAAGCAATGCAATCATCTCCATACACCCCGGTGCAGGCGGCACCGAGGCGCAGGATTGGGCGCAGATGCTTTACAGAATGTATCAGCAATATGCCGCAAAAAAGGGTTTTAAGTTAAAGGTGCTTGATTACCTTGACGGCGACGAGGCGGGTATAAAAAGCGTTTCGTTTATGGTCGAGGGCGAGAACGCATACGGATATCTTAAGAGCGAATCGGGAGTTCACAGATTAGTGCGTGTATCCCCCTTTGACTCGAGCGGAAGACGTCACACATCCTTTGCATCTGTTGAGGTTTTGCCCGAGTTTAACGACGAGATCGCTATCGAGATAAACGAAGCCGATCTTAAGATCGATGCACACAGAGCCAGCGGCGCGGGCGGTCAGCACGTTAACAAGACAGACTCGGCAATACGTATTACCCATATCCCTACCGGCATAGTTGTCGGATGTCAGACCGAGCGCAGTCAGGTGCAAAACCGCGAAACCGCAATGAAGATGTTAAAAAGTAAGCTGCTCGAGATCAAGGAACGCGAGAAGCTTGAGCGCATTGAGGATATCACCGGCACGAAAATGAACATCGAATGGGGCAGCCAGATACGTTCGTACGTATTTATGCCCTACACGCTTGTCAAGGACAACCGCACAAACTGCGAGACCGGTAACATACAGGCGGTAATGGACGGCGAGCTTGATGATTTTATCAACGAATATCTAAAACTAAACTGTAACAAATAAACTTTGGAGGTATTTACTATGAAAAAATGGAAACCTATTCTCGGCATTTCGCTTTTGGTTCAGTCGATCACTTTTGTTGTGCTTTGCATACTGAACGTTGAAAAGAAGAAGAATCTTGCAACCGTATTCGGCATATTCGGTGCTATCGGCGGTGCAACCGGTGCTATCCTTCTCTATTCCGAGTACAAGGACCGCAAGGCATTGGCAGAATTTGACGAGGATTTCTTTGATGAATTCGATGAATTCATCGATGATTACGATGAGCTTGACGACTGTGTAGATGAAGACGATATTCTCTGCACATTTGAAAGCAAAGACGCTGAATAGTAAAAACAAAAATGAGCTGCCGTTAAGGCGGCTCATTATTTCACGAAAAGAGAAAGGTTAAAGTTATGTCCAAGGGTGCTTTGTCGGTAGATACCGAGCATTTATTTCCCATAATCAAAAAATGGTTGTATTCCGAAAAGGATATTTTTATAAGAGAGGTAGTGTCCAATGCCTGCGACGCTATCACAAAACACAAACGTCTTGTTTCTTTAGGCGAAGCCGAGGATGACGGCACGCAGTATAGAATAACCGTAACCGCAGACAAGGAAGAAAGAACCATAACCGTCAGCGATAACGGTATCGGCATGAACGCAGAAGAAGTAGAGCGTTA
Organism: Eubacteriales bacterium; assembly: GCA_045531135.1. GTDB lineage: Bacteria > Bacillota > Clostridia > Oscillospirales > CAG-382 > Coliplasma. The sequence continues at coordinate 64,387 of JAZSDL010000048.1, read as the reverse complement.
TATAAACAATATCGCGCTTTCGGGTGCGGTTGAGTTTATTTCCAAATACGAGGGCGAAAGCTCGGGCGGTATTATCGGTCATTTCGGTTTGGGATTTTATTCGATGTTTATCGTTGCCGAAAAGGTTGAAATGTACACAAGCTCCTACAAGGGCGGCGAGGGTGTGCATTGGATATGCGACGGCAACGGCAATTTCGAGAGCGAGCCCTGTGCAAAGGATATTCACGGAACCGAGATCATTATGCACGTTGACGATGATGAGCTTGCTTACCTCGACAACGAAAAGCTGAGAAGCATATTGGAGCGCTACTGCGCATTTATGCCGTACGATATTGTTTTGAAGAACGGCAAGGACGAGAACGTTATCAACGACACCGATCCTCTTTGGCAGAGAAATCCAAGCGATGTAACCGACGAGCAATACAACGAGTTTTACAAAAAGGTATTTAACGATTATCAGGATCCGCTGTTTAAGCTTCACATAGTTGCCGATTACCCTCTTAATTTCAAGGGTGTAATATTTATTCCAAAGCGCAAGAGCGGCTATGATTCTACCGAAAGCGAATTTAAGCTTTTCTATAATTCGGTATTTGTTGCCGACAACATCAAGGGCGCATGTCCGGAGCATCTTGTTAATTTCAAAGGTGTTCTTGACTGTCCCGAATTGCCGCTTAACGTATCGAGAAGTTATTTGCAAAACGATGCTTACGTGCGCAAGATCGCATCGCATATTTCCAAAAAGGTCGCGGACAAGCTCAATGCTATGTTCAACAACGAGCGCGAAGCACTTGAAAACAACTGGCAGGATATGAAGCCGTACTTTGAATATGCGTGTATGCGCGATGAGAAATTTGGCGACCGCGCAAGAGGCAGCATATTGTTTGAGCTTGCCGACGGAGGTTACAAGACACTGAGCGAATATCTTGACGGCAAGGACGAGGGAACGGTTTATTATACCACCGACAAGGAAAGCCAGAGCTATTATCTCGGTATTTTTGCCGAAAAAGGCAAATCGGTATTTGTTTTCGACAACGTTATCGACAGCAATTTTGCGCAGTATCTCGAAAGCAAGAACGACAAGATCAAATTCCGCAGGATAGACTCGGGTTTTGAAGAAAACGAGGCAGACAAAAACGATACCGTTGCTTCCCTGTTCAAAGCGGCTGTCGGAAGCGAAGACACCGAGATCAAATTCGCCTCGCTTGGCGAAAACGGTGCGGCGGCATTGATCTCGCTCCCCGAGGAAGGAAGACGGTTTGCCGATATGATGCGCATGTACAGTATGTCGGGAAATACCGAGGCATTCAAGTTGCCTAACAGCGAGATTCTTACCGTTAACGTCGATAATCCGTTGATCAAAAAGCTTGACAATGCAGATAATGCCGAAGATCTGGCAAAGCACATTTATCTCTCCGCATTGCTTCTCTCGAGAACGCTGACTACCGAGGAAGCAAACGAATTTGTACGTCTTAACAACAAGTTGCTGTAATACAAAACGCCACGAAAATGTTTTCGTGGCGTCAGTTTGCAGACAAAGTCTGCAAACTGAGCAGAGTAAGAGAAATGAGGATATTTTTGGCATCGGGGGTCCCCAAAAATCGTTGATTTTTGGGTTATAAAAAAGCGAGCGTTGGCGTACGATTGTACGGTAGTCGAGCTTTTTGTCAAAGCCCTTGAAAATACAATAAAAAATAATATTCCTTATGAAAAGAGACAGAGCTTCATAGTAATAGTGAAGCTCTGTTGTTCTTATATTATTTTCTTTCAAGGGCGTAAATAGACCATTTGTCTTCGCTCTGAAAGAAGCATCAAGGACGATGCTTCTTTTTTTGATATTTGAATAGTGTTTTACAAATTGCTGTTTACCATCTCGTAAAATACCTTTTTGGGACGGTAGCCGACGGTGGTCCAGGTGATCTCGCCGTTTTTGAACATAAAAACGGTGGGGAAGTTGTGGAGATAATACTTTCTCGAGACGTTGGGACACTCGTCTGTGTCTATCATAGCAACCTTGATCTTGCCGGCATATTCCTCAGCGATCTCCTCAACAAATTTGTTGATAAGCTTGCAGGCGGCGATCCAATCGGCATAAAAGACGGTCATAACCGGAATATCGGATTTCAATACCTCTTTTTCAAAATTTTCTTCGTTAACCTTAATTGCCATAATATATACTCCTAATAAAGTTCTTATCGGTATTATATCACAGCAATTCCGAAAAGTAAAGGGGTGTTTCACTCCTTTTCCAATATCATTTTCTTTAATTCGTTCACCGCCGATCCCAATCCGCCTACCGAATCGATTATACCGTATTCCACCGCCTCGTGACCGTCGATAACCGTTCCGATATCGGTCGTCATATCGTCGGTGGCGTTCATAAGCTTTTTTATCGTGTCTGCATCGGCTTTTGAGTTCCGCACTATAAATTCGATTATTCTGTCCTGCATTTTATTAAGATTTGCAAAGGTCTGCGGAACTCCTATAACAAGTCCGTTAAGCCGAACGGGATGCAGTGTCATTGTTGCGCTCGGAACGATAAACGATTTTTTTGCCGAAACCGCAAGCGGAACACCGATAGAGTGTCCTCCGCCGAGTACGATAGAAACGGTTGGCTTTGTCATTCCCGCAACAAGCTCGGCTATTGCAAGCCCTGCCTCTATATCACCGCCGATGGTGTTCAAAAGCAGTAAAAGACCGTCTATTCCGTCGTTTTCCTCCACGGCGACAAGAGCAGGTATGCATTGCTCGTATTTTGTCGATTTGCTTTGCGGCGATGCGGCAAAATGCCCCTCGATCTGTCCCGCTATCACCATAGAATGTATACAAATGCCGTTTCCTACGGTAGTAACGCTTTGATTCGGTGATACCGATTGCTCGGGTATGGCGTTTTCTTCTTCCTCGCCGCAGGGGCAAATATTGTTTTGTTCCATAGGTATTATCCTTTTTTGTTTTATTGTTTTTCGCTTTTGCGATTATTATTCATGGCATAAAAACCGATTTTTTGATGATACTAAAGTAAAAATTACCTTTTTCATCGGGGGAGATTATGCCAAATATCAGATCATCGCTCAAGCGAGCATACGCAATTATCGAAAAAAGCTTGGACGAGCGCGCACTTTCGCCGTGGATAACCGATAATTTTTATATAATCGACAGGCATTACAAATCGGCGTTAGGGGACAAAAAGGCACTTTCGTGCGGGAGGATGTATCTGCTTATCTCGCGTTGTTGCCGAGAGCGCGATTATATCGTACCGCCGAAAGCGCTTATAAAATACCTTTCGGCTCAAAATACCGATTTCGGTTATACCGAGCTATGCTCGGTGAGAACGCTTATCTCTGTCTGCGTTATAGAAAAAATAGCCGAGATATCTGCCGAAAACAAGGGCGAGAGCATGCTCCCCGATGCCATAAAGCTGCTGCAGGCGCTTGATCAGCCCGAATACGACGACATTATTCCGTCGCTGTGGAAATGCGAGGAGATATTGTTGGGTTACGAAAAGGGCTATGCCGATTCGGATAACCTGACAAAAGGTATGTATCGAAAATCGGTTTCGGATCACGCAAAACGGCTTAATACCGACGAGCATACCGCGCTGATGCGGCTTATAGAGCGCGCCGAGCGCAAGAAAGCCCCGCTCGGCTCTTTGCTGTTTGCGCCCGATAAGCGATTTTTACTCGTTTGGTCGCTTGTTGCGCTTGCGGTGTTCGCTGTGCTGCTTGCGGCATCCTTTTGTCTGTTGAAAATACTGTCGCTTTTGCTTGTTATTCCGTTTGCGGTAACCGCTTTTTCGGTCGCGGACATAACCGTTTCCGCTTTTGTTCCGCCTTATCGCGCACCGAGGTTGAATTTATCAAGCGTGCCCGACGATGCAAAAACGCTTGTCGCCGTTGCGTCTCTTATGACAGGCGGCAGAAGCGACGACGAGGTTTTTGAATCGCTTTCGAGATTCCGTTATATGAACCCCGACGACAATATTTATTTTTGTCTGCTTGCCGATCTTCCCGATTCCGACAACCAATATCTTTTGGAGGATAAGCAGATAATCGAGCGCGCCCAAAAGAATATCGATTCTCTCAACCGCATCCACGGTGATAGATTCTGTATGCTTTTCCGCGAGCGTGTGCTGAATAAAAGCGAATCGAAATACGGGGGCTGGGAGCGAAAGCGCGGCGCTGTTTGCGAGCTTATATCGCATATCGTGCAGGGCGATAAAAGTGAATATTACGGAAGCGGTTTTATCCGTGATATAAAGTACGTTCTGACACTCGACAGCGATACGAACCTGTCCGTCGGCAGTGTTAACGAGCTTTTGTCGGTCGCACTCCACCCCGTAAACCGCCCGATAATTAAAAACGGATACGTGGTATCGGGCTACGGCATTATACAGCCGACTGTCCGAACCGAGCTTAAAAGCGCCTACCGCACCGGCTTTTCGCGGCTTATTTCGGGCGCAGGGGGATTCGATTCCTATGCAAACGCAATGTTTGTCCGCTCGCAAACGCTTTTCGGCTCGGGCAGCTTCTGCGGAAAGGGGCTTATCGATGCCGAGCTGTTTCATACGCTTGTTTCCGATAAGATCCCCCAAGGTCTTGTGCTCAGCCACGACGTTATCGAGGGGAGCATATTGCACACTCTCGCCGCCTCGGATATAACGCTTACCGATTCCACGCCCGGCAATACTGTCTCGTTTTTCCGCCGTCAGCATCGCTGGATGCGGGGCGATTTTCAAAACCTGTATTTTCTGCTCGGCGATCGCGTGGACCGACTGTCAAAGCTGCGTATCGTAAGCACCGCATTAAGACATCTGTCGCCGCTCTGCTCGCTTTCGGCGGTGATAGCAGGCGCGTTTTTGCGTGATATCAGCGGAATATGGGTGTTTGTGCTCGCCTACTCCGAATTTCTTGTACCGCTTTTCTTTACTCTGGCGCGCTTTCTGTTTTCGGGCTCGCCCTTTGCCTGCCTGCGCTTCTTTTCAAAGGCGTATTCAATGCTGACACAGTCGCTTATGCGGGTGATGTTCGAGATATCTTCGGGTGCCCGCCGCGCAACGCTTGCCGCACACGCATTTGTTCTCGCGATATATCGGCTTTTTACCCGAAGAAAAACGCTTGAATGGACCACCGCCGCCCAAACCGAAAAGCTTTCGTCATCGCTCGGGAAATACGTGCTCGACGGTGTATTTGCAACATTTATCGGGCTTGTATTGCTTGTATTTGCGCGCCCGCCCTTTGTGAGATTTTTGGGGCTTTTGTATTTTGTTTATCCGCTTGTCGCGCTCGTTTTGTCGCGCAATATAGACGGCGGCGGTATAGCGGGAGCCGAGCTTACCGAACGACAGATAAAAACGCTCCGCGCGCATATTTCGGATATGTTTTCCTTTTACGGCGATAACGTAAACGAGGAAACAAACCATCTGCCGCCCGATAACGTTCAGTTATCCCCCGTGTACGACAGGGCAATGCGTACCTCGCCGACAAATATCGGCTTTTATCTCGTTTCGCTGCTTGCCGCTATGGATCTCGGGTTGTTAAGCGATATCGAGTTTTACGAGCGTCTTGAACACAGTATATCCACCGTTGAGCGTTTGGATAAATACAGAGGCAATCTTTATAATTGGTATGATATCTCAAACCTTTCGGTTATCGGAAACCGTTACGTTTCGGCGGTGGACAGCGGAAATTTTGTGGTCATGCTTGTTGCGCTTAAGGAGGGCCTGCGCGAGTATATTGCAATAAACGATGGTGTTTCGGCGCTTATCGACAGGGTGGAAACGCTGATAAAGGACACCGATCTGTCGGTGTTTTACGACACACGCCGCGATCTGTTCAGGATAGGTCTTAATGCCGACAGCGGAGAGAAAGATAATTCCTGCTACGATATGCTTATGAGCGAAATGCGTATGACCGCCTATTATGCAGTCGCCTCGTCGGCGGTGCCGAAAAAGCATTGGGGCGCGCTTTCGAGAACGCTTACGCACAAAAACGGGTATATCGGTATGATGAGCTGGTCGGGCACCGCGTTTGAATATCTGATGCCACAGCTGTTCCTGCCGCTTTACCGCGATTCGTTTATGTACGAGAGCATCGCCTTTGCGCTTATGGTTCAGCGTGCGGAAAATTCGGTCTGGGGCGTGAGCGAGAGCGGATATTATTCCTTCGACAGCGAAATGCACTATCAGTATAAGGCAAACGGCTTGCAAACGCTTTCGTTAAGACGTGTTTCGCACGATGAAAGGATAGTATCGCCCTATTCCACCTATCTTTCGCTCTGTATTTACGGAAATACCGCGATGAAAAATCTTACAGAGCTCGAAAAACGCGGAATGTACGGAAAATACGGCTTTTATGAGGCGCTTGATCTTAATAACGACAGCGACGGTATATGCGTAAAAAGCTATATGGCGCATCACGTCGGTATGAGTATAATTGCCGCTTTGAACGCAATAAACAAAAACCTGTTCGTAAACCGCTTTATGTCGGATAAACGTATGTCGGCGGCAAGCGAGCTGCTTCAGGAAAAGATACCTATCGATGCTCATATCTTTGAGGATCGGTTTGTACAGTATCCCGAGCGCAAAAATGCGGTAAGAAGAAACGAGAGGTTTACCAAAAACGTCGATCCCGCCGATCCCGAGGCGGTCCTGCTTTCCCGCGGGGATCTTAATGCGGTCGTGACAAGCGTCGGGCATATCGGGATAAGCTGCGGTGACAGGGCGGTATCGCATACCGTATACGACAAAAGCTCAATGCGCTTTTCGCCCGCGGTGCTTTTTTCAAGAGGCGGAAAGACCTTTTCCTGCGTGTCTCTGCTCGGGGGAGAGGGCTGCAGCTTTGAAAAAGGGAGCGATTCGGTATCGCACATCGCATCGGGAAAGGAGTTTTCGGCGTGTGTCCGCTACGGGATTGCAAAAAACAGTAATTGTCTGTGTATCGGCACGCGCGCCGAGGCACTTAAAAAATACGATATCACACTTGTGTTCGAGCCGGTACTTGAAAATATAAGAAAATTCCAATCGCATATATCCTTTTCGCGCCTTTTTATCGAAAGCGAGTACGATAAGCAAAAGCGTATACTCTATTTTCACCGCAGAAGCGGGCTCGACGGTCGGCATATCTTTACGCTTGCCGTTGCGCCGCGAAGCAAGGATGCCTCGTTTTCGTTTCTCGCAAGCGCAGAGAGCTTTAACGCATCATCGGTGTCAGGCCCTATGGATCATGCGGCTTCTCCCACCGATAACAATGCCTGCGAATGTATAACTCCGCTTTGCCTTGTGCGTTCGGCAAACGCCGAGGGCGGACGTGCCGAGTTTCTTATCACCTGCGGCGAGACCAAGCAGGAATGTGTAAACAACATCAAGCTTGCGCGGAACAGCAGGGGATATTACCCTCTGCCGTTTGGCGATGCTCTGCCCGAGCAGATATTGTCCCGCGTGCTGTATCCCTCGGGTGCGAGCAGAGCCGAACGGTTTAAAAGCTGTAATATCGGTGACCTTTGGAGCAGAGGTATCTCGGGCGACCATCCGATAATAACGGTTGATGTCTCGGAGTCAAACTGCAAAAACCGCACCGACAGCGTATTAAAGGCATTTCTGGCATTAAGCCGCGCCTGTATCCGATATGAGCTTGTGTTTATCATCAACGACGGCGACGGATATAACCGCCCGATAGAGAGGTCGGTAAGAAACAGCTGTGCCGAGACAGGCGCTTTGCAGTATATCGGACGTAACGGCGGTATATTTTTGCTTCGCCGAGCCGATATAAGCGAGGATCTTTATGCCGCGTTAAAAATCCGTGCGCGGTTGAATATCGATTTCTCGAGCGAGATGATAAGCAATAACGTGCACGCAAATATCGAAATATCAAATGCCGTGACAGCGGTCTGCTCATCATCACCGCTTGTGTTGCCCGAGGGTGCAATAAGGTCGGGCAACGGATATTTTTATCAAAACGGTTACGTTGTCGATAAAAGTATTCCGCCCAAGGCACCCTATTCCTACGTTCTTACGGGAAAACGCTTTTCCTCGGTCGTTACCCACGCTAACCTCGGATATACCTTTTTCGATAACGCGCGCGAGCGGCGTATAACCTCGTTCTTCGGCGATCCGAAAACGCTTGATTGCGGAGAGAGGGTGTTTATGATATCATCGGGGATAAAATACGATCTTTGCGCCGTTTCGAACAAGGTGGTTTTCAAAAATGGCAGAGCGGTCTATTACGGCATAGCCGACGGCAAGGAATTTGCGGTAACCGTTGTCATCCCGCCCGAATTCCCGATAAAGCTCGTCTCGGTGCAATACGGCAAGGGGGTCAGTGCCGAAACCGTTTTCGAGCTTTCGCCGGTTATGGGGGATAGCGTTTCTACTCCCGACGGGATAGAAATAATCGAGTGCTCCGCACAGGGAAACAACGCGCTTGTGTTCCGCAACCTGTTCGGAATAACCTTTCCCGAGGGCTATGGCTTTGCGGGGGTATGCTCGGGAAGCTGCGATAAGCTGCAAACCCGATTGTCGTCCGATGCGAACGAGAATATCTTTTTTATCGGCGCCTGTACCTCCGAAAAAGGCGTTTACGATATCATAAGCCGTGTGAACAAGCGGTTTTTGGAGAGCGCAATTACAAAATCAGAGGAATTTGCCGATTCGATGATACCCAAAATAACCGTAAAAACCCGCAGTGCAACGCACGACGTGATGATGAATCACTTTTTACCCTATCAGATATCCGCCTGCCGTTTTTATGCGCGCGGCTCGTTTTATCAAAGCGGCGGTGCATACGGATTTCGCGATCAGCTTCAGGACTGCCTTTCGATAATATATTCCTCGCCCGATACTGTAAAAGTGCATATCCTGCGTTGCTGTGCACATCAGTATTCAGAGGGAAGCGTTATGCATTGGTGGCACACCAAGCGCTACGGCAGAGTAAACCGAGGCATAAAAAGCAGGTGCTCCGACGATATGCTTTATCTTCCGCTCGTTGTATGCGATTATCTCGAAAAGACCGACGATTTCGCGCTTTTGGATACAGAGGTGCACTATGTTACCTCGCCTCCGCTCAATAATCAAAGCGAGCGATACGAGCAGCCCGAGCATAGCGATATCAAGGAAAGCGTTTATCTTCATTGTCTGCGCGCATTGTCATACGCAGAGCGAGTCGGCAGGCACGGCTTGATCCTTATGGGCAGCTGCGATTGGAACGACGGCTTTTCCCTGGTTGGTGAAAAGGGAATAGGCGAGAGCGTTTTTACCACTCTGCTGTTTATTACGGTTGCCGAGCGATTTGTGCCGATATGCGAATCCCGCGGCGACACCGATACCGCAGATCATTATCGGGAAAGTATCAAGAATTTAAGAGACGCTGTCGAGAAGCATGCATTTTATAACGACCGCTATGCCCGCGCGATATGCGATGACGGAACGGTTTTGGGCATCGAGGGCTGTGCGGAATGTGAGATAGATATTCTTACTCAGGCGTTTGCTGTTTTTGCTCATCTTGATCCCGCCAGAACGAAAACCGCCCTTAAAACCGCCTTTTCCAAGCTCTATGACCGCAAAAATAAGATATTTAAGCTCTTTTCGCCGCCGTTTGACAAGGGGAGAGCACGAGTCGGCTATATAAGGGGCTATATTTCGGGTATCCGCGAAAACGGCGGACAGTATTCCCACGGCGCTCTTTGGGGCGCGCTCGGATTTTTGATGTCGGGTATGTACGAGGAGGGATTGCTTGTTCTCGATTGTATAAACCCCGCCTCCCGTTGCGCCGACCGCGAGCTTGCGCGGCTGTATAAAAACGAGCCCTACGCCGTATCGGCGGATATATATTCGGGTAAATATGCAGGGCGCGGCGGCTGGAGCTGGTATACCGGTGCGGCATCGTGGTATTACCGTATAATGCTCGAGTACGTTTTCGGCTTGCGGTTCGGAGCAAAAAACAGTATACTTTCGGCACGTCCGATAATCGCCTATACGGCGGATATCACACTCGGCACCGCGCGCGTGCGGATAACCGCATCGCCCGATATCGTTTTCCCTCTGCTCGATCATAAGGAAACGGCATTTCCTGTCGCTCTTACAGCGGGCGAGCATACGCTTGAGCTGCCGATCGAAACCTCCGATAACGCTGTCGGCAACTGAAAATATAATAAAAATCAAACTTTCGCGATATTTTTCAAAAAAACTGTTGCAAAAAGATATCATCCGTGATACAATAAACCTCGCGGTGCAAAACGCCGCGAGGTTTTTGTGTAAAAACCATATATGAAGAGGTATCGAAGCATCAGTTTGATTTTAAATCGAATAGTTGTTACACTCCAAAACGGAGTTTAACTTATACGGAGAGATATCGAAGTGGTCATAACGGGGCTGACTCGAAATCAGTTTGCGCTCACGCGCACGTGGGTTCGAATCCCACTCTCTCCGCCAAATGCGGTTTCCACCGCACACGAAAAGCCGCAAAGTGCCCGTACTTTGCGGCTTTTTTTAGCGTGATATTTGATATTTGAAAGGCGAAAAACACGGTTATATCATTTCTGACGAAATCCTTGATGCACTTATTTGCAAATTTACATTTGCACTTGCATTGCAGGAATTTTATCCCGTGTTAATTCAATGATATGAACAAAAAGGTTTGGTCGGTATTGCTTTTGTGCTTGGCTATTGTTGCGTTTATAGCGACGGCAGTGCTTGCGATAGACACCAACAGCACGATATTGAAGCTGAACAACGCCGAAATCTCGGTCGAGAGCTTTCTTGGCGAATTGATGGTTTTAATTGCGACATGGCTCGCGTTTGTGTTTTTTGCGTTTTTACTTTCGGCGGTTGGCTTTTTTGCGGCTATGGGCGGGATGAAACTGGCACAAAGCACAATGATAAAAAGAATCTCAACGGCGATAATGTATATTCACGCGGTAATAGCCGTGATTGCACTTGTGTGTATAGTTGAATTACTTTTTCAAATATAAAACAGACAAAAAGGGTTGCGCCTTGCAGCCCTTTTTTCACGCATTTATCTCCTGACTGCATAAAATGATATGGAAACGGCAAAAATTATACATATTGTTTTCGGGGTGTGGTTATGGAATACTTTGCAGGTGCGAACACGAGAAACGGTTTTGTATCGATATTCGAGGAGCGGTTCAGGGATATCGGTCGGTTATATATTTTAAAGGGCTCGAGCGGTTGCGGCAAATCCACGTTTATGCGCAAGGCGATGATGCGTGCGCGTGAATTTGGGATACCCTATGACGTGATATATTGCTCTGCTGACAGCAATTCGGTTGACGGCGTCGTTTTTAAAACGCTCGGCATCGCTATAGCCGACGGAACCTCACCGCATATTCTGGAGGTTAAATATCCCTGTGTGCGCGAAACGCTGATCGATCTCGGACGGTTCTGGAACGAAAAAAAGCTGTTGCCCAAGGAAAAAGAGATAATCAAGCTTACCGACCAAAAGAGCGCGCATTACAAAAACGCCTACAAATGTATTTCGGCAATGGGAGTGCTTGACGACTTTAGGCGAAATTTGATAAATGCATCACTGCACCGCGAGAAGCTGGATAAAGCCGTGCTGCGCATTGCCGAGCGTGCAGCGAAGGGCAGAGGAGAAAGCGAGCATATATTTGCAACCGCGTTTAACGCAGGAGGGTTTAAGAGCGTAAAGGCGTTTCAAAGCGTGAATACGCTGTACCGCATAAGCGGTCCTCTGCACGAGATTTTTATAAATTCGCTCTCACACGCGCTTTCCGAGCTGGGTGTCGGATGCGTGCTCGCGCTGTCGCCAACCGACGTATCGCGGGTAAATGCCGTGTATATCAAGGAAAGCGGGGATCTTTTTACCGATTGCGAACTGCCGTTGTGCGAATCGTTTGAAAAGGAAAGGGTGATAAACACGCTCCGCTTTGCCGATAAGAGCGTTCTCGGCGGCTGCAAAAACAAATTACGCGCAGCCGAACGGCTTATAAAGGAGATAGAGTGCGATGCTCAAAAGGAGCTTGAACATGCAAGATCGGCACACAACGAAATAGAAAAAATTTATATACCCGCAATGGATTTCGGTGCGCTTGACGAGTTTACCGAACGTCTGTTGACAAAGCTTATCAGGGCGGAATAATATCGGGCGCGGCTCCATATATTTAAACCGAGAGGATGGTTGATGTATATGGAGCAAAACAAAACACGCAAGCCGACGAACGATACAAATCCCTATATTTCCGCGCTTGTCGGGGGCGGAATATCGCTTGCCATGATGCTTTTGACCGCGCTGGTATTTCCTATGATATCGCTAAAGCTTAACGATCCCAACGCTCTGACAGCGCTTTCGGCTTATCTTTGCTTGTTTTTGGGCGCGCTTGTCGGCTCGTTTGCGGCATCGCGGCGCGACGGCAAAAGCCATATCGCAGTTGCAATGATGTCGGGCGGGGTTATGCTTGCCACAATGCTTTTGGTATCGCTTATTATTCCCGGAGGGATCGGCTTTGCTTCGGCGGCTGCCGCGCTTGCCGTTGTGGCGGTTGCATCGTTTGTCGGCGGTATGGCGGCGCAAAAGCTCGATATCGGGCGCAAGCGCAGTATGAAGCGGGTTATGAAGCGCAGATGACGGATAAAAACCGCACTTGATTTTCTTTTGCGTTCGTGTTATTATAAATATAAAGAAAGCGAAAGGAGAGTGAGTTATGCGGCTTTTGGAATCAGGCGAGATGTATCTCGAGACGATCTTTGTTCTTGCAAAGAAGCTTCCTATTGTGCGCGCTATCGATATATGCGATTACCGCGGCGTTTCAAAGCCGAGCGTGTCACGCGCGGTAGGTATTCTCAGAGAGGGCGGCTACATAGATTGCGGAAACGACGGCGGACTTACTCTTACCGAGCGCGGACTTGCGGTTGCCGAGAAGATCTACGAGCGCCATACGGTTCTTACAAAGTATCTTGTTTCGCTCGGCGTAAACGAGGATACCGCAAGCGAGGATGCCTGCAAGATCGAGCACGTTATAAGCGAAGAAACCTTTAAGGCGATCAAAGATTCAATTAAATAATTTACAAAAATTTACAGACCGATTCAAGTCGGTCTGTCAGAGCGAGGACAAACGGTCTATTTACGCTCTTGAAAGAAACTAATATAAGAACAACAGAGCTTCATTTTACTTTGAAGCTCTCTTTCTTTTCATAGGGAAGATTTTTTTATTGTATTTTCAAGAGCTTTGCCAAAAATATCCTTATTTCTCTCGCTCTGTATTTTTTACCTCGAATAGTATTGTCCTTTTTACATAAATTAAACACGGAAAAAATGAAAAAAGGCAAGGAAAAAATTAATGAAAACAAGGTCAAAAAGTACAGCTTCAATAATAATTTCGCTCCTTCTTGTGCTGACCGTTTGCGTTTCGTTTCCGTTATCGGCGTCGGCAAAGACGGTCGATAATATCGGTGAGGTAATACCGGGCGGTATGGCGTTCGGTGTAAAATTTTTCACCGAGGGCGCTGTTGTTCTCGGCACAACGGGGGTAGAGACCGGCTCGGGTATGGTCACACCCGCAAAGGATGCGGGGCTTCGCGCAGGCGATGTTATATTGCGTGCGGGCGGAAGCGAATTCGAGACTGCAAACGAGCTTATCTCGATAATATCGGGCTGCTCGGGCAAGCCGATAGTAATAGCGTATATGCGCAACGGAAATGAGGAAACGGTTACGGTTACTCCTGCGCGAGATATCGAAAACGGCTGTTATCGCATCGGCGTGCTTGTGCGCGATTCGACGGCAGGGATAGGAACCGTTACCTTTATCGATCCGCAAACGCGCGATTTCGGAGGGCTCGGTCACGGTATATACGATTCCGAAACCGGCACGCTGCTTCCGCTCGGTCGCGGTGCGGTGGTGGACGTTGATATAATCGACGTTGAAAAAAGCGAAAAAAATCATCCCGGCTCGTTAAGAGGCGAGTTCGGGCGGGTTGCCGTTGGCGAGCTTTGGGATAATTGCGATGAGGGCGTGTTCGGCAGATTCTCGGAGATTCCCGATACCTCGTGCGAGCCGATGCAGATAGCAACGCAAGAGGAGATAAAAGAGGAAAGCGCTATCATACGCACAACACTTTCGGGCAACAGGATCGAGGAATACGAGATAGAGATCGAACGGATTTATAAAAATTCGGGCAGTACAAAGAACTTTCTCGTTCGGGTTACCGATGAGCGCCTTATCGAAAAAACCGGCGGCATAGTGCAGGGAATGAGCGGAAGCCCCATAATCCAAAACGGCAAATTAGTCGGCGCGGTCACGCACGTTCTTATCGACGATCCGACACGCGGCTACGGAATATCTATCGAGAATATGCTTGATTCGGCATTCGATGTCACCTCGCTTGTCGATATAACACCCATCGCCGCGTAATAAAAAGGCAATACCTACCCAAATGGGTAGGAAATTGCCTTTTTTACTTATGATTACAAAGAAAAAAAGTATACGAAACAACCTTGAGTTGTATTACACGAAAAATACGGTTGCTTGCTTTTTATTAAGGTATGCCATATAATATTGTTGCAGCTGCGAAAATAAATATGCTTTATTGCGAAGGAGAATTTATGAGTTTTCATAAAGTATTTAGGGAAAACAGAAAAAGATTGGGCTTGACGCAAGAGGATGTCGCTAATTACCTTAATGTTACACCGCAAGCCGTATCAAAATGGGAAACAGGTCAGGGGACGCCCGATCTCACACTTGTCATCCCCATTGCACAGCTATTTGATATTACTACAGACGAATTGCTGGGAAATAAAAAAGACGAGCTTTTGATACAGGAAGAATTGAACGAAATCAGATCTGCCGAAAAGGATTTAATAAACAAATATAAATCATACACGAAGCTGTTAAAGCAATCGCCGTCGAACGTTAAAATAATAAAATCCTGTTTAAATTGTGCATATTCGTTGTTAGCTGCCCGAAATAAATATTCGCTTGATGCGGAAAAAATCGAAGAATTGTTGTCGGATATGGAGCGTTATCGTAAAATGCTTGCGGCAAGCTACGTGGGCGCGTACAACGAAATGGCTACCGGCAAATTGGCAGAAGCGTATATTGGTTGCGGGAAATATGAGAATGCAAAAGATATAATCAAGGATTCTACGATTTGTCAATGGTACAACCAAGACCGTTTAAACGGACGTTTGTATTATGAACAGGGCGAATATCAAAAAGCCCGAGCGCATTATGCAATGTCCTTGGGCTCAAGCTTTAATTGGCTTATACGTGATATAATGAGTATAGGGCATACTTATGCTGATTTTCGCGGACAGAATACAGAGAAGTATCGACCCGATGAATTTATAAAGGTTTATAAATATGTTTATGATCTGATAAAAGTTATGTATGGTAATAATTTCTGGGCGTTTGGTAAGTGGTATTTGCATGCATGCGAGTTTTTGGCACAGGGATACACCGATATCGGCGAATACGATATCGCGTTAGATTATTTGTCCGAGTTTGTAGAGGGCTGTGAAGAATGGAAAAAGAGGGCGGGAACCAAGCCCGATATGAAAGAATGCTGTTTCTTGTTAAGCGATGTTCCGGAAGAAATGCTTTTGCCGATTCCCAATGTTCAAAAGAATCTCATTGAAACTGTATTTAAGAGGAATAAATATACTCGTTATTCGACAGATGCCCGTTTTACGGCACTTACATTGCGTGCCGAAAAGCTTTTGGACGAATAAAACAAAATATAAAGCGAAAGAAGGCGTACCCCGCCTTCTTTTTTGTATTTATCATTCGCTGTAATTCGACAAAAATGCGGTTTTAACGAATATAATTGTATTTATCCGACATTCGACAAAATTTGACAAAATACGACAAATTTCGCACAAAAACAGGCAAAATTTAAGGTTTTGTCGGCGAATGTAGGGATTGTTTGACGAATTGTGTATTACGAAAGTTTGAACATAACACGGATTTTTGTAATAAATCTATTGATTATGCCCCTCTTTGTGTGTTAAACTACTGTCACAAAAAATAAACACGCAAGGAGAAATAGAAAATTATGGAAAAACCGAGGGTGCTCGTCGCCGATGCGAACGTCGAATTCAGAAATCAATGTGTTCAGGGGCTGAAAAGAGCCGGTATCGATGTCGTTGCCGAGGCGGCGGACGGACAGGAAGCATTTGCAAAAATGGCAAGAACCAAGCCGAATATTGTAATTTCGGATCTTTATCTGGCAAAGATAGACGGAGTAGGGCTGATAAGGAGTGCGAAAAAGCAGCTGCCCGATGATTTTCCCGCCTTTATCATGCTTGCATCGTTCACCAGCCAGAATCTTTTTGAGGAGTGCTGTGAGGCGGGCGCGGCATACTGTATGCTTAAGCCGATCGATATGAATGCGCTTTGTGACCGTGTTATACGTCTTGCGGATAAAACACGTAAGCGCGGAACGGCAAAGGTGCCAAACCGTGAGGAAAGCGATCTTGAAGCACAGGTGACGAAGATCATCCATCAGATAGGTGTTCCGGCGCATATAAAAGGGTATCAGTACCTCCGTACCGCAATAATTATGGCGATAAAGGATAACGAGGTCATAAATTCGGTGACAAAGGTGCTTTATCCGTCGGTTGCAAAGCAGTACGGCACCACCAGCTCGCGCGTGGAGCGTGCTATTCGCCACGCGATAGAGGTTGCGTGGGATAGAGGCGACCTCGACGTGCTTAACTCGTTTTTTGGTTATACAGTCCAAAACTCACGCGGAAAGCCAACAAACTCCGAGTTTATCGCGATGATAGCCGATAATCTTAGATTGAAGAATAAGCAGTTCGCTACTGTTTGATATATTCTACACAAAAGCAGGTTCGCCCTGCTTTTTTATTTCTGCGATATTATTTGTCGCAGTCTGTCATCCTGAGCGGAGGCGATTTTCAATCGCCGAAGTCGAAGGATATACGTACGAATCCATTTATGTAGGGAAAGGGCTTGATCCTTTCCTTGTGGGTAACGTAAAAAGGAAAACGATATGTTTGTGAAATTCACAAAGCATATCGTTTTTTGTTATTTCGTGATAAATGTATTTTTGCAGGGACAGGTACCCTCGACAGTCTGTGCGTTAATTTTAAATAAACGTGCGTTTTTTGATAATAAAACTAAATTAAAATCAATGGCATAAAGAGCATTCGTCATAACCTCTGTTTTTAGCCGATTCGATATTCAACACCCAAAATGACTCTCTCTTAAACAAAGAACAATCGAACTTATGATATTGGTTAGTGCCGTCATTTTCGATAAAAACCACATAATCATCTATAAAGTTACTCAATTCTTCGTGATTGTAAATTTGTGCGCGTAATCTGCTGTTAGTGTTATTAAGTTCAGTAATTGTTTCGCTTTTTTCGTTGTTTCGTCTCTTTAATTTTGCAACATCAGATTTCAAGTTTTGATTATTTATGTGTTGATAAACACATAGCGTTGAAAGAAGTAAAATTACAGCGACAATAGCTGTTGTTTTTATGGTTTTTGCAGAACTTCTTTTGAATCGTATGCCTTTGAAATATTGCTTTCCGCATCCTGTGCATTTTTTCGACACCGAATCTATGGACGATCCGCAACGGCTGCAATATTTTATTTTTGATTTTACAGTCGGAGGAGTTTGTGCTATAACTTCCGGTATTTGTTCGAACTCAAGATCGGGGGGGGTGAGTGATTCGGAAGAATCTTCGGTTGTTTCAATATTGCTATTATCGGTTATTTCTATGCTGTTGCCGCACTTTCGACAGAAATTGCTGTTGTCGATAAGCTTTTCCCCACATTTATCGCAAAAAGAGACCGTATCATTTGCGTCGGATTTTGTGGTGTTAGGAATTTTGTTGTTTTTTTGTACGATATTGTTAATGCTGTTATTTCGTTTGTCCCATAGTTTGCAAAGCATTTTTGCAATCCAGAGTATTCCGCCTACAAGCAGGACAGTGGGAACAGCGCCAAGCGTGATTCCCGATTCCTTGAAAACAGTAGTGATAATAGCATACACTAACAAGCAGACAAACCAAATAAAAACTTTCATAATCAATCATCCTTTTTGTCTATTTTGGTCCCGCAGATATGACAATACGAGCTGTCATCGGGTAATTCTTGACCACAATTTTTACAGGTAACAAAATCCAGAGAGGTGTTTGTTCCTACACCGTCTTTATCGACAGACACATGCGAGACACTGAATAACGGTTGATAACTCTGTGTCGAAGCAAGAGTGGGTCTTGTGTTCTTTTTTCGAATCGCCACTGCTACAATCACCGCAAGTATTGACAATAAAAACCATATAATATAAAATACATAATCGTTGGAGAAAACTTGCGTATTCTTTGTTTTATCCGAAGGCGCAGTATCTTTGATTGTAGGGTATTCAACACTATTTAAAAGTGAAACAAAATCCACATAATGTTCGCTATCGGCAGTGCCGCTAAATTGAAAAGTAAACATCCAACCATTTTCGATATGCAATAGAAATGTTGTAGACAAGCTGATTTCTACGCCATACACTTCTTGATTAGTAACTAATTCGCACATAAAATATTGAACGTCATTGTACGTGACGGTAGATACTTTATCTGTTGTTGTAGCGCACATTTGAGCAACATCTGATTTTGTTAAAAACGAGTTATTTATATCAGATCGTTTATATTTACTTCGTTCATAATCAGACATTTTAGCCCAAGCATCTTCACTTCCATAAACAATTGTATTCGTGCTATTTGTTGTAGAAACAAATTTCGCATCAATAAATTCTTTATCTTTTGTAAATTCCTTTTGGTTCCAGTTTTTAGGTACTGTAAAAGTCACACCGGTACTTTCGTCAGTGTACAAAAACGGCAAGTGTTCTTCTACAACAGATGGTGAGGAAGCAGCATTGGCACTCAACGGAAAACCTGATGCTTTATTAAAATGCGCAGATGCGGGACACACGATCAATATGGATAGCAAAAAAACAAGAAAAAACTTCAGTATGCGTTTCAAAATAACACCCCTTTTTATTGTTTATACCATAACAGAACAAAAATGTAAATATAATTAACGATATATAATGTAAATATGACAAAATACCAATTTTGATTAACGCATTTGTAGGGCGTGGGATATAACCGTATAAACGCAGTTGTGATATACCCGTTCCGGCGATGTGGTTTGGAGCAAATTTAAAATAACACCTTTGTCGGGAAAGGGCATTATCGAATAATAGGGGTATTTTGTTTGGAATGTATACCAATAAATAAATTGTGCAAAAAACCTTGACAAATATAGATTATTGTGTTAAACTTTCATTTGCCGCATGTATGGGGTTTTTAAAGTTGCGCGTGCGCACACCCGCTAGGCAGCGAGTCTATAGAAAGGAATTGGTGCTTACAAATGTTTGCAATCGTGGAAACAGGCGGAAAGCAGTACAAGGTCAGCGAGGGCGATATCATCTTTGTTGAAAAGCTCGGTATCGAAGAAGGCGAGACCTACACCTTCGAAAAGGTTCTTGCTATCGCCGATGATAACGGTTTTGTTGCAGGTACTCCTACCGTCGCTGCAACCGTTACCGCAAGCGTCGTTAAGAACGGCAAGGGCAAGAAGATTCACGTAATCAAGTACAAGCCCAAGAAGGATTCCAAGAAGCATATCGGTCACAGACAGCCCTATACCAAGCTTCAGATCCTCAGCATCTCGAAGTAAGAGATGATCACTTGTTCGTTTTTTAAATCGAACGGCAAATATGTGAGATTTCGCATCAGCGGTCATTCCGGCTATGCCGAATCGGGTAGTGACATCGTTTGTGCCGCCGTCAGTGCGATGGCGATGCTGACTGTCAACAACATTACCGATTCATTTGGTGTTCCTGCGACGGTTTCGGTCGAGGAAGAAAGCGCGACGATTGATTTGTCGCTCGATACAGCGGACGAGCGCGGATGCATATTGATCGCAGGATTAAGGCGCGAGCTTTTAATTCTTGCGGATGACTATCCGAACAACGTTCGGGTAAAGTAAAATTATCGAAAGGAGCTATAAACCATGCTCAGATTGTCTATTCAGTTCTTTGCACATAAAAAAGGTGTCGGTTCTACCAAGAACGGTCGTGACAGTGAGTCTAAGCGCCTCGGCGTTAAGAGACAGGACGGTCAGTTTGTTACTGCCGGCAACATTCTCATGCGTCAGAGAGGCACCAAGATCCATCCCGGCAACAACGTCGGCCGTGGCTCCGATGACACCCTTTTCGCTCTCATCGACGGTAAGGTTAAGTTCGAACCGATGGCAGGCGGAAGAAAGAAAGTCAGCGTATACGCTGATTAGTTTATGAAAAAAGAGAGCAGTCGGGTATTTTAACCTGACTACTCTTTTTTGTTTTTTGAGGTCTTATTTTGGGGGAGAAAGCTATATTTCGCCCCGAACTAATATCCCAAACGATATAACAGGAGGATTTTGCCGTGTTTATAGATAAGGTTACAATATATATAAAGGCAGGCGACGGCGGAAACGGCTGTGTTTCATTCAGACGCGAGAAATACGTTGCCAAGGGCGGTCCCGACGGTGGCGACGGCGGTCGCGGCGGTAACGTGGTTTTTGTTGTTGACGAGGGCGAGAATACTCTGCTCAACTTTAAATACCGCCGTAAGTTTGTTGCCGCAAACGGCGGCGACGGCTTGCCCAAGAAGTTCTACGGCAAAAGCGCCGAGGATCTTGTTATCCCCGTGCCTCCCGGAACGGTCCTGCGCGATCCCGACAGCGGTCTTGTTATCCACGATATGTCGGACGGACTGCCTTTTGTTGCCGCAAAGGGCGGCAGAGGCGGCTGGGGCAACACCCATTTCGCAACCCCTACACGTCAGGTTCCCCGTTTTGCGAAAAGCGGCACCAAGGGTGCCGAGCGCAACATAACGCTCGAGCTTAAAATGCTTGCGGACGTCGGTCTGGTCGGGTTCCCGAACGTTGGCAAATCGACACTGCTGTCCGAGGTCACGGCGGCACGTCCCAAGATCGCAAACTATCATTTTACAACACTCGCGCCCAATCTGGGTGTGGTTTCGGTCTATGACAGGAGCTTTGTTATGGCGGACATCCCCGGTCTTATCGAGGGTGCCTCCGACGGCTTGGGGCTCGGTCACGATTTTCTTCGCCACATCGACAGATGCCGTCTTATCCTGCATATTTTCGATATCTCTGCAAGCGAGCGCGAAAATCCGCTTGAGGATATTTTAAAGATCAATGCCGAGCTCGAGAAATACAGCCCCGAGCTTGCCTCACGCCCGCAGATACTTGTCGGTAACAAGATCGATCTCGATTACAGCGACGAGCATTATCAGCAGGTCAAGCAGTTTGCCGATGAGCAGGGAATGGAGCTGTTTCTTATTGCAGGCGGCTTGAGCGAGGGTGTAGGCGAATTGATGAAGGCGGTCTCGCAAAAGCTTAAAGAGCTTCCTCCGATGACCTATTACGAGGAGGAATATGTTGAGATTCCCGAGGAAACCGATATGTCTGTATCGGTCGAGGTGGTTGACGGCGTGTTCGTCGTAACGGGCGAATGGCTTATCCGCCTTATCAACGATATCAATTTCGACGATTACGAGTCGCTTCAGTTCTTCCAGCGCGTTCTGCGTGACAAGGGCGTTATCAAGGCGCTTGAGGATGCCGGCGTGCAAGAGGGCGACACGGTTTGTATTTACGATTTAGAGTTCGATTTTATGTATTGATCGCTACGCTCTCGACCAAAATGACAAGCATTTTGGTCGGTTTTGGATGTCCGTGCGCTCGCGCCAAGTTCGTGCGCCTCGCTTCGCTCGTTGTCCGAACTTGCGGACATCATAGGTATATTTTCGGTTTATTCCGAAAAGATGCTTTCTATCTTTTTTTCGCAACCGTCGGGGGAGTATTGCCAGCGGTCTATATGCTCTATCGACGGATACTCGTAATCGGGTATATGCGATACCTGCTCACCGCAGTCGATTATCGAAAGCTTTATCTTCATACGGTCGGGAATAATGTTCTTGATAAACACGGCGGCGCTTTGCCCCACCTGAACGTCGGGGCGTATTTCCGCAAGCCCCGCAAGGTTCGGCGCAAGCTCGATAAAAACGCCGTAATCCTCGATAGAACGAACTATTCCCGCCGCGGTCTGCCCCGAGGTAAAGCGCGATGCGTTTTCCTCCCAGGTGCCCAAAAGCTCACGGTGAGTCAAGGTAAGACGACCGTATTCGTCGGCGGTGTTTTTTACGACCGCGCGTATCACCTGCCCGTTTCTGAATCGGTCGCGCGGGTGCGAGATACGCGATACCGACATACAGTCGATAGGAAGAAGCGAGATTATGCCGCATCCGACGTCGCAAAACGCGCCGAACGGATCGAGCCGTGTGATCTTCGCCTCGATAACGTCGCCTGTCGAAAGGCGGCTGATCTTATCCCGCATACAGTCAAGCTGTGCATCCCTGCGCGAGCAGATAATACGTGCGCGCCCGTTGTCCTCGCGCTCGATGCCGATTATTTTAAAGCAGATCGGCTTTCCAACGCGGGAGATTATAGCAATATCCTTTTCGGGCAGACCGTTAAGGGTATAAACACATTCATTTTTGGGGATTATTCCCTCTGTATCGCCTATCCTTACACGCAGATGCCTGTCGTGGTCGCAAAGGTAGCTTATACCCTCGAGTATAATTCCTTGCTCCATAGCGGTCGTAAGTGTGTCAAGGTTCTGGGTATAATAGCGGTTGCGCTCGGTTTTGAGTAATTTTCCTTCGTAACCGTATTCCTGCTTCATAAAATAATCTCTCCTTAAACTTTTTGTCCTAATGGATATATATAATATCGGAGGCAAATCTATGCTTGATAAACTCTCACAAATCGAAAAAAGATTTCTGGAGATAGAAGAAAATCTATCCTCGCCCGAGGTTATGAACGACCTCGAGGGATATAAAAAATATATGAAAGAGTATAAAAATCTCGGTCCCGTTGTCGAAAAGTTCCGCGAATATAAGGCGGCACAGAGCGATATCGCCGATGCCGAGGAGATACTCTCGATAGAGGACGATGCAGAGCTTCGCGCACTTGCCGAGGAGCAACGCAACGAATCCCGCGCAAAGCTCGAGCCGCTTATGGACGAGCTTCGTATCCTGCTTCTTCCCAAGGATCCCAACGACGATAAAAACGTTATTATCGAGATCCGCGGCGGTGCAGGCGGCGAGGAGGCATCGCTTTTTGCGGCGGTGCTCTATCGTATGTATACGATGTATGCCGAGGCATCGGGCTTTAAGGTCGAGCTGCTGAGCGCAAACGAGACCGAGCTCGGCGGCTTTAAAGAGGTGTCGTTTATGGTCGAGGGCGAGGGCGCATATTCGCGCTTTAAGTTCGAGAGCGGCGTTCACCGCGTTCAGCGCGTCCCCGAGACCGAGGCACAGGGCAGGATCCAGACTTCGACTGCAACCGTTGCGGTGCTTCCCGAGGTTGAGGACGTTGATTTTGAGCTCAATATGGACGAGCTCGAGATAACCCGTCACCGCTCGGCAGGAGCCGGCGGTCAGCACGTTAATAAGACCGAATCTGCGGTAAGGATCATCCATATCCCGACGGGCATCACGGTTGACTGTCAGGACGAGCGCTCGCAGATCAAAAATAAAGACAAGGCGCTTAAAATAATGAAAAGCCGCCTTGCCGATATGTATAACCGCGAGAAAGAGCAGGCGGTCGCAAGCGAGCGTCGCTCGCAGGTCGGCACGGGCGACAGAAGTGAGAGGATCCGTACCTATAATTACCCTCAGGGAAGAATTACCGACCACCGAATCGGCTTTACCATCCACTCGCTCGAGAATTTCTTAAACGGCAAAATGGATGAGATGGTCGATGCGCTGATTTCCGCCGACCGCGCCGAGAAATTAAAAGCCGGCTTGGAGTAATTTGAATTTAATACCACGTGTTCGCAGGGAAAGGGCTTGCCCCTTTCCGCGATGTTCACACAAAAGAAAAACGATATGTCTGTGAAAAATCACACGCATATCGTTTTTTATATTTGTTTCGTTATTTTATTCGAACGCGCTTGTTGACATAATTAATTAAATATGTTATCATTATTCTGTATTTTGTTACGAAAGGGACGATATTTTTGCGACATTCGAGATATATTTCGCTTTTTCTCGCGTTGCTTTTATTAATAACTGCGGCGGTGTTCCCGATAAACACATCGGCATCGGTCGATCTGTCGGGAAAGAACATAACCACCGTACAGAAATACTTTTTGCGAACCATCGGCTCGCTCGCACGCGCCGATTATTATCAGACCGACGTGCTTGCATCTGTCACGCTCGCACAGGGAATATACGAGAGCGGATGGGGAAGATACTCGCTTCCCGTTGGTGGTAACAACCTGTTCGGAATCAAGGCGTTTTCGACCTGGACGGGCAAGGTCTATGACCAGAGCACCTCGCTTTTGTACGAATCCTACGATGATTTTCTTCTCTCGGCGGGTGTAAGCCATGTAAACACCGTTTCGGCTTGGCGCGCGCACGATACCTGGGCAGAGAGTGTGCTTGTGCACAGCAATCTTTTCCGTGAGGAATCGAAATATGCCGCTGTTATAGGCGAAAAGGACTACAGGACCTGCGCTCAGGCGATAGTAAACGCCGGATATTGCAGTGATGCGGGCTACGTTGATATGGTCTGCAATCTTATAACCCAGTACGGACTTACCGAGTATGACGACCTTACTCCCGATGAGGACGGAATAGTTGCTCTTACAACGACACCCGAGCGGAAATTGCTTGATATCGGCGAGACCTATCAGGTAGAGCTTGCCTTTTATCCCGAGGACAAAACACCCTCCTCGCTCACCTGGGCAAGCGATAATCCCGCGGTAGCAACGGTTGATGAAAACGGTCTTGTCACCGCGCTTGCACACGGAATGACGCTTATTACCGCCACACTCGCCAACGGGCGCGAGGCGGCGCTTATCGTCTACGTTGATTGCAACGCAACCGTTATCGACACCGATATGACTGTATATACCTCGGCATCGCGCAGCTCGGCATCAAAGGGTATGATATATCAGGGCAGTGCGATAAAGGTCACCGACACCAAGATATACACCGATACGAACGGCGAGCAGTTTTATAAAATAAGCGGCTACAAGAGCAACGGCACGCTTGTGGACGGCTACGCAAGAACAAAGAACATATATCTTAACAAACGGTACGTTTCGCAGATAACTACGGTTAAAAACAGCTTGACGTTAAAGGTGAACGACCAATATGCATTAAAAACCGTCGTCGCTCCCTGCGATGCGGTGGATACAACGCTTAGCTGGGTATGCAACAACGAAAACGTTGCAACGGTAGACCAATCGGGCGTTATCACGGCAAAATCGCTCGGTGTTGCAAGGATCACCGCAAAGGCATTGGGCGGCGCACAGCTCGTTATCGATCTCACCGTCGCAAGCGATTACCGCGAGTACAAGGCGCTATCGGGCGCGTACGAGGCGCTTACCGTAAGAACCTCTCCGAGCTCGGATGCGGCAAGAGCAGGCACTCTGCCGTTTTTGAACGAGATAAAGGTCATCGGCGAGCCGATAGGGACGTGGTACAAGGTTCAGGGCACCAACTCAAGCGGAAACACGGTGAGCGGATACGCAAGTTCCTCCTACATATACGTGCTTGAGGACGGACAGACGGTCACCTACGGCGAGGCGCCCGAGGGCGTAAAGGTATACAAGGAGGCAAGCACCTCCTCCACCTCCTACGGCACGCTTCAGGCGGGAAGTAAATATGCGGTGGTATCATCGTCCGACGGCGGCTGGAAATATATTATCGGTGTAAAGACAAACAACAATTCTGTCCGCGGCTATGCGAATATAACGCCCGTAAACAACGGAACCGAAAGCGGCGGCACCAAGATCTACACCGCGCGCACCACGAGCGATCTTAACGTGCGCGAGGGCGCGGGCACCGAAAATGCGGCTATCGGCAAATTTGCACTCGGCACCGAGATATCGGTAATAGGCGAATCGGAAAACGGCTGGTGCAAGGTAACGGGTATTTCGACCGACGGGACCGAAATAAGCGGCTATTGCTCTGAGGCATATCTCGTTTATCTCTATTCCGGCACGGTTGATGCAACCCAGCTCAACGTGCGCGATACTGCGGTAAGCGGCAACGTTGTAGGTCAGTTCAACAACGGCGACAGTATTATTATTGTCGGTGCCGCCGATAACGGCTGGTATTCGGTAGAGAGCACAGACGGCACGCTGAAGGGCTATTGCTCGGCTGATTACGTTATAAATAACGGAAAAATATATACAATCGATGAGGAATCGGGCACAACCGAGCCCGAGCCCGAACCCGAATATTTTGAGATAATCGATCCCGATATAACGATAACCGACGGTATGCTGAGGGGCGTTGAATTGGGAGTTACCGTGTCCGAGCTTCTTGCCTGCTTTAAGGGTGAGGTCGAGATACTTTCGGCAGACGGAAGCGTGTTAAGCGGCACAGCGGCCGTCGGCACGGGAAGTAAGTTATCCGTGACCGAGAACGGAAGCACCTATATAGCCGCCGTGATAACCGTTGTCGGCGATGTAGACGGCGACGGTGCGGTTACAAGCAGTGATTACATTTTTGTAAAGCGCTATTTTATGGGCACCTACGATCTGAGCGGAGCTTATCTTTTTGCCGCGATGGTCGGTGATAACGGTATACTCGATGTGACCGATTATGTGCTTATAAAGCGCGCCTGCTTCGGAACCTATGTGATATAAGCCAAAAAAAGATGTGTGGAACAAATCCACACATCTCAGTTTGCAGACAAAGTCTGCAAACTGAGCAGAGCGAGAGAAATGAGGATATTTTTGGCAAAAAACAAGCGTCGCCCTACATAAGTAGGGCAGTCGAAGTTTTTTGTCAAAGCCCTTGAAAATACAATAAAAAATAATATTCCTTATGAAAAGAGACAGAGCTTCATAGTAATAGTGAAGCTCTGTTGTTCTTATGTTATTTTCTTTCAAGGGCGTAAATAGACCATTTGTCTTCGCTCTGAGATGTGTGGAACAAATCCACACATCTTTTTTGGCTTATTTGCATTATTTGAGAGTACCGAACGCGATACGCTTGATCATAGCGTAGTCGCTCGAATCGACATCGCCGTTGGAATTTACGTCTGCGCGTGCAAGCTCTTCATCGCTGAGCTGATAAGTATTAAAGCATGCGCGCTTAACAAGGAGATAGTCGCTCGAATCGGTGACACCGTTGCCGTTTACGTCGCCGTATGCCTCAAGCTCGACAAAATCGGAAATAAGCTCGGTGCCGTCCTCATAGGTGATAACGCATTGGTATACACCTTTCTTGCGGGTGGAAAGCTTTGCTTCGGTCTCGCCCTCAATAGCATCGGTGACCTTATAATTTTCCAGTGTTACCTTAAAGGTTACCTCGGGATTATCATCATAGAAATAGAAGTAATATTCCTTATCCTCGGGCGCAACGAATACGTACGAGCCGTCCTCGCCGACCTCGACGTTAATTCCGGAGCTGTTCTGCGGCCAGGCGATTAACGTGTCATAGTTAAGCTCCTCGCTCGGAACGAATATAACGGTCTCGCCCCTCTTGAGCGGCAGTATAAAGAGATCGAGCTCGTATTCGGTCTCGCCGTTATCGAGCGTGTATTCGTCGTAAATGGTGGCAGTCCACTCCTGAGTTTCGCTGTCGTAGGTAGCGGGATCGCTTTCGTCTGTGAGCTCTGCGTCGCTGTCGGTAACGATCGATTCGACAGATTCCACCTTGTACCATTGATACTTCATGCCGTTTTCAAGGACGTTTACATCGACAGAGGGATCGGTCGCGGTGGGCTGCTTTGTGATAGTGGGGATAAGAGCTACTATGTCAGAAACAAGCTCGGTTTCTTCGTCATAGGTGATAACGCATTGGTAAGCTCCCTTTGCAGGGTTGATAAGCTTTGCCTCGGTCTCGCCCTCGACTGCGTTTCTGCCGCCATAGGTGTTCTTGGTTATCTTGAAGGTGACGTTTTCGTTGTCGTCGTAGGTGTAGAATCCGAACTCGCCGTTGTTGAGTGCCTTAAGGGTGTATGTGCCGTTGTCGTCCGGTGTGATTTCGTATTCATTGTCAGTAGTGTAATCATACGCCTTGATATATCCGCGGTAGAGCTCCTCGCTCGGTATAAAGGTGATCGATTCGCCCGCTTTCAATTCTATCTCAAACAGATCGAGTCCGTAGTATCCATCGCTATACTCGTTAAACACAGAGCCGGTCCATTCCTTGGTTTCGCTGTCGTAACTGCCGTATCTATAGGTTATGTCGCTGTCTGTAAGCGGAGATGCCACAAGCTCCATTTTGTACCACTGATACTTCATGCCGTCCTCGATGATGCTGGTTTCGACCGAGGGGTCTGTGTTTGTGGGCTGCTTTGTGATAACGGGATATGCCTCGAACGGAATGGATTTGAGCACGGTGCCGTCTTCATAGGAGGCGGTTGCGGAATAAGATTTGCCTCTTTCCATACCGGATATGCTTGCACCGATCTCGCCCTCGACGGCGGTGTAGGAATAGCTTATCTTTTCTATCTTAAAGGTAGCGGTTTCGGGGTATATTCCGTATTGATAGACATTGTAAATGGCGTCCTCGGGTGCTGTGAAATAGACACAACCGTTGTTCCACTCTGCATAGTTGGAATCATATTCTCCGTTAAACCTCATATCAGGATCCTTAGGAGAAATTGCATCGGGGTTGCTTATGGTGACCTTAACGGTTTCTCCTGCCTTGAGCTCGATATCGATCAGCTCCAGACAGTATTCTTGATAACCCGAGAAATCATAAGGATCACCGCATTCGGGGGTCCATTCGCCTGTCTCGGTATCATAGGTGCCGTAGGAATAGTCTACCATAGTGTCATCAACGGTAACTGCGGAATCGATTTCTGCCTCGTACCATTGGAATTTCGCATCCTTATCGTAGGACACTACGAATTTGGGCGATTCTGCGGTGGGATTCTCGATGATCTCGGGAGTTGCCGTAAAGGATTCGGACACCAATACCATACAGTGTGGATATGCGATCTCGCAGTAATATTCCGCGCCGACAATATATTCGTTAAGAGTATCGTCGTTTTCACCCTCAAGAAGTACGTCGTTATATTCGACAAGCTCTGCCGAGATGGTAACGTCGCCCTCGTCGTAGGTGCAAAGGGTGATCATATAGTCTGCATCCTCATAAGCGGTGTAGATGCACACGCCGTCGTCAAAATCGGGATATTCCCAATAACCGTCGTTTTCTGTCGAAACAAGGATCTGCAGCTCGTTATATTCAACGTCGGCATCGGTCTTTACTCTGATCGTCTCATCGGCTTTAAGCTTTATAGAGAAGAACGCAAGCTCTCTGAGTCCGGAGTCGTTACGATATGTCTCAACAGCGTTCCATACGCCGTTTTCGCTGTCGTAGGAGGATTTCTCATCCGAGCTTTTTTCACAAACAGAAGCGTTGTAGGTGTTGATCTCGGTGGCAGTCTCGTCTGCGCGGTACCACTGGTAGCTTGCATATTCCGAGTAGGATACGTATACGCTGCGCTCCAATGCCTCGGGCTGATCGTAGAAATAGGGAGCAGCCAGAAAGACGGAGGATTTAAGAGTTACGTCATTGTCGTAGGTGGCTACGCAGTAATAATAGTTGCCGAGCTCGATATTATATAAGTAGCTGTCGGTCTGTCCCGCGATCAAAACGTCCTGATCGTAGGTGCGGATAAATGCCTCTACCTTTGCGGTGGTGCCGGGGGCAAATACGCTTACTCGGTAGGTGTCGTCCGCCTCTGCCGTAAACACACCGATGTTACCGTTGAGGAAATAGGGGACGTTTTCTATAAGCGAGTAATCGGAATTGGATATCTCGATATCCGAAACGTCGTATTCGCAGTCGATCAAAAGCATTTCACCTGCTTTTAATGCAACCTCAAAGCAGAAAAGCTGGTTAACACCCTCGCTGTAGGTGCTCATATAGGTTGCATCCCAAAGGTTTGTCTCGCTGTCGTAGCTCGATGTAACCGTGTTTTCACAGCCGTTGCAGGCGATGGATGCATTATCGTAAGTAACCGGAACATCGATCACCTCGTGCATATACCACTGATATCCCGTAACGTGCTCGGTATGCGATACGTAAAAAGCTTTGTTGTGCTGAGAGGGATTGTTTTCTATGTACGGATTGGTATCAAAGGACACCGTAAACGTCGTACTGTCAGCCAATACTACCGTACAGGAGTATTCGGTGCAGAACTTCGGTTCCGCAGTAAGTCCGTTTGAGGTCTCGCCCTCAAGGGCTGTATCACCCTCGTACCATTGATACGTTGCGCCCTCAGTGTATTCTTCGTAAAGATATACGGTAGGGTCGTCTTCCGAAGGGTAATCGGCTACGTAATCGTAAGGGGCTACCTCGGTTTCTGCAAATACCGCCATCGGTATTACCGATAAAAGCATCGAGAAAACGAGTAACAAACTAAGTGCTCTTGATAATTTCATGTTGTTTTCCTCCTGTTTATCTTATAGAGTATGTATAATTATATCATAGGTTTTTTACATTTTCAATAGATTTTTGTTAACAAGATAAAGTTTTTTTAAACTTTGCGATGCTTTTTTGCCGAAAAAACATAAAAAACTAAATTAATTGCAAAAATCTTGAACGAAATTGAAAATCGTATTGACATTTGGGAAGAAAAAAGTTAAACTAAATGTGTACGAAATTATGTTTCAAAGGAGATTTTAAAATGCCTCTCGTATCTACAAAAGAAATGTTTGAAAAAGCTTATAAGGGCGGCTATGCTATCGGTGCGTTCAACGTGAACAACATGGAGATCATCCAGGGTATCACCGAGGCAGCTAAAGAAGAAAACGCTCCCCTTATTCTTCAGGTTTCCTCCGGCGCAAGAAAGTATGCTAACCACACTTATCTTGTAAAGCTCGTTGAGGCCGCTATTCAGGAGACCGGTCTTCCCATCGCTCTCCACCTCGACCACGGTGACACCTTTGAGCTTTGTAAGTCCTGCATCGACGGCGGCTTTACCTCCGTTATGATCGACGGTTCTCACCACTCGTTCGAGGACAATATCGCTCTTACCCGTCAGGTAGTTGAGTATGCACACGCTCACGGCGTTACCGTAGAGGGTGAGCTCGGCCGCCTTGCAGGTATCGAGGATGCTGTTAACGTATCCGATAAGGATGCTTCCTACACCGATCCCGATCAGGTTCAGGAATTCGTTGAAAAGACCGGCGTTGACTCTCTTGCAATCGCAATCGGTACTTCTCACGGCGCATACAAGTTCAAGCCCGGTCAGAAGCCCCAGCTCAGATTCGATATTCTCGAGGAGGTTGAAAAGCGTCTCCCCGGCTTCCCGATCGTTCTTCACGGCGCTTCCTCTGTAATTCCCGAATACGTTAATATCATTAACGCAAACGGCGGCAGAATGCCCGATGCTATCGGTATTCCCGAGGATATGCTCCGCAAGGCAGCTTCTATGGCAGTATGTAAAATCAACATCGACTCCGACCTCCGTCTTGCAATGACCGCCGCTATCCGTGAGCACTTTGCACAGAGCCCCGAGCACTTTGACCCCAGACAGTATCTCAGCCCCGCTCGTGCTAACATCAAATCTCTTGTTAAGCACAAGCTCGTTAACGTACTCGGCTGCAACAACAAGGCATAATAACGTTTATCTGACCTGCGGAACCGCTATTCCGCAGGTCTTTTTCCTAAGTGTTTTTATATGCTTATGCGTATAAGTGTATGGAAAAGCTATAAAAAGGAGAATCGCTATGAAAGGCAAAAACCGCTGTAGGATTTTAAAAGAAATTCGCCGCCGCATTGCCGAGGAAAATAATATCGAGTATATTACCTCCGATTGTAAATACAAGGGGGATTGTCTCGGCACCTGCCCCAAATGCGAGTCCGAGGTGGCGTATCTCGAGCGAGAGCTCGAGCGGAGAAGAAAGCTCGGCTATAAGGTCACGGTTGCGGGGCTTGCCGCGGGCATAACGCTTTCGTCGGTAGGATGTACTCCCGACACCGTTAAAAACAACGGCTCGGAAACCCTTATGGGCGATTATCCCGCGCAATCGTCGGTATCCTCGCAGAACGTCAGCGATGAAAGCCCGGACGGCGAGCTTATCGTATCCGCTACGGTAGGCGATCTGGCTGTAGATGATTCCTCGCTTCTGTCGGATTATTCCGAGACAAGCGACGAATCCGAGGTTGAATTGATCGGCGAGATACTACCCGATTATTCCGATGATTTTTCGGACGAGACCGCGGAAGAAATATCGCAATGAGCGTGAAAGCGGATTTTATTGCGATCGCGCGGCACAGGATACAGACCGACGGCGAGGGTGTTACAACGCTTTGCGGCTTTTACGGCTGTCCGCTCAGGTGCAGATACTGCCTTAATCCGCAGTCGATATCCGAGGATGCAAAACGGATATCGCTTTCACCCGGGGAGCTTTTTGACCGCGTAAGGATCGATGACCTTTATTTTGTTGCTACAAACGGGGGTGTTACCTTTGGCGGCGGCGAGCCGTTGCTATATCCCGATTTTATTGCCGAATTTGCTACACTTTGCGGCAAAAAATGGCATTTATCGGTCGAGACCTCGCTTAACGTACCTGCCGATTCGGTCAAAACAGCCGCGGCGGCTGTTGATTATTTTATAATCGATATAAAGGATATGAATCCCGAAATTTATCGAAAATATACAGGTGTATCAAACGAGCGCGTTTATAAAAACCTCGAGCTGTTGCTTTCGCTCGTCGGAACAGAACGTATTTTGGTTCGTGTTCCGCTTATAGACGGCTATAATAGCGAGATCGACCGTGAGCAAAGCATTGGTATTTTGCGAAAAATGGGATATACGCGTTTTGATTTATTTGAGTATAGGATTAAGAGGTAATAATGTACAACACAATTCTTTTCGACCTTGACGGTACGATTATCGAGCCCGCTTTGGGTATAACCAATTCGGTTGCCTATGCGCTGTCGAAGTTTGGCATAACCGTTGCGGACAGAAGCGAGCTTTATAAATTTATCGGACCGCCCTTGGTGCCTGCGTTTATAAAGTTTTACGGCTTTGACGAGGAGCAGGCAAAGCTCGCCGTAAAGTATTACCGCGAGAATTTTCAGTCAAAGGGTATTTACGAAAACGAGCTTTACAAAGGCGTTAAGGAACTGCTTAAGAGACTGAAAGAAAACAAAAAAACGGTTGCCTTGGCAACCTGCAAGCCCGACGTATTCGCGCATGAAATATTAAAGTATCATGGCATAACCGATTGCTTTGATTTTGTGGGAGGGGCATCGTGGGATTATATCCGCAGCACAAAATCGCAGGTTATTTCATACACGTTGGAAAACCTAAAGATTAACGATCTCTCGGAGGTTGTTATGATAGGCGACAGAGAAAACGATATTACGGGAGCTAAGCAAAACGGTATCGATTCGATCGGGGTTCTTTATGGCTACGGCGGCATCGACGAGCTTAGGGACGCAGGCGCGACACATATTGCAAAATCGGTAGAGGAATTAACCGCGATGATTGTCGAATAACAAAGTATTCATAATTTTTTTGGTTTTTGTTGACAAATTTGCCGAACTGTGTTAACATATTAAAAAATCAAAAAAGGAGAATCACAATGTTTTTAGACGCTTACAAAAAGGCGCTCGGCGTGCTTATGAAAAAACCCTTTATGCTTTGGGGTCTTTCGCTTCTCGGCACTCTTATCGTTGCTATCGCTTTCGTTGTCTGCGGTGTTATTCCCGCGTTGGCAATTGCTGTCGGCTATCTTGTTATGGCAGGTATGGCAAAGATATATCTCGACGGTCTTAAGGGCAAGGACGTTAACAGCGAGCAGCTTTTTGCCGGCTTTAACAAAAATTGCTTAAGAATCGTCGGCGCGCTCGCATGGAGAGATCTCTGGATCATCATCTGGGCGCTTATCCCCATCGTAGGTCCGGTTATCGCGCTTATCAAATCCTATTCCTACCGCTTTGTTCCTTATATCGTGATGACAAACCCCGATATCAAGGCGACAGAGGCATTAAAGAAATCGATCGAGATGACCGAGGGCAAGAAAATGCAGATGTTCCTTGCCGACCTTTGCGTATTCGGCGCTATCTTCGTTGTATTCTTTGTGCTCGGACTTCTTTCGGCAATTCCTTATATCGGGTACCTTTTCATGTTCGTAATGTTTATCGTTTACGTTGCAGTCGTTGCATTGATCGGCATTTTCGTCGGTCTTTATCAGGCAAGCTTCTATCCCGATGACGAAGCAGAGGCACCTGCGGCAGAGCCCGAATTTAACTAATTCAATACACAACAAAAACTTGAAATTGATGTTTCAAGTTTTTGTTATAATAGGCAAGATTTTATAGGAGCAAGCTATGAAGATTATCAAAACGGTTCCCAAGGAGAACCTTTATTTTGAAGAAAGTATTGTAAAGGACGGCGATATCAACCCTATAACCGAGGTTGCGCTTATAAACGTCTATGATGACGTGGCATATCAGTCGGTGCTCGGCTTCGGCGGTGCCTTTACCGAGTCGGCGGCGTATAATTACTCGCTCCTTACCGATGATCAGAAGCGCGATTTTTTGGAAAAGAGCTTTACGCGCGATAAAGGCATCGGCTATAATTTCGGCAGGACACATATCAATTCCTGCGATTTCTCGCTCGATATCTATACCTACGTCCAAAAGGGCGATACCGAGCTTTCTACCTTTAATATCGACCGCGACAGGAAATATATCATCCCCTTTATCAAGGATGCGATGAAATATTGCGGTGACGAGATATTTTTGTTCGCATCGCCCTGGAGCCCGCCCGATTATATGAAGGCGAACGAAAGCCCCATCCGCGGCGGCGATCTCAAGGAGGAATACAAAAAGGTCTGGGCAAGGTATTACGCCAAGTATATCAAGGCGATGGCCGGGGAGGGCATTACTGTCTCGGCTATCACGGTTCAGAACGAGCCGAACGCCCGTCAATCGTGGGAGAGCTGCAGCTACACTCCCGAGCAGGAAAGGGATTTTATCGAGTATTATCTCGCCCCCACGCTCGATGAGGAGGGGCTGTCGGATATAAAGATAATCGTATGGGATCACAACAAGGAGCGCGTATACGACCGAAGCAGAACCATTTTCAGCTCGGAGGCGGTAAGAGAGCGCGTTTGGGGCGTGGGGCACCATTGGTACTCGGGCGATCACTACGAGGGTGTACGTCTTGTGCACGAGCAGTATAACAAAACGCTTATCAGTTCGGAAATATGCGGCAGCATTAATGCCGACGTCAATAATCTTGCCGAGCGCTACGGCGAGGAGATAATAGGCGATTTTGAGAGCTTTACGAGCGCCTTTTGCGATTGGAACATCATGCTCAGCGACAAGGGCGGTCCGTTCCATAACCGCAGCTCGTCTACAGTTTCGGTTGCGGGCGTGGTTTTCGAGGATAAATCCAGCGGTTGCTATGCTCCGGTTATTTACGATACCGATAAAAAGGAGCTTGTTTACACTCCGATCTATTATTATATCGGTCATTTTTCAAAATACGTCGAGCGCGGTGCTGTAAGAATAGCGACCACCAGATATAATAAAAACATCCTTACCACCGCGTTCAAGAACCCCGACGGAAGTATCGTGCTTGTTATGATGAATGTTTCCGACAGAGCACTGCCCGCGGTCGTGAGATATAACGGCGTTTGCACCTCCGCACCGCTTGAGCCGCACTCGATAGCTACCGTTTTGCTTTGATTTTTGTTATCCGCGCGCGGCGGATGAAATAAAAGAGAGGTGATATTGATGAAAAAAGGTTTATTGTTTTTGGGCATTATTGCGGTTTTTCTTGCTTTTCTTTGCTCCTGCACGGAGGTTGAGACAAGCTCGGTTATTACCGATGATTCCTCGGTTTCCTCGGTTGCTGACGAATCGAGCAAGGTTGTAGAATCCTCCGAGAGCGAAAGCTCTTTTGCAAGCTCCGAGGTGTCGGTCGATGATCCGATCGAGCTGTCGGATTTTACCTTTACCACCGACAAGACCGAATATGATTACAGCGACACGATAAAGCTGACTCTCACCATCGATTCCGAATATCCTATTGCATACGGCGAGTATTATTACGTCGAGTATTACGACGGCGAGTGGAAGAGATGCGAGATCGAATATGCAGTTCGAGATCTCGGTCACGAAGCAACAAAAGAAGCCGTTATCAGCTTTCCGCTTTCCGAGCGAGCCGATAAGGGCAAAGAAAAGTACCGTGTGGTTTTTGACGTTTACGACCTTGTAGGAGAAAACTCATTCACCGTATATTCTAACGAGTTTTATATTAAATCTGAATAATTAAAAAGACGTGCAGATTTTTCGTTCTGCACGTCTTTTTATGTTATTCGGTTATATCCTTTGCGCGAATGGGACGGACCAACTTTTCTTTTGCAAAAAGATAGGTGTCGTCGTATACCGAGCGAATGAACGCGTCGTCGGATTTATATGCGTAATAGAATGCGCGGCACTCCTGATAATACATCTTTACGGTGTCCATAAAGCCGGTTTTGATGCCTACCTCGAGATACTGCTTGTATCTGTCAGAATCGGGATATCTGCCAACCTGGTCTATCTCCAATTCGTAGCACATACCGTATTTCTTGGTAAGGTCGGCGTTGAGATAAAGACGCTCGACAGGCATATCGTCGTGGAATGCGTAGTTGGGCTGCATACACGCGATGTCAAATCCCAATTCCTTCCAGTTGCAGAATCCCGCCGCCTGATAGTAGGGGATCCAAATAAACTTGTAGCCCATGGAATGAACGTAATCTCTTGCGAAGAAAAGAAGCTCGAATTCGTCGGGGTTGTAATAATCTATCTGCTCCTCGAACCAATAAAAGCCGTTGAGGACAAGGTTTTTGTAACCGCCCTCGTCAAAGCGCTTTATATACTCGTCGATCATCCATTTTATCATCTTCTTTTTGTTCTCGGCGTTATTAAGCTCCTCGTCAACACCGTCGCCGTCAAGATCGCCGAACTTCTCGGGGAAATCGCCGTAAGAGGGCGAGGTATGGAAGATGGAAAGGAACACGTTTACCTTACATTCCCTGTTTAATTCCTTTTCGGTCATCATCGCCGCCTTGTTTATCGCATCGACGTTAAGGTCGGGCGCAAAGGTGGAATCGAGATAACGTCTCCAGCCGTCTGCACATTTATAGTATTTCGAGTAGGTGTAGGCGGAATAGGGGAGGAACAAAACGCCGTCGAAGAAGGTATCCTCTAATTTGCCGTCCTTGTTATAATATCCGACGTAGGGGCGCATTTCCTCTACCGAAAAGTTCTCTACTCTCTTTCTCGCCTCGTTGGTTTCGGGCGGGAAGCAGTTATATGCGAGGAATATGTTGTGAACGCCGTTTAATACGTCAAAGCTCGGATATTTGTCCACACAAAGCGCGCGGCGCTCCTCCAAAGAGCCGTCGGATACGGGGATGACCGCCGTTTCGGGTATCAGCGTGGTGCCGAAGACCGAAAGATGCTCTGCCCAGATGTGAGTGAGCGTGCCCAGCTCAAGACGTATCCAGGATGCCTTGTATACTGCATCAAAATCGCCCTTTACCGTCCAAAGCGACGGATCGGCGGCGTTGGGCACCCCGCGGTGCTTGTAAACCCGTCTCCATTCCTTGCCGTCAAGCGAAACCGAAATATCAAACCGCTCGGGCAGACGAACGCCCATGGCTTTCTTCTGGTGCAAAAATCCCATCGAGAATCCGCTTACCGCCGACAGAAAGGGCAGACGGTAGATTACTATGCGTGAGTTGCCGCGGGTAAAGCGTGTCAGCGCGGGATCCTGATAATCAAGCTCCTTTACCGTGCTTCCGTCGGTAAGGGTAAAGCATTCCTCCTGCGTGTTGAACTGCGGCGAGCGAAATACTTCGTCAACAGGTGCCTCCATCTCTACTCCGTATACCGCAACACCGCGCAAAAGGTCTTTTGTTTCGTCGGACGGGTTATCGCAAAGCGGCGAAGCCCCGTCGGGTGTCAAAAAATCATTGTAATAGCTCATAATATTTCTCCTCAGTCGATCCTCCAATCGATCTCATCCTTTCCTATCGAGCGCAAAAACCCGTTGCATTTCGAAAAATGCCTGCATCCGAAAAATCCGTTGTATGCCGAAAGCGGACTCGGGTGCGCCGATTCGAGAATAAGGTGGCGATCGTTTGTGATAAGTGATTTTTTTGCTCTTGCGTAGTTGCCCCAGAGTATAAAAACTATCGGCTCGCTGCGCTCGTTCAAAAGCGATATGGCTCTGTCGGTAAATATCTCCCAGCCCTTGCCTCTGTGGCTGCCGGCATTTGCCTCGCGTACGGTGAGCACGCTGTTTAAAAGCATAACACCGTTTTGCGCCCATTGGGTAAGCTCGCCGTGGTTCGGCGGAGTGATGCCGAGGTCGGACTCGAGCTCCTTGAAGATATTTATCAGAGAGGGCGGCTTCTCGATACCCTTTTTCACCGAAAAGCAAAGCCCGTGTGCCTGACCGACACCGTGATACGGGTCCTGACCGATAATAACGGCGCGGACGTCGTTGTAATCGGTGTATTTAAAGGCGTTGAAGATATTGTTCATCTCGGGGAAGATACGCACTCCCGAGTAAAGATACTCCTGCTTTAAAAATGCACGCAGAGCAATATAATATTCCTTTTCCGCCTCGGGTGCCATAAGCGCATCCCACGAGTTGCCAAAGCAAAACATTTTATCACCTCAATGCATTATAACACATATAAAAATAAAATCAACAAATTTCGATTGACAAAAAATAAAAACGGCGTTATTATTAATTGATATTATTTTTAAAAACAGAGAGGTGAGATTTAATGGATTCCGGGCGAAGTAGCGGCATAAAACCTAAAAGTATTTGCGCGGAATCGGTTGATATCCCGCCTTTTCCGCATATATAGGTTTTTTGCCGCATCTTCTTTTGTCATTGATAAAGAAAGGATGTGGTTTTTTTGGAAAAAGAAAATCTGCTTGAGCTTGTAAACTCAAGATTAGAGGTGGGCGATTATCAGGCGATCCGTGCGCTTATTGCCGATATCGAGCCGTTTGACCTTGCCGAGCTGTGTAACGGGCTCGACGAAATACATCTGCCGATAGTTTTTCGGCTTATCCCGAAGGATATTGCGGCTGAGTGCTTTTCGGATATGGATACCGATCTTCAGGAGCTGCTTATACGGCGTATGTCGGATGCCGAACTCAAGGTTGTGCTTTCCGAGCTTTATATCGACGATACCGTTGATATTATCGAGGAGATGCCCGCCAACGTGGCGGCGAGGATGCTCGCAAACTCGGATCCCGCATCGCGCGAGGCGATAAACAGTATCTTGAATTACCCCAAGGACAGCGCGGGCAGTATAATGACTGTCGAGTACGTCCGTCTTGACAGAAATATGAGCGTGGCAGATGCGTTTATGCGTATCCGCCGTGTCGGCACCGAAAAGGAGACTATATATACCTGCTACGTTACCGAGGCCGACAGAAAATTAGTCGGCGTGGTCACCGCCATGGACCTTATGCTTGCCGATACCGATACGCTTATTTCCGAGCTTATGGAGACAAACGTTATCTCCGCCATAACCGATGACGACAGAGAATCGGTTGTAAAAAAGTTCTCCGACTATAATTTCCTTGCGCTCCCGGTTGTCGATAGGGATAACCGATTGGTCGGTATCGTTACGGTTGACGATGCTATCGACGTTGCGCTTGAGGAGGCGACCGAGGACGTTGAGCTTATGGCGGGTATTACCCCCTCGGATAAGCCGTATCTTAAGGTCGGCGTTATCGAGACCTGGCTGTCGCGCGTGCCCTGGCTTATGCTTTTGATGCTTTCGGCAACCTTTACGGGCGCAATTATTTCAAAATACGAAAACGCGCTTGCAAATCTTGTTATTTTAACCTCGTTTATCCCCATGCTTATGGGTACCGCGGGTAATGCGGGCGGACAAAGCTCGGTTACCGTAATCCGTGCGCTTTCCTTGGGCGATATCGAGCCGAGGGATATTCTCCGCGTGCTCTGGAAGGAGCTGAGGGTTTCCTGCCTGTGCGGTATTTCGCTTGCCGCGGTGGGATATTTA
This sequence comes from Eubacteriales bacterium, assembly GCA_045531135.1. Classification (GTDB taxonomy): domain Bacteria; phylum Bacillota; class Clostridia; order Oscillospirales; family CAG-382; genus Coliplasma. The sequence continues at coordinate 24,291 of JAZSDL010000048.1, read as the reverse complement.
AAAGCGATCTGGCTCGACGGCGCCGATGCGTTGGTCGCTTTGGTCGTTTGTCTTACGCTTTTTGCAACCGTGGTTGCCTCTAAGATCGCGGGCTGCTGCTTCCCGATAGCAATAAAAAAGATCGGATTCGATCCCGCCGTGGTGGCAAACCCGTTTATCACCACGGTCATTGATGCGCTTGCGCTCGTTATCTATTTTGCCGTAGCAACGGCGATCATACCCGGTTTGAATTAAAGGAGAATATTATGTCTGTAATATACGATTCCCAAACAGGTCAGTATTCGCTTCACACAAAAAGCTACAGCTATATAATGCTTGAAAAAGAGGGCTTTTTGCTTCATCTTTATTGGGGCAAAAGAGTGTTGGGCGATTGCAGCTATATGTTCCGCGAGCAGGGCAGGGCGGCTTTTTCGCCGCGAATGGAAAACTGCGGTGGATTTATACTCGATGATATTCCTATGGAGTATCCCTGCTGGGGCAGAGCCGATCTTCGCACTCCCGCGCTTGAGATAACCAACAAGGACGGCTCGGTCATTGTCGATCTGCGCGTTGTAAACAGACGTATCGAAAAGGGAAAGGGCAGGATAAACGGACTCCCTGCCGTTTATTGCGAGAACGACAGCGAGTGCGAAACGCTTGTTGTCGAGCTGCTTGACAGCGTGAGCAATATTACCGTAGAGCTTTATTATTGCGTTTTCGAGGATTACGATATAATCACGCGCTATGCCCGCATAATAAATAACGGCGACACCGTGTTTGTAAACCGTGCCGCCTCCGCCGCGCTTGATTTTGATAATATCGATTTCGACGTTATCTCCAATTTCGGCACCCATTGCCGCGAGCGCCAGATAGAGCGCGCACCGCTTAATCACGGACGCTTTATCATGTCCTCGCGCAGAGGCGCATCGTCGCACGTGCACAATCCTTTTCTTATACTTACCTCGCATAATGCCGATGAAGCATCGGGCGAGGCATATGGATTCGTGCTTGTTTATTCGGGCTCGTTTTCCGCCGAGATCGCGGCAAATCAGTTTGATACCGCGCGTGCGGTAATAGGCCTTAACCCCGAAAATTTCACATGGAAGCTCGATACGGGATGTGAGTTTACCACTCCCGAGTGTGTTATGAGCTATTCCTGCGAGGGACTTGATACTCTTTCGTATAATTTCGCAAGCATCTTCCGCGAGCGGCTTTGCCGCGGAAAATACCGCGATATCCGTCGCCCCGTGCTTTTGAACAGCTGGGAGGCGTGCTATTTCTCGTTTGATTCCGAGCGTTTGATGAAAATAGGCGATTCCTGTGCCGAGCTCGGTATCGAGCTTATGGTGATCGATGACGGCTGGTTCGGCAAGCGCGACCACGACCGCTGCTCGCTCGGCGATTGGTTTGTAAACGAAAAAAAGCTACCCGGCGGTATAAAGCGTATTGCCGATCATCTTGAAAGCAAGGGCGTCAAGCTCGGTATATGGTTCGAGCCCGAAATGATATCGCCCGACAGCGAGCTTTATAAAAATCACCCCGATTGGTGCCTGCACTATGAAAACCGTCCTCGCTCGGAGGGCAGATTCCAGCTTATTTTGGATCTTACACGTCAGGACGTTTGCGATTACGTTTTTGAGTCGGTTGCGAATATTCTTCGACAGGGCGGCATTTCTTACGTAAAATGGGATTTCAACCGCAATATGACCGAGGCGGGCAGCCCGATGCTTGATGCCGACAGGGGCAGAGAGGTCGATTTCAGGTACTATCTCGGACTTTATTCGGTGCTCGAGAGATTAAATACCGAATTCCCCGACGTTCTGTTCGAGTCCTGCTCGGGCGGCGGCGGACGCTTTGATGCGGGTATGCTCTACTATATGCCTCAGGTCTGGACGAGCGACAACTCGGATGCTGTTGACCGCCTGCGTATTCAGTACGGCACCTCGCTCGTTTATCCCATGTCGGCGATGAGCGCGCACGTTTCGGCATCTCCCAACCATCAGACCGCGCACGTGACTCCGTTAAATACACGGTTCGCCGTTGCACTTACCGGCTCGTTCGGCTACGAGCTCGATCCCACCGCGTTTTCGGAGGAGGAGAGGGAAAAGGTGCGCGAGATGACCGCGCTTTACAAGGAATACGGTCAGGTGCTCGCAGAGGGCAGATATCACCGTCTGAGAGATCCCTTTAACGAGGATTGCTCGGCATGGTGCACCGTTTCGAAGGATATGTCGGTCTGTGTCGCGGGATATGTGCTTACAAAGGTGCGCCTGTACAGAAATAACGAGCGGATCAAGCTCCGCGGGCTCGATCCCGATGCGATTTATAAGGATCGGCTGAGCGGAATCTGCTATCGCGGCGATCAGCTGATGAATTTCGGCTTGCACGCGACTGTTACGCTAGAGTATCATTCTATGCTCTGGATTTTGGAGCGGATCGAAAAAAATTAATATAACACTATTGCTTTATTTTTGAATATATGGTATAATCCTTGATGATAAAATAGCGGTTTTGTATAAAAACCGGCGAATTCAAAGGAGAATATATGAGAAAACAGTTCAAAGCACTGTCTTTTTTGCTTGTTTTGATCATGTGCGTCACCGCGTTTGCCGGCTGTAACGGCAACGGTGATGAGTCTTCTGCGGCTATGAGCTCCAACGCGGGCACAAGCGGCGAGAAGTTTTCTTACGGTCCCGCCGATTACGGCGAATTTCCGTATGCAGACAAGAATTACGAGAACTCGGATCCCATTCGTATTCTTTGCGTGGAGACCGCAAGACAAAAGTTCGGCGAACAGCAATTCGTTTATATCGAGGAGATGGAGGGCAACACCATAAACAGTGCCGTCCAGAAGCGCAATAATTTCATCGAGGAGCAATACGGTATCACCTTTGAGATCACTCCCGTAAAGTATCCCAACGAGGAAATTGCGATCCTTGTTCAGAGCGGCACAGATGAATACGATCTTATCTGTGAATCGGTAGACCGCCTTGTTGTCGGTATTCCCGACGGCTTTTACCGTTCGCTTGACGATTATATGGATTTCTCACATCCCTGGTGGGATGCTCAGGCGATCGAGACTCTTGCATTGGGCAGTCAGCACTATTTTGTTGCGGGCGATGCTATCCTTACCGATGACGATAATACCTATCTCACTCTTTTTAACAAGGATATGTACGGCAAGAACTCGGCGCTTTCCGAAAAGGGCGATATCTACGATATAGTCCGTGCGGGCGAGTTTACTATCGATCTTTATTACGAGATGTGCCGCGAGGTCTCTCATACCGACGAGAACGGTCAGTGGGGCTTTAATGCCACCTACGGCAACCTCTCTCACGCATACGGCGCCACCGTTATGGTTAACGGATGTAATATTGCAACGGTTGAGAAGAATGCCGATAACGAGCTCTTTATCAACGTTGACAGCGAAGCCGCTATTACTGCGTTCGATAAGGTTTATTCGCTTATGTCGGATGCGAACAACACCCAGCGTGCCGAGCTTATTATCGGTCAGTCGGCTTCAAATTCCTCTGCCTACGGCTTTGCTGAGCTCGAGGAGATGTTTGTAAACGGCAGAGGTCTGTTTTATAACACCACAAGCTCCTCTGTATCCATACTCAAGAGCGCAAATATGGATTTTGAGTTCGGTGTGCTTCCCATTCCCAAGCTCAACAAGGAGCAGGAGAATTATTGCTGCACCGTAAACCGCTATCATTCGTCCGCGCTTGCTATCCCCGCAACCGTCCCCTCAAGCCGTATCGATCAGGTCGTGTTTGCGATGCAGGCACTCGGATTTTACAATGCGGATACCATCCGCGCATATTATCAGACCACGCTTCAGCTTCAGGCGGTCCAGTCGGACGACGATGCCGAGATGCTTGATATAGTGTACAACAACAGATTTTACGATATCGGCGCTATCTACGGCTGGGGCGGTCTTGAGAGTATTTACGGCTCGGTTATAGGCAATTCGGGCGCCAACACCCTCGTTTCTACCTGGCAGTCTATGGAAACTGCGGTCGAGACTGCAATGCAGAAATCGATCGACGATTACAATAAAGCGGCATAGGAAGGTGAATTCAAATGGCTAAGAAGATTTTAGGCACGCTGCTTGCGTTGCTGATGCTCGTTCCCTTGTTTGCGGCGGGTGTTTCCGCGGCGGACGAGGTCGTTTCGGAAGGAAAGAAATATACCTTAGAGTACTCTACACCTATCGATAACACGTATCCCAAAAGGGCATATAAAGAAGAAAGCAAGCTCACCGACGGCAAATCGGCAACCTCCGATTCGCTCAACGATCCCGCGTGGCTCGTGCTTTACAGAGGTACAGCGGTATCCGTCACCATCGATCTCGAGGAGGTCATGGCTGTAAACAAGGTGGAGCTTGGTGAGTTCCAGTATAAATCCGCAGGCGTTGTCTGCTCGCGTTATATCAAAATGTACGTTTCCGAGGACGGCGAGAATTTCGGTTTGGCAGGCGAGATGAGCGACGGCAAGTTTGCAACTCACGCCGCACAGAAGCGCGTTAAGCTCGTTCTGGACCTCAAGGATGAGTACTATAAGGCACGTTACGTTCGTGTTGAGTTCTCGAGCGACGTATTCACCTACGTTGATGAGATCTCGGTATACGGTAACTCCGATACCTCGTCGGCAAAAACCGCCGAGACGTACGTTGCCGAGGAAAAAGACCTTTCCGGCGATATCGACGGCATTAAGAGCGTTTGCCTTATGTATATCGCATCCAATTATTCCGAGGCGGTGATAAAGCCCTACTTCGCATACGTTGATTCGTTGGGCACCGTAAAGGATACCATGTTTGATTCGCTCCTCTTCCTCGGTATGAACGGTCCTTACAAGACCGGCAGAGACACCATGTCGATGGAGGGTATGAAGCAGTTTGTAGATGATTGCCTCGGCGTTTCCAATAACGTTAATGCCGCGGCACTCAATAAGGTAGTCGGCGATCTCAAGGACGATCTCAAGCTCGGCGACGATTACAAATATCCCATCTTTCTCACCGTTCCCACCATCCCCTACAGCAACGAGCTGTTCGGCGAGATCGACGGCGAAAAGGTAAGATACGATACGCTTCACGGTCGTTCTCAGATCGTAAAATGGTGTGTTGACTATATCACCACCGCTTTTGAGCAGGCAGGTCTTGATAACCTTTCGTTAAAGGGTATCTATTGGTTTGCCGAGAGCATTGATTACAGCGATTCCACTCACGAGGAGGATCTTGTAAAGTACTTTAACGATTACTGTCACGAGCAGGGCTATAAGACTATGTGGATCCCGTTCTACAGCTCGTCGGGCGTTGAGGTATCGAAATCGCTCGGCTTTGACTCGGTTACAATGCAGACCGGCTATGCGTTTGATAACGCAAGCGACGAGGTCGGCACGCCCAAGGATGCATCCTGTAAGGATGCCGCCGATACCGCAAAGAAATACGGTCTTAACGGTACCGAGTTCGAAGTGGATATGGGCAGCAAGAACTACGAGACACGTCTCCAGAAATATATCAGCGCGGCATACGGTGCGGGCGTTATGGAAAACGGTATGATCACCATGTATCAGGTCGGTGACAACCTTTATCGCAGCTCGGTCGGCTCCGGCGCAAGCGGTAGAAAGATATACGATCTTACCTATCAGTTCATTTCCGGTCAGTATAAGGAATCGGCACCCGTTATCAAGGAGGGTGCGACCGTTACGCTTACCACAAACGATTACGTAACAGGTCGTCTTGAGGTAACCGACGAGGATACCAACAAGAGCAACCTTAAGGTCGCCTTTCTCGAAAAGCCCGAGGGAATCTTCTTCTCGGCGGGCGGCAACGGATTCTTTGAGGTTCAGACCTATAACAGTAAGCCCGGTACTTATACAGCGCGTCTTTCGGTCACCGACGGCGCAAACGAATCCAATATTGTTGAAATTACTATCATAGTAGAACCCGGTGAGGACGATATTGATCTTTCTGCCGATGCCTCCGAGATAGGCGGCGATGACGACGGCGGAAGCAACAATATCCTCTGGATCATTCTCGCTGTCGTAGGCGGACTTATCGTTCTCGCAGGTGCGGCATTTGCCGTTGTTAAAATTCGTTCTTCAAAAAAAGATAAATAATTTAAACAAGGAGTGTATCTGAACATGAAGAAATTTCTCGCAATTCTTCTCGTTTGCGTATTAGCGATGTCCTTTGTGGCATGTGACAGCGGCGACGAGGAAAGCAACCCCACCTTCTCTACCGAAAGCAAGGACAATTCGTCCGGCACCACCTCTAAGACCGAATCCTCCAAGGCAGAATCCTCTGCGGCTTCTTCTGCAACCTCCTCCGAGGATCCCGATGCAGTTAAGTTCACCAACAAGTTCATCTCTTGGGGCGATTACACTCAGACCATGCGTGTTAAGGTAAGAGCTACCGACGCTACCTCGCTCAAGCTCTCTCAGGTTAATGAGCCCGTTGTTGACGAGGGTAACGCAGTATTTACCTCCGCATACGGCAGAACCATCGAGGCAGACGGTCAGGACTATGCAAACTTTGCAGTGGCTGTTTTCGAGTACAACCACGAAAAGTTCTCCTACCTCAAGAAGTCCTTTGCAAAGGCAGGCGAGGCAGATGCCAACACCGCTATTCCCGAGGACGGCTTTGTAGTTGTTATCTGGAAGGATCAGACCGACAAGATCAACGCTATCGAAGCAGCTGACAACACCATCGCATTCTTCCCCCACGGCTTCGCGGCTAACACCGGCCTTGACACCAAGATCAAGTCCACCGCTACCGCACCCGTTCTCGACGGTAAGGTTAACTCCGGCGAATACGGCAGCGTTGTTTGGGACATCAAGCCCGACAACAAGCTCGTAAGCTACGTTCAGTTTGAGCTCAACAACTACTACGCAACCGCACAGGTATTCATGACCTACGATGCAGACAACCTTTACCTCGGCGTAATCGTTGACTCTCCCGAGCACTTCAACGCTCTTACTCAGGACGGCGCAGGCGATATGTACAACTATGAGTGCATTCAGTTCAACCTCTGCGGCTACGGCTCCGACAGCGAATTCATCAGCACTCACTACGATCATGCAATCGACCAGACCGCTGAGAACCAGAACGCTATCCGTCAGTACGGCTTTGCTGTAAACAACGACGGCGAGACTCTTACTCACATCTGGATGCCCAAGAACGTTGTTGTTGCAGATGCTAACTTCGAGGCAAAGTGCACCCGTGACGATGCAGCAGGCAAGACCTACTACGAGGCACGTATCGGTTGGGATGAGCTCGGCAACGAGGAATTCCCCATCGAAGCACCCGTTAAGGGCAGCGAGATCGGTCTCTCCATCTCCATCAACTGCGGCGGCGAGGGCTCCGAGTTCAAGAACATCTTTCTTCGTGACGGCGGCGGAATCATCGGTATCAACGACTGGACCAAGATCCCCACTATCACTCTCGACTGATTTTTGACACATACTTACCAAGAGGTTAAACCGTTATGAAAATAGGCGTTAGTCTTTATAGCTTTCACGGCTATGCCAATGAGGATTCTCTCGGCGTAAAGGGCTGTATCGATAAGGTAAAGGAATTTGGCGGCGAGGGCGTTGATTTCGTCGAGACCGCTAAGTATGCAAACGATCTTGATGCATATATTGCTTATGCAAAGGATATCGGCGATTACTGTAAGAGCGTTGGCATAGAGGCATGCTGCTTCTGTGTCGGTGCAGACTTTCTTAACCGCGATACCGATGCCGAGATCGAGCGCGTAAAGGGCTTGGTTGACGTTGCGGCAGCTTACGGATGTAAGTGCATTCGCCACGATGCAACCCCCGGCTATCCCGTTTCGGTTAAAAAGACGGGCAGAAGCTTCGATTACGTGCTTCCCACCCTTGCAAGAGCATATCGCGCAGTTACCGAATATGCTGAAACCAAGGGTATCAAGACCTGTATCGAAAACCACGGCTACTTTGCACAGGACCCCGACCGTGTTGAAAAGCTTATAAACGCAGTTGACCACGAGAACTTTGGCGCTTTGGTCGATATCGGCAACTTTGCTTGCTCGGATGCCGACCATAACTACGCTGTCGGCGTAATGGCTCCTTATGCATTCCATGCTCACGCTAAGGATTTTCATAAGAGAAGCGGCTCGCTCGATAACCCCGGCGAGGGCTGGTTCCAATCCCGCGGCGGAAACTATCTCCGCGGCTCGATCATCGGCCACGGCGACGTGCCCGTGCGTCAGTGCATACAAACGCTTAAACGCAACTCCTATGACGGCTTCCTTTGTATCGAATTCGAGGGAATGGAGGATGCACTTCTGGGCATCCGCATAGGCGTTCAAAACCTCAAGCGTTTTATCGAACAGTAAGTTTTTTGGTGTATGGGGCGCAATAAAACGCGCCCCATATATTGATTATAAAACAGCAGGAAAAGTGTATGGCAAGGCAAAAACGCATTATCCCGCCCGAGAACAAGCGGGACAGAGCAAACGATAAGAAAAAGATAAAAAAAGCGTTGATCATTATCGGCGCGGCGTTGCTCTCGCTTTGCGCGCTTTTGGGTGTGCTGCGGCTGGTGACCGAGCTTTTAAAGCCCGATTACGATGATGTTTCTTATGAGGATTTCCGCTTTTACGAGGCGGATTACGAAAAAAATATTTTTGAAGATGAGCTTTATATGCGCCGTAACCGCGATATCCGCTATAACCGTTACGGAAGCGAAAGTATTTTGACCGAGGACAACTCGGGCAATATTGCCGAATCGGCAGAGTTTTTTTACGATTATTTCAATTGCATTATTAACGGTGATTACGAGCAGTATCCGAGCTTTTTCACCGAAAGCTGTCTTGAATCCGACGGATTTGATCTCCCCGAAAGCTTTACTATGCAGGGACTTTACGATATAAGCGTTGTGCTTTACAGCGCCGAAGCAAAGACCGTTCGGGGTGAGGAGATGACCGTAGAGGTATTTGAGGTGAGCTACCGAATTTTTGAAAATAACGGGACGTTCAGGAGCGATATTCTCCCCGATGAGACACGCACCCTCGTCTTCGAGTTATATATTACCGACAGCGGTGTTAAGATAAATGCTATAGGACACCGCGCCAACGGATGATTTTTTATAACGGAGTGATAAATTATGGACTCTATCAACTATAAGCACGAGATCGAGGAATTTGAAAACCGTATCAGATCGCTTAACTGCAAGGCGAATTCGCTTTTCGGCGAGATCAGATGCGAGGTCAGCGCGATCCGCGACCGCGATCCCGCGGCCCGCTCAAATGCCGAGGTGCTTTTGCTTTATCCCGGTCTTCATGCCGTGCTCGCTCACAGAATAGCGCATAAGCTCTATAAGGCGGGCAGATTTTTTGCCGCGCGTGCGGTGAGTCAGGCGGCAAGAAATGCCACGGGAATCGAGATACATCCCGCCGCACAAATAGGCAAGGGGCTTTTTATCGACCACGGATGCGCAGTCGTTATCGGTGAAACAACCATAATCGGCGATAACTGCACCATATATCAGGGCGCCACTCTGGGCGGTACAGGTAAGCATATCGGCAAGCGACACCCCACTATAGGCAATAACGTTATGATAGGCGCGGGCGCAAAGGTGTTGGGCCCGATAAATATAGGCGATAACGCAAAGATCGCCGCGGGCGCGGTGGTTCTAAAGGACATTCCGGATAATTCAACCGCGGTCGGCGTGCCTGCACGCGTGGTACGCGGCAAGAACGTCGATAGGGAACAGAACCTTGATCAACTAAATATTCCCGACCCTGTCGCACAGGAGCTCAATGCGTTAAAAAGCCGCATCGACGAGCTCGAGAAAAAGGTTTCGGAATAGGTTTTGTTGTATAAATGATCTCGGGGAATACGCTTTTACCAAAGCGTACTCCCCGATTTTTTATGTGACAATCAAAACAAATAATATTGTTGGGGAGGCCTTTGCCCTTTCCCTATAATGCGTTGTTTTAATTTATTCCAAATCACACCGCCGAGGACGGCATATAATTGTGTGTCAGCGCGATATCCTCTCTGCCCACTCGGATTCTTTAAAACCGACGAGGACAAAATCGGAGCCGACGAGTATCGGGCGTTTTACCAGCATACCGTCGGTTGACAGGAGCGAGAGCATATCCGATTCGCTCATTAACGGCAATTTGTTCTTCAAATCGAGCGATTTATAAAGCAATCCGCTTGTATTGAAAAACCTTTTAAGCAAAAGACCGCTTTTTGCGTACCACTCGCAAAGCTCGTCGAGTGTCGGGGGATCAAGCTTTATGTCGCGGAGCTCGTATTTAACACCGTTATCGTCCAGCCATTTCTTTGCCTTTTGGCAGGTGGTGCATTTCGGATAACAAATAAATTTAAGCATGATTTTCTCCTTATTTTAAAACACGCCCTCAATTTCCGAGGGCGTGCTTTTGTTTATTCGATTAAAACTCGCAAACAACGGTATGAACGCTGCCCTCAGGGAAGATGGGAGCGATACAGCCGTCGATAACCTCGCCGTCAACGGTGAGCTTGTAGCTGCCGGTGCGCTTGAAGCTGATATTGTAGGTCGCGCCGCGGTAAACGCGGGAAACGGTCGCCTCGTTCCATGCGGAAGGGATACAGGGCTTGATCTTAAGTCCCGTCCATTCGCCGCTTACGCCGAGCATAAACTCGGTAATATCGCGGTAGATCCAGCCGGCAGTACCGGTTATCCAAGAGTAGAACGAAAATCCCGGACGGTTGGGCTCCTGCGGACCTAAATACATATTTGTAACAACGTAGGGCTCGACACCCGAATTGTCGTTCTTGGGGTTATCGTAGCTGATAAGCTTAAGCGTTTCATAAGCAAGGTCGGCATGTCCGAGCTTGCAGTCCGCCGCGATCTTAAAAGCAACGCCGTGGTTATAGACCGAGCCGTTCTCGTATCCGCCGGGGATAAAGTAAGCCATACGTCCGATATGCTCGTCCTTTTTGCTGTAAGGCGGTTCGCACTGAACGTAACCGAAATCGCACTTTAATTTATCCTCAACCGTCTGCATAACGGTATTAAGTCCGTCCTCATCGAGCATATCCGCAAGTACCGCCCAGGTCTGAGTGTTAAGATAGGTCTGTCCCTCGGTATTGGTCTTGGAGCCGACAAACTCATCCCAGTCGGTGATACCGTAAATAAACTGATCGCCCTCGAATGCGTGCTCGAGGATAGCCGCCTTAAGAACCGCCTGCTCCGTTTTGATGCTCGCAATAAGCTCGTCCTTGCCTCCCATTATCTCGCAGATACGGCAGAACTCGGTGATCGCCTTTACGGTAGCGATGCTCAGCCATGCGCTTTCGCCCTTTTGCTGATAGCCGGTGTTGTTTATCGAGTCGTTCCAGTCGCCGCCGCCCCAAAGGACCATGTTTCTCGCGCCTCTGTTATCAAGCAGGAAGCGGAGGCCGCGGTACATATGATCGAAAACGGTACCGCTTTCGTCACACTCAAAGTAGGGGCAGACCTCATCGAGCACCGAAAGGTCGCCTGTCTCGTTAAGATAAGCAAGTATTGTTGCGGGGATCCAAGCCGCGCCGTCATAATAAGGTGTGCGCGCGATAGGATCAAATGCGCGCATAGGGTTGCCGTTAGGTCTTACGTGTGCGAGGCAGAGAAGTATCTTTTCTCTCGTCATCTTACCGTCGAATGCGGCAAGTCCTGCGGCATCCTGCATAATATCGCGGAAGCCCTTGGAGCAGACACGTCCCCAGGTCTTACCGAGCGATATCTGGCGCTTGAGCCAGGTATTTACCATGGTATTAACGTATTCATCGGGGGTATCGAGCAGGTAAAGCGCATCCATCTCGTCGGCAATACGCTTTACCTCGGCAATTGCGCCCTCGAACGCGCCGCTTGCAAGGTAGCCCTTGCTTTGCTCTATCGCATCCTCAAGTCCGGTTGCGATACCGAACACAACGTAGATGACCTTTTCCTCGTTCGGCTTGAGCTCGAGCTTGAACTGCATAGCGGCACAGTAGGTATCGTCAAACGATGCGCCCTTGTTGGTAAGCGAATCGCCTTTAAGCGCCTGCGGATCTGCCCAGCTGTTATAAACGCCCTTGAAGTTGATGTCGCTGAGATCGTAGGAATCGGGCTTTTCGCTCGCTTTCATATAAACGCCGCTGTAATCGTGATCAACGGCAAATGCATCGTGGTAGTAATAAAGACCGCCGAGAGCATCCTCGTAATCGGCGTGGCCGTAAGCGAGGTGGGTGGTAACGTTTGCATCGGGACGTCCGTAGGGGATAAGATCGATGCTTCTTGCAGTATCCGAATTGTTCTTTACGGTGACCTTCCAAAGCTCTGCGTGACCGACGGTGGGCACGGTAACGGTAAGAGATGCCTCGATGCCCTTGTATTCGCTGATTATCTGCTGATAACCGATACCGACGTGGCACTCGTACTTATCAAATGCGAGATCGCGGTAGTTGCGGTTGATATCGTAAAACTCGCCGCTTGCGCGGTCCTTGATATAAACGAGACGGCCTGCCTCACAACCGCTGAAAAGCACACGGCGCTCCTCGGGGCTTATGCGCAAAAAGCTCTCGCCGAATCCGAAATTATCGATATTTAAAAGAAACAGCTCGTTCCAGAGATAGTTCGATAAAGGTCTGCGCGGACGCATATTTGTGATAACGTATTCTTTTTTTGCGTTATCGAAATAGCCGATATTAGCCATATTTTTACTCCTTGTATTCATTTATTCATACATATTCATTATAACTGCGACAAAATAAAAAGTCAATAGCCCGTACTCATTGACTTTCGGTATTATTTGTGGTAATATAAAGCCGCATTTTTGAAATATTCGGCAGGCGGATATGAAGGGTTTTAACATAAGTCAAAAAGCCAAGCAGGCGATAATGATCGGCTCTGTTTGCTGTATCGCCTATCTTTCGGTCTACGTATCGCGCAACGTGCTCGGTACGGTTTCGCCGCAGATGATAAAGGAGGGCATTTTCGACAAGGAGTTTGTCGGCACGCTCTCGTCGGCGTTCTTTATCGCCTATGCGGTAGGTCAGCTTATAAACGGCATTATCGGCGACCGCATAAAAGCAAAATATATGATGAGCTTCGGTCTGTTGCTCGCAGGTATTTCAAATTATTCCTTTACCTTTGTGCCCAACACACCGTTCTGGTCGTATTTTGCGTATGCGTCGTGCGGATTTTTCTTATCGATGATATATGCACCTATGACAAAGCTTATTGCCGACAGCACCGAGTCGATATATGCCACACGGTGCGGTGTCAGCCACACGTTTGCTATGTTTTTCGGCTCGCCCCTTGCGGGACTTTTGGCTGCCGCATTTGCATGGCAGGGCGTATTTGCAATAAGCAGTATTGCGCTTGTCTTTATGGCGGCGACCTGCTTTGTACTGTTCGGCATCTACGAGAAAAAGGGTATCATCAAGCATATAAGACGTCAGCCCACCGAGAAGAGCACGGGCGGGATAAAGCTGCTTTTCAAGCATCAGATAGTGCGTTTTACCTTTGTTGCGATGATAACCGGCATTATCCGCACAACTGTCATTTTCTGGCTTCCGACCTATATCGAGGAGTATCTCGGCTTTAACGAGACCGATGCTCTTCTGGTTTACTCGGTGGCCACATTTACGCTTTCGTTTGCCGCGTTTTCGGCGCTTTTTGTGTACGAAAAGCTAAAGCGCAGTATAAACAGATCGGTGCTTTTGTTCTTCAGTGCCTCGGCGGTAATGTTCGCGCTGGTTTATTTTATAAAGCACCCCTATATAAATATGGTCTTTATGGTGCTTGCCATTATGGCATCAAACGGCGCGGCATCGATACTTTGGAGTATGTACTGCCCCTCGCTGAAATCGACCGGCATGGTATCGAGCGCGACCGGATTTCTCGATTTTGTCAGCTATATGTCGGCGGCGGCATCCTCGACTATATTCGCAAACGCGGTCGATTCGATCGGCTGGGGCAACCTTATACTCGTCTGGTTCGGCTTGCTCGCATTCGGCGTTATTATCGCATTACCCATAAAATCTTTTAAGAAAAAAGAGGTCTGACGGTTATGAAAAACAACGTAATGATATTCGGTGACAGCTATTCCGCATTCGAGGGCTGGGTGCCAAAGGGACACGAGCTCCACTACTACATCGGGCGCGAGGATTGCGACGTTTTGAGCGCAGAGGATATGTGGTGGTACCCGCTTATCCCCGAGATAAACGGAAACCTTGTTCTCAACGACAGCTGGTCGGGCTCGACTATCGGATACACCGGCTATAACAACACCGATTGCTCCGAGAGCTCATCGTTTATTTACAGATTCGAGCGACATTTAAAAGAGGGATTTTTTGAGAAAAACCGCATAGATACGCTTTTCGTATTAGGCGGCACAAACGATTCCTGGTGCGGAGCAAACAAAGGCGAGCTGATGTTTGAAAACCACAAAAAAGAGGATCTTTTCAACGTGCTTCCCGCTATCTGCTATTTCTTTAAGCGCTTAAGCGAGGAGCTTAAGGACACCAAAATAGTCTGTATCATCAACTCCGAGCTTGACGATATCACCACAAACGGATTAAAGACCGCGGCAGAGCACTACGGCGCACAGGTGGTGATGCTGCACGATATCGATAAGTTCAGCAACCACCCCACAAAGCTCGGTATGACGGCGATAAAGGACCAGATCCTCGCGGCAATAAAGTAAAATGCACCTTTGCCGGTGTGGTTTGGAATAAATTTAAATTAACACATTTGCAGGGAAAGGGTTTATCCCTTTCCGCGCACAACACAAAAGGAAAACGATATGTCTGTGAAAAATCTCAAGGCATATCGTTTTTGTTTCGGAAATAAAATAAAAAAATTCGGAGATACCCCTTTTATTTTTTGCGTATGTGTGGTATAATATAACACTTAAATGTTTGGCGATTCAAAAGGAGGCGTTTTGCAGATGGACAGATTCGAGCTTGTGTCGGATTTTGCGCCGACAGGCGATCAGCCCGAGGCAATATCGGCGCTGGTAAACGGCATAAACAGCGGTGACCGCGACCAAACTCTTATCGGTGTTACCGGCTCGGGTAAGACCTTTACCATGGCCAACGTAATAGCGCGTGCAAACCGCCCTGCGATCATATTGGAGCCGAACAAAACGCTTGCGGCACAGGTCTGCTCGGAGATGCGCGAGTTTTTTCCGAACAATGCGGTGGAGTTCTTTGTTTCCTATTACGACTATTATCAGCCCGAGGCATACGTGCCGGGCAAGGACGTTTATATCGAAAAGGATGCCGCCATCAACAACGAGATAGATAAATTACGCCATTCTGCTACGAGTGCTCTTTTCGAGCGCAGAGACGTTATCATTGTTGCATCGGTAAGCTGTATATATTCGCTGGGTGATCCCGAGGAATATGCTCAGCAGATGCTTTCGATCCGCAGGGGCGCGATATTTGCTCGCGATGACGTTATCAAGCGCCTTGTCGCGCTTCAGTACGGCAGGAGCGACATCGGCTTTGAACGCAACAATTTCCGTGTGCGCGGCGACGTTTTGGATATTTTTCCGTCGAACACCGACACCGATGCGGTACGGATAGAGTTTTTCGGTGACGAGGTAGACAGGATCTGCAAGATAAACGTAGTCACGGGAGAGGCGGTTGCCGATATGTCGCATATTGCAATCTATCCCGCATCGCACTACGTTACCTCCTCGGAAACGCGCAAAAAGGCGCTTGACGATATAATAGCAGAGCTTGACGAGAGAATAATATTTTTTGAGCAGCAAAATAAGTTTATCGAGGCACAGCGCATCCGCGAGCGCACTATGTTTGATGTCGAGCAGATCCGCGAGATCGGCTTTTGCTCGGGGGTAGAGAACTACTCGCGCGTGCTTTCGGGACGTGAGCCGGGCAGTGCGCCCTATACTCTGCTTGATTATTTCCCGTCGGATTATCTTGTTTTTGTGGACGAGAGCCACGTTATGCTTCCGCAGATACGCGGTATGGCGGCGGGCGACAGGGCGAGAAAGACCAATCTTATCGATTACGGCTTCCGTCTGCCCTCGGCGTATGACAACCGTCCGCTTGTTTTTGATGAATTTAACGAAAAGCGCGGACAGACCATCTACGTCAGCGCAACCCCCAAGGAATACGAGCGCAACCTGTCTGCACGGCTTGTCGAGCAGATAATAAGACCTACGGGACTGCTCGATCCCGAGGTCGAGATAAGACCGACAAAGGGACAGATAGACGACCTTGCGGGCGAGATACGTATTCGTGCCGCAAAAAAGGAGCGTGTGCTTGTAACCACGCTCACAAAGAAAATGGCGGAGGATCTTACCGAGTTTTTTGAGCTTTCGGGCATAAGATGCCGCTATATGCACTATGATATCGATACTATGGAGCGTATGGACATCCTGCGCGGACTGCGTGCGGGCGAGTTTGACGTGCTTGTGGGTATAAATCTGTTGCGTGAGGGCTTGGATCTGCCCGAGGTATCGCTCGTTGCGATACTCGATGCCGACAAGGAGGGCTTTTTGCGCAGTGAGATATCGCTGGTTCAGACGATAGGCAGAGCCGCGCGTAACGCCGAGGGCAAGGTCATTATGTACGCCGACACCGAGACCGAATCGATGAAGCGCGCCATAAACGAGACCAACCGAAGAAGACGTATTCAGGATGAATATAACAAGAAAAACGGCATAACCCCCAAGACTATAGTCAAGGATATAAGAGCTCCTATCGAGATAACCTCCAAGAAGGAAGCCGAAAAGATAGAAAAAAGCAAGAATATGAGCAAGGAAGACAAGAAGAAGCTCATAGACAAGCTCACCTCCGATATGAAGCGCGCCGCAAAGGACCTCGATTTTGAGACAGCGGCGTTCATACGCGATAAGATAAGAAGATTGATGTAGGTATTATATGTCAGACAAAATTGTAGTAAAGGGCGCAAGAGTTCATAATTTAAAGAATATCGACGTTACCATCCCGCGTGATAAGCTCGTTGTGTTTACAGGGCTTTCGGGCTCGGGTAAATCGAGCTTGGCGTTTGACACGCTTTATGCCGAGGGACATCGGCGCTTTGTGGAATCGCTGTCCTCGTATGCACGTATGTTTTTGGGACAGCTTGATAAGCCCGACGTTGATTTTATCGAGGGACTTTCGCCCGCGATATCGATAGACCAAAAGACCACCTCGCGCAATCCGCGCTCGACTGTGGGCACTGCGACCGAGATATATGATTATCTGCGCCTGCTTTATGCGCGTATCGGTATCCCGCACTGTCCCATTTGCGGCGAGCCGATAGATCAGCAATCGGTTGACGAGATAGTGGCGAGAATGCTTGAGATAGAGGAGGGGAAGCGCTTTATGGTGCTTGCTCCCGTTGTCTCGGCAAAAAAGGGCATGCACGAAAAGGTGTTCGAGGATGCGAGAAAAAGCGGCTACGTGCGCGTTCGCGTGGACGGCATTATGTACGAGCTGTCCGAGAATATAACGCTTGATAAAAACATCAAGCACGACATAGATATAGTTGTTGACCGCCTTGTTATGCGCGGCGACATACGCTCGCGCCTTGCCGAGAGCATAGAGACGGCATCCAAGCTTGCAGGCGGTATTATAAAGGTTTTGTTTCCCGATGCGGTCGAGGGTGAGAGCGAGCTGATATTCTCGCAGAACTATGCATGCAAGACTCACGGCGTTTCCATAGGCGAGCTTACGCCGAGAATGTTCTCGTTTAATAATCCGACAGGCGCGTGTGAGGCGTGCGGCGGTCTGGGCGAGAACAACGTTTTCTCGGTGGACAAGCTTATCCCCGACAGGAGCTTGTCGATATACGGCGGCGCAATAGTCTGCAACGGGTTTAAAAGCGCCGAGCCGGGCGGATACGTAGCCGAGCTTTTGAATTCGGTGGGCAGATATCACGGCTTTGACGTTCATACGCCGATAGATCAGTATTCCGACGAGGCGCTTGATATCCTTATGTACGGAAACAGGCGCAAGCGCACCTCTGTAAGCGAGCCGTCGTTTAAGGGCGTTATCGGTATGATAGAGCATAGGTACAAAAACGGCGGCGGATATGAATCGCGCGAGTATTACGAGCAGTTTATGGATTTCATCCCCTGTCCCGAGTGTCACGGCAGAAGATTAAAGAACGAATCGCTTGCCGTTACCGTAGGCGGTATGAATATATCCGAGCTTTGCGATATGTCGGTAATAAAGGCACGCAATTTCTTTGCATCGCTCAAATTGACTCCGACAGAGGCGGAGATATCAAAAGAAATATTAAAAGAGATCAATTCGCGGCTTTCTTTCCTCGAAAACGTGGGGCTGGGCTATCTTACGCTGTCGCGCAAGGCGGGCTCGCTCTCGGGCGGAGAGGCGCAGAGAATACGTCTTGCGACACAGATAGGCAGCTCGCTCGTAGGTGTTATGTACGTGCTTGACGAGCCGAGCATCGGTCTGCATCAGCGCGACAACCGAAAGCTTATAAACACGCTTAAAAAGCTCAGGGATATCGGCAACACGGTTCTTGTCGTCGAGCACGACGAGGAGACGATAGAGGAGGCGGACTATATCGTGGATATCGGTCCTGCCGCAGGTATTCACGGCGGCGAGGTGGTGTTTACCGGCACTCCCGCGCAGATCAAAAAATGCAAAAAATCGATAACCGGACAGTATCTCTCGGGCGAGAAGAGCGTTACCGTTCCCAAAACGCGCCGAATCGGCAACGGCGGTTTTATTACCGTTGTCGGCGCGAGCGAGAATAATTTAAAGGATATCGACGTTACAATCCCGCTCGGGAAATTGGTTTGCGTTACCGGCGTTTCGGGCTCGGGCAAATCCTCGCTTATCAACGCGGTCTTGTATAACACGCTTGCGCGCAAGCTCGGTCGTGCATCGCTTATTCCGGGTAAGCATAAGGAGATAATAGGTGCCGACCATATCGATAAGATAATCCAGATAGATCAATCGCCCATAGGACGCAATCCGCGCTCCAACCCCGCAACCTATACCGGACTGTTCAACGACATCCGCGCCGTTTTTGCCTCCACTCCCGATGCGAGAGCGCGCGGCTACAGCGAGGGCAGATTTTCGTTTAACGTAAAGGGCGGTCGTTGCGAGGCGTGCCGCGGCGACGGCACTCTCACTATCGAGATGCATTTTCTCCCCGACGTTTACGTTACCTGTGACGTCTGCAAGGGCAGAAGATATAACCACGAAACTCTTGAGATAAAATATAAGGGCAAATCGATCTACGACGTGCTTGAGATGACCTGCGACGAGGGCAGAGAGTTTTTCCAAAACTACCCCTCGATAAAGCGGCGTCTCGATACGCTTTGCGACGTCGGCTTGGGCTACGTAAAGATAGGTCAGCCCGCCACAACGCTTTCGGGCGGTGAGGCACAGCGCGTCAAGCTCGCAAACGAGCTGGCAAGGCGCTCTACCGGCAGAACGCTTTACGTTCTGGACGAGCCGACGACCGGCTTGCACACCGATGACGTAAACAAGCTTGTAAGCGTTTTGCAAAAGCTTGTCGATGCGGGCAACTCGGTGGTGGTTATCGAGCATAATCTCGATCTGATAAAGACCGCCGACTATATCATCGATCTGGGTCCCGACGGCGGCGATGCGGGCGGAAGGATCGTTGCAAAGGGCACTCCCGAGGAGGTTGCCGAAAACGGAGACAGCTACACAGGATTTTACCTTAAGGAGAAGCTACAATGACGGATTATAAAAAATATGCCCCTCTGCTCGAGTGTGTCGAGAAGCCGGGCAGATACATAGGCGGCGAATACGGCTCGGAGATACCCGATCCGAAAAGCGCCGAGCTTCGCGTTTGCTTTTGCTTTCCCGATACCTACGAGATAGGCATGTCCAACCTCGGTATGAAGATACTTGCGGGCGCGCTTAATAATTCGGGCTATATCAGCTGCGAGCGCTCTTATATGCCGTGGCCGGATATGCGTGAGCAGCTTATAAAGCACGGTATGCCTCTTTATGCGCTCGAGAGCGGCGATGCACTTAACGTATTTGATATCGTCGCGTTTACTCTGCAGTACGAGCTTTGCTATACAAACGTGCTTGCCATGCTCGGCTTGGGCGGGATAGAGCTTTTGTCCAAGGACAGAGGCGAGGATGCGCCTATTATCATAGCGGGCGGTCCCTGCGCCTATAACCCCGAGCCGATAGCCGATTTTATCGACGTATTTTCGATAGGCGAGGGCGAGGAGGCGTTGCTTGAGCTTGCATCGCTTGTGCGCGATTGCAAAAAGCAGGGCATAAGCAGGGCGGAAACGCTGTACAGAATTTCACGGCTTGACGGCTTTTACGTTCCCTCGCTTTACGATGTTGAGTATAATGACGACGGCACCATAAGATCGTTTGCTCCCAACAGGGAGGGCGTGCCGACGGTTGTCAGAAAGCGGATAATCGAGGATCTTGATACCGCATATTTCCCCTGTAAATGCTCGGTGCCCTTTTTGGAAACGGTGCACGACCGCGTTATGCTGGAGGTATTCCGCGGCTGTATCCGCGGCTGCCGCTTTTGTCAGGCGGGTATGATATACCGCCCCTACCGCGAGAAATCGCCCGAGGTGCTTAACGAAAACGCGGTCAGATCCATCGAGCACAGCGGATACTCCGAGATATCACTCACCTCGCTGTCGATAAGCGATTATACGAGATTAAAGGAGCTTATCGATACTCTGCTTGAGTGGACCGACGGTAAAAGCGTTAACCTCTCGCTCCCCTCGATGCGAATCGACAATTTCTACGAGGAATTATTGCAAAAGGTGTCGTCGGTGCGTAAAAGCGGACTTACCTTCGCGCCCGAGGCGGGCACGCAGAGATTGCGCGACGTTATCAATAAAAACATAACCGAGCAGGAGATACTTGATGCCTGCAACAAGGCGTTTGACGGCGGCAGAAGTTCGCTTAAGCTCTATTTTATGAACGGACTTCCCACCGAGCGCGATGACGATATCTGCGGTATTGCCGCGCTCGGACAGAATATCGTTGATGCATATTACTCCAAAAAGAGATTCGGCGGCGGCAGGGGAGTAAACGTTACGATAAGCGTTTCCTGCTTTGTTCCCAAGCCCTTCACTCCGTTCCAATGGTGTGCTCAGGACACGCTTGAGGAGCTCGAGCGCAAGCAATCGCTGTTAAGATCCGAAATAAAGACGAGAAAAATATCATATAAATATCACGATGCACGTGTGTCACGCATTGAGGCGGTGTTTGCGCGCGGCGACAGACGGCTGGGCAGAGCGCTTTTGGAGGCGTACAGACGTAATATGATGCTCGACGGCTGGGACGAGTATTTCTCCTACGATAAGTGGATAGAGGTTATCGAATCGAGCGGGCTCGATGCGGCATTTTATGCCAACCGCGAGTTCGGCATAGATGAGATACTGCCCTGGGACTTTATCGATATCGGCGTTACAAAGAAATTTATGAAGAACGAATATGAAAAGGCGATAAACGGGATCACGACACCCGATTGCCGCACCAAATGCTCGGGCTGCGGTGCCGCATCGCTCTGCAACGGCAAATGCGTGTGTGACGGAGGTAAAGACAATGGCTGATATCCGTGTATGCTTTTCAAAAACCGGAAAGCTTAAATACATCTCGCATCTCGATCTTCAGCGCGCTATCCACAGGATGCTTATAAGAAGCACTCTCCCGATAGCGTTCACCGAGGGCTTTAACCCCCACCCGAGATTAAATATCGCGCTTCCGCTTTCCATATATCAGGAGGGCGAAAGAGAGCTGTTTGATTTCCGTGTGAGCGAGGATGTGGGCGTTGATGTTATAAAAGAAAAGCTTATAAAAGCCGCATTTCCCGAGATGGAGATAGTCTCTGTCGAGTATGCCGTCGGCAAGCTTTTGACAAAGCGCGCAGTCTGGCGTATCGAAATGGAGAGCGAATTATCGGGCGATGAGATAGAATCGGCGTTTAATGGCGAAATGGTGGTTACCAAGCGCACCAAAAACGGCGAAAAAGAGGTCGATATCGCACCGATGGCAAGGTTTTTATCGGTATCGGGCGAGGGAAACAGGCGTGTACTGCGCGTTGAGCTTAATGCCGCGGGCAACGATTATCTCAATCCGTCCTACGTCGCGGCGTTTTTCGGAGACAGGATAAGGGTTGACCGCGTGGTGCGTGAGAATATTGTATTTTAATGTAAATTTCTATTGATATCGGGCGTATAGTCTGCTATAATCATAATGATATGAAATATAAAAAATATTCTTCACCGAAAAAGTTAATATCCTTGATGCTGGTTGCCGCCTTTTGCCTGATTTTTGTCGGATGTAACGGCGATAGCGAAATAAGCTCGGAGCCGAGTACAGAAAGCTCGGAGATCACCTGTCCGCTCGGCGTTATGGAGGCGCTTGAGCTTATCGCGCGCGACAAGCTTGTTACCGACATTTTTATCAACAACTCGCTTTGCGAATCTGTGTCTGCAGAGTCGGTCGCGCTTACATCGGGCGAGTATGCCGATTTTTCGGAGATCGAAAAGCTGTTGAGCTCCACCTACACGGCAAGCGGAAAAAGCATTGATTATTTTAAAAGCTACCCCGAGGGACATACTCCGTCGGTCACGGGTATCGACGGCAAGACGTTTGTGTTTAACCACATCGGAAGCGGGTTTGATGATTTTATCGATCGCAACTCGGTGGAAACGATAAGCACCGAGGATGAATCCCGTGTGCAGATAAGCGCGAAAACGCAGTCGGGCAGGGAGGTCACGCTTTTTGCCGTGTACGAAAACGGTGCTTGGCTGTTGGAAACCGGCGTGTATATGACCGCGCACGAGGAAAGTGAGCTTGAAAACAGCTTTCCTTTGTCAAAGCTCGGTTCTTTTATGGAATTCAAGGGCGAGATTTTGGTTATCGAGTTTTTTATATCCGATAATGTCTTTGATTTTGATAACGAGACCGAGGATGCCTTTCACAAGCGTATCGAATCGGCGTTTGATTATATTTCCGAGCAGTCCGAGAGCTACGGAAACAAGGTGAATATCACCTATCAAAGAGCTCGCTTCGACCATGCGGGCGTGCTCGGCACACGCGGACTTGATTTTGATATTATGTTTGCCGAGACGGGATTCGGAAGTCTTGTTAAGTTTGCCGATGCCAACTTTGATCTTGCCGCCTACGATAACTACGTTTTTGCGGTGTGCATCAATAACGATTCGGCTGTCTCCCATAACGGATATGAGGGTACCGATGAAACACAGCTTTACTTCGGTGAGCGCGTTATTGTCGGAAGGGACACCACCGATGTGGAGATATGCGTGTCCGTGCTGAAGCTTTTGGGCGCATACGGCTATGATGAGGAAAAGGCAGATGCCGATATCGAGCTGCTTTACCGTACCTATTTCCCCCACGATATTATGGTTTCCGAGAGCTTGGCTTACTCGGTAATGTCACCCGTAACGGCGTATGCCTGCGGTATCACGGATGAGCTTTCGGGCTTGTACCGTGTGTTTATGTACAGTTAATAACGCTTGAAAATAAATAAAAGCGAGGAATTTTAAAATGGCAAACAAATACAATCGCGTGCTTGTAAAACTCAGCGGAGAGGCGCTTGCGGGTGCAGACGGCAGGATATTAAACGGCGATATGCTGGTGTCTGTTGCCGATAAGCTCTCGCGCCTTGTAAAAGAGGGGGTTCAGGTCTGTATCGTTATCGGCGCAGGTAATATCTG
Organism: Eubacteriales bacterium; assembly: GCA_045531135.1. Classification (GTDB taxonomy): domain Bacteria; phylum Bacillota; class Clostridia; order Oscillospirales; family CAG-382; genus Coliplasma. The sequence continues at coordinate 625 of JAZSDL010000048.1, read as the reverse complement.
GCGCGGTGCAAGACAGAACGGGCTTGATATCGACCGTGTCCGCGGCGACCATATGGGTATGCTCGCAACGGTTATCAACTCTTTGGCGATGCAGGATTATATCATCAAGACCGGCGTTAACGCGCACGTTATGTCTGCCGTCAGCATCCAGCAGTTCTGCGAGCCGTATTCGCAGTACAAGGCGATAGAGTATTTGGAAAAGGGCGAGGTCGTCATCCTTTCCTGCGGTGTCGGTTATCCCTATTTCTCTACCGATACGGGTATGATGCTCCGCGCGGCAGAATTAAAGTGCGATGCAGTGCTTTCGGCAAAGAACGTAGACGGTGTTTACGATAAGGATCCCAACAGGTTTGCCGATGCAAAGAAATTTGATAAGCTTTCTTATTCCGAAATGCTTTCGCTCGGCTTGCGCGCTATCGATCAGTCGGCGGCGGCTATCGGCGAGGAGTGCGGGATGAAGACGGTTATCTTTGCGCTTTCCGATCCCGAGAATATAGTTCTTGCCGCACAGGGCGAGGATATCGGAACTTTACTTTATAAATAAAAATTTTCAATAAAACAAATTTTAAAAAGGAAGGTATTTAAAAATGTTTGACATTAAGCCCTTTGAAGAAAGAATGAAAAA
>JAZSDL010000011.1:0-16893 GCA_045531135.1 Eubacteriales bacterium | reverse complement strand
CTGAGCATCAACAACAGTACCCCAATCAACTACAGAATTACAAACCTCGCAGAAAGTTCTGCCGGTATATCCAGCCTCTGTACAGGTTGCAGCCTTATCGTCAACAGCAACGGGAGTGTGTACGTGTGCAGTGCCTCTTTCTGCCTTAAATGTAGGATCAGAGAAACCTGCCTGAAGTTCAGTATCAACGCTAAATTCCTCATTAGAGAATGCGCCAATAACATCGGATGTATATCCATCAACATAAGTAATCTCACCCATGTCTACGTCTACTTTGAGGTCATAAGGCCAGAAAGCATACGTGTTCCAATAAGATTCAGCGGTATAACCGTCAATCTTAATATCTGTATCGTAATAGATAACACGAATAGGAAGCTGTGCAAGAGTTGCAGCGCCTACTTGAGTATTCTCACCGGTACGAGTAATTACGATAGTTGCTGTATTATTTTCTTCGTCGATAGTATAAGTAGCAGTAAATCCTTCTGCCAGAATCATATTATCGAGTTCGAAGTGGTTACCATAGTTAAGATCGATAACAGCCTTAACAGACTGAATTGTCTCGATCTTATTTGCGTTCATATTCATCCAGTAAATAGAACCGCCGTAAAGGTTGTTGAGTGTGGAATCAGCAGGGACAACCTGAATTGTGGAAGCATCTACACCGGAAGCAACGTTGATCAATCTGATAACAACGGACTTGTTGCCCATATTATCACAGATTTCAAACTTAACGCGATGGATGCCGTCTGCAACTGCAACGTCATTGATACTCATTCTGCCGTTGCTGAACGTAACGGGAACTTCAACGCCGTCAACGTAAGCCTTTGCAGAAGCCGCATTCAGACCGGTTGCGTTGGTTTTAGCAGTATTTTCTTTTACCGTTGTGCCAAGAGTAATAAGATTACTGTTGGTTGTTACTGTAACGTATTTTTCAAGTACAGTTGTCTTTTCGGTTTCGAGAAGTTCAACTTTTCCAAAAATGGGAGCCTCTCTATCGTCAACCGCGTCAGAGAAGTCGGCAGTAATATTGTCGATATACACGGTTTGCAAGCCGTTAATTGTACCATACTCCTTCCACAAATCATTAGTATTTGTGTGAGGGAACATAAACTCAATAAATCTGAAGTTATTAGCGTCGTTTTTGGATGCGTTGTAACCAATAATATCCTTGCAATCAAGACCAGGAATCAAAATCTTACTGTACGCGCTCACATCCACAGAGAAATATCTCCAACCGGATTCGTCAACGGTATTGTAAACTTCAGGCTGGTTGATAATAGAAATGGTATTCTTCTTATCAAATTTCCCGTCTCCATCAGGATCATACCAATAAAGAACACGAATCCAACAGTGTTCATACTCATCCGGAATATATGCCCAGAATCCAATAGACTTGGCATTCTCAACAACAATACCCTTATCAAGGAACAAGTCAGACTGTCCGTAGCCACCATTAGAAATACCGTTGGCTGCGATAGGATTCATTTCCACTCTCATGGAACCTACACCATCATGAACCTGACCATTGATGCTTGTAGCATAACTAAGGTGCTGATAGAAGCCCTTATCATTACCATTAACGTCAGCAATATTCCATCCATCAATATCCGAAGGATCTTCAAAGTCAAAGAGCACTTCAGAACCCTTACCCAAATTTAGTTCCGCTGTGGCAACAAGCTCGGTATTATGAACAAATGTAGCAGTCAGAACGCTCTTAAGATTTGCGGGAGCATTATCCTCGCTGACAGAAGTAAACTTTAATCCGTTAAATGTACCGAGAGCATCGTTCGTTGTGCTAAACACAATGTCTTCAGCTTTAAGAATAACGTTATTAAGACCGCCATTGATAGTTGCATTGAAAGCAATTGTGACTTCCTTGTCGAAAGGAACTGTCATAACAGCCTGTGCAAAAGAAAATTCAGTAGGAATTACAATTTCAATGGTATGTTCGCCAACAACCTTGCCGCCATATACCATCTGAGCTGTTACCTTACCTACTTTTCCATTAGAGACAAAGATACCATTTTCAATAGTACCCATGGAAGGATCTGCAAGCTGCCAAGTAACATCAGCAGGAATATCCGCAGGGGTACCTACAAGGTCGGTACCAAAAGCAGAAAACTCAACCTTGCTTCCGGGAGTATAATAAGTACCCTCAGCGGAAATATTAGCACGTGCAAAAGCACCGTCTGCAGGAGCGGTAGTGACAAAGAGAATACCGGTTGTCGTGGGACGCTCTGCGCCATCAGAAGGAGAGTTGTTAACCTTCAGTTCTTCACCGGGTCTCTGAGAGAGCCATGTAGTAGATCCACCACCGTCACAGTTAACAGCAAAAGAGCAACCGAGGTCAAGCATAACTTCTGCAAGCTCGTACATAGACATACCTTCAGAATAGGGCGCCTGACGTCCATCATTAACCATAATTACAACAGTGCCGTCGGGCTTAATACCAACAACGGAACGAGGCGCACCACCGGTATGGCTGGGCTTGCTCTGGTTTACACCATCTTTTACGATATAACCACTCGAACAAGGAATAACCTGATCTTCCCAACCGTCAAGGTCTGCAGCAGATTTAATCTGAGGCATCTCAACCTTGGGAATATCAGCAGGACGAGGATTGCCGTTTTCGTCAAAATCCTTGTTGATAACAAGAACAGAGGGGAATCCTACGTTGCCATATGTGTAGCCGCAGTTTGCAGGGTCAAAGAGCACTTCAGCATCAAGCATAATGAAGCCAAGAGGCTCACCAACACGATCGGCAGGATAATTGGTGTACCAGCTCAAGCAGGTATTCATCGCACCTACGACATTACCATAGCCTAATTTTTCAGCAAGAGCAGCCTGCTGAGACATTACGCCGGTTTGGTAGTTGCCATACTCAGGAACCATGCCAGTATAGCTGTTGATAACCTTAACATATTCGTTGTTAAGATCAGCTTCCATAACGAAAAGCACCTGACGGCGAGAACCGTCATCGTTGTTCAAAACGATTTCGGACTCGGTTATACCGGGAGCGATATCCCAATCTTTTTTGGAGATAAGATTGTAATAATCGTCGGTACTGGTAGTACTGTTGATAGTATAATCGTTAGCCGCAAATGCAGTAATGGGCAAAACGCTTGACAGCATAATTGCGACCAACAACAGCACCAAAAATTTTCTCATGCTTGTTCCTCCTAAATGATTTTTATATATCCAACGCCTTAGCGAAAAGATACTTTAATTGAAATTACGTCTCGCCTACCGCATCCTCATAGCTTGAGGAGATCAAAGGCATAGCAAGAACGAAAAATGCCAGATATGCCGCCGTCTCGATTCTGAGTGCTATATTATAGAACATAAATACAATGCACATTACCGAAAAGATCATCGCCAATTGGCAGACCAATTCGTCGGCTTTTCTTGCTATGTACAGCTTTAACGACACAATAAACGAAGCGACGAAGAAAGAAATATACAAAAGCAAGCCGACCAAGCCGGTTTCCAGATACAAAAACGAATACGAAAAGATAGCATAATGCAGATATCCGTACATATCGTAAAACGGGGTGTTAAATATCGCCAGAGACGAGGAATCGGCATTGCCGAGCCCCATTCCGAACAGTTTATCGGGAATACTGTGTAAAAAGTACTCCGAAATGGTTGGGATAGCGGTAAATCGCCCTATATCCTCATCGGTCGCATAATTGGGGTTAAAGAGCGCCTCTGTCAGCTTTTCGACAGACAAAAAGCTCTCGAATTCGTCATACAGCAACGTTAATAACGAGCTGAACAGCATTATCAATATTGCGCACACGGTAAAATACAAGGTCTTTTTCACAGAGCTTTTTGTCATTACCGCCGCCATAAGAATAATAACGATGAACAACACGAAGAAGACCTTTAATTCCGCCAATGCAGACACAAAAAGCCCCATAAATGTGCTCGAAACACATTTTTTAACGCTTTCCTCGTTACGCATAAATGACAGCACGGATTTTGCCATCATTACGGTAAGAAAGAACAGCAGACCGCCGTTGCACCCCTTTTGAACACCGAAAATACCGCCGAGATAGTCCTGGCTATAGCCCATAAAATAATATTGGACCAACACGACAAAGAAATTGATCACATAAAGTGCATCGAGTATCTTGAGCCATTTTTTAACGTCACACCACTCAAAAAAAACAACATACGCTATAAAGGCGACAAAAAAACGGAAATAATTTCTTATACCCCAAATGTAATAAAAAACCGACTCGTAATTAAAAAAGTATGTGACGGTTACATAGGCGAAAAACACGCCTATAAGAACCACAAACGAAACGAACTGTTTTGTTATCGGAATTTGTTTGCTGATCATAAACATTTTGATAAGCAAAATTATCAGGGCGACATCTGCCAAGAATTTGATCTCGTCCGGAAGTCCCAAAAATTCCGATAAAAACGCCTGTGCGAACGGCAGAAAGAAAACGAAAGCGGTCAGCCATTCGGAACCGGAGCGCTTTGCTATATATAAATTACCAATTTTTTTATCCATTGATAACCTATTTCTCCTTTTAGCTATTTGCTGTTTTCAGGTACAAAAGCGCCTTGCAAAGCAAACCGCATCTGAATTTTACAAGTGTAAAAAACAACTTTAAGCTATTCTTATGCACACTGAGAACGTCGGCGTTAATGCTATTACGCAATACATCGCCGCGAAGCATCTCTTTAAGCAACACATTCTTCTCTTTCGCGGGGAGATCCGATGCAACAAGCTGCTTCATTGAAGAAACTACATACATATGATATCTTGCGGTCAGACAGGTGACCACCCTCTCGGGCAAGCCCGCCGTTCTTGCATAGCCGACAGACCTTTGTAAAAACAGATCATTCTGCTTATGTCGATCGGGTTTAAAGGATCGGGACAACGAATCTCCGCGCTTATAATAACAATAAAGGCACTCATTAACGATAGATACCGTATCAACACGTGAGAAAAACTCCAGCGCAAAATAGGCATCCTCGGAAATGATTTCCCTCTCCGAAACGAAGCGCAGGGAGGACCGTCTGATCGCATCGAGAGAATACATTTTGCCCCATGCGCTGACACCGAACCCCATATCATAGGTAAACATCGCAGGGAGAAGCTCATTTGTAACCGCTTTTGATACAAAAAGCTCCTTTTGCGAGCTGATATGCTTTTTTATGCACCGTCCGTCGTCATAAACCTCGCACCGACCGTATATGACGGCATCGGAGCCATACTTCTCGGCACTTGCAACACATTTTTCGACAATTGTTATATCGACATAATCATCGCTGTCGAAGAAAAAAATATATTTTCCGCTTGCGTGCTCTATGCCTGTGTTGCGCGCCATACCGAGCCCGGCATTATCCTTATGGACCACCCTGATCCTGCTGTCCCTATCCGCCCATTCATCGCACAGGGCGGGACAGTTGTCGGGAGAGCCATCGTCGACAAGAATTATCTCAAGATCACTGTAAGTCTGATTTATAACAGCCGAAATACAGCGATCAAGATATTTTTCCACATTGTAGATCGGAACCACAACGGTAACCAACGTACCTGCCATTACATCCACCTGCTAATCAGCTATCTTCACGCATTTTGCGGGTACTCCTGCGAGCACCGCATTTTCCTGCAGGCAAGAGTCAATTACCACCGCGCCGGCAGCTATTGTAACGTTATTTGCTATTTCCACATCACCGATAACCGAGGCCCCAAAGCCAAGGCGCACGTTATCGCCAAGACGCGGGCATTTGGAATCCAATCCCGAATTTCCTATACAGTTATTGCCGTGCAATATACAGTTTTTTCCTATTCGGCTTTTTCCGTTGATAACGATATTGCCCGCATGCCAGATCTTAACTCCGCTATCAATGGAATTTTCCCACATTTCTATACCGAGCGATCTGCCCAATACATTTTTTCTGACTCTGCAAAAAAAGTACAACAGTTTGTGGAATATATTTTTTCTGTTGTTGTAATGATACTCTGCTTTCCTGAGTGTTTTAAGATATTTGAATATCTTAACGCTGTTATCGGAGGTAAGAATCCACTCCCATTTCATTTTCTCGGGGAGATAAAAACCCTTTTCTTCCGAAATAACCTGTAGCAATTGTTTTCGGGTAGTGATCATTACTTTATTTTACTCCTAAGAGAAATTCGGTAGCAAAGCGCCAATCATAATCGAGCACAGACAAACGGGCAGAAGCCGGTTCTTCGCTCAGGGCATCCCGCAGCTTAGCTTTGAGGGCATCTGCATCAAACGAATCGATACAGTAAAATCCGTCCTTGGAAACGAGTTCTCTCATTTCACCGAAATCGGTAGTGACTACAGGTTTATTACACGCCGCCGCCTCTATGCAGGAAAGCGGCACATCAATGCAGTTGCCCAGCTCAGACACAGGAAAAAAGTACACGTCTGACATCTGATAGATCTGCTCGATATTTGGGATATATGTATCGATAATTTTCACACCGCAAGAAATCAGCTCGTCCTTGAGAGCGTTATCCTGCTCGTGCTTTGTCTGGGTGCTTGCTATCAGCAAAACCTGATATTCCTCTGACAACTTCTTTAACTGTTGAACGTTTCTGCCTCTATTGAGATGTCCAACGTGCAGAACAAGTTTTTTGTCGGTGTCAAAGCCGTAATCTTTTTTCAGCTCGTTTGCTCTTTCCTTTGAAACGGGTACGAATTTATCGGTATCTACGCCGACCTTCAGATAGTCTACATTTTCCTCACCGACCACTTTACTGTAAAGCTCAAAGGATCTTTTTGAAAAGACGGTAATCCTTGCACGGCTCCATTTCAGAAGCAGCTTGCTGAAAAAGCTCATCCCGTCGGTCATGCTGAGCACAACCCTGAAATTTTTTCCGGCAAAAAGAGACAGGACAAATACTCTGAACGCATTTGAAAAAGTCTTTGCGGGAAAGGGGATATACATAACATCGCTATTATTATTTTTAAGCTTGGAAAGCAATTTTTTGTTAATAAAAAGCTTATTAACCGTCAAATGCTCGTCAGCCAGATCCGATTGTCTGTCAAATGCGATAACCTTGGTACTCGCATCGGCGGCTTTTATTCTTTTCACAAGATTATTTGCAATCTTAACGCAGCCCTCATCTACTACATCGGTCAGCGCGTTTGACAGTATCAGCATTATCTGCACCCCAAATCATTTATAACAACACTCTAAAAATTCCTCAAAGCTTTTAAACATCGGCTTATGAGAACTCATATACGCGACAGTTTCATCAAAATTACCGCAGCTGTTCATACGAGATCGGAACACCGGCGTATTCTCTGCCTCCTCGGCAGTAGAAAACAGCATGAAATACTCTTTAAAAACCTCTTTCGGCGGATCGGACAAAAAACGCTCACGATATGCAAGTGCAAAACGCCTTGCATCCTCGAACTGCCTGTTTTCTCTCTTTGCGGAATATTCCTCTATGCTCATAAGCTTACGGGCAGGACTGCCGACATACACGTATCCGCTATCGCAATCGTGTGTGACGATACTACCCGCGCCTATAATGACATTATCGCCTATCGTTACACCGTGTGTGATTACCGCATTAACACCGACAAACACATTGTTGCCGATTTTCACAGGTGATTGCGATCCGAACACGGCCCCTTTTGTTATATCGTTTTTTTTGATGACCGACCATCCGTAATCGTGGGTAAGCAGCGCCACACCGTGCGTAAGTGTTACGTTGTCGCCCATAGTGAGCAGCCAGGGATCCGTAAGATCAACAAGCACGCTTGACGGCTCGGGTATATAACAATCATCGCCTATCTTAACACCGCGTTTTTTTAGATACGCGACATAACTATCAGAGCTTGCTTTCTCTCTGAGAAAGATTTTTCTGAGTGCTTTTTTTAGTTTACCCACCTGTTTACCTCATGTTTATCGTAAGCCGCAACAACAATACCCAAATAAAGCATCTGTTAAAACGGACAAGAAATTATATACCCTCAAATCCGAATACGGCGTGAACCGTTTTGAACATTATTTTTATATCGGTCCAAAAGGCGCGTTCGGAAATATATTTGAGGTCGAGCTCCAGCCACTCATCAAACGTCAAGCTGTTTCTTTTCGGCTGTATCTGCCAATAACACGTGATTCCCGGCTGAACGGACAATCTTTGATACTGATATTCGGTATACAACGCAACCTCTCTAGGCAGAGGGGGACGCGGACCGACTATGCTCATATCGCCTTTAAGCACGTTCCACAGCTGAGGAAGCTCATCTATGCTCGTTTTACGGAGAAAACGGCCGAAGCGTGTTATTCGCGGATCGTCCTTCATCTTAAATGCAGGACCTGTCATCTCGTTTTTTTCCAAAAGCGAATCGAGCATCTGTTCTGCATTAGGTACCATTGATCTGAACTTATAGAACTTAAACCGTTTTCCGTTCTTTCCGACACGTTCCTGCACGTATATCGGAGATGCGCCCGGACTGTCGATTGTGACAACCAACGCCACGATCAAAAGCGGCACCGCCAAAGCGACCAACCCAAAGAAAGAGCTTACTATATCAAACGTTCTCTTTGTAAACGCATAGAAACGTTTTTCCTTTTTACACAACGCACATTCAGGCGCTTGGGTTTCTTCGGAAGAAACCGCCGTTACATTTTCGTCTTTAATTTCCATTACAAATACAAACCGAGTTGCCTTTATTTATCGTCATTGTTTTTGGGCGTATAAAACAAATCGATCACAAGCGCGTTAAGCGAATCCTCATCGGGATAGAACTCTATAAATTCCTCGCCGAGCTTTGATTCGCCCTCGAGCTCTCTTATGCCGAGAAATTCATAATCCTCGAACTTCTCTGCAAATTTCATCATTCTTTGGTCGGAGGAATCGTACACAACGTAATCATCCAGTGTCTCGACCGTTTTTACAAGGAATTGACCGTCCGTCTCTATACATATACGCGCCTTGTCGTACAAAGCATCGATATACTGCTTTTGGCGAGTCATTCTCGTACTGTTGGAGCTATCCTCAAGTCCGTAGCGTGTACGAACGTAGGCAAGCGCCTGTTCGCCGTTTAACGTAACCGTTTCGCCCTTGATAAGAGTGTCATCCACACCGGTAAAATCATCGAGCACGGTAACCTCAACGCCGCCCACAAGGTCGCAGCTTGCAGATATGGCATCCATCGTCAACGACAAATAATGGTTAACCTTTATACCGTTAAGCAAATACTCAACAGAATCCTTGGCGTTTCGGCAGCGGATCTTATCGTTATCGTCGTTAACGTAGTTATACGCAAGCGCAATTTGCTTTGTATAGGTATCAACAACCGTCGTACCGCCGACCGAAAGCTTATTGACCTTTGTCATAGTGTCGCGGTTGATATTGATCGCAGAGACCTGCTTTGATTCGTTATCGAAAACAAGCAGCAGCAAAAAGTCCGCCTGCACACCGCTTTCGTGCGATTCGGCAGTATCGGCATCTCCGTATCTGTCCAAGCCGAGCACCAAAAAGGTCTCGATACTATCGTTATACTTATATTCCAGACCGTTATACATGACAACGCCGTCCGCGATGCCGGATGCCGAAAAATCATCTCGGCTGTCTTCCCACATTTCCAAAAGCATCAGCGCGGCAGAAACAAGGAAAACAACAGCAAGTGCAACAGCTATATATTTCAGGTAATTGTTCTTTCTTCTCATTTTCCTTATAACAGTCACCGTTTGTTATTTTTTAGCAAGCGCGCTGTTTTCTGAGCTTAACGGCAATTGCAACTATCGCGATTGCACAAACAGCCATGATCGCAACCCAGAGGTGAATCATCGAAGCATCGCCTGTCTGAGGAGTACCGGCACCGGTATTAACAACGATTGCAAAGGGAGAAAAGGAATCTACGGAAAATCTGAGATGCTCGCCGTCGTTCAAAGCCTCTGCATTCTCGACCAGTTCCCACTCGCCGTCATCGTTTAAAAACATAAGACCGACAAACTTTTTCAAGGTCTCGGCGTCCAAAGTGATCTCGTACACCGTATGCTCATCGGGATAATCGCAGCCGGTAAGTCTAAGATCAAACAGATCGCTTACAGCAAGCTTGGTGCCGTCGAGCTTTTTATCCGCGGCGAGCTTATCAAGCTTATCGTTGAGATCGGTAAGATCGCCTGCACCCACAATGTCGTCATACGCCTGCTCGATAAGATCGCGTTTGGAATCGGGCAGTTCATCCCTGTCACCGTAAGCGGTGATAACAAGATTTGCGTTACAGGAATCATCGCTCGGGTTAAAGCCCACTATAGAAGGAGCGGGATTACCCGACGGGCTGTTCACAAAGTTGCCGGGAGCAGCCAACGCGCTTAAGCTCAAGCTCAAGCTCAAAACCACCATTAAACAAATTACCAATATCTTTTTCATTTTTGGAATTCATCCTTTCCGTAAATAATTAATCACTTATTGAAATTGTCAAGCACGGAATGACCGTACTCGTTCATTTGGCACAAATAATCGTCGCCGAGCTTTTTTCGGATAAGCTCAAACGCTTTTCCGATCTGCGGCGGTCGATACTTAAGGTTATGGCAGTCGGAGCCGACAAAATGAACCCTGCCCTCTTTTAAAAGCGACAACGCTCTTCTTCTTGACGAAAGAGTTGTAAAGAAGCTCGCATTAACCTGCATTAAAATATCGCTGTCGTATAATCTGCCCCATACCGTCTGATTTTGCAGACTGAGATATCTTTCCATATGCGCCAAAACGATTTGTATATTGTTTTTACAGGACAGCTCTGTCAGCTCTCTGACCATATATTCAGTCCATACCGTCATAGGCATTTCCAAAAGCAGAAGCTTGCTGTCCCCGATCCTAAGTGCCTCTAAACCTGTCATTCGGCTGATTCCCTGATAGTATTTTACCTCGGCACCGAGCAAAATATCGGGCGTGGATTCGGGCATTTCCGGTTTGAGCAGTTCAAACGAGCTTTTGCGGCGCTCCAAAAAAGAATCCACCGTTTCGTCGTTGGCATAGAAATGAGGCGTTGCTATCACGGTGCTGACGCCCTGCGACACCAGCATATCGATCATTGAACGGCTTTCCGCCGCATCGTGACTTCCGTCGTCCATTTGCGGTAAAATATGAGAGTGCCAATCGATCACTTTTTAGCGCCTCTCGATTCGCTTTGATAATATCTGTAATACTTATAGTATCTATATCTTTTATACTTACTATATGTGCCGCTTCCCGACTTTGATTCGTTCATAACACAGCCGAGAACGTTAACGTTTGAAAGCTTTAACTGACGGAAGCAACGCTCGAGCTCCTTTTTCTCGGTATATTCCTCGCGGATAACCACTATCATACCCGAGATCAGACCGGAGATCGAAATGGCATCGGAAACGATATTGACAGGCGGAAGGTCGATGATAATATAATCAAAAATCTCGCGCAGCTGATTTAAAACGTTTTCCATCCTGTTGGAGCCCAAAAGCTCGGACGGGTTGGGAGGTATTTCACCCGAGGGTAGAACATACCAATTATTAAGCAGGTGCGCCTTAAATTCTGTCATTTGTGAGCCCTTGCCTCTTAAAAGATCGGCAAGTCCGGGAGTACTGTCGATGCCGAGCTTTCTTGCGATCGACGGGATACGAAGGTCGGCGTCGATAAGCAACACCTTACTTCCCTTTTCGGCGAACACATAGGAAAGATTGACCGCTGTAGTACTTTTTCCCTCGCCTCGCATCGAGCTCGTTACGCCGATGACGGGGCATTTCTCATCCTCGGGAAGAGTAAAATCGAGGTTTGCACGAATCAATTTATACTGCTCGGTCGCAGTAAACTCCAGATTTTTGTGGAGTGTCTTCTTATTCTCGTTATTTGCGGACACAAATTGGTTATATTTGTGTCTTCTTCTGAATAATCCCATGCTATTGACCTCCTTTTACTCAATAATGTGTCTTATGCTGTTTTTGGGAATAATACGCATACGATTTACTGCCGGTATTTAACAGATCGGGAACCTTACCGAGTATCGGGTAATCAAAGGTCCTGAGCACGTATTCCTCATCATGAATGGTGTCGTCCATTAACGCCGCAATGATTATAATAATTACGGTTATGAGTACGCCGAGTATAAGACCGATCGCGGTATATTTTGTGATGCTGGGGGCAACCTTTTCGGTATCGGGGATACTCGAATCGACCACCTCCATAGAAGCGCCGTCGATAATCTCGGAAATGCGGACCGGAAGTACCTCGGCTATGGTGTTGGCGATCTTGCTCGCCTCGTACGGATCACCGCAGGTGACGGTAACTCTCATAATTTCGGTCTCGTTGGAGGGCGCGCAGACGATCATATCGGAAAGTTCCTTCCAGGTATAATCCACATCCGCCTTTTCTATCACGCGCTCTAACGTACTGCGGCTGTCCAGAATATCGCCGTAGGTTCTTACCAAGCTTTGTGCAGCAGTAAGCTCGGACGCGGATATGCTGAAGTTGGTATTGCCGATCGAGATCGAGCTGTTATTAACGTACAGCTTGACGTATGATGAATATGTGGGAGGAATCAAAAACGCAGCCACAGAAAAACCGATGCCTGCTGCCAGCAAGCCGCACAAGGCGATCAGCCACGCGCGTTTCCAAAGCGTTTTGACGATATGCAATACATCAATAGAATAATATTCTCTGATTCTTTTTTCCTGTTTTTCCATTTCTGCGCTCCTTGTATAAAGCAGATATTTCTGTGAAACGTATTCAAAAAATATCACGTTTACGACAAATACGGACTATTTTCCCATTGTCTGTTCCATTCTATCACAACGAATTTGTTTTTTCAATAGAAATACGATTTATTTTTAACAAGAAATTAAAACACCCCGAGATTTTTCGAGGTGTTTGTATGCGGCGTTTCTTAAATATTTGCGTTCTGTGCTATGCGGATTTTTCATAGTACTTTTTATTAGTCTTTATAACTATCAGGTACACCAGCATCTGTACCGAAAAGAACATAAAAACATTTAACAACGGCATTACGTACTGCGAGATATCCAACGGAAGCAGACCAAAGGGATCCTTTATTACAAAGAACCAATTATATCTGTAATCATAATATCCCCCGACACCGTTATAGAGGTGATTTCCGAAAATCGCCCATACTGTCATAGACACGGTTATCACAAGGTCGCGGTAGCATCTTTTCCATTCGAGCAGATATCCCTCGTAAAGCAGTGTCAGCGCGCCGTAGACCGACATCAAGCCATGAAACAGCAGAGTGGCAACAACACGGTAAGACAGCGGATGTACCTGATGCCACATCACTCCCGCAGGATATATAAGATAAACGAAATTGCAAATAAAGCCGAGCAGAGCAAAATTGGCACGGTATTTGAAAAGCCGTTTACACCGTCTGCTCAAAAAGCAGATAACGCAGGTTGCCGTACAGGCATGAAACGGCAGATTTTCGATATATATCTCTCCGTATGCAACAGGCATAAGGAAAAAATCCGAGATATACAAATAAAATACCGTACTTATTATTCCGTTTAGCAGCTTTTGCTTTGTATCCTCGGTCTTTTTATTCATATACAGGACCGCAACAGCAAAAAGCGCAAGTGCGGAAAATATGTATACAAAATGCCATATTCCGAAGCAAGTGAAAACGCCGCCGCCCTTTTTATCGGACAAAAGCGCATTAAAAAACGAATACACGTTTATCCCTCCTCTACACGTAACTGGTTATATATTGCAGGCCGATATATTATCGATCATCTCCGAAATTTCTGATTTTTTAGTTATATTATAACACACGCACAACAATGTAGCAAGAGTTTTGCGTTTAATGCAGCTTTAGGGATTTTACGGCCAAGGCACATCAACACAACGATGCATTGAGTTTGAAACAACTAATTGATAATTGTTTTTATACAAATACGTGATATAATAAAATCACACCGGTGAAAAAATAAACATTGGAGGTGCTTTTATGCAGCTTACATTAGGACAAAAGATACGCGAGCTACGCAAACGCGACGGACGAACACAAGAAGCGCTTGCGGAAGCGTTGGGAGTAACATCTCAGGCGATTTCACGCTGGGAAGCAAACGGCGGGTATCCCGATATGGAAATGGTCCCTGCTATTGCAAATTATTTTCATGTTTCGATCGATGAGCTTTTCGGATACCATTCCGACCGAGAAGAAAAGATACAAAACATTCTGGATAAGGCGGATAGGGTTCTCAAAAATCAGGGTTTTCATCTTTATCAAGGGTGTATGTCGGAGGAATTTGAAAACTGCATCAAAACATTACGGATTGCCGCCGATGAGTTCCCCAATGAACCGAGAATACTATCCAAGCTTGCGCACGCGCTTTACTCTTGGGGATTCAATAAACACGGTGTGAAAACCGACTACAAAAGCGAATCGGGCATATTGCGCTATGATACCGAATACAACGCGCAAAATCAGTATTTCAAAGAGGCATTATCGACATTCGAAAAGCTTTTAAAAGCCGATCCTTCGCAAAAGGATCGTGAAACCGCTATACTCAGAATGGCCTCGATTTATTGTCAAATGGGCAAATACAAAGAGGCAAAGGCGTTGGCGGAAGCGCAAAGCTCCCTCGTCATCGCCAAGGAAATTCTAATGCCCAACACGGCAGCCGGCGAAGAAATGATGCGATATCAAGCCGAACGGGTCATGATATTGCTTTACGAGCTGGACATAGCCGTTTCGAACGCGATGGCATCGAAGATATGTCTTTATAATTCCGAATACAGAGCAAAAATCGAATCAGCGCTTACAAACCTGTTTGAAACGATTTTTGAGGACGGCAGATGCGGTGCATATCATCAGGCAATCGGAAATATGTATATGCATTTGACATATTATGAATCCCATACCACCGGAGATTTTACAAAGGCGTTTAAATATTTCGACAAGGGCTTTGAACATTTCAAAGAATACGAACGTATTTGCTGCAACGAGGGCGATTACAGCTATTCAGCACCGTTGGTATCGTATTTGAAGCCGATCGAAAAAGACAAAATGCGTCCTCTCGGAGAAAACTTTTGGCAAAAAGAGGTAAAATTCTTGCCCGAAGATTTTAAAAACGAATTGCGCAAAAATACAAAATACTCAATATGTTTTGAATAACACACAAAATAAGCCGCCGAGGAATTTCATCCTCGGCGGTGGTTATTAGTTGTCCCACGATTTATAACATATATGTTTTGTTTTACAGCATGGGCATCTGTAAACAAATTCAAAACCATCAACAGGGGAATGGGAATTGCCAAACTGTAACACTCGATTTTTTACATAGAATCGCGTTTCACATTTAGGGCAGTACGCCCAAAATTCTTTTGGGCAATTAACATATATTAAAACTCCCCCGATTATTAAAAACGGTACTTCGAATAAACACGCAAACCACCATGGAACATCATATCGTGTGCCGTCAGAAAAGTGTATTTCACATCCTGTAAATACAAAAACAACAAGCAATAACAATAGGAACGCACAGATTCTTTTTAACATCAAATTCACTCCATTATATATGTTTTTGGTCATTGGACAGACTGCAAACAGTAATCTTTTTACAGCACGGACACTTTAAGATCTCGGCGGAATTAGATAAATTTCCAAAATACGAATGTTTGCGTTTCACAGGTTTAAAACGAGTTTTGCAATAAGGACAAACATATATATTATTTTTGATGCTTCGTTTTGTGCATAAAGCCACTACGGCAAGTAGCACAAACATTCCTACAGCACCATACAAAAAATCCATTCAACTCCTCCTAAAGCTCATAATAAGCAAGCCAAAAGCCATGAATCACATTCTCATACATAACAAATTTAATACGTAATCCCAATTTCTCGTATTCCAAATAACTGTAAAACACATTATTATGACCTGTGTCCTTTTCAATAGATTTCAAGGACACAAAGTTTCCCAACGGAGATAGGGTATCATCAACTATACGTTCAAACGCCGATAACGGTGTATATGATTGCAATATTTCAGAAAAACTATCAAAAACAATTTTATAATTACCCGAAATAAAGTTTCCGGTGATAAAACCAACAGTTTCATTTTGAGCGGCTAAATTCTTGTTGTCAGCACCGGAGGAAAATATATCCCCGTTGTGCTCTAAAGTATTCAATGTTTCATCAAGCAATTTGATTCATTTGATTTTGTAACAATCGTCGCTAAAATTTTAGATTTGTGTTCGATTATCGATTGTCGTAAGTTGCTATCTCCCACTTGAATCTGCTTGATTTTGGAAACGCTCAAACCCAGCGTCCGCAAAACGAGTATCTTTTTTATGAGTTCGATCTGTTCAACACTATATTTACGACGATTAGAAAAAATTTTTGTGCTTGTTATAAGCCCTTTTTCTTCATAAAAACGCAGTGCTCGCGAGGTAATACTCAGCATTTCGCATACCTCTGATATGTCGAACAACGTTTCATTTTTCATATTGATCACCCCCGTGACAAGAGTATTATATCACTTGACGTAAGGTCAATGTCAAGGGTTTTATGAATATTGGCGCTATGCAAAAAATCTTTTTCACGAGTGAAAATCATAAATGTTATGCGGTTGCAAGCAAAAATATAAAAAGAAAGACACGAAAAAATCGTGTCTTTCTCTTTTGGCGCCTCTTTTAGGACTTGATCCTAAGTCCCCCTGATTAACAGTCAGATGCTCTAACCGACTGAGCTAAAAAGGCATATTAGTTATGTCTCTAATTAAGTCTACCCCCATATTTGGGGGTAAACTTATTTAGAATTGTGTCAGCATCGACCTATTTTCCCGGGCCGTCTCCAGCCAAGTATTTTCAGCACAGACGAGCTTAACTGCCGTGTTCGGAATGGGTACGGGTGGACCCTCGCTGTTAAAGACACTGACTACGATGCTTGCACACCGTTTAAA
>JAZSDL010000007.1:0-65680 GCA_045531135.1 Eubacteriales bacterium | reverse complement strand
TCTCTTCTGGGGAGATGCAAGATCGGTAGAAACGTTCTTGATCGAGTTGACACCCTTCTGAAGAGCGGGGGATTTGGACTTGTAGGTCTTATCCTGTCTTCCGTACTTTACCAATTGGTTGAATGTAGGCATTTTTTTCCTCCTTCCTCAAATTTTGCAACATTTTGATTATATTATATCTTTTACGCAAAGTCAAGAGGTTTTTCGCTTATTTCTTAGTGTTTTCAACGCTTTTTTGGTGTTTTTTCGGCTTTTTGTTTTAACTAATTACAAAGGCAGGGTGAACTCCCCTGCCTTTTTTCTTTCTCTGTTTATTCCGCGGCCTCGGTAACCACTGCCGTAGGAACCTCGACCTTTACCATCGCGGCAAGATCGTCGGAGCTGTAAGACGTATCCAACAGCACGTTCTTACGGTCGGCAAGCTCGCGCCTTACGCCCTCTGCAAAAAACACGTCGGCATCGTTGGCGAGATAAACCTTGACCGCTTTTCCGCGACGAAGCAATTTTACAAACTGATTATAGCCCGCAACCCTTCGTCGCCCGCATGAACTATCGCTCATGTCAACAATTTCCTTTCAGAAAATACTGTTCATCGGGCGTGTACCGCTTTGATACACGCCCGACATTGATTATTGATTATTCCGCGTCGTAAATGCCCTCTGCGGGAGCATCACCGGTATCTATCTCGGTCTCGCGGTACATCTTCATGCCCGTACCTGCGGGAATGAGCTTACCGATAAGCACGTTCTCCTTAAGTCCGAGCAGAGGATCCTTCTTACCCTTGATAGCCGCCTCCGCAAGAACCTTTGTGGTTTCCTGGAAGGATGCAGCAGAGAGGAAGGACTCGGTAGAAAGCGATGCCTTGGTGATACCGAGGAGCTGGTTGGTGCCCTCTGCGGGGATCTTGGGAGTTGCCTCGGGATGCGCTGCGTTATATTCCTCTACCTGCTTATTAGCGGCATAGAATTCCGAAACGTCCACGAGTGCGCCAACGAGCATATCGGTATCTCCGCTGGAGTCGATCTTTATCTTGCGCGTCATCTGACGTGCGATAACCTCGATATGCTTATCGGCGATCTCAACCGCCTGCAAACGGTAAACGCGCTGAATCTCCTTGATGATATAATCGTAAACGGCATCAAGACCGTTGATACGGAGAATATCTGCGGGACATTCGGTACCGTCGGTGATCTTCTGACATCTCTTGACCTTTGCGCCGTCCTCAACGGTAACCTTGGTGAGAAGAGGCACGCTGGTTGCTCTTTCCTCGCCGGTCTCCTCGTTACGAACGATGAGTTGCTTGGTCTTTTTGCTTTCTTCTATACGCAATACGCCGTCAAACTCGGCAAGTATTGCAGTCTTTTTGGGTTTTCTTGCCTCAAAGATCTCTTCAACTCTGGGAAGACCCTGAGTAATATCGCCGCCTGCGACACCACCCGAGTGGAAGGTTCTCATCGTAAGCTGGGTACCCGGCTCACCGATAGACTGTGCCGCGATAATACCAACCGCCTCGCCGATGTTGACCGGCTTGCCGCTTGTCATATCCGCACCGTAGCAGTGTGCACAGACACCGTGCTTAGCACGGCAATTGATAAGCGAACGTATCTGAACGCGCTCGATGCCCGATTCGGCAATTCTTCTTGCCTGCTTTTCGGTAATCATGCAATCGTTCTCAACGATAACCTCGTTGGTCTTGGGATCGACAACGTCGCCGATAGTGTATCTTCCGACAAGACGGTCCTCAAACGGCTCGATGACCGCTTCCTTGCCGCCGGGAAGAACATCAACGATACGGCTTACCCAAAGACCTACGGTGTCACCGCAGTTGACCTCGCGGATGATAACATCCTGCGAAACGTCAACAAGACGGCGGGTAAGATAACCCGAGTCTGCGGTACGGAGCGCGGTATCGGCAAGACCCTTACGCGCACCACGTGCTGCGGTAAAGTACTCGAGGATCTTCATGCCCTCACGGAAGTTCGCTTTAATAGGCATTTCAATGGTTTTACCGGTTGCGGAAGCCATAAGACCACGCATACCTGCGAGCTGTCTGATCTGCTTGATCGAACCTCTCGCACCGGAAACTGCCATCATATTGATAGGATTGTATTTATCAAGGTTCTTCTGAAGCGCGGTAGCAACGTCCTTGGTACATTCGTCCCAAACCGAAACTACGCGCTGGCTTCTTTCCTCGTCGGAAAGCAAGCCCTTGCGGTAAAAGTCGGTGATAATATCAACCTTCTGCTCAGCCGCATCCAAGAGTCCCTGCTTTTCGGGAGGTATGGTCATATCGTAAACCGAAATGGTGATAGAGCCGCGGGTGGAATACTTAAAGCCCTGCGCTTTCATCTGGTCAAGGACCTCACAGGTAACTGCGTTGCCGTGGATCTTGATACAGCGGTCTACGATGGAAGAAAGCTCACTGTTGGTGGTGACAAAGTCAACCTCGAGCTTAAATGCGTTTTCGGGCTTGCTTCTGTCAACAAATCCGAGGTCCTGAGGAATCGGAACGTTGAAGATAAGACGTCCGAGAGTGGTCTCGGTAACGCCGGTGCGCTCAACACCGTCGATAACCTTCTTCACACGGACCTTGATCTTAGCGTGGAGACCGAGATCGCCGTTCTCATACGCCATGATCGCCTCATCCATGCTGCCGAAGAACTTGCCCTCGCCGGGCTCGCCGCTCTTATCAAGCGTGAGATAGAACGAGCCGAGGACCATATCCTGCGAGGGAACGGTTACAGCACGTCCGTTAACCGGCTTTAAGAGGTTGTTGGGAGAAAGCATAAGGAATCTTGCCTCTGCCTGTGCCTCCGCAGAAAGCGGAACGTGAACCGGCATCTGGTCGCCGTCGAAGTCGGCGTTAAATGCGGTACATACAAGCGGGTGAAGCTTGATAGCTCTGCCCTCGACAAGTATCGGCTCGAATGCCTGGATCGAAAGACGGTGGAGCGTAGGTGCACGGTTAAGAAGAACGGGATGTTCCTTAATAACCACCTCAAGTGCATCCCAAACCTCGGGAGTAGCACGCTCAACACGCTTCTTTGCGTCCTTGATATTAGAGGATTTGCCGGTGGAAACGAGCTGCTTCATAACAAACGGCTTAAAGAGCTCGAGTGCCATTTCCTTAGGCAAGCCGCACTGATAGATCTTTAATTCGGGACCGACAACGATAACCGAACGGCCGGAATAGTCAACACGCTTACCCAAAAGGTTCTGTCTGAAACGGCCCTGCTTACCGCGGAGCATTTCGGAAAGAGACTTAAGAGGACGGTTGTTAGGTCCGGTGACCGGCTTGCCGCGTCTGCCGTTATCAAACAGCGCGTCAACCGCTTCCTGAAGCATTCTCTTCTCATTACGGATAATGATATCGGGTGCCTGAAGCTCCATAAGCTTCATAAGACGGTTGTTACGGTTGATAACACGACGGTAAAGGTCGTTGATATCGGAGGTTGCGAATCTGCCGCCGTCGAGCTGCACCATAGGACGTATTTCGGGAGGAATTACGGGAAGCGCATCAAGGATCATCCACTCGGGACGGTTGCCGGAAAGGCGGAATGCCTCTACGACCTCAAGACGCTTGATATCGCGTACCTTTCTCTGTCCCTGCGCGGTAAGAAGCTCTTTCTTAAGGCGCTCGGATTCTGCCTCGAGGTCGATCTCGGAGAGAAGCTTTTTGATTGCCTCTGCACCCATTCCCGCCTGGAAATCATCCTCGTATTTTTCGCGGTATTCGCGGTATTGCTGTTCGGTAAGGAGCTGATACTTCGAAAGCGGGGTTTCACCGGGATCGGTTACTATATACTGTGCGAAGTAAAGCACCTTTTCGAGAAGCTTGGGAGAAAGATTGAGCAAAAGTCCCATTCTCGAGGGAATTGCTCTGAAATACCAGATGTGCGAAACGGGAGCCGCAAGCTCAACGTGTCCCATTCTTTCGCGGCGCACACGGCTGGTAGTGATCTCAACTCCGCACTTTTCACAGATCTTTCCCTTGTAGCGAGCGCCTCTCTTGTACTTGCCGCAATGGCACTCCCAGTCCTTGGTCGGACCAAAGATACGTTCGCAGAAAAGACCGTCCCTTTCGGGCTTTAACGTACGGTAGTTAATGGTTTCCGGCTTTTTTACCTCGCCGTAAGACCACGATCTTATCATTTCCGGAGATGCTAAACCGATTTTTATGGACTCAAATTCAATGTTGTTTTCCATTATCTGCTTCTCCTTTTATTAGTCTTCATAGCTGTTCTCGTTCTCATCGTAGACGAATACTTCGTCATCGAGACCGAGATCTTCGTTTTCTTCTTCAACGGGCTCAAGCGCGCTCAGCTCGTCATCGTACATAACGTCATCGCCGCTCTCGAGAACGCTCTTACCGAGCTCTTCCTCGCTGAACTTTCTTTCGTCGGGTCCGTCGTCATCCTCCGAGTAGTCCTTAAGCGGAATTTCGTTGTCGTTCTTATCGAGCACGCGAACGTCGAGCGCGAGCGACTGAAGCTCCTTAGCAAGCACCTTGAAGGATGCGGGAACACCGGGAGTGGGGATATTCTGTCCCTTGACGATTGCCTCGTAGGCCTTTACACGACCCTTGATATCGTCGGACTTGACGGTGAGTATCTCCTGAAGAGTATATGCCGCACCGTATGCCTCGAGTGCCCAAACCTCCATCTCACCGAAACGCTGACCGCCGAACTGTGCCTTACCGCCCAAGGGTTGCTGGGTAACCAGCGAGTAGGGACCGGTAGAACGTGCGTGGATCTTATCGTCAACAAGGTGGTGGAGCTTGAGGAAGTACATATAGCCGACGGTAACAGGGTTATCGAAGGGCTGACCGGTACGTCCGTCGTAAAGAACCGTCTTACCGTCAACTACCTTGATCCTGTTCTCAGCACGAAGAGCGTCAAACTCCTCTTTATTCTCGCTGATCCACTCGCGGTCCAAGCGCTCATAGCTCTTTTCGCCGCTTTCGGAATCAACAATTTCTTTATAAAGCGCTTTGCCCTCTGCGGTCTCATCGTAACGGAGATCGCGGTAGAGGTTAGCCATGCTCAGACATTCCTCGATATCACGCTCGTTAGCACCGTCGAATACGGGAGTCATAACCTTCCAGCCCAATGCCTTTGCGGCACGGCCGAGGTGGACCTCGAGTACCTGACCGATGTTCATACGTGAGGGAACGCCCAGCGGGTTAAGAACGATATCAAGAGGTGTACCGTCGGGAAGGAAGGGCATATCCTCACTGGGAAGGATGCGGGAAATAACGCCCTTGTTACCGTGGCGGCCCGCCATCTTATCGCCGACAGAGATCTTTCTCTTCTGAGCGATATATACTCTTGCAACCTTGATAACACCGGGTGCAAGGATATCACAGTCATCACGCGAGAATACCTGAACGTCAACAACTATACCCGATTCGCCGTGAGGCAATTTAAGCGAGGTATCTCTTACCTCACGCGCCTTTTCACCGAAAATAGCGCGGAGCAGGCGTTCCTCGGCAGTAAGCTCGGTCTCGCCCTTGGGGGTGACCTTACCTACAAGGATATCGCCGGAATGTACCTCGGCACCTATGCGGACGATACCGTCTGCATCGAGATCGCGGAGTGCATCCTCGCCAACGTTGGGAAGCTCTCTTGTGATCTCCTCCGGACCGAGCTTGGTATCTCTCGATTCGCAGTAATATTCTTCTATATGGATAGAGGTATAAACGTCGTCTCTTACAAGGCGCTCGTTAAGAAGTACAGCATCCTCGTAGTTATAGCCCTCCCACGTCATAAAGCCGATAAGAACGTTCTTACCGAGAGCGACCTCGCCGTTATCGGTAGCGGGACCGTCGGCAATAATATCGCCGGCAACGACTCTTTCGCCTTTCTTTACAACAGGACGCTGGTTTACGCAGGTGCCCTGGTTGGAGCGCTTGAATTTAATAAGGTTGTAAACGTCGGTGCCGCCGTCATCCTTGCGAACGACAACACAGTTGGAGGCAACGCTTTCGACAATACCGTCGTTACGGCAGAGCACCAGAACGCCGCTGTCGTAAGCCGCCTTATATTCCATGCCGGTACCGATAACAGGGGCCTCGGTGATCATAAGGGGAACCGCCTGCTTCTGCATGTTCGAGCCCATGAGCGCACGGGTATTATCGTCGTTTTCAAGGAAGGGGATCATCGAGGTTGCAACCGAAACGACCATCTTGGGCGATACGTCCATAAGGTCGATCTTGCTTGCCTCGAACTCGAGGATCTCATCTCTGTGACGCGCAACGATCTTGCGGTTGAGGAAGCAACCGTTTTCGTCGATCGGCTCGTTAGCGGTAGCTACAACGTATTCATCCTCGACATCGGCGGAAAGGTATACTACCTCCTTGGTTACGATGCCGTTCTTAACAACGCGGTAGGGTGCCTCGATAAATCCGAATTTATTAACCTTCGCATAGGTTGCAAGCGAGGAAATAAGACCGATGTTGGGACCTTCGGGAGTTTCGATAGGACACATTCTTCCGTAATGGGTATAGTGAACGTCACGAACCTCGAAGGATGCTCTGTCACGCGAAAGACCGCCGGGACCGAGTGCCGATAATCTTCTCTTATGGGTAAGCTCTGCCAAGGGGTTTGCCTGATCCATAAACTGAGAAAGCGGGCTCGAGCCGAAGAAATCGCGGATCGCAGAAACTATCGGACGGATATTGATGAGCGACTGAGGAGTAACGGTATCGATATCCTGAGTGGTCATCTTTTCCTTTACGATCTTGTCCATACGGGAGAAGCCGATACGGAGCTGGTTAAGCAAAAGCTCACCTACAGAACGCAAGCGTCTGTTGCCCAGATGGTCGATATCGTCGGTAGTGCCGACGCCGTGATAGAGACAGAAGATGTAGTTGACCGAAGCAAGAATATCATCGATAGTGATATGCTTGGGAACAAGCTCGTCGTGTGCCTTTGCACAGGCGCGCGCAAACTCCTCGGCATCGGAAATGCCGACCTCGTTGATAATACGTACAAGGGGCTCGATAGCAACGTCCTCGCCAAGACCGAGAATATCATCGGAAATGCCGGTGATCTCGGATGCATTTACCATACGGTTGGTAAATACCTTGACCTCGACGTTCTTCTCCTCCTCCTCGACGTTAAGCCAAACCTCACATACGCCCGCACGCTGAATTGCCTCTGCCTCGGAGCGCGAGAGCTTTCTGCCCGCCTCGTAAACAACCTCGCCGGTGATGGGCGAAACCGCATCGCGGGAAAGTGTCTGACCTACTATACGTCTTGCAAGAGCAAGCTTCTTATTAAATTTATATCTGCCGACCGGAGAAATGTCGTATCTCTTTTCGTCAAAGAAAAGATTGTTAATGAGTATCTGCGCGCTCTCGACGATAGGAGGATCGCCGGGACGCAATTTACGATAGATTTCCTTAAGTGCCTCGTCAACGGGGTTAGTCATACCGCCGGTCTGGATGACCTTGTCAACCTCGGCAAGCATGGTGTCCTTTTCAAAGGTCGCCTTGAGCAACGGCTCATCGCCGAACTTCTCAAGAATCTCCTCGTTGGTGCCCAAGCCGAATGCGCGAAGCAATACGGTTATCGGAATCTTACGGTTTTTGTCAATACGTACGTAGAATACGTCCGAGTTGTCGGTCTCGTACTCAAGCCACGCACCGCGATAAGGGATGACGGTAGCGGTAAGAAGGTGTCTTCCCGACTTATCGTCTATCGCATCGTAATAGATGCCGGGCGAGCGGACAACCTGAGAAACAACGACACGCTCCGCGCCGTTGATAATAAAGGTTCCGCTATCTGTCATAAGCGGGAAATCGCCCATGTAGATCTCCTGCTCCTTGACCTCGTTGGTGATCTTGTTCGTAAGACGTACAGTCACCTTAAAAGGAGTAGCGTAATTGAGGTCGCGGTCCTTGCATTCCTCAATCGTGTACTTGGGGGCCTCATCGAGAGAATAATCGACAAACTCAATAATAAGATTGCCCGAGTAGTCCGCCATAGGGGAAATATCCCTCAGCACATCCCCAATGTCCTTTTCGACAAAATCCTTGAAGGACTTTTTTTGTACCTCAATAAGATTGGGGATCTCGAGAACCTCATCGTTCTTGGAAAAAGTCATTCTTAGGTTTTTTCCGAGAAGTCGTTCTTTCACCATTTCAACCAATCACTCCATTCATTTTCTCCGCCTGTATCGGACGGGAATATCCACGGTGTTTGTTCTCCGGTGCGGAAAAATGCCGATTTTTTGCAGTTTACATAACAACATTTACGGCATATCTTCCGCATTATAATGCAGTTTATAATGATAACACCGTTTTTTGCATTTGTCAAGAGATTTTTACGTAATTTATTATGAAAATTAACATTTTTGGGTTATTTTTTCTTTTTTATGCTGCAATTGACTTTTTGGGGCGCGTATTATATAATATCTAAGGAAAAAAATCATCGAACGACATAACAAACGGAGGTCCCTATGCCGCGTTCAGCAAATCAAAAGAAAAAGCTTTCGGTCCTGCGCATGGTTTTGCTCGAAAGGAGCGACGAGACACACCCTCTCACAATGAAGGAGCTTATCGATGCGCTTGCCGCACACGGCATATCCGCCGAGCGCAAGAGTATTTATAACGATCTCGAAACTCTGCGCGAGCTCGGGCTTGATATATGCACGGTCCGCGGCAAGACGACGGGGTATTTTATCGGTGCGAGAGAGTTCGAGCTTCCCGAGCTGAAAATGCTGGTCGATGCCGTAAGAGCATCCAAATTCATAACCGAAAAGAAAAGCGCGGTGCTTATAAAAAAGCTTTCTTCGCTCGCAAACGTACACGACCGCAAGGCACTAAACCGCGCGGTGTTTGTTTCCAACCGAACAAAATCCGAAAACGAGGATATATATTACACCATCGACCGTATTCACGAGGCGATGGAAAGCAACAAAAACATAGTGTTCCGCTATTTTTCATGGACACACGAAAAAAAGCGTG
Source organism: Eubacteriales bacterium (assembly GCA_045531135.1). Lineage (GTDB taxonomy): Bacteria > Bacillota > Clostridia > Oscillospirales > CAG-382 > Coliplasma. The sequence continues at coordinate 56,712 of JAZSDL010000007.1, read as the reverse complement.
AGTTAAGAAGAAACGGCGAGCTTTACAGCGTAAGCCCGTGGTCGCTGGTTTGGGACGACAGCAACTATTATCTTGTCGGATATGATATTCAGACAAAGGAGATCCGCCACTACCGAGTGGATAAAATGCTGAAGGCGAGAATAACGCAGGAGGCGAGAACGGGAGAGGACGAATTCAGGAAATACGATATTTCCTCCTACTCGGGCGCGGTGTTCGGAATGTTCGGCGGAAAACCGGAGCGCGTAACCCTATCCTGCGCAAACCGCCTTGCGAACGTAATGCTTGACCGATTCGGTAACGATATTACCGTAATGAAGGAAAGCAACGAGCGATTCCGCATAACCGTAAATATTGTTCCGAGCCCGATATTTTTGGGTTGGGTGATAAGCTTTGGCGGAGACGTAAATATCGTTTCGCCCGAGGACGTCGCAAACGAGATGGACCGTCTGATACAAAAGCGTTGAACGATCATCTCTGCTCATTTTAGGAATTTTTAAGGTTTGTACTGTATATAAGATGTAATCACAAAATAAGGAGGGGATCGCTTGGCAAAGGACGTTTATATTTTCAAACGGATCGAGAAAAAATATCTGGTAAGCGAGAGCACAAAAGATAAGCTGATATCCGAAATATCGGAGCACCTTGATCCCGATCCTCACGGCAAGAGCACTGTCTGCAGCTTATATCTCGATACTCCCGATTTTTTGCTGATACGAAACTCGATAGAGGCAAAATGCTACAAAGAAAAGCTGCGTCTGCGGTGCTACGGCGTACCGAGCACAGACGACAAGGTTTTTCTTGAAATAAAAAAGAAATACAAGGGCGTGGTATACAAGCGCAGAGTGTCGATGACACTTTCGCAGGCAAAAAAATATCTTGCCGACCGCACAGCCCCCGTAAGATCTCAGATAATGAACGAGATCGACTACGCCATGGATTTTTACAACTCCCCCGCCCCGTCGATGCTTATCGCCTACGAGCGCGAGGCATACTATGCAAAGGACATGCCGAGCATACGGCTTACCTTTGACCGCAACGTAAGATACCGCAGGGACGATCTTTATTTAGAGCACGGAAACGAGGGTACAAAGATCCTCCCCGACGGGTTTTATATACTCGAAGTAAAAACAGACGGTGCGGTGCCCCTGTGGCTGTCACACGCTCTTACAAAGCTTGACATATTCCCAACGTCCTTTTCAAAATACGGGACCGCATATAAAAAAGAACTGCAAAGCGCAACCAAACCACAAAAAGAAACGGTAACAGTATAGGAGAAAAAATTTTATGGAAAATCTTTTCGGCACGGTGCTTGACGGCACTATGAGCATAAACAGCTTTTTGATATGCCTCGGAGCATCGTTTTTATGCGGTCTTATAATCGCGTTCTCGGCGGCGGTAAAATCCAACGCAAAGAAAAGCTTTCTCGTTTCGCTTGTTTTGCTCCCGATGATAGTATCAACGGTTATCACTATGGTAAACGGCAACATCGGCACAGGCGTTGCGGTAATGGGCGCCTTTTCGCTCGTACGATTCCGCTCTGTCCCCGGCAAAGCGCGTGACATAGCGGTTATATTTCTTGCAATGACATCGGGACTTTCCTGCTCGGGCGGATATATCGGTATCGCGTTGCTCTTTACCGTTATCGTTTGTGCGGTTATCTGCATATTGGCGTTTATCCCGTTCGGCAACGAAAAAGCGATGAATCTTGAAATAACCATTCCCGAAACGCTTAATTTCGCAAGCTGCTTTGACGACATATTCAAAACCTACACAAAGAGCTGCAAGCTTATACGCACAAAGACCAGCAATATGGGAACGCTTTACAAGCTTTATTATAAAATAGAGCTCAAAAGCGCCGACAGCATACAGGAATTTATCGATCAGCTCCGTTGCAGAAACGGAAATCTTGAAATATCGGTAGCGGAAGCACCTGAAGGGATTGAGGAACTGTGAGAAAAACCGCGATAATTTTATTGACGGCATTTGCGACTGCTTTGCTCCCCGCCTGCTCATCGATAACCGACAGCACCTTGTCGAGCGTTTCCGACACAAGCACGGTTATTATAAACGGAGAGAACCTTGAGCTTTCGTTGGCGGACACGGCGGGAATGGATTTTGAGTTCACCGACCGCGACAGAAACACAAACGACACAAACGAAAAAGTATTGACACCCGAGGAAGCCGACGGCGAATATCTTATCACAAAAGAGGGCAGCTATCTCCTATCGGGAGACATTGACAAAACGGTTCATATCAAAGCAGGCGACACCGACAAAATACAGCTTGTGCTTGAAAACGCAAGAATAAGCACCGCAGACACACCCGCCATATATATAGAATCGGCGGACAAGGTATTTATCACTCTCGGCTCGGACACCGAAAACGAGATCGCTGTCGGCGGATCGATGCAGGACGAAACGCTTGACGGTGCAATATTCTCACGTGCCGACCTGACGGTAAACGGAAACGGCTTGCTTAAGATCAATGCGGAATACAAGCACGGCATAGTTTCCAAGGACGACCTTGTTATTGTTGATGCCGCGCTTGATATAACGGCACAAAACGTAGCGCTTAACGGCAAGGACTGCGTTAAGATCTCCGGCGCGGATTTGACGATCTCGGCAGGCAGTGACGGAATACGCTCCGACAACGCAGAGGATGCAACACGCGGATTTGTATATATAGAAAGCGGAAAGATAAATATCGTTTCGGGCAACGACGGTATTCAGGCAGAGACCGTAGTGAAAATCAAAACGGCGGATACGGATATTACCGCGGGCGGCGGAAGCAGCGGCAGAACAAGCAACACCTCCGAATCGTTCAAGGGTATAAAGGCGGTTTCCGACGTTATTATCCACGGCGGTAATTATAAGATAGATTCGCTTGACGATGCCATACATTCAAACGGCACGGTTTTGATAGAGGGCGGAGAATTTTCGCTTTTATCGGGCGACGACGGAGTACACGCCGACGGCGACCTTGCATTCGTTTCGGGCGATATGACAGTTAAAAAGAGCTACGAGGCAATGGAGGGCAGCCGAATAATTATTTCGGGCGGAACGCTTGATCTTACCGCCTCGGACGACGGTCTTAACGCCGCGGGCGGCAACGACCAATCGACAGAGAACAACCCTCAAACCAACCAATCGGGCGAAAAACGTCCGCAGGGCGGCTTTGGAATGGATATGTTTGATAACGGTGTAGGGGAGATTTATATCTCCGGCGGATATACGCACATAAACGCATCGGGCGACGGAATAGACTCTAACGGAAGCATTGAAATAAGCGGCGGTGTTACGCTTGTAAGCGGACCGACCAACAACGGAAACGGTGCATTCGACTACGGCAGCAGTGCAACCGTTTCGGGCGGGGTGCTTATCGCAACCGGCTCCTCGGGTATGGCACAGGGCTTTTCCAATGCGGTTGATCAGGGCGCGATGCTTGTAAACGTAGGCAGCATATCCGCAGGCACACCGATAGCGATATGCGACGAAAACGGAAAATGCATTGCATCGTTTACACCCGACAAGGCATATCAGACAGCGGTGATAACCGCGCCCGAAATACAGCAGGGCAAAAAATATGCGATCTATACGGGCGCAGAGGCGGAAAACGCAGACAAATACGGTTATGCAAGCAACACAAGCTGCTCGGGCGGCACTCTTGTTTCGGAGATCACTATGGATACCCTTATTTACGGCTCGGGCGGCGGATTCGGCGGAGGTCCCGGCGGGGACTTCGGCGGCGGAAACAAGCCGGGCGGCAACAGGGGCGAGCGTCCCGATGCACCTCCCGACGGCTTTGGCGGCGGATACCAGCAGCCCCCGCAGAACAACGGATAACACACAGCAAACACATTGTCTGCAAACTGAGCAGAGTGAGAGAAACGAGGATATTTTTGTCAAAGCCCTTGAAAATACAATAAAAAATAATATTCCTTATGAAAAGAAACAGAGCTTCAAAGTAATAGTAATAGTGAAGCTCTGTTGTTTTTGTATTGTTTTCTTTCAAGGGCGTAAATAGATCGTTTATCCGCGTTCTGCGGCAGACACATTGTCTGCCGTTTTCTTCTTGACAAATATCAAGCGGTATAATACAATAAACAAAAAGAAGATTCGGAGGAAAAAAATATGAACTATATCGTTCCTGTTGAAAAGGAAATTGATTTTACACGCGCCGAAAAGGCGATGATATCCAACTACAAATGGCTGACCGGCTATACTCCCGAGGCATACGCACAGTTGATATACGTTGAGGACAAGGGCTTTGCGCTCCGTATGACCGCAGTCGAATCCAACCCCAAGGCGCTGTATACCGAGTTTGACGAGCCGGTCTACAAGGACAGCTGTCTTGAGTTTTTTGCCAGCTTTAACAACGAAAGCCCCAAATATATGAATTTCGAAATGAATTCCAACGGAGCTTTTTTGGCGGCGGTACGTATCGACCGCAAAAACAAGACCTCTATAAAAATGCTCGCTCCGCTTCCCGAGGTCAAGGCAACCAAGGACGAAAACAGCTGGACTGTTGAGGTTTTCTTCTCTATAGACTTTATAGAAAAGACCTTTGGCGTATCCTCGTTTAAGCGCGGCGACAGCTTTAAGGGCAATTTCTACAAGTGCGGCGACGAGACCGAGATCCCCCACTACGGTATGTGGTCGCCTGTTGAAAAGGATCAGCCCGATTTTCACCGCCCCGAGTTCTTCGGTACATTCACTATCGAGAAATAGGGTAACACTTCCTCCACTCATTACATAATCTTTAAGTAGTGAAGGGAGGCATTGCAATGGGCTGCTTTGATTCGTTCTTCGGCAACAATAATTGCTGCTGGATCATCATTTTGATCGCGGTTATCATCCTTTGCTGCTGTTGCGGCTAAGACATAAAACAAAGGAACACAAAAAAGAAAAAGGTGATGTTTTTCGCATCACCTTTTTATTCGTTTTTGGAAACTATATTACGCTCGTAATAAAACAGATATTGCTGTGCTATGCCCGCATACTCGCCCAGGCGTGTCGGATCAAAATCCTCGCCGTAATATTTTGTTATAACACGCTTTACCCATACGTCTATCGGAAATGCCTCGTAATACCCAAATCCAAACAGCAATACGCAGTTTGCAACCTTATCGCCCACGCCCTTGATTTTTTTGAGTATCTCGAGTGCCTCGGCATATCCGCATGTTTTCAGATACCCGAGCGATATCTCGCCCGATACCACCATCTCTGCCGCAGATATGATATATTTTGCGCGGAAGCCCGCCTTTATCGGCGCAAGTCCTTCGATGCCCGCTTTTTTAATGCGCTCTGCCGACGGGAAAGAATAAAAACCGTCCTTTTCCTCACCCAAAAGCGTACAAAGCGATTCGATGATCTTTTTTATACGCGGGATATTGTTGTTCTGCGAGATGATAAACGAAACAAGGGTCTCCCACGGGTCCTGACGAAATATCCGTATCCCGCCGCCCTTAACCGCCGCAGAGGAAATATACTTATCCTCCGAATAGGATTTTATGATCGCGCCGTAATCACGCCCGAGATCAAAATAATCGTAAAAGCTGCCTTTAAAGCTTTCCTCATCGATATCCGCAAAGAACCAACCGTCTGCATGCCTTTTCACGTTAAGACGTCTGCCGCACGCAAGCAGATCGTATTCGTCATCGGTTATCCTGTTAAAACGAAAGCACTGTCCGCACTCGCAGGAAACAAAGGGATCAAAATTCTCGCATCCGCTTATCAATATTCCGTTGTTTATACTTTTAAATTTCATAACCGCTTCTCTTGTATTTTTGCAAAACATGTTATATAATGAAAAAAACCGATGTTTAAGGAGTGCCCGACTTGAAAGAACACATATATACCATACCCGTCACCGAGGCGTTTGCCGAGCACAAGGACCAATGTCCCTTCTGTGCGCTTGCCGAAAAGCTTGAGCGCGACGAGCTTGATATAATCCTCGGTGCTTCGATGATGGAGCCCGACGTAAGAAGCGAGACAAACGAAAAGGGCTTTTGCGAGCGTCATTATGCAAAAATGTTCGGTATGAAAAACCGATTGGGGCTTGCACTTATGCTCGAGAGCCATCTTGAATCGCTAAAAAAAGAGATAAAAACGGGCAACATCTTCTCGCGCGATATCGCATCAAAAAGCGTTGACCGCATCGAACGGCTGGAAAGCAGCTGTTACGTTTGTGACCGCATTGACGACAAGATATCCAAAATGTTCACTACCGCCGCTTATCTTTTTGATGAGGAAAAGGTTTTCAAGGCAAACTTTAAAGAGGTTCGCTATTTCTGTCTTCCACATTACCGCGAATATATGCTTGTCGCAAAGCGCGCTCTCGGCAAGGACGGTTATGCCGAGCTGGTTCGCGCCGCTAACGAAAAGGTGACTGCATATCTCGATTGCCTGAAGGATGACGTATCGCTTTTCTGCAAGAAGTTCGATTACCGATTCGACGATCTTCCCTGGGGCGAATCCAAGGATTCCGTAGAGCGCTCGATAAAGTTTTTAAACGGCGACGATGCGGTAAAATAACCAAAAACAAGTATCACGCTCCCCGATTTCACGGGGAGCGTTTTTTTGATGCTTTCGACACTTTTTTATCATGCTAAAACACTGCTTTTCGACCACTGCAAAAGAAGCTGTTTTTTTGATGTATATTCTCAAAAATATACATCGTAAGGGTTGACATAATTCGCAATAATTTTATGGTTATGACACCCTGTTGTCCACACTATCCACCGACTTATCCACTCGATTTTGGCGAAATATGCTTGATTTTCGGTGTTTTGACTTTGAGTAATCCACATTCTCCACCGACTTATCCACAAAAACACAAAAACATTATGTCATATACAGCGGATTATTTTTACGGTTTTTAACCCCAAAATGATGCGGATTTTTACTCAAAAAACTGTAAAAAAGCTCAAACCCCTTTGGTTGCAAAGGCATTCAGATCCGTGCCTCCGCGGACACCCTTTAAATACTCAAAATAACCCTGCGATGCGATCATCGCCGCGTTGTCTCCGCACAGCTTAAGAGGGGGCAGATACAGCTTTGCGCCGAACCGCTCGGCAGTGTCCGAAACCGCCGACCGAAGATGTGAGTTTGCCGCAACTCCACCCGCGAGCACAATATTCATCGCGCCCTCACGAGAGAGCAAAAGCTCGAGTCGGGTGTTGATCGTCTTGATAAGCGCGGCTGTGAACGAGGCGGCAACGTCGGCACGGAATTCGTCATCCATAACGCGACCGCGCTGAAGCTCGGTATGAACGAGATTGATGACCGAGGTCTTTAATCCCGAAAAGGTAAAATCATACTCCGCGCCGTCTACACTGCCCGCGGTGAATTTATATTTGTTCTTATCTCCGACAGCCGCAAGCTTATCCATAGCCGCGCCGCCGGGGTACGGAAGACCGAGCACTCGGGCGCATTTATCAAACGCCTCGCCTGCCGCATCGTCGCGCGCACAGCCGATAAGCTCGTAATCGGTATAATCCTTAACCCGCATAAGCGAGGTGTGCCCGCCCGAAACGACCAGCGCAACAAAGGGTGGCTTAAGATCCTCGTGGACAAGATAATTTGCCGCAACGTGACCTCTGATATGATGCACCGGCACAAGCGGCTTGCCGGTTGAAAAAGCAAGTCCCTTTGCAAACGAAAGTCCGGTAAGCAAGGCGCCGATAAGTCCGGGGGCGTTGGTGACCGCTATCGCATCGATATCCGCCATACTTGCTTCTGCCTGCAAAAGTGCGTTTTCGACAACGCCGCAGATCGCCTCGGTATGTGCGCGGGATGCGATCTCGGGCACAACTCCGCCGTATACGGCGTGGATATCTATTTGCGATGCGACTACGCTCGAAAGTAATATTCTGCCGTCCTCGACGACCGATGCCGCGGTTTCGTCACAAGAGGATTCTATGCCGAGTATCTTCATAATCTTTTCTCCATTATCAATGCGTTTTTGCCGTTATAAAAGCCGTTGCGCTTACCCTCGGCAACAAACCCGCATTTTTCGTAAAGCGCGATCGCCGAAAAATTATCCTCGGCAACCTCAAGAGTTATAATCTCACAGTTTGCGTTTATCGCCCTTTCGGAAAGCGCTTCCATAAGCCGCCTTGCAACGCCTTTGCGGCGAAAATCGGCAGAAACGGCAACGTTCATAATCTGCCCCTCGCCCGCGATAACGTACATAGAGGCAATTCCGCAAAGCACGTCTTTGTCATACGCGCCGATGTATATGGCATATTCGGGCAGTTTTTTTATCTGCTCAAAGCTCCAGGCGGTAGAAAGACATTCTTTCTCTATCTCTGCGGCAGACAAAATCTCATTGTCGCCCGACAATCCGCGACAAACTATATCGGTTTTCATACGGTATCACCGCTTCCGACCATTCTGACAATAATGTCGTAAGGGCAGTACACGGTTTTATGTATAGTATCATCGCGCAGAAAATATCTGCCGTTGTAGCCAAAGAACGAAACGATATAATAAAGTCCGGGGTAATCGCGTGACAGAAGACGGATATAGAAATGGCTCTCCACGTCCTCCTTGGTCACCGAAATTTCAACCGCCTCGCCGTTTGTGATAGAATCGGCAACCAGCTCACAAAGTGCTGTCTCGCCCTCGGTCATATCGTCTTGCTGATCCTCGGGAATATACTCGCTGTCGGCAAAAAAGTTATCGACCTTTACCGTGTTGGACGAATTATAGATAAACGCCGCAATGGGATTAAACTCCTTAACCGTTGGCTCCTTAACCGTAGAAGCTCGCATAAGGAAGTAATAGCCCTCGCTTTCGTAGCAGAGGAACCTGGACGACTGCTCGAACCACACGGTATAGTAAACGGTTTCGCGCTCGCCCTCCTTTACTGTGATAAATTCCTCCTCGGGATCAACGGGATAAAGTCCCATAGGGGTAACCTGTACGTACTCGATGCCGGTATCGGGATCGACAAAACCGTTTGCCGTCATCTCGCCCCTGTGACCGCAGGAGACAAGAAAAAGCGAGCATACGGCAAGTATAAGTGCTGTTATCTTAATTCTCATATCAATATCCTATTTGTCCCAAGCTATCGTCGTTTTCTATCCAATCGGACACGTTGTAAATCGTGTATTCATCCTTATTCTCGCGTACGATAACGCGAGCTATGCCGGCGTTTATAACCAAACGCTTGCACATCTGACAGCAGCTCGTGCCGCCTACCAGCTCGCCCGTTTTCGCATCGATGCAGGCAAGATAAAGGTCTGCACCCAGCATTCTCTCACGCGCGGCGGAGATTATCGCATTTGCCTCGGCATGCACCGAACGGCAAAGCTCGTATCTTTCGCCGCGGGGGATCGCCATCTGCTCGCGCAGGCAGGATTTGAGATCACAGCAGTTTTTTCTGCCTCTGGGCGCGCCTGCATAACCTGTAGATACGATAACGTCATCCTTTACGATTATGGCACCGAATTTGCGGCGCAGGCAGGTACCGCGCTCGGTAACAGTCTGTGCTATATCAAGGTAATAGTTGATCTTACTTCTTCTTTCTTCCATTTCAAAGCATCCTTTTTATATGTCATTTAATTCTTTTCGCAGATCAAAGCAGGGTAAAATAAACCAAACGGTCGCTGCCGTCGGGGAAATCGCCCTTGTAGGTCTTTGTGTGCTGAAAGCCGCATTTTTTAAGAACGGCACACATACGCGCATTTTTGTCCGAAACGTCGGCATATATACGCTTAAAGCCGAGCTTGTCCTTGGCGTATGCCTTTGCAAGCATTATCGCCTCGCTTCCGTAGCCCTTGTTGCGATAGGTCTCGTTTGCAAGGAATATTATCAGATCGCATCTCTTTTCGGAATAGACGATCCTGCCCAATGTCAGCTCGCCTATTATCTCGTCGGTTTTCGTAAAAATACCGACCGTCTTGTTCCACTCCTCGCGCTCGATACTGTTCTCGTAAAGCGCATCGACCTTTTCCTCGTCATAAACATAAGGAACGTTATTTTCGGGCACAAATTTACGCCAAAGCGCACGCATTTCCTTTTGTGTCATTGTGCGAAGCACTATATTTTTTCCGTTGAGCTCTATCATTTGGCGTATCCTCCGAAATATATAAAAATAATAATGATATATACTGCCGCCGCAATCGGCATACCGTATTTAAAAAGCGCTTTTTTCATCTTGTGTCTGAACAGAAGCATCGACATCATTCCGCCGAAGGCACCGCCCGTAAGCGACAGTCCGTAAAGAACCGACTCCCGTATGCGCCACCCCTGACACACCGCACGGAATTTGTCGGCGGCAAACAACACAAAAGTCAGAACGTTTATAAAAATCAAGTATGCTGTTATTAAAAGCTTTGTCTTTTCGGGAGTCATTGTTTTTTCTCAATCAACGCTTTCCGTTGAACCATCCGATATAATCAAAATCATCGTAGTACTTTTTGAACGAGAAGCTGCTCTTGTACTCAAAGCAACTGCCTACGCTTACTTCGGACTCCCAGCCCTTTAAATAATAAGCCGATTTGATTTCGGGATAGGCAATATGCGTAAAAACGACCTTGTTCTCAAACGGAAGTGCATCAAACGCCTTTAGATCCTCATACGAGCAGTTATCACGGTCGGTAAACATTATAAACAAATTATCGAAATTGATCCGCTTTGAACGCTCGTCCCATTTTGATTTTGCTTCCTCCGGCGAATGATAATGCTGAAAATAAATGCGAATATCATCAATAACACCTATGGGATAGTCTATCCCCTCTTCTTCGACAAAAGTCATATCGCTGTCCAAATAATGAGACATATCGGAGAGAAATTTAATAAAATCCTTCGGTTTTACCCATAAATTAACAAACGGGCTGTTAAAACGCATTCCAAGATCATGCAACAGAAAAGCGCCGTTGCAATTGCTTGCAATAACCGAAAAATCCCTGTTTTTTAGTTTTTTTGAGTTGCTTTTGTTATAAAACCCACGCGCAAAATTTCTTATTCTCTTAATCATATCAAGCTCCGAAGCGTCATTTATTTTTACTCAACAGCACAACTGTTTCAATATGCTCTGTATGAGGAAACATATCTACGGGTTGAATCTTATTCACCCTATACCCGCCCTTGCGGAGCGCAAACAGATCTCTCGACAGGGTTTCGGGGTTGCAGGAAACATAAACGATCCTATCGGGCAAGAGCTTCAGCAAGCTGTCCAAAAACCGCTTACTGCAGCCGGCACGCGGCGGATCGGTAATAACAACATCGATCTTCTCGCCCCTTTGCGCCTGCTCGAGCATAAAATCACCCGCATCCGCGCAAATAAAGCTCGCGTTCTTGATACCGTTTGATTCGGCATTGAACCGCGCATCCTTCACGGCGGACGAATTTACCTCAACTCCTACGACCGCCTTTGCGCCGCTTGCGACCGAAAGACCGATAGTACCTGTTCCGCAATAGGCATCTATAACGGTTTCTTTTCCGCAAAGCGATGCAAGCTCCTTTACTTTGCTATACAACACCTCGGTCTGAACCGAGTTTACCTGATAAAACGAATTGGGGCTTATGCGGAACGAAAGCCCGCAAAGCTTATCGGTGATATACCCGTTTCCGTATAGGACCTCGTTTTTATCGCCTGAAAATATCGGGGTGTCGGTGGGATTGACGTTCCACACGACCGTGGTGATATCGGGATGCTTTTGGAGCAACGCCTTAACAAAACCGTTTTTGTTTGGGAAATCGCCCCTTGCGGTAACGATAACCACCATAATTTCACCGCAGGACACAGACCTGCGAACGAGCACGTGGCGGATAAATCCGCGTCGGCTATCGATATCGTATGCCTTTATTTTAAACGAAACGCAAAGCGATTTTACGGTTTTAACTATACGGTTCGAGTACTCATCCTCGATCATACACTCGTCAATCGGAGTTATACGTCTTGCAGACGACTGATATATTCCCGAAATGATATTCCCTCTCAAAAAGCCGAAAATATGAGTCGCCTTGTTGCGATAGTGAAAAGGAACCTCCATGCCGATTATTTCATCAACGTGGCAATATCTTCCCACAGCGCGAATTATTTTTGATTGCTTAAGCGAAAGCTGCTCCTCGTATGTAAGGTTGCTCAGCTGACAGCCGCCGCACTTTTTAGCCGCAGGGCAGATATACTTCACCGTATCGGCCTCCTTAGATTCTATAGCTCTTTACTTACTTTCGGCAATGACTCTGCAGGGCAGTCCTGTCTGACCGATAAGATTCATAGGATAGGTATGCATTACGATATCCCCCAAAAGATCGGAAAGCTCACCGAGATTGCAAAGATTTTCGATAATAAACACTCCCCTGTCGGCACAGCGCTGATCTGTTGGGATATGCTCTTTTCCGCGGCGGACGCCTGCAAAATCAAGACCGATAATCGAAACTCTCTTTTCCAGAAGTGCATCTATAAGCGCAACCGAAAGCTGAGGATGCTCCTTGAAATATCTATAGCTTCCGTACGGCTCATTATCCGAAAAACCGGTATAAAAAAGCACAAAGCTGTTCTCTGTAACCCTATCCAAATCTATATCCGATGTTTCTATTTCCCTGTCCAGTATCCCCGACACATCAAAAAACACCGCCGTCCGCTCGGTATAGTCCAACGGAAACTCTTTGTCCATTGCATCGAAATGCGTTCCGAGATGTCCCTCCGGCGCCTTGTTTTCGTTGCGCTTTGCATCGTTAAGCATCTCGGGAGTTATTTTCATTGTAACGTCTGTTTTCATGATTCATACCTCCGAAAACGGCAACATTCTAATTACAAAAGAAGTACCAAACTACCAGGATAATAACCGCCACAGTCAAGGTATTGACAAAAATATCGGTTGATCTTTGTTTTTTCTCCAATTCCGATGATGCTTTTTCAAAGTGAGCATCTATCTCGGATTGCGAAAGCTTATTTTTGCCAAGATGCTTCTGTATCCTTGCAATCACACGTTGCTCTCCAAATACGGTAACACTGTTGCAGGAAGGGCAAATAAAATCATATTCCGTAAGCTCGATGTCGCCAACCGCATGCATATGCAACATACCGCTGTGCTTATTGTAATCGGGATCTCCGCGTTTCAGTGTTCTGTATTTTGCTTTTGTCTCGAGCTTAGCTCCGCACTTATGGCAAAAGAACTTTTTTGTAGCCATGGCGATCGGAATAGTTGATACCCGATTTTTATTTTTCATTTTCCCGCACACTCCGTTAAAACGAAATCACTGCCGGCGCGCAGATAAAACCGCATCACCTATTCTCGTCAAACAAACAACCGTCTCAACATGTCCCGTACGGGGGAACAGATCAAAAGGAGTTGCGTTATCGGTTACGTATCCGTATTCCGCAAAAATCTTGCAATCGCGTGCGAGCGTTGCGGGATCGCAGGAGATATATACAACACGCTCGGGGCTTGCCTTGACAACCGTTTCGATAACCGAGGCATCAAGTCCCTTTCTCGGCGGATCGACAATTACGGTATCGGGAGAGCCAAACCTTTTATTACACTCCTCAACGCCGACAGCCGCATCACCGCACACAAACAGTGTATTTTCCTCGCTCCTGCCGTTCAAAACCGCGTTTCTTTTTGCGTTTTCCACAGCCGCATCGATGATCTCGACACCGCAAAGCTTATCGTTTTCTCCTGCAACGCAAAGCCCTATCGTGCCCGCTCCGCAATACAGGTCGAGAATGATATTCCCATCTTTTTTGCGCTCAATAAGCTCGCCGGCTCTGCGATAAAGCTTTTCCGCCATGATCGCATTTACCTGATAAAAGGCGCGTATCGAAAGCTCGAAAACACGTCCGCAAAGCGTGTCGGTCAACACGTCTGCACCGCAAAGCTTATAGGTCTCATCACCGAAAATAACGTTATCCTTACGTTTGTTGATATTTATATGTACACCGATAACCGAATCATATCGCTCGGCAACCGCCGAAGCAAGCGCTTTTAAACGTTTATCATCTTCACCGACAACAAGGCAGAGCAATATCTCGCCTTTTCGGTTCTTACGCATTACCGCGTGGCGCAAAACGCCCTTTCCCTTTTGCTCGTCATAGGCGGAAATGCCCATTTTTTCGGCAGCTTCCGCGCAAAACCGCGCGATATCGGTAAAAATCACGTCCTGCAACGCACATTCGGTATGACTTACTATCCTGTGCGAGCGTTTTGCATAATATCCGAAAGCGATACCCGAGCCCTCGGGCGCAAAGGGATACTGAACCTTGTTCCGATAGCGCTCGGGCGAATCGGAAACGGTATCGTCAACGTCGATATCCAGTCCTCCGATCCTTGATAACGACTGCGCTACAAGGTTTCGCTTAAGCTCCAATTCGGCACCGTAGGAAACATGCCGAAAGGAGCAGCCGCCGCATTTTTTACAAACCTCGCAATTCGGTTCGATTCTGTCACGGGAAGCTGTAATTATTTTTAAAAGTCGGGCGAAGGAGTGATTTTTCAGCTCCTTCATTATTAAAACCTCACATCTGTCGCCGACGGCAGTATCCGAAACAAAGATGACCTTGCCCTCATACCGTCCGACACCGAACCCCTCGGGCGTGAGGTCGGTTATATCAATCGTTATTACGTCGTTTTTCATCGTTTACCTTTGTCAATGCCTTGGGTTTTGTAAGCATTTCTATAAAAGGAGAGATAATGTTCAAGCCGAGTATCACGAAATATCCCCACTCGAATCCGCCGCTTGTCTTACGCAAAGCAAAGGTCAAAGCACCCGCAACCAACCCGAAAATATATCTTCCGGTCTTGGTCATCGGTACGGTGTTTGCCTCGTTCATTGCAAACGCGGAAAGGAAAATGATCGAGCCCGAAAACAACACGCTGAAAGCATAATAGTTGGTCTCTGCATCGTCGGAGGGATATAAAAGCGCGAGCAAAAGGATAGGCACAAGGAAGCAAAGCGTTGCTCCCCAATCCGCCTCCTTGCGAACACAAAGCCATATAAGTGCCGCGATTATCGCAACCGTTGCTATCTCGCCCATACAACCGCTCGCATAGCCGTAAAGCTGAGCGATAACGCCGTCCTCGTAAACACTTCCGTCCGCCATATACTGCAAAGGAGAGATAACACGGTAGCCCTCGAGCAGACGGGGCTCTATGCTGAAATCAAACGCCGAGAAATAAGCAAACGGGCGGGTAAACGCCGTCATCTGATTTTTGCATATCAAGCCGAGCACCGCAGCAGCAAACACAAAGGGATTAAAAAGCTGTTTTTTGCGGATAACTCTTAGATTTTTTGCAAAAACAACAAGAACCGATGCCAGCATAGGTACAAAAAACGAAACGGCGACCGGCATCATAAGCGCAGTCAATATACCGTAGACCGCCGTCATAAGATCAAACCGCGATCCGTACGGGCGTTTAAAGAGATAACGCGCAACAAAATAATCAATAAATGCACTGAGAAAAGCGGTGACGGCACACAGAGTTATCACTCTTGCGCCAAACATAAACACGCTCCACACCATAACGGGTGCAAGCGCAACCAGCCACTCGGTCGCGCGGGAATTATAACCGATATCGGTATGAACATACGGAGCTCTTATCTTTTTCTGCATATTCACACCTCCTCGGAGCTATTGCCCGCACTCTGAATAAGCGAAAGCAAGGGAATATCGCTCGGGCAGATAAAATCGCACGCGCCGCAAGCAATGCAATCGCGGTAAAGCGCCTGCCTGCTGCTCTCGGTTATTGCATCGGCTGGCATAAGACGTACAGGACACACCGTATGGCATCTGCCGCAGGAAATACACGGCATTGTTTTTTTCTTTACGCGTGCCGCCGAAATAACCGCCACCGTGCTGTCAGAGACAGAACCGCCGATCATCCCGCCCGAAAGCAGACTGTTTTCTACAAAAAAGTGATTTTTTTCCAACCCGCCGCAAAATGCCGAAATATCGTGCAAGGTCATTCCGCGGGGAACACAAAAATTCCCGCCCTTTGCCTCATTGTTAAAGCAAACCGATATATATCGGTCAAGCTGAGGAATTCCGCTTATCATCGCATCGTACAGCGCAACGACCCCCTCGGGTGAGACGATAAGAACGCCCTCGTCAAGTGCCGTCTTGCCGCGCTCGAGCGCCTTTACGTAAAGTGCCTGCATCAATGCACGGTCACCGTAGGGATATTTATCCTCAAGCCGCGCCAATGCAAAAAGCTTTGAGTCATTTGCGTGCTCCGCCAACGAGTTAAACGCGCTGTTGCGGTAATATTCCGCCGCAAAAACGCATTTGAGCGCGCCGGTTGCCTGCAAAAGCACCTTTGCGCCGCCTACGACCGATCTGGCTTTTTCTATACAAAGACGGTAATTTATTGCCGATGCCGCATCCGGCTCGGTGCAATCGATGACCACGCGGCGACAGTTGCCCTTTGCCTTAATAAGCAGCTTCCAAAGCGGCAAGCCGCTTCTCGGATCGATAATTGCAAATTTCCTTGCACTTTCTGCAATATCCTCAAGCGTAAGAGAGGAAAGTGTACGTGATTCGGGCTCGTAAATGCGCTCTGTATCGTTTGCTTTGTTCGAGATAACGACAAAATAGCGTTTTCCCTCGATGGCAACAATACCTCTGAAAACACCGCAGACCGAAGAATAAACGTAATCCTCGCCGTTTTTGCCGAGCAGGGTGCCGCGCTTTACTGCGGTTTCAGCAGGAACACAAAGCGTTGCCTCCTGCGATGCGGGCAGGCAAACGACCGAGCAGATATCACCGATACTTTTTATTTTATATTTACCGTATTTCGTACGGGCATTGGGATGTACGCCGCCCGGAAAATCCAATACCATTTTACTTCATCTTCCCGATTTTTTCAAATACTTACGGTGCCGAAAACAACCGAACACAAGATGCATTTTTTGCATTTTGATTTGATTGTACTGACACTCCATAATAATTATAACACATATACGCGATTTTTCAAGTGAAAGTTTTGTTTCTTCTTATTGAAAAGTTTGGCGAAATAAGTTATAATAGCATCGATAATAACCAATCTGATCGAAAACAGGTGATTTTTTGTGAAGCTTACCGATACAATAGACATAAAGGTCTTTATACTTTACCTGCTCAAAAACGTATCCGAGCCGCTTGAATATACTACGGTAAACGACATTGTTGTGCAGGATGAGTTTGTAAACTACTTTGATTTTGCCCTCTGCTTTTCCGAGCTTTTGGAATCGGGACAGATAGAGGAGACGGTTACCGAAAGCCGAGAATGCTATTATTCCGTCTCGGAAAGCGGTCTGGAGGTGCTCGAGAGCTACGAGAGCTCGCTTCTCCCCGTCATACGCGAGCGCGCATTAAAGAGCGCATTGCGCCTTATCGCCTTTTACCGTACCGGCAACCGTATTTCCAGCTCGATAACCGAGACAAACGGCGGTTATAACCTGAAATGCAGTATTGTGGACAAGCAAAAGACTATCTTTTCGGTGGACGTGTTCCTGTCCGAAAAGGAATATGCCGAGAAATTAAAGGCGAATTTTGACGAACGAGCCGAAATAATCTTCAGAGGAGCGCTTTCTCTCCTTTCGGGAGATGTGAATTTTATTTTTGATGACTGATAAGATAAACAATATCATCGCGCTATTGAAAAAAAGATACCCCGAAACAGAATGCGGACTTGACTGGGGCGGTAAGGACCCCTACCGTCTGCTTATAATGGCAATACTTTCGGCACAATGCACCGATGCACGTGTGAATCTTGTTTCCAAAACGCTTTTTGTGCGCTTCCCCACCCCGAGATCGATGGCAGAGGCAGAGCTTGCCGATATCGAAAACGAGATACGCTCGGTTGGGCTTTATCGCTCGAAGGCAAGGGCGCTAAAAGAATGCTGTACCCGCTTGACCGAGGTTTACAACGGCGTTTTGCCGAGCGAAATGAACGACCTGCTCACGCTTCGCGGGGTAGGACGAAAGGTGGCAAACCTGTTGCGCGGCGATGTTTTTGATCTCGGCGGCATAGTTGCCGACACGCATTGTATACGTATATCGGGCCGTCTCGGCTTTGCAGACGGAAAGGATCCGTTAAAGACCGAGCGGGCGCTTCAAAAGCTGATTCCTGTCGAGGAGCAAAGCGCATACTGTCACCGCATGGTGCTTTTCGGGCGAGAGATCTGCACGGCAAGATCACCGAAATGCAACGAATGCGAGCTGAAAAAATACTGCAATTACGGTAAAGAGCAATGATCGATTCCAAAGCACTACAAAAGCTGATGTCCACCACAAGACGAGCGGTGGACACCTACAATATGATAGAAGAAGGCGACAGGATCGCGGTCGGTGTCTCGGGCGGCAAGGACTCGCTTGCTCTGCTTTGTGCACTGCACGGGCTGATGCGGTTTTATCCCAAGCGCTTTGAGATAGTTCCGATAAATCTTAAAATGGGCTTTCCCAACGAAACAGACGAGGTGTCAAAAAAGCTCTGCGAGGAGCTTGGCTTGGAGCTTAAAAGCATCGAAAGCGAGATATACTCGGTGGTTTTTGAGGTCAGAAAAGAAAAGCACCCCTGCTCGCTCTGCTCGAATATGCGCCGCGGCGCACTCCACAACGCCGCAAAGGAGCTCGGCTGTAACAAGCTCGCGCTCGGACACCATTTTGACGATGCGGTAGAAACGATAATCATGAATCTTTTTATCGAGGGGCGTTTTGATTGCTTTCTACCGGTAACCTATCTTGATCGATCGGATATGACGGTCATCCGCCCGCTTCTCTACACCCCCGAAAAAGAGGTTACGCATTTTGTAAGAACAAGCGGCATCATCCCCGTGCCGAAGAACTGTCCCGCCGACGGAACCACCAAGCGAGAGGAGGCAAAGCGGTTTCTTGCCGACCTTGAGCACAAGGACCGCGGCGTGAAGATGCGTATTTTTAATGCGTTTTTTAATATGAATAAATAAGGAGGCAAACGTGTGTTGCCTCCTTGTTTTTCAATACATATAAAACTCTTTTGTTTTATCCTTATACTCCGATATTTTTTCGTTTTGTCGATACAAAAAAGCATCGGGATCAAAATCGGCCCTGCGCCATTCATCGCTGCCCAGAAGAAGATCGGCAAAAGCGTTGGAGCCGGGATTTTTCGGGAGTATAAACTCAAATTCGGAATGGGTTTTGCGGATATATTCGAGCATTCTTATCGCCGTCTCGAACGGCTTGTATGCACGGCGGTCGGCAACGTGAATCTGAACGCCGCGACATATTTGCGACGTGTATTTTGAAAAGGTCGGAGTAAACGAGCAGGGGCGAACGATGACACCGTCAAGTCCCATATTATTTACCGCATCGGCAACGCGAAGGTTATCCAGCCACGGCGCGCCGATAAGCTCAAACGGCTTGGTCGTACCCCTGCCCTCCGACAGATTTGTGCCCTCGGCAAGACAGGTTCCGATATAGGCAAGGCAGGTATCGACAGTCGGCATATTCGGCGAAGGCGGAATAAAAGCAAGGTCGGTCTCATCATAAAAAAGGTCGCGATTCCACCCTTTACACTTGATAACCGTTAAATCACATCCGATATTTTCGGTTGCGTAAATATAATTTGCGTATTCGCCAACCGTTAAGCCATGCCTTGTCGCGACGGGGTACATTCCCACAAACGAAGAAAAACGTCTGTCAAGCACCGTGCCCTCGGCACAAGCGCCGCCTATGGGATTGATACGGTCGAAAATAACCAACTTTTTGCCCATCGAAGCGCAATCCTGCATAGCGCGGAACAGCGTGCTCGTGTAGGTATAAAAACGCGCGCCGACATCTTGTATATCAAACGCGACAATATCGAGCTCGTTAAGCAAATTCTCGGGAATATGATAGGAGTTGCCGTACAAGCTGTAAACCGGCGTTCCCGTTGCCGAATCAACCGTATCCTCCACCCCCGCGCCTGCCTGATTATCGCCGCGGATGCCGTGCTCGGGTGCAAACAAACAAGAAAGCAACCCCTTTTCGTGCAGGATATCTATTGTCGAAGCAAGCTTTCGGTTTACTCCCGTTTGGTTTGTAATAAGACCTATTTTCGCTCCCGACAGCATAGAAAGCGCAGAATCTATACAGTCTATTCCGTTTTTTACTCTGAGCTTGTCCATACTATTCTCCAAAAACGAGCTTGTGAAATCCGGGGCGAATATCAAAAAGCTTATAATTCTCGCGGGTGGGATGAACTCGGTTTGTCAGCAGCACGGCATATCTTCCGTCGCGCTTGTCCGCATAGATCGAGGTTCCGGTAAATCCGGTGTGTCCGTAGCGGTTGCAAACGTGTTGAAATCCGATCCCCCTGCGTTCCGAAAAGCTTGGCGTGAAATCGTTGAGTGCATAATCAAACAGTGCTTTGTCTATATATCCCTCGCCCTTTTTTGAGATCATAGCCGCAAAGCGTATACAATCGCCAAGGTCGCAAAAAACGCCCGCATTTCCCGAGATCCCGTTTAAAAAACGCGCGTTTTCGTCGTGAACAACGCCGCACAATATCTCGCCCGTAGCGGCATCGCGCTCGGTTGCGGCGCAGAGCTTGTCTTTGGGACAGTAGCAGGAGTTTTTCATACCGAGCGGCGAAAACACAAGCCGATGTACGATCTTATCAAGCGGCTGATTCTCGATCCTTTCCAAAATCCTGCCGAGCAAAATATATCCCATACAGGTATAAACCGCATTGCTCGAGGGCTCATAGCCAAAGCTCTCGCGCATTATCTCGTCGGCGGCATTATTCGGCTCGATACCGCGCAGCCAAAGCGGAAAATGCGCCTTTATACCCGAGGTGTGTGTCATAAGATCAAAAACCGTTATATTTTCTTTTCCGTGACAAATATCAAAAAAATCTCCGACCTTGCTTGTAAACGAAAGCTTTTGTTCCTCGATAAGCTTTAATGCCGCCATTGTTGTGCCGATAAGCTTGGATAACGATGCCATATCAAACAGCGTATCCTCGGTCATCGGGTAAATTTGCGGCTCAAGTGCGCGAAAGCCGCCGAAATCTCTGTAATAAACCTCGTCTCCTCTGCCGACAGCTACGGCAAAGCAGGAATACGCGCCGTTATCAAGACCGCTTTTTAAAAGCGCGGATATTTGCCGAGTGTTCATAAAAAAATCACCTCGCGGTAATTATACCACGAGGTGTTGTTTTTTTCAATAGCGGCGTAAAGTCATCCTTGCGATCGCTAAGCTTATTAACCCATTCTCGAATCGTTCAGATCCGAATAACCGAAATAATTACGAATCGCCTTGGTTTCCTCGTTATCGCCGAATTTTGCTACCATATACTTGTGATATTCCACATTGTACGGTAATATCTCGAGAATCCCTATAAATACATCCAAAAGCTTATCCTGCGGAAATCTGGGGTTAGAAAGATTTTGAAAAACATTATTTGCTCTTATTGTCAATTCTTCCTCTGGCCACCACAATTCACATCCGTTATTAATTAAATCCGCTCCTAAGGTCAGAAAAACACGCCAATAATCCAAAAATACAAATTCAAACAGATTGTCGGGATTTATTCTTTGATAAAGCTCTGCCTGCTGTGCCTGATTGATCTGAGCGGCGCCTTTCAACAAACTCGCCTCAGCCCCATCGCGTACCAAATTAAACGCTGTTGCGGTTGCAATACCCTTCGCCGCACCCTTTAATCCAAAGCCGCCGCCCGAAAGGTTGGGCACAAAACTCATTACGTTGGCGATCTTGCTTTGATTTGCTTCAACAGTCAGCTCTACGCTTTCTATGGTTACACTATATTCGTCGAGCGCGCTATGGAATTCTTCAAGATGATTGGTCAAAAACGAATCTTCCGTAACAGTCCATATTCCCTCGGAAACAAGAATTCCCATAGCTTGTTTTATAAGTACGTTAAGGTGTTTTTCATATATTATGGGGAAAAACTCCAGAAAAGTAGAAAGATTTTGCACTTTTTTCAAATATTCGTTTTTTGCCCTTTCGGTACATTCGGATGCCAACTTAAAAAACTTTAGTCTATACGTATTAAATGCATCCATCTCACTCGGCACGACTAAAGCGGTGCCATTCAAGAAAAATGTGCGTTCTTCGCCACTTATCTGCTCCCACTCCTCGGTCTCAGCTTCGGTTTCCGCTTCGGTTTCTGCTTCGGTCTCCGCTTGGGAATATATAAAATCGATAATACTTTGTGCAAGTTCTTTTTGTTCATCGTTCAATTCTACAAAATGCTGTTCGCCGTGAGAGGAAATGACAAGACATATCTGCTCGGCAGATTGAGATATCGAGGCATTCATACCCGAAAAATGAAGTACCGTTCCACCGGAACCACCCTGCATAGAATTGCCGACAATCTGTGTGAATCCCGTTTTCAGCTCATACAAAATCAAATAATCCTCATATACCTCGAGTTTGGTGCCCTGATCCGACTGCAGCATATATTTGTAAGATCTCACCGTTCCGTGCGCAATATCTATTTGCTCGTTCGCATAAAGCATAGCTTTTGTAAATCGAGATTTCTGACTATAATCGTATGCCAAAACCAATTGTTTTCCGTTAGCGGTCGTCGAAGCAGTGCCATTCGACATTTTCATGGGAGGATTCACTACACATATAGGTGTCAATTGTGAATACAAAAACTCTTCGGAACCGAAAATAATGGATTTTTCGGTTATTATAAACTTTTTGCCGATACCCATAGCAGCGGTAAATACTTCATACTTTTCATACGACGTATTCTGCTCTGCGGTTTTTATTGCGCGCTCTTGATACACGCCACCCATCGTTTTCTGCGCTTCATCGACCACCTTATTTACCGTGTCGCTGATTTTTGAAAAAAGACTCTTACTGTCAAACATTATATTCACTCCTTTTTGTTTTCTGTTCCAATACTAAACGTCAGTGTTTTTTTCCATTCTTGCGGAAACTTCGATAAAAACCTCGGGGCTTACGTTGAGCGCAAGACATATAGCTCTCAAATCATCTGCATACAGTATTCGTTTGCCGTTAAGAATAGCATTGAATGTTGCTTTGGGTATCCCTGCTTTTTGCGCAACAGATACCTGTTTCAGACCGTTTTCGTCAATATAACTGCGTACTTTTTCATAAACTCCCAAACTCAACACCTCGCAATCAAGAAATTCTTGATATTTCGCATTATATCACAGTTTTTCTGCAAAATCAAGACAAAAATACAGGTTTTCTTGATTTTCTTGTTGCCTTTCTCGGAATTGTTGTGTATAATAAACATACGATAAAAAAGTAGGTGAATAGCTTGAAATACGAAATCGGTAGCAGAATAAGAAAATTTCGCGAAGAACGAGGAATGAGCCAAAAGCAGTTGGCGGATATGTTGAATGTGAGCAACAGCAGAGTATCGAATTGGGAACAGGGGATCAATCGCCCCGATGCAGATATTCTTGCCGATATGTGCAGAGCATTGAAAGTATCGCCGAGCGAACTTCTTGACGTTCACCTTTCGGAAGATGACTTTACAGACCACGAAAGAAAAGTTATACAAGCATATCGTCGCAAACCCGATATGCAAAAAGCAGTAAATATCCTTTTGGGATTGGAAGTGTAAAAAGAAAAAAACAGGAAAGTATGCCGCTTTCCTGTTTTGTTGTTTTTTTCAATAGCGGTGCCGAAGATACAACATTCTTGACAAGGAAACAAAAAAAGCTTACAATATAAATACAGTAAGCCCCTTGCGCGCATCGGTTACAACCGATAAAAATATATTAATTTACAAAAGGAGAGGTCCAATGAAAAAAATCATCGCGTTTACGTTATCGATTCTTTGCGTTATGCTGCTCCTTATCGGATGCAGCGGCTCAAGCAAGCTCGTCGGCGTGTGGTCGGAGATAGACGGCGACGGCATACTGTATTTTGCCGAGGACAACAGCGGATTGTCGGCAAAGGTTGCATACACATCCGAGTCCTTTGATTACGAAGAAAAGGACGACACCCTTACCTTTATTGCGGAAAACACTGTCGAAACAAGCTATTCCGTTGATAACGACCGTCTCACCGTAACGGTAGACGGCACAGATTATTTGTATGAAAAGGTCCGGCTTTCCGAAAGCGAGATCGACGAATATCTTGCCGACAACGGTATCGAGATAAAGGATCCGCCCAAATGGTATACATCCGACGAAACGACGAGCGACGAGACAACAAGCGATGACACATCGGGCGACGGTACCGGAAACGGCAGCGATACCCCGTCCGACGAGGAGATCGCCGAGGCGATCATCGGAGCGTGGCGAGGCGGCGACGATACTCTTATGATGGTCTATTTCTTCTACGAGGACGGCACGGGCCTGGCGGGCATATTCCCCTTTACCTATTCCGTAAGTGACGGTATGATCTCGATGACCATAGACTTCGCAGGAAAAACAGTAAGCGGCACCGCTAAATATGAAATTTCGGGCGATTGCATTTACGTTGACGATGGCGAGGGCGATGTTTTTGTAGCCGAAAGAGTTGATATGGACGATCTTGACATTTCTCAATAATAACGCAAAAGACGGCACTTATAAAAAGTGCCGTCTTTGTTGGCTTGATTTTACTTACTCGATTATTTCCATTGTTTTGATTTCAAACACTGAACCTTTATCTTTTGAAACGTTTATTACAGCCAGAATATTTCGATCCACACACCCGTATGGCCCGCAAACCGGGGTCCCAGCGCCTTTGAATGCCGGTTCACTGTTGAAGGAACTTCCGATGAACCCGAAAACGGTGACATCATAGTCGGTGGCGGTGTAGCGCTCCCCGATGAAGATTTTCAGTAATCTTTAAAAGGTAAAAAACTTGATAATAGAACCCCGCCATAACCGCCCCAAGGGGTTGGTTTTATTTAACTTCGTATGTGCCGAATGCGATTCTTTTTATCACAACGTAGTCGGCAGAGTTAACTGCCCCGTTTCCGTCCACGTCGGCACGTTTTTGTTCGTCGTCTCCCAGCTCATAAGCGTTAAAGCAAGCTCGCTTTGCAAGCAAATAGTCGGAAGAATCTATCTTATTATCGCCGTTAACGTCACCGAGTGAGAAGGACACTACTGTAAAGGTCACGGTGAATTCGTTACTGTAATACCAACCCCCGTCAACGGTTGCGCCAAATACATAGGTTTTTGTGTTGACACCGTCGGCAAAGTCAGATTTGCTGAACTCATAGCTGACTGTATAAGGAGCGTCTTCTTCAAACGAAAGGTCGGCAACGGGAGTGTATTCGCCTTCGTTCATAATAAAGAGCTTGGGCGTGTCTACCGTGGAGTCTGCGTTGTCAACGGAGAACGTAGTGCCGACAGTCTTGGTTTCATCGTTAGAAATTTCCACGTCTTCAACAGTTGTCGTTTGAACAGTAGGACCGCTGAGGAAGTCTATATGGAGAACGTGGGTGCCGATATTATCGGGAGAATAGATGAAGGATTTAATATAATAGGTTCTGCCTGCGTACAGCGTTTGTGTAATAAGATAGTTGCTGTCACCGGCATCGTCATCATTGACGGCTATTTTTTTCCAATTTTCATCAAATAACACAGCCGTGGGGTCAACATCTTCGCCATCCGGTTTCGTGGAGTAGATCGAATACATACCGCTGGCTGTCGGCTTGAAGCAGAAAAACTTATTGTTGCCTCCGTTGTTAATGGTTACGTCAACCTCGGCACCCATCGTAACCACGGGGAATTCCGAGCTATCAACCTTTGTAACCTTAAAATCTACCGAGTCGCCCTCAAGCGGAGCACCAAAATAGGACCCAACTTCAACGTAATAAGTTTTGCCTGCGGTAAGCTCGTGATCCATCAAGAAATTCAGGTCTTCGCCGTTGTCTTTGTTATAGCGCAGCTCTTGGTATTGGTCGTTCAACGCTACATCGGGATCCCAATCGCCGACTATATTAAAAGATTCAAAGCGATAAACGCCCGATTCGGCAGGAACAAAACTATATCTTTGCGAATCTTCATAATCAGAGGCCGTGAATTCAAGCGTATACGTGGTATCAACAAAAATCTCGGGAATGGGATTGACGGTCACGTTGATGCTGTCCGTCAAACCGCTTTCGCTGGTTACGGTAATGGTTGCCTCACCGCCGCCGACAAACAAAGCAGTTTTATCATCCATCTTAACAACACTTTCGTCGGAAGATGAGCAAGTATAATCTTCTTCTGCACAATTCTCAGGAGAAAGCGTTACGTAAATATCCATGTACGTACCTTGATCTACGACCACATCACCGCCGTCTATTGTGATTGATTCGGCTTCGATGCATTTAACTAACGTTACCGTTACTTGGCCTGCCGCTTTGCAGTCATAGGGCTCAACTTCGAAGTAATACGGTTTTCCCGCTTCGAGTCTACACTGAACGTCGGAATTTACGTCATCTCCGCCGTCGTCATCGTAGGCAATTTCGTTCACAAACGCGTCACGCACCCATATACGAGGGTCAACTGCTTCTTCCGTTGTAGAAACGATGTCATAGGAATACATTCTGTAAGTGCCTGATTCCTCTGGCACAAAGCAGAATGCTTGGGCAGTTTCTCTATTTTCCTTCGGAATAAACGTAACGGTCTTTACGTCATCAAGATAGATGGGAACGCCACCGTCCTTAACGGTTATATGGCAAGTGTCCGATAATCCGCCAACAGCCACGGTGATTGCGGTATCGCCTACTCCCACACAGGTTACCAAGCCGTTTTCATCAACCGTTGCCACGCTGTTGTCGGAGGATGTCCAGGTTAAGTTTACCGGCACATCATACGGATACGTCCCAACCCCCAACGCGAACGCATTGCCCGTGTATGACGTGATAGCGTATTCGTCCATCCAGAGGTCGGTCGGCATAGCGTAGGTCAACGTCACGGTATAACTGCCCTCGTTGTTAGAGTCGAATTCAAGAAATTCAAAATAGTAGGTCTCGCCTGCCGTTAATTCGAGCATACATTTGAAGTTCGAACCGTCTTCGTCATCGTTTTCTGCAATTAGGTTCATTTCCGAATTGTAAACCTTGCAGATCGGGTCAACCACGTCCGGATTAGAAGAAGTAACTTGATAGTATTGAGTTTCTTCGGGGGTAAATTGGTACCACACCGACATATCCGGTTCTAACTCAACCAAAAATTCTTCATTAAAAGCAATGCTTGGATAATCTTCGGCAAGCACCGCAAGCGGTGTTAACGAAAGAACCATAGCCATTACCAGAAGTATGCTCAGTACTCTTCTTTTCATTGTTCATCTCTCCTTAAATGCAAAATGCCGCAAAGTATTCCCACTTTGCGGCTTCATTTGCGGTTTGAAACCGCCGTTAATTTATTATATATTGAAAGCGAGCCTTTGTCAATAAAATCCGTTTGGATTTTGTTGTAAATTTGGGGTTGACAACTTCGCTTGTGATGCGATACAAACCTTTTGATTTCAATCATCTATTTTTGGGAGGAGTTAGAAAAAAAGACTTGCATCTGCAAGCCTTTGTTGGTGGAGCCGAGCCTCGGTTAAATTCGGTGGATATTTCGAGAGAATTCATCACGTTTCTGCCCAAGAATGAGGTGAAAGTTCCCAACCCGACCTTCCGCGTCTTTATAATCGGCAGAAAGGTGCTAAACTACTGCGGTAACTTCGGAAGCGAGGAGTAAAAGATATGTGTCTCGACTTCTGCAACAAAAAGTAAAAATAGCAATTCGATTCCAACAGCAAGACTTAAAAGCCCGAAGCAATCGCTTCGGGCTTTGTGATCTTAGAGTTCATGTGGATGAATCAGTATTATCTTCTTGGGGAAATCCGCTTTCTTTGTCAGTAAAGATTCCCATGCTATAATGCTCTAACCAAAACAATTCATCAATAAGGTTTCTGTTGTTATATTTTATACCAATCTTGTCAAATAAACGCCTTTCAATTGTAAAAAAATCAGTCTTGGGAATGCGATTGCTGGTAACAATAATGTTTCCTCCAAATAAAGTATTATGGTGTCTATACCTTGCACGATATTGTTCGGAAAATTTGCTTTGATTATTATAAGTTGGAGAGAACTGTTTCAACACAACTAATTTTTCATATTTTTCAGCAGATATAAAATTCTTATAAAATTGCTCTCCCCAAATTGTTTCATAAATATGAGCAAATCCTACCCCAATTATATTTGTTTGTGAGACCAATGCATGGATAGCATCTTCTTCAAGCGCGAAGCATACACGGCATCGAACACTTCCATCACACATTATTTCGATAAAATTGCTTACCCCAGCCGGTGCAGCTACCTTTGTACCATTTCGATTTGCTGATATTTCACCAAGAGTAATCAATAACGAATGGCCCAAACGTGAAATAGTGCAATGACCCAACACCTCTTTGGATTTGTTTGCTAACATTGTTAAATCGACTTTAAAAAAGTCTGTTTTGATTTTTTGTACATCATGAAAATCGGGCGCGAAACCAAGATCTAAATATGCACATAAATTATCCGGTACAGTTGAGTTAAGGTTTATTTCATCAATAGAAATCTTTTTTTCAATGTTAATCAAATTGTCTTTTCGCTTGTTAAACATTTGATTGAGACTATATGTGTCTTTAATAGTAAAGGAACCAGAAGATATTCGCTGAAGTATTTTGCCTCTGCTCGTTATATATGGAGGAAAAGCACCTTCTTCAATTCGGATAACGAAAATCAAGCCTTGTTTTGTTTTGAATTTTCGCACATCGAATATAGGTGTAGGAGTAACGCTATCGTGTATTGTCGTGTGGATTTTTTGCTCTGTCCAATTCGTACAACCGGTTATACTTTTATCGTCTTCTATCCCTATTAAGAGATAACCTCCATATGTATTTGAAAATGCGCAAATCTCCGCGGCAAAATCTCGTGTGGATGTTTTATCATTTTTGAACTCAAAAAACATTGTTTCATCATCGTCTGCATTAAGAAGCGCTTCAATATCAGAGAAACGCAATTTTTCCCAAGCTTTATTGTTAATGTTTATCATATTCCACCTCTGAATAAGAGTTGTTGGACTTGCAAAAGTCTCAGATAGTCTGTGTGCTACGGTTTCTTTTGAGATTAAAACCGCCAGCTGTTATTTAACAGGTTTTACCGAATCCTTAACAACCTATTCTTATTATACAATCACCACCGTGTTTTTTCAATAGCTTGTCCGACATTTGCCCTATCCCATGGCTCAATATGGACTATCCATAAATATAAATATTAAATATATAAACTGAAGAAAGAATATATAATAGAATGCCCCAGATTGTTCCGCAAATGCGTTTATATTGTTCCGAACCGTTGACATTGTACCGAAAACGTGATATGATAAAAATGATAAATTTTAATTTGTATTCTCAGTTTAACGAGGTATAGATATGGCTATGACAACAATTCAAGCCGCTGAAAAATGGGGCATCTCCGATAGGCGAGTCCGCACGCTCTGCGCCAACGGACAGATCGACGGTGCATGGCGCGAGGGCAAGCTCTGGTTTATCCCCGACAACGCATCAAAGCCCTCCGACGGACGCATTCGCGGCAAGGAAACTCTGCTCGCGCAGATAGAAATAAAGAAGTTGGAACTCGACGGCAGACGACCGCTCACCGAGGGTGAGGTTGCTCGGCTGAACGAGGACTTTATGATTGAATATACCTACAACTCCAACGCGATCGAGGGCAACACTCTGACCCTGCGCGAAACGGATATGGTGCTCAAGGGCTTGACTATCGACCAAAAGCCGTTAAAGGATCATATGGAGGCGGTCGGTCATAAAGATGCGTTCTATTTCATCTGCGATCTTGTTAAGGATAAAACTCCCCTCTCGGAAAGTGTCATAAAGCAGATACATTCCCTCGTCCTTGCCGACAAACCGCTCGACCGCGGTGTTTACCGCCGTGTGCCCGTGCGTGTTATGGGCGCAAAGCAGGAGCCGGTTCAGCCCTATCTCATCGAGCCGAAGATGCACGAGCTGATACAGAATTATTCCTCAGATGAGCGAAATATCGTCGAAAAGCTCGCCGACCTGCATATCGCGTTCGAGTCGATACACCCCTTCATCGACGGCAACGGCAGAACAGGACGCCTCATCGTCAACCTTGAACTGATGAAGGCAGGCTACCCGCCCATCGACATCAAATTCACTGACCGTATGCGCTACTACGACGCCTTCGGCCACCGCTCCGCGATGGTAAAACTCTTCGGCGAATACCTCGGTAAACGCCTGGATGAGTATCTGGAAGTATTGAAGAAATAACCCTTTATGCGTCACCACTTTGACAGCTGTATCTATAAATTGGAAATTCATAAGCAAAGTAAGGTGGCAAGTTCTATCTTTGTGGGCACATATACAATGTCCAAAACTCAATATCAAGAAAAATCAGATGCGAGGAAATAATAATGACAGATACAGATAGAAAAAGAGCCGCAAAAGCCTTTGCGGAATATTGGAAAGATCGCGGCGACGAAAAGAGTGATAGCCAGTCCTTTTGGCTGTCCCTTGCCCGGGATGTTTTAGGTGTTGCAGAACCCGAAAAGTTTATACTGTTTGAGGAACGTGTAAAACTTGACCACACAAGCTTTATTGACGGCCATATTCCTTCTACCCATGTACTGATCGAGCAGAAAAAGAAAGGCCTCAATCTGCGTAGTCCTATCCGTCAATCGGATGGAACTTTGCTCAATCCTTTTCAGCAGGCGCAAAGATATTCTGCGGCACTTCCGTATTCACAGCGTCCCCGTTGGATCATCACCTGCAATTTTGAAGAGTTCCTTATCTACGATATGGAAAAGCCGACAGGTGAACCCGAAAGCATACTTCTTTCCGATCTGCCTAAGGAATACTACCGCTTGGAATTCCTTGTGGAAGAAAAGAGCGAGCTTCTGCACCGCGAGGAACAGGTTTCTATTAAAGCCGGCGAGCTTGTAGGCAAACTTTATGATGCGATTTTAAAGCAATATATCAACCCCGATGATGAAAAAACGTTACGAAGCCTTAATATGCTTTGCGTTCGTCTTGTATTTTGCCTTTATGCCGAAGATGCAGGTATTTTCGGCGGTCATAATAAGTTCCATAATTATATACAGAGCTTTAATGTCAAAGACGTGCGCCGTGCACTTATTGACCTTTTCCGTGTGCTCGATACCAAAAACGATGACCGTGATCCTTATATGGATGACGCTTTGTCTGCATTCCCCTATGTAAACGGCGGTCTTTTTGCCGACGAGGATATTGAAATACCAAACTTTACCCAAGAAATCGTCGATTTGCTTCTTCATAAAGCAAGCGAGGATTTCGATTGGTCGCAAATCAGTCCTACTATTTTCGGTGCGGTGTTTGAATCTACCTTAAACCCCGAAACAAGACGTTCCGGCGGTATGCATTATACCTCTATCGAAAATATACATAAGGTTATCGACCCACTTTTCCTTGATGAACTCCACGAAGAACTTGACGAAATCAAGGCATTAAAGGTTGAAAAAACAAAAGAAACACGCATAAACGCTTTCCGTGAAAAGCTTG
Organism: Eubacteriales bacterium; assembly: GCA_045531135.1. GTDB lineage: Bacteria > Bacillota > Clostridia > Oscillospirales > CAG-382 > Coliplasma. The sequence continues at coordinate 25,284 of JAZSDL010000007.1, read as the reverse complement.
GCAATCTAACGTTCTTCGACCCTGCTTGCGGTTCGGGTAACTTCTTAACGCAAACATATATAGAACTTCGCCGTCTTGAAAATACTGCTCTTGAAATCATGCAAAAAGGCGGTCAGATTGGATTCGACTTCGGCGATATAATCAAGGTTTCGATAGGTCAGTTCTATGGTATCGAAATAAACGATTTTGCCGTAACCGTTGCAAAAACTGCATTGTGGATTGCAGAATCCCAGATGATGAAGGAAACCGAGGATATACTCCGCGTAGACCTCGATTTTCTCCCCTTAAAGTCCTACGCAAATATCGTCGAGGGCAACGCTCTCCGTATAGATTGGGAAACCGTTGTTCCGAAAGACAAACTCAACTACATAATGGGCAATCCGCCTTTTGTGGGTGCAATGTGGTCAAAAGGAACACAGCGTGAGGATATTGAGCTTGTTTTTCCAGAATCGCCCAAAACAGGTCAAATCGACTATGTAGCAGGCTGGTATGCAAAAGCAGCTAAATTAATCGAAAATACAAGTATCCGATGTGCTTTCGTATCAACCAATAGTATTTGTCAAGGCCAACAAGTAGGCTTGATTTGGGGACCACTTACTAATCTATTTCGTATTAAGTTTGATTTTGCCTATCAAACATTCCGTTGGGATAGCGAAGCCAATATGAAGGCTCAAGTTCATTGTGTAATTATCGGCTTTTCACACGAAAATGTTATAACAGAAAAGAGAATTTATACTGGTGGACGTGTTAATGTTGTTCCGAAAATAAATGGTTATCTTGTTCCTGCAGATGACATTTTTATCATGGGTAGGCAAGAACAAATATCTGGAATGCCTACTATGCACATGGGTGTTATGGCCAGAGATGGCGGTAATTTAATTATGGATGAAGATGAATATCGGGAATATATTGCAAAAGAACCACAAGGAGCTGAATTTATCCGCCATTATATGATGGGTAGAGAGTTTCTAAACAACATCCCGAGGTATTGTTTTTGGCTTGTCGGTGCAAATCCTGCTATAATCAGAAAATGCCCACTCCTGTTAGAACGAATTGATGGGGTTCGAGAAACAAGATTAGCGAGTCCTGCAAAGGAAACACAGAAATTAGCAGAAACACCTACATTATTTGCTCAACTCAACCAGCCCAAAGGTAATTTTATTGCATTTCCTAAGGTAAGCTCTGAGAAACGAAAATACATTCCTATTGGTTTTTTGAGTGAAGATGTTATCGTTGGTGATAAACTTTATGTTATTGAAAATGTAGGATTATACCACTTTGGCGTTTTGGCTTCTAATGTCCATAATGCATGGATGCGATTGGTTGCAGGTAGGATGAAAAGTGATTATAGTTATTCTAATACAATCGTCTACAACAACTTCCCGTGGCCTAATCCTACAGAAGAACAAAAGGCGAAGATAGAACAAACTGCACAGGCGATACTTGATGCACGCGCGCTCTACCCCGATTGCTCCCTTGCCGACCTTTATGACGAAGTGGCTATGCCTCCCGAACTCCGCAAAGCTCACCAAGCTAACGACAAAGCGGTTATGCAAGCCTATGGCTTCTGGGGCAAACTCAACTCCGAATCCGAATGCGTCGCAGAACTCATGAAAATGTATCAAGAATTGACTGAATAATTATTACGGAGAATCAATGGCGCTAAATTGGAATGAATTATTAAGAGAAAAAGTAAATGAAACAAGTTTTGTTTTAGCGAAATATCAAAATAACGCTTCTAAGGACCAGTGGGGATGTATTTGCTCGGCTATGGATTGGTTAGACGTAGGAATGGCAAATATCGAAACCACTTTAGACGAGTTAAAAAACTCTAAGGGTTTAGAAACTTGTATGAAGTTTTATCAGTACATTTGTTGTATAGATATCGTATGGGAAAGCATTTGTCAATTACATCGAGTTTTTGTCAATCCCAATCCTAAAACAATACCTTTCAAAAATGAATCTAATATTTTTTCAAGGGAGATTTTCAATAAAGATGACAACGATTATTTCAAAGAAATTCGGGCTTGTTTCGGTGCTCATTCTGTCAATTTGAACTCGGGACAAAAACTTGGCATAAAGTTTGCGAGTTGGTCAACGAATTTCGGAAATCCGCAAACTATGTCGATTCTTTTGTATAGCAATATCCCTGGTGATAAATACATCCAATTAAATGTGACAATTGATCAACTTCAACGTTTTTATGAAAGCAGATGTCAATATATACAGGTGATTTTGAATGCTATCGATAGTAATGTGCTGGATTACGTGAATGACATGAAAAACAGTATTATTACAAAATCTAATAATTGCAAAGATCAAATCGAGATATTGAAAAGCGAAGCGCGAAAACGATACGGCGGACACGTTTTAATTGAAGAATTAGAACAAATAGAGCATTTTCTATCAACTCAATTTTGCTGTAAGAAGAATGAAGTCGCTATCGAGCAATTTAGAAAAAGAGTCGTTTCAGGGATTGATGAAATATATACTTGTTTACAGAATATGAGTATCGATTATAATCTTGACATAGAAGTTGCATTATCACCCAAATATAAGCCGAGAAAAGATAACTTTGGAGATAATTTTTCGAGCCTATATTTAAAAACCATTCCGAAAATTTGGAAAGTCTATGATGCAAAGTCAATCAAACGCCCGTTGGAAAAATATATTTGTTTCGAATATAAAACTGAAGATGAATTATATTGGCTCACGATAATAGCGTTGAATTTGGCACAAGAGGACTTGAAAAGAGAAAACGATCAAAATAATATTGATCTCGACGCAATTTTAGATTGTGTTAATATATTATTAAATACTGAAGAATAATGAAAGGTATAATTAATGAATACTTTTTATAATCAAATGTTTAATCCTCAATATGTAAATTTGCAATATTATCGCCAAATAGAACAATTGCAATATGAAGCAAAACAAAACGAAGAAGTTGAAAAAGCCGTTAATGCAATCCACGATTTATGCGAAGCTGTAAAGCAGTTAGACGACCAGCATCAACAAATTGCTTTTTCCGCTTGTCTTGCTGAAATGGCAAGAGAATTTAATTGGTGATAAACAAATAATATTAATAATTTTTAAGGTGAAAGGTTATGCCGCTTGAAATAGTAAGAAACGATATAACAAAAATGAAAGTGGATGCCATTGTCAATGCAGCCAACGAGTCGCTTTTAGGCGGCGGAGGTGTTGACGGTGCGATTCATCATGCCGCAGGCGCCGGATTGCTCGCAGAATGCAGAATGCTTGGCGGTTGCAAGACAGGTAAAGCGAAGATCACGGGCGGATATAATCTGCCTGCAAAGTATGTAATACATACCGTCGGTCCTATCTACAATGACGGCAAGCACGGCGAAAAGGCGTTGCTTGAATCCTGCTACCGCGACTCTCTGGCTCTTGCGAAGGAGCACGAGTGTGAAACTGTGGCATTCCCGCTTATCTCGTCGGGCGTTTACGGATACCCCAAGGATCAAGCGTTGAAGGTTGCCATCGACGTGATCAGCGACTTCCTTCTCGAAAACGAAATGACGGTCTATATCGTTATATTCGACAAAGCTGCCTATAAGATCAGCGAGAAGCTGTTCTCGGATATTGCCGAATATATTGACGATAATTACGTGGACGAGCATACCGATTACCGTCGTGAAAGTATACGGATGAATGCACCGACGGCTTCCTGCGCAAAACGGAAGAAAGCAGATGCTGACTTTCTCGAAATTTGCGATTGTAAGGCGATGGTTGCAGAGGATGACTTGGATGCGAAGCTCCGGCAGATCGACGAAAGCTTCTCACAGATGCTTCTGCGAAAGATTGACGAAAAAGGCATGACCGATGCGGAGTGCTATAAGAAGGCAAACATTGACCGTAAGCTGTTCTCCAAGATCCGCAGTGACGTTCATTATAAGCCGAGCAAACCTACCGCACTTGCCTTTGCAATTTCCTTGGAACTTTCGCTTGACGAAACCGAAGATATGCTCCGCAAGGCGGGATTTGCACTATCTCACAGCAACAAGTTCGATATTATAATCGAATATTTTATAAGCAAAGGTAACTACAACATCTTCGAGATTAATGAAGCGTTGTTTGCCTTTGATCAGAGTTTATTAGGAGCGTGAAACGATGGTTAAATTTATATGTTACCCCAAATGTACTACCTGCCAAAAGGCAAAGAAGTGGCTGGATGATAACCAAATTGAATATGCGCTTAGTGATATTAAGCTCGATAATCCTACGCTTGATGAACTAACAGAATGGCACAAGAAAAGCGGTTTACCTCTCAAAAAGTTCTTTAATACAAGCGGTCTGCTGTATAAATCGTTAGATCTTAAAAACAAGCTTCCCGCAATGAGCGAGGATGAGATGCTGACTCTTCTTGCAACTGACGGTATGCTTGTAAAGCGCCCGTTGCTTATCGGAGATAATTGTGTTCTTGTCGGCTTTAAAGAAACCGAGTGGAGTGCAGTTTTGAGTAAATAATTTGTCGCTTGTTATGCGACCCAACCTCTCCTTTATTTATGTACAATGTAGACATCAAATGAAAGAGAGGCTTTTATTATGAAAAACAACATTACTGAACTCGTATTTATTTTGGACAGAAGCGGATCTATGGCAGGTTTGGAAAGTGATACTATCGGCGGTTTCAACTCAATGATTGAAAAGCAAAAGAAGCAAGACGGCGGTTGCTATGTTTCGACGGTGCTTTTTGATAACGAAAGTGAAGTTCTTCATGACCGTGTGAAACTTCACGATATCCCTCCAATGACCGACAATGACTATACTGTTCGCGGTTGCACGGCTCTTATTGATGCTATCGGCAGTGCCATTCATCACATCGGTAATATTCATAAGTACGCCCGACCCGAGGACGTACCGGAGCATACGATGTTCGTCATCACAACCGATGGACAGGAAAACGCCAGCCACCGTTACACAAGTGAACAGGTCAAGAAAATGATCGAGCGGCAGAAAGAGAAATATGGATGGGAGTTCTTATTTATCGGAGCAAATATCGATGCCGTTGAAACTGCTGCGCGTTATGGTATCAGCAAGGACAGAGCCGTAAACTACAACGCTGACGGAGAGGGAACGCAGATTCTATATGAATCGGTTGCAAAAGCCGTTTGTAATGTGAGAGCAAGTGCTCCGCTCAGCGCCGACTGGAGCGAGGATATCAATGCTGACTATTTAAAGCGCGGCAAAAAGAATAACAAGTAACCTCTATTCTCTCTGGACCTCATCCCGTTGCTGTGATATTGTGTGTGCTACTACGAGAAAGAGGTAGTACATATGGCACGGAAGGTGCGAGTTGTTTGCGACAGCGCGAACTGCAAGAAAGTGAATATTGAAAAAAGGGCGGTTATGGCTCGGGAGGAACCGAGTTGTGACCGCTCTTTCGTTATGGTGCCGGAGGAGTTGAAAAGGATATATCCGAACGTGAAGGATGAATACATTCAGCGGGCGTTGGAGGATTTCGGAAAACACAAGTTTGGCGACGGAGAGAGCGTGATTCAGGCGTTCGGCAAGGTGTTGGCGGCGGTGATTATTGACGAAACGATCGGAAAGCGAGGACACGTGAATGAGCATACTTGAGGATTTATGGTACGGCAACATTAGCCCATGCGAGCGGGACATAAAGCGAAGCAGCGACTACGCCGAAGTTCTTGAGCGGATCGTACAGCTTGAAGCAGACCTGCACGCTCGGCTGAACGACGAGGAAAAAGAGCATCTCGAAAGATTTGTTGATTGCTTGAACGAGATGTGCTGTATCTCCGAGCGCGAGATGTTCGTGCGCGGGTTCACGCTCGGGGCGAAATTGATTATAGAAGTGATGAATTCGGAAAATGAATAGAAAAATAGGAGCCGCACTTTATATATGGCTCCTATTTATAAATAGTAACAACATAAAACAAAAGCAAAAAATACGTTATTGCTTGTTTTTGAGTATTTCAATCAATTCTGAAGGCATATTTGACATAGTAGGAGCAGAGTCTCCCTTGAGTAAACCGCTATCGGAACGACTAAATAGAGAATTCAAAATTATCGCACGCTCTTTATCAGAAACCGCGCCCTTTTCTATCAGCGCAAGATAAAAATGCGATAAGTTTTCTCTTTCCCTTGCATCTCGTGCGAGGTGCAAGGAACTCATTGCGATTTTTATAAAATAGCGGACTAAATAAACCAACACGCTTGTAACAACGGTTAAAATCGCAGTGCTTCTAAATATAACAAACCAATGGGAATCTTCTGGGAACAAATTCGGAAGATTTGCAAGTGTAGCAATAAGAGTTACAACTATCCCCACCGAACTCAATATACTTAATGTTAGCCATAAGCTCCCCGTAACTGTATATTTTTTTGCTAATTTTTTCCAATATTCCGCAGGCGCTTGTAAACGAAGTTTTTCCGTATACAACTTTTCGAGTTCATTGCAACGGTTGTCCTTTTCTTTGAAGTATGCATCTGTCTGCGTATGCATTTCTGTGAAATGTTCATTCGTTTTTTTAGCAAAATCAGAAAGCAAGGTTTCGTGTTCGTGGAAAGATTCTGTATATTGAGTATTCAGCTTAGCATACTGTTCATTCGCAAAATCAACACTTTCGCAAAAACGAGATATTTCTTCCTCCGATGGCAAAGCAAATGCGCTTATGATTTTTCGAAACTGCATTGCCATCATTAGGCCTTCATAATCTCCTACTGTTGAAGACATCCCCGCACTCTTGCTTTTTAGTATTCCGCACTTGAAACCACGTATAATTTCGGATGTTGCATCACATAGTTTTTCCGAAATATATTTTGACAACGATGTTTTTGAATATAATATACCATTTGCTAAAGCATTGATGCTTTGTGCGAGAGTTCGAGCTCCCGATTGCGGTTGATTCGATTTAAACTGCTGTTCCGCCAAATCAAAGTTTTTCTTTGCGCTTTTCAAGGATTCAATTTTAGAAAACTCTTTAAATTTATTGTCGGGGTCAACGGATTGCCAAAACGAAATTTCTTCTTCAAGAAAAGTCACAAACTGCTTTGCATTAGTCATTCTAATATTTTTGAATCTTTTCTCAAGACCAAGTGCAAATTCATCTGGAACGATTTTTATCTCTACTGTATTATTAACAAAGTACTCATCCATTGCTTTAGGATATGGAGAAAACGCCTTTTTACTTTCGGTACGGTCTAAAACCGAATTCATTTAATCACAACCTTTCTTTTTTATAACATTATCTATGCGATAGATTTAATAGATGATGGGGCAAACACGCATGAGATTGTCTGTCTCTGCTTTTGATTATACCATAAATTCACAATTATGCAAGACGTTCCCACAAGATATTGTGGTTTTGCAATTTAGCGAATTCGAATATTTACAAAGAATACTTTTCATCAATTGCTCTGCAGTAAACAAAGATAAGACCGCCGATTGACGGCGGTCTTTTTCGATGTGTAAACCCTATATTATTCCCACCCAACGCAACAAGTATGCACAGGGGGTTGACAAATGTTTTTACGTGTGTTATAATGCATTTCCCACGCGAGAGTGGCTGGGGCGACAATTGAATAATACATACTTACATACATATTTTTAAGTGCCACCTTTTGAGTTTTAGGACTCGTACATATTACATAGGCACGGAACATCATTTTTTAGCGGACGAGTATTGTTCGCCTTTTGGTGTTTTCCGTATCTGCGTAATGTGTACGGGTCTTTTTTGTTTTGCAAAAAAGCACATCGCTACATACGAAAAAACGAAAGGAAGTGCTTTTATGAAAGATTACGGAGCAACGTTGATGGTTGTAGATTCCGTCAACGTCGCAAGTTTCGCCTTTGTCGGTCAAACCGCTCGGCAATGCGGGCTAAGCCCACACCCCTATGAAGAAAGTGAGGATTCGGAATGAAAGAAAACAAAAACAAGCGCGTAACGTTTCGCGTGACCGAGGAGGAATACAAACGGTTGGAGGAGCTTGCCTACGGCTCGTACCGTTTGATTTCGGTCTACTGCCGTGACTGTGTGTTCGGCAAAAAGATAACCGTCATACCCGGCGTTGACGAGGCGGCAAAGCAGCTTCGGCACATCGGCAACAACCTAAACCAGCTCACTTGGCGAGTAAACGAGGGAACGCTGATGGCGGTGAACCTCGAGGAAACAAAGAAAGAGCTTGCGAAAATCTTCGAGCTGTTGAACGAAAAGATGAAAGGAGCGTGAGGTATGGCGATCGTAAAAGTGAAAGCAGGCAAGGGTTCGCTGTCCGACGTATTCAATTACGTGCTCGACAAGGAGAAGACAGATGACAGCTTGATATCGAGCAACAACTGTATGGCGGAGACGGCGCAAAAGGAGTTTGAAATAACAAAGCACCGCTTCGGCAAGACCGACGGACGAACCTACTTTCACATCGTGCAGTCCTTCTCGCCCGAGGACAACATCTCGCCTTACGATGCGAACTCGCTCGGGTTGGAGTTCGCGGGGTTCTTTGAGGGTTATCAGGTGCTCGTAGTTACGCACACGAACAGAGAGCATCTGCACAACCACATTATCGTTAACTCGGTTTCGTTCGAGGACGGAAAGAAGCTTCACATGGAAAAAGCAGACCTGCAAGCGCTGAAGGATTACTCGAACGAGCTTTGCAGAAAGTACGGACTGACTACGACCGAGACCGACACACGCGCAGGCAAGATGCAAAAATGGAAAAAGGATCTTATCCACACGGCATTCCTCGCGCTTAATTACACCGACAGCATCGAGGGCTTTATCGGTTATATGGAACAGCACGGCTACGGTGTTCGTTGGGAAGCCGATAGAAAATATATCACCTTCACCACGCCCGACGGAATCAAGGTGCGCGACAACAAGCTGTTCGACGAGCGGTTATTGAAGGACAACCTCGAACTGTATTACGCGATGGGAGGTTGCGACGGCGCGATGGCGAACGATTATATTTATTACCAAACGCCCGAGCATCAAGAAAACGCAAAGCAGACAATGAGCACAGGGCTCTTGAATCTCATCGGCGACTTCCTGAGTATAGCACCAACAAGACACATCTACACGCCGAGAAGATTGACCGAGATGGACAAATGGGAGAAGGAACGCTTGGAAAAGATTCTCGGCAGAAGGATTTCTACCGAAGCGTTTATATGCTACTGCACGAGAGAGGAGTACGAGCAGCAGAGCGGACTTGCGTACAGTTTGTAATTGCTAAATCTTTGTTACTTCTGCCGATTCTCTCTGGAGTATGAAAAAATATTGTGAGAAAATAGGAGGACGAATGGTTTGTATAAGCGTCAGCCGTGAGGATCTAAAGAGGATTGCTAACGGCAAGAAAGGAAAAGTAAAAATCAAAACCGTAAAGAGCGAAGAGAAGAACGCAAAGCTGTTGCTTCAAATCTTCGACAGGATAATCAAGCACAGGTATATAGGAAGGAGAAACAAATGACAGTTATCGAATCAATGGCGTCGCGCGGAATAATTCCGAGGGCGGTGCTCTACGCGAGGTTTTCTTCGGACAATCAACGAGAGGAATCGATCGACGCACAGCTCCGCGCTATGCGCGAATACTGCAAGCGGAACAAGGTGGTTATAGTTAACGAATACTGCGACCACGCGAAAAGCGCAACCACCGACGACCGACCCGAGTTCCAAAAAATGATATACGAATCGAAAAAATGCGAATTCGACCTCGTTATCGTCCACAAGCTCGACCGCTTCAGCCGCGACAGATACGACTCGGCATACTATAAGCGCGAGCTTAAGAAGTGCGGTGTGTCGCTGATAAGCGTGCTCGAAAACCTCGACGACTCGCCCGAGAGCATTATTCTTGAATCGGTGCTCGAGGGAATGAGCGAATATTATTCACGCAACCTTGCGCGCGAGGTGATGAAGGGCATGCGCGAAACCGCGCTTCAATGCAAGGCGATGGGCGGTTGCGCTCCGTTCGGCTACAAGGTAAACCCCGAAACGCGACGGTACGAGATAAACGAAAACGAGGTCGATGCCGTGCGAATGATATTCAATCAAGTGCTTTCGGGCGTCGGTTACAGCGACATTATCCACACCTTAAACTCCATGGGATATACGACGCGGGGCGGTAAGCCGTTCGGCAAAAACAGTCTGCACGAGATACTGCGGAACGAAAAATACCGCGGCGTTTATATCTTCAACCGCACGCCGAGCAAGAGCGTTTGCGGAACGCGCAACAGCCACGCAAGCAAGCCCGAGGACGAGATTATTCGCATCGAGGGCGGTATGCCCGCAATAATCGATGACGACGTGTGGTACGGCGTTCAGGCGCTGTTGCAGGCGCGAAGCAAGCACCGATTAAGCAGTAACGCGGGCAAGGAAACTTATTTGCTCACCGGCAAGGTGATATGCGGTGAATGCGGTGCTTCATACACGGGTGTTCGGCACTTCTCGGGGCGGAATAAGCTGAAATACGTTTGCTATCAATGCGCGAACCGAAAGCGAACCGCCTCGCTTGCTTGCAGAAACAAGGAGATTCGCCGAGAATATCTCGAAAGCTTTATTATGCGCGAGATCGAACGGCTCGTCTTCGACGAATCGAACATCGCAAGCGTGGTTAAGGAATATTACAAATACCACTCGGCGTTCGACAGCGAAAGCACCGAAGCGTTAAAGATGCTAAACGCTTCGATTCTGGAAATATCACGAAAGATCGACAACATTATAAACGCCGTTGCCAACACGGGAAGCTCGGCTCTGTTATCGACGCTGACCGACCTTGAAAGCGAGCGCGAAAGGTTACGCGCAGAGGTAGAAAAGATTGAAAAGCAATCGAAAACCCACGTGATAACCGAAACGATGGTCGAGCTCGCCTACGTTCACGCACGCGGACTGCTCCGCTCGGGAGACAAGGAGCTTCACCGTCAGCTTATAAACCTATACCTCGACAGAGTAATCGTATATTACGACCACATCGAGTTTTATCTCAACACGCTCCCTGCGGATATTCTTAAAGACGAAATAAACCGCTCGCTCGGGATAGGCGAAGACGAAACGCTTGTCGATTATATCATAAAGAATGAAACGACTCTTGCCGATGCGATATACAACGAGAAACTTAAAAAGAAAAAAGGGACTACCTCGCAGGATAGTCCCGAAAATTACATAAAAAAGGCCGATAATCCGCTTAAAATAAGCGAATTATCAACCTTTGTTGGTGGAGCCGAAGGAAAACCCATTTTGACCACTAAATTTTCAAGAGAGTATATTTATTCGTTTCGTGATTGTGAAAGTTTTTCTGTTTGATTGATTTACCTTTCAAAATCTCTGTTTATATAATCATATTTCATCTGTTGTTCTATCTGTGATAATTTCTCTATAAATTCTAAATCACAGGAATTGTTCTTTATCATTTTTCTTATGTTCGCATTCTCGGATGACATCTGTTTTGAAATTCTCTTTAATTCTTCTCTTGTTTTTAGAAGTTCATTTATCCTTTCGCCATATAAATTCATTTGACTGCCGAAGAAAACTTTTGTGATGAATTTAATAATGAAAGCAATTAAGAAACCGCAACGATTTGCAAGGTCGTTATAATATTGCTGTTTATATTTGAAATAATCGTGTTCGTTTTTATCGGATGCGATTTTTCTTTTTATAGTTGCGGATTCAGATTTATACCAATCCCAAAAGTCAGAAGAAATTTCGTTGTATTTTTTCCAAAGTTGATATGTTCCAATGCGATTGAGATTATCAAATTCCTTTTTGTCGTTATATAAATTAACTGCACTTTGTATTAGACTGTCGGCATTACTGTCTATTTCGGTTTGAATGTTCTTCTGTCGTTCTTTCGCTTTATAAATTTTATAATCTTCAATATCGAGATGTTTCCTGCCGTTCCCGACGGTGGGTTTTCTTTCCCATCCGTATTCTTCTTTCATCTTAACGGCACAAAAATCTTTTATTTCATCCAACCAATTCAAAGCACCTTTTTTCTTTACTATTTTCTTGTATATAATATTTCCTTCTGCATCTTTTCTGATTTCGTCGTCTGAGTTCTTCTTTGGAATCAAATCGCCTTTTTCTGTGATAACCTCTGTGAATTCTGTTGGATATCCTAATTGCTCAAAACATTTCTTTAATAATGCTTGTTTTTTGCTCCCTCGTTTTGAATTTGCACATGATATGAAAGTGAAATGCAATCCGCAGACAGATTCGTCTTTATGCAGACAACAGTTCAAAGCGATTAAACAGGCTTCTTTCGGTGGTTTCCAATTTGGGTCATTCAATTCCTTTTCTGTTATTACACAAATGTAGGGTTGCGACAGAATATGTTCTGTAACCTCTCTCATAATATTTTCGCTTTTCCTTGCATCTTCGAGAGCATTTTCGTAACCTGTATCGTCGATGTTTCCGATTTGGAACACAACTTCGTATGCCTCGTTAATCGCCTTATCTTTATATCTCACATCTGTCGCCTTTGTTCTTGCTTTGAATTTCTGTTCTCTTATCCATTCGAGATATGTTCCGTTGTAGCGGCGACAGGGTCGTTGCTTCGCTTGGAACTCTCGCCAAGAAGGTTCAAAGACTTTATTATATATTTCTTCGATAGTTGCAAAACGATAGCCGTCTGTTCCAATATGATTACTCTTTACGAAATAATCGTTGTTTTTGCTTCGTGTAGAATCTACATTCGCACACATAATTTCACGGTTATTATGTTTTAATGAATATGTAGAGCCCAAATGTGCGGATATTGATTTTTGCATTAAATTCCTCCTTTCTTGATTTTATCAACACCCCTGCGGAGCATTAAAGCACTCCGCAGGAGCCCATATATGTATGAATTTTCGTACATATAGTTATTGGGTTAATAGAATGTACTTACATTCTCATTAAAACCCAAGAATTTCATCGGCTAAATCAACAGGTTTAGATTTAATAGGTTTGTCTGGAAAAGACATAACAACTCCGTTTACTTTTGCGAACAGTTCGGGATATTGGAAAAGTTCAAAATATTTTTCGATTTGTTCTTCCGAAAGAGAAATGAATTTCTCTCCGTTATCTCCGCACACAAAACAATCACCTGCTGCAACGGCAACTATCTTTCCGTCTTCGTCTTTAATCGCACGATTGAGCTCAGAGCCGTTTATCAAACATTCATCATTTACAATCATAACCGCACCATCATCTAAAAATATTGGGGCAATCAACCCATTAACTTCGCTCTGCATTGCAGATAAACTATCCTTCTCGTCAATATCTTTTACATAGGCAACTTTGCCAACTTCAAGTTTTAGAATTTTCATAATATTACTTCACCGTCCTTTCTTGGTATTAACCATACAATGTCGATGTCGCTTGGGTATGGATGAAATTCATCCCATTTGACCGACTTCGCCATTGATTCTCTAATGATTTTTCGTGCATAAGAACTTATTGTTGTTCCCTCTGCTGAAACAATAGATTTTAATTGGTTGTATTCTGCTTCGCTCAAATAAACTTTTATGTGTCTGTTCATTTTCTTCACTCCTTTCGGGGCTTTTTGTCCCCTATATAAGTATGAAATAAATCACTCCGTATCGAGTGGTTCAAAGTATTCGTATTTTTGTGAAATGGTTATCCCATCTGCCTCAATTGCCATCGAACCGGCATAAGAAATATATAAATCTTCACTTTCAATCAACTCCATAGCATCTGCATAGTTCATATATTGCTTATCGCCTTTTTCCATTCCGTTGCTGTGTCTGAAAATCTTGAAATTAGGCGGATATAATTCCAGACGAGCATTCTTGACGATTCGTTTGATTTTGTTATCTACATTAACAGTCTTGATGGATTTTAGGTCGATTTCTGGATTTATAGTTTGATATTCTTCCAATGGCATATCCGTTAAATGCGAGGTTAGATATGCTCCGATATTTCTAATACTGCCGATGCTTTTAAGAGATTTAATATAAGAAAATCCTTTCTTCCAAAAGTTTGTCAAGTCATCGTCCGAAAACTTCGGTGCTTTGTTTTCCCAATACAAAAGACAATGACAATGAAAACCGCCATTTGCCGAGAATTCCAAAGCGGTGAAATATTTAACCTTGTTATTGGGAAACTTTCTTCGGATTCGCTTCATAAATGTTTCAAAATCCTTGTCAAACTGTTTAATATCTGTCATCACATCTTTGTATGTAAGAGTTAACCAAGTTGTATAGTTAACCCCTTTAAAGTTTGAATTTATAATTTCCTTCGCTTTTCTGAATGTTTGATAAAGGGAATTGTAATTTTCTTTTCGTGAAGTTCTGTTATGCTTATTAAATCTTTTGATTTCGCCTGTTTCGGTGTCGATGTATTCTTCTCTGCTAATTTTTTTGATTCTTCCGCCCTTGCCACGAATATTCGATTGCTGAACCTCGATAATATTTCCCATTTTTGTAACACGAACATTTGCTTCATAATCTATCGCTTCTATTTTGTTCTGTCTTATAATCCTTGCCATTTTCTTTTTCCTTTCTGAGGGGAAATGGCTCGGACATTTGTCCGAGTTCTATAAACAAAATAAATAGAATGTAGGTACTATTTGTCCCCTCGAAAAAAAGAATGAAAGATTAAAAATGCAAAAAAACTCCCACATAGAAAACTATGCAGGAGCAAAAAACTTGCAGAAATTAAAATTGTGTGATACAATAATTCTGTATAATTATAACTATTTCCGCCCATGTCCGTTCTATGGGACATTTCTTGCGGTATGCTAATATCGAAATAATCTATTCGGAGGCAATTTATGCTTACAGGCGAACTCAAAAACAAAATAGATTCCATTTGGGAAATGTTCTGGACAGGCGGTATAACCAACCCTCTTGATGTTGTGGAACAGATGACATATCTAATGTTCATCCACGACCTTGACGAAACCGATGCGAAAAAGGCAAAGAGCAGTCTTATGCTCGAACTGCCCTATAAATCCATCTTCGACGGCCACGACCAATATAAATGGTCGGTGTTCCACGATTTCCCTGCCGAGAAGATGTATGAGCTTATGCAGACCGAGATTTTCCCCTTTATAAAGAATCTCCATGACAACAAAAACGGTGCTTATGCTCGATATATGGCGGATGCAATTTTCAAAATCCCCACACCTCAGCTGCTTTCCAAAATCGTCGATGCTTTGGACACCCTTTATGCCGATATGTCGAAAAACATCGAAGCAGACACAAAAGGCGATGTTTATGAAAGCTTACTTGCAAAGCTTTCCACCGCAGGTGTAAACGGTCAGTTCCGCACCCCTCGCCATATTATTCGTATGATGGTCGAGCTTCTCGACCCCAAACCCGACGACATAATCTGCGACCCTGCCTGCGGTACATCGGGCTTTCTTGTTGCGGCAGGCGAATATCTTAAGGATAAATATAAAGACGAAATCTTTTATAACCGCGAAAAGAAAGACCACTATAATAACCATATGTTCTATGGCTACGATATGGATAGAACAATGCTCCGTGTCGGTGCTATGAATATGATGACCCACGGTGTTGATAACCCTAATATCGACTACCGTGATAGCTTGTCCGACCAGAATTTAGATAACGGTAAATATTCTATAATCCTTGCCAATCCTCCTTTTAAGGGCTCGCTGGATGCTGATACGGTTTCCGCAGACTTGTTAAAGGTATGCAAGACCAAAAAGACCGAGCTTTTGTTCCTCGCTCTATTTCTTCGTATGCTTAAAATCGGCGGTAGATGTGCTTGTATCGTTCCCGACGGTGTTCTGTTCGGTTCTTCAACGGCACACAAAGCAATCCGCAAGGAAATCATCGAGAATAATAGGTTAGAAGCGGTTATCTCAATGCCCAGCGGTGTGTTCAAACCCTATGCAGGTGTTTCCACAGGTATTTTAATCTTTACAAAGACCGGCCACGGCGGTACGGATAATGTTTGGTTCTATGATATGCAAGCCGACGGCTTCTCCCTTGACGATAAACGAACCGAGATAAAGGAAAACGATATCCCCGATATTATCGCTCGTTTCCGTTCGATACAGGCTAATGGTCCTGTCATCCTGAGCGAGCAAAGCGAGTCGAAGGATATACCTACAAATTCGTTCAACGAACACGAAAACCCTCGCACTGCAAAATCCTTCTTCGTACCCAAACAGGAAATTATTGATAACGATTATGACCTTTCGATAAATAAATATAAAAAGACGGTCTATGAAGCGGTAGAATACCCCTCCACCGCCGAGATTATGACCGACCTTCACGAACTTCAAATGAAAATATCCGAGGGAATGGATGAACTCAATTCCTTGCTTGGACTGTAAGGTGTGGGAATATGAAAACCGTTAAATTAAACGAATTGGTTGATATATATTTGGGTTTGACCCACACACCTGAATATGTGTCACAAGGTGTTCCGTTTCTTTCGGTCAAAGATATCAGTAACGGTAAAATAGATTTTTCCAAATGCAGTTATATAACAGAAGATGAATATAATTCGTTGCCTAATGGAGCAAAACCACAGATAGAAGATATGCTGTTTTGTAGAGTTGGAACCATTGGAAAACCTGTAATAATTGAACCAAACACTCCTAAATTCGGCTCGTTTGTTAGTCTTGGATTTTTTAGATTGAAGAATAACAATCTTTGCAGATTAAAGTATTTGTATTATTGGATGTATTCGGATTCATTCTTTTCGCAAGTCAGACAAAATGTAAAAGGTGCATCACAAGTAAATCTCAATACAGGATGGTTATCAAAATTTGAACTTCCTTTGTATTCCCTCGAAATGCAAGAAGACATTATATTCAAATTAGAAAAATCAGATAACTTAATATCTTTACAAAAACAACAACTAACCAAACTCGACCAACTTGTCAAATCTCGGTTTATCGAAATGTTTGGCGATATAAACACCAATAATAAAAACTGGGATATTGAACCATTAGGCAATTTGTGCGATATTTCTCGTGGTGGTTCTCCGAGGCCAATAGAGCAGTTTTTGGGAGGAACCATTCCTTGGATTAAGATTGGTGATGCCACAGACGGCGATAATATTTATCTAAATTCTACAAAAGAACACATTTTGGAATCCGGTGTCAAAAAAAGCAGGTTGGTTAAAAGTGGTAGTTTAATATTCGCAAACTGTGGAGTTTCGCTCGGTTTTGCAAGAATAATCACATTTGATGGTTGCATACACGATGGATGGCTCGCATTTGAAAATATTGATAGTCGTTTGAATAAGATATTTTTATTGCAGTCATTAAATCAAATGACCGAACATTTTAGAGCAATCGCTCCTGCTGGAACACAGCCGAATTTGAATACTGCTATAATGAAGGCATATATGCAAATTATCCCCCCGATTGAATTACAAAACGACTTTATTGCTTTCGTCGAACAGACCGATAAATTAAAACTTGAAGTCAAAAAATCTCTCGAAAAACTCGAAACCCTTAAAAAATCCCTTATGCAACAATATTTCGGATAGGAGAAAAGTATTTGAAAAAATTCGCAAATACCATTTTAGAAAATGGCATTATAGTTTCTTTGGCTTTAGGAGCCGCCTACTTGTTTTCTTATGAGTATCAAGAAGGAATTCTTGGCACGTACGGTGTACCACTCGAGTTTATAAAAATCGACATAATAGATATTGTGGAAATTTTTGTAATGTTGTTAGGTGCATTCTATATTACACTTTTGTTTTTCAATGGCATATTAAATTTATTTACGGGTGTTACAGATTACAAATTGTATAATATAGTTAGATGGCTATTACTTTATGGTGTTTGTGCTGGTGTTGATATATTGATATTTCACAAAATATCTAAACTTTCGAGTATGTTTGGAATAGTATTCTTAATATATCTCGTAATAGAACTCCTTTCTCCTTTGATGTGTTTTAGAGAGAAAATATCATACAAGCAAAAGTGGTTGAAACATTCCGAGAAACTTCTAGAAGATGATAAGAAGTCGGTTGAAGAGTATAATCGAGGACATTTTAACAACCTAAGAAAAAACACAGGCAAATTTCTTGTCGTGATTTATATTATATATTTGCTTTGTTTGGGTTTTAATTTGGCAGGACAACAAGAAGCAGAAACAAAAACAGAATATTACATAGCCGACAACTATGAAAATAAAGTTGTTGTATATTCGACTGACGAATACTATATTTTAATGGATTTCGAGAACGAAGAAAACAAAAAAGTATATCAAGTGGTATCAGTAGATGATATAGGTGTTCTGTCTTTGAAAGAAATTGAACCCTTTGAAAAAGCAAAATAACGAATTGAAATCCTTAAAAATCCCTTGTGCTACAATATTTCGGAGAATAAATATGTCAAGTGTTGAAATGCGAAAAGAAAATGGCAATATTGTTTTGAATTTTATAGAAAAGCAACATCTGTGGTTTTTACACTATTTGGATGGTTATTATAAAAGCACAGTGTTTTTGCTTGATAATTTGAATTCGCAAAATACTACTTTGATTTATCCAACTTTGTTTAATTTTTCTCAATATTTAGAACTTTGGATAAAACTTCTGCTACTAACTATAAACGACTCCAATAATGTAAAAGCATTAAATATTGACAACCATTCAATTCAAAGCATTATAAGAAGTGCATCAAGCAAATATCGGCATTTGTTGGAATCGTATGGTGTTAATGCGGATTCATTAAATGAAATCGCAAATGAGTATTCTTATTTTGTCGATTTCTCTTGTGAAAATCAAGCATTATCGATGGCAGCAAGGTTTCCTTTGAATAATAAGAACCCCAACATTATTATAAATTTTGACAAGATAGATAAAGTTAAGAAAGACAATTATAATGTCTTGAAAAACAAAATATCTAAAATTTTGAAATCCACTTTTGAAATCAAAGAAATGTTTTTTGAGAAATATTTAAATTCAATTTTAGAGGACTATTATGACCAACTTTGAATTCTTGAAAAAGGACAAAAAGTTCGAAAGTTTTGCCGATGTGGCGATAAATGCCGAGCGACTTTATAATATCGATTTACCGTCCTGTGTGTTTAATGTTCGCAGATGTACGGAGTTTGCCGTTAAATGGATGTATTCTGTTGACGGTTCTCTCGTTATGCCTTATCAAGACAGTTTTCACACCCTTATCGGTACAACCGAATTTCAAGATATAGTTGGCATTGATATCTTCCGCCGTATTGATTACATTCGCAAGGTGGGCAACAACTCTGCCCATTCTGCAAAGTCCATAACACCCCAGCAAGCCGCTTTGGCTTTGGAAAACCTCTTTTATTTCCTTGATTTTATCGCATATTGCTATTCCGATACTTACGAAGAAACAAAGTTCAACTCCGACCTCTTAACAAAACATAAAGAAACCGTTCTCGATTCTGCGGTTCTAATCAACTTTGAGGAGCTTATCGAAGAAAACAAGGCATTAAAAGCAGAACTCACCGCCCGCCGTGAGGAACAGCAACAGACCTATGTTCCCAAACCCCTTGACATTTCGGAATATAAAACAAGAAAGATTTATATCGACACAATGCTTTCCGATGCAGGTTGGGTCGAGGGCAAGGATTGGTATAACGAATATGAGCTTTACGGGATGCCCAACAAGTCCGAGGTGGGTTATGCCGATTATGTCCTCTTTGGCGATGACGGCAAACCTTTGGCAGTTATCGAAGCAAAGAAAACCTGCAAGGATGTTGCTGTCGGTCGCCAGCAGGCGAAATTATATGCCGACCTTTTGGAAGAAAAGTTCGGCCGCCGTCCCATAATCTTCCTTACAAACGGGTTCGACACACGAATCTGGAACGACAGATATTACCCCGAACATAAAGTCAGCGGTTTCTATTCCAAGCGAGATTTGGAAAAGGAATTCAACAAGCTGACAATGCGAACACATCTTAACAATGTCCGCATTAGCGACGATATTTCGGGCAGATATTACCAAAAAGAAGCGATAAAAGCCGTTTGCCGTACCTTTGACGAGGAAAACCGCCGTAAAGCATTGCTTGTTATGGCGACAGGTTCCGGCAAGACAAGAACGGTTATTTCAATCGTGGATGTGCTTCTCCGCCATGGCTGGGTTAAGAACATTCTTTTCCTTGCCGACAGAAATTCCCTTGTTACACAGGCGAAAAGGTCTTTCGTGAACCTTTTGCCCAACCTTTCGGTTGTGAACCTTTGTGAGGACAAGGAGAATTATAATGCCCGTGGAGTGTTCTCCACCTACCAAACGATGATGCATGTTATCGATGATGCCAAAGACGAGGACGGCAAGAAACTTTACACCGTCGGACATTTCGACCTTATCATCTGCGACGAAGCACACAGAAGTATTTATAACAAATACAAAGATATTTTCACCTATTTCGATGCACATCTCGTTGGCTTGACCGCCACACCCAAAGATGAGGTGGACAAGAATACATATAAGATTTTCGAACTTGGCGACGGCGACCCCACCTATGCTTATGACCTCGCCCAAGCGGTTGCCGACGGTTATCTTGTTGATTTTATGAGTGTGGAAACCAAGCTTAAATTTTTGGAACACGGCATTGTTTACGATGAACTTTCCGACGAGGACAAGGAAGAATACGAAGAACAATTTGCCAACGAAAGCGGAGAGATTCCCGAATCAATCGATTCTTCTGCTCTGAACCAATACATATTTAACGAAGATACAATCCGTGAAGTTCTCGCCGTACTTATGGAAAAGGGCATCCGTGTTGATTACGGAAACAAAATCGGCAAGACGATTATTTTTGCAAAGAACCACCGCCATGCCGAGAAGATTTATGAGATTTTCGGGAAAGAATATCCCAATTTTCCGCCCAACTTCTGCCGTGTTATCGACAATTATACAAATTATGCTCAATCGCTTATCGACGAGTTTTCAACTCCTTCCAAATTGCCTCAAATCGTCGTATCGGTTGATATGATGGACACAGGTATTGATGTTCCCGAGGTTGTGAACCTTGTGTTCTTCAAAAAGGTAATGAGCAAGGCGAAGTTCTGGCAGATGATTGGTCGTGGAACCCGACTTTGCAAAGGTCTTATTGACGGCAAGGATAAGGATATTTTCTATATCTTCGATTTCTGCGGTAATTTTGAATTTTTCCGTTTGAACAGCAAGGGCAGAGATGCTGCAACGACAACCTCTGTTCAAGAACGAATCTTCGACCTTAAAGTGGATATGATTTTCAAATTGCAGGATTTGGCATATCAAACCGAAGAGCTTTCTGCATTCCGCAAATTGCTTATATCGGATATAACACATAAAATCGGCGAACTTAACCGTGAAAACTTCTCGGTTAAACAGCATTTGAAGTTCGTTGATTTGTATTCCGAAGAAAAATCCTTCGAGATTTTAACTCCCCTTGATGTGCAACAGTTAAAGGAAGAAATCGCACCCCTTGTTTTGCCTTATGACGACGAGATTTGTGCGGTTCGCTTCGATGCTTTGATGTATGCAATCGAGTTGGGTTCTCTTGTGGGGAATACCTATTCAAAGGGAATTAAAGACCTTATGGGTAAGGTTCGTGCATTGTCGAGAGTTGGAACAATTCCTGCGGTAACGGCAGAAAAGGAATTTATAAATCAAATCCTTAATACAACTTATGTTGAAACGGCATCGATTAACGAATTTGAGCTTATTCGTGCCAAACTCCGTGATTTGATTAAATATATTCCGCACGAAGGACCTATTGTTTTCCAAACGGATTTAGATGATGAAATTCTTTCAATGGAATGGAAAGAATCCGAACTCGATACCAACGATTTGCAGAATTACAAAATGAAGGTGAATTCCTATATTCGTCATCACTTGGACAACCCTGCAATCGCAAAACTTCACACAAACCAACCTTTGAATTCCGAGGATATCAAGTCGCTCGAATCGATTCTTTGGTCGAAACTCGGCACAAAGGCGGATTATCAAAGCGAATATAAGGATAAACCCCTTGGCGAGTTGGTTCGTGAAATTGTCGGCTTGGATATGAATTCCGCAAAAGAAGCATTTTCAAAATATTTGAACGATGTTAACCTTGATGACAGACAGATTTATTTTGTGAACCAAATTATAAATTATATCGTTCAAAACGGTATGATGAAGAATTTTGCGGTTATGCAAGAGTCGCCCTTCACCGATAAAGGCGATGTTGGCGACATCTTCACCGATGCTGTTGTCTGGGCGGATATCCTCAAAATCATCAAAACAATTAACTCAAATGCATTAGTGGCATAGTTCAAAAAGCAGATTTTTGAGGATTTTTTGTGCGATTCATACAAAGTGTATACACTTTTTCATTTTTTATATATTTTTTACGAAAATATTTCTTTTGTGTGAGTTATATTGACTGCATATGTTTTTCGTGGTATAATGCAAATGTAAGGTAACCGAACCCCTTAACAAGTTAATATAAATCGTCTTGTTCGTGGGAGCAACAAATGAGCGAGCCCACCTTGGTAGCGACAACTGACCGAAAGGCAGTAAATAACAGTTATGTTATGAACGATGATAGAAAAAGACCTATCGAAGAAGTACATCGATAGGTCTTTTTGACTTCTTAAAGGGATATTACAATTTAATATATACCGTCTTGTCCGTGGGAGCAACAAATGAGCGAGCCCACCTTAGTAGCGACAACTGACCGTAAGGCAGTAAGTAACACTTTGTTATGAACGGTGATAGAAAAAGACCTATCGACGATTTTCGATGGGTCTTTTTTGTCCTAAAAAATACAAAAGAAAGGAGGATAATCCAAATGAGCGAAAATCAAATGAATATCAATGCTCACAATGTTGGAAGGATATATGCTGTATATGAAGCCATTTTTCACGAAGGCAAAATCAAAGTCAATCAATTTGAAAATACAAAGACACATCCCTCAATAATGCTTCCTCGTCTTGAAGATTTGGCAAGAGGATGTAGTTGTTATTCAAAATATAGAACATGCCTTTCTGCGATATATTCAGAGATTAGCGAAATTCCGAAAATAATGACATTGAAAGATAAGGCGGCATTTACAGAAGGATATTATCATCAGTTTTACGAAATGCACTGCAAAAAATAACAATAAAAGCAGTTTACTTTACACAATAAAAATTCAAAACAACATAAAAGAGGCTGACAAATGAAAAATTCCATGTTAAATTTTAAGAGAAAGGAGGTCATTGCAGAGAATACTTCCTCTGGTGATATTACGAATGAAGATATAGAATAAAGTTTTAATGAGTATGGGGTCGTATTCTCTCTTTTGAGAGAATATGAAGATAACCAAAGACGAATTAAAAAAAGGCACTCTGCCAGAATTTGAAACAAACGACTTGACCGACGAGCAGGTCAAAATAATAGCGAAACTTCTTTTTGAAATTATAAATAACGAAATAGAATAGGAGATAATTATGGAAAACAAAGAACAAAAAAGATGTGTAGTATATGCACGATATAGCTCGGACAATCAAAGAGAAGTGTCCGCAGAAGAACAAGTTAAATCTTGCAAAGAATTTATTGAGCGAAACGGATATATTTGTGTAGGCGAATATGTTGACAAAGAATTAACAGGAACTAATGCCAATCGCAGACAGTTTCGTAAAATGATTGATGACAGCAAAAAACGATTATTTGATATTGTGGTCGTATATAAGAACGACCGCTTTGCCCGTGATTGTTACGACAAGGCATTTTATAAAAGAAAGTTATTGAACAACAAGGTTCAGATTAACTATGTAAAGGAAGATATTCTTAATAGCAATTCTCCCGAAAGAGTTATTTACGAGGCGGTTTCGGATGGAATGGCTGAATATTATTCATTGAATCTCGCAAGAGAGGTAATGGAAAAAGGACATTTACCTAATGCGGAAAAAGGGTTGCACAATGGCGGAATTCCTCCACTAGGTTACAATGTTGTAGGTCAAAAACTCGTTGTCAATAGAGAAGAAGCATATATTGTAAAATTGATTTTTGATTGGTATATCAACAAAGGTTATGGATATAACCGAATTGCCGAAGAATTAAATGCGAGAGGATTCAAAAATAAGGTTGGTTCGTATTTCAAGGGTTCGAGTATTAGGGATATGTTAATTAATGAGAAGTACACCGGAACTTATGTCTATAACAAAAGAAGTTCCAGCGACATTAACGGAAAACGAAACAACAGCAAATTAAAAGATGAATCCGAAATCATTCGCATTGAAAATGCTTTTGAAGCAATAATTAGTAAAGAAGATTTTGAGAAGGTTAAAAAGATGATGCAATTCCGAAAAGGCAGAAATGCAACTAATCAAGCAAAGGAAGTATATCTTCTTTCGGGGTTGGTCAAATGTGGCAAATGCGGTCATAATCTTCACGGAAACAGAAAACCCAGCAATCGAGACGGTTCGTATCTTATCACATATAAATGTAATAATCGTGATAAAAACGGCAAAAAAGTCTGCGACAATAAAGAGATAAACAAGATTTATCTCGAAAGAGCGATTATGCAGTATATTGCTCGAATGTGCGAAGGAAAGAACTTCGATAAGATTATGAAAGAACTTCATAGATATGCAAACGAGCAAAAGGAAGGAAATGCAGAACTCATAATGTTAGAAAAGAAATTCAAAAAAATCGAAAGAGAAATCGCCAATATTATCAATGCAATAAAAGGCGGTTTTGATGCAGAAGAACTTCAAGATGAGTATAAATCTCTGAAAGCGGATAAAACTCATGTGGAAAAACAAATCGCTATTGAAAAGGCAAAACAAGTCGATGAAATTGTCATTGATGATATAAAAGCAAAAAATGCACTTCAAAAAATCGGAGCAGATATTTATTCTGGAAAACCCATCGAGGAATATAAACAGTTGTTTTCTGCTTTTGTTGACAAGGTGGAAGTATTTGAGGACTATGCGAACATAGTCCTCAATGTCTTTGACATGATAGGTGTTAGTGTGCAGAACGGAAGTGGCATAATAAAGACAGAACCACCACTTGATTTTCATCAAATGGTGGTCTGGAATGGTGGAGGCGACATAGGATGGGTGGTTTTCACGCAGCCGTGAGGTAGGCTGGACTGGATAACAGGCTGACGATAGCCGGCTTAGGCATGATGGTCATCGCGGCGGATTTGGCACGTGGAATGGCCATTCGTGAAATTATCAAACCTGTGTGCGGCTGGTGGCACAGCCTGTATTGTAAAAAGCGAGTGTCATGGTTTCGCCATCGTCGTTTTTTTAAAAAACAAGATACCGGCAATAATTATATTATAACTCCTCTTTTAAGAATTGATATTTTGCCGATAATGTGATATAATATAATTAAGAAAACTTGCCGGGAGGTAACTATGGAATATAAGTCGGA
>JAZSDL010000042.1:0-29993 GCA_045531135.1 Eubacteriales bacterium | reverse complement strand
GAACAAACAATTTTTATGATATTTAAAATAAAAATCCATAAAAATCGGAAATCGCATTTTCGATTTTTATACCTATGATGTCCGCGAACGGTGAGTGAGGCGCGAGCGAACGGACATCACAAAAGAACGAATAAAATGCTTGCCATTTTATTCGAGAGCGTTAGCGACAAAAACCGTGTGTTTTTCATCGAGAGCGTAGCGACAAATACAATAAAAATCCATAAAAATCGGCGACATGTGCGTCGATTTTTATCCCTATGATGTCCGCGAACGGCGAGTGAGGCGCGAGCGCACGGACATCACAAAAGAACGAATAAAATGCTTGCCATTTTATTCGAGAGCGTAGCGATAAAAAAGACGGCGGGGAAGCCCCACCGTCTTTAAACTCAATTATGAATTATCGGTTTATGCCTTCTTTTTCTTAAGAACAACAACTGCTGCTGCAGCGCCTGCTACAACTACAACAACGATAACGATCCAGAGCCAGAGGAGGCCGCCCTCATCATCGTCGGCAGGTGCCTCGGAGGAAGCTGCTGCGGAGGAGGATTCAACCTTGCTGGACTCAACCTTGCTGGACTCAACTTCGCTCGATTCAACCTCACTCGATTCAACCTCGCTCGATTCGTCGCCCTCGGCTGCATCTACAACGTAGATCATGGAGTTCTTATAGGTGGTGTCCTTCTTATCAAGGTCGATACCGAAGAATGCAACCTTGGTGCCGAGCTCGAGTGCCTTAGCTGCCTCAAGACGCTTGGTAGCATCGGAGCCCTCGGTGCCGTCGGTGTGAACCGAGATAGCGAGCATGCCCTCTTTGATCTCGGAATCAAAGCTGAATGCCGCGGTACCGTCGCCGGACTTGATCTCCTCTACGGTGTAATAACCGTCCTCGCCCTCAACGGGAACGAGAAGTATAGAGGTTGCCCAGTTATTGTTGTTTGCGGAAATAGAAGATGCGTTGGTGTAGAGGTATGCCATGTTAGAGGAGATGGACTTATCTACGCCGTCGATAACGATCTGAACCTTATCCTTAGCTTCTTCGGGAAGCTCGCCCTCTTCCTTTTCGGGCTCTACGTCGGGTACAATTACCTCGATATCGATCTCTTCGTTACCGGTAAGGGTGATAACTGCTGCGTTATCTGCATTCTTCGAGCCGAGAACGCCGTCCTGCCACTCGATCATACCCTTCTTAACGTTTTCGTAGTGCTCCTGAGCTGCAACAGCATAGGTAAGACCGAACTGAGCGCCGTTGCCTGCTTCCTTAAGACCGGACTTGCTCCAGGGAATACGAACCTCATAAGTAGTGGTGTTGCCGCTTCTGGTAATAACTGCATCCCAGTCATTAACGTTAAGAGCGGTAGCATTGTTGGGCTTGGACCAAGCAACACGGATCTGGTTGCCCTCTGCGGTGAGGCCGAGACCTACCTCGAGATAGTCACCGGACCACTCGCTGGTCTGGAAGTTGGTAACGCCCGCCTGGGGAGCGCCGGGGGTGAAGATGAACTGTACACAGGAGTAGGGCCACATATAAACGGTATCGGCATCGTTGAATGCGCCGTCGCCGTTCTGGTCTTCCTCGGGCATACCTGCATGAACCTCGGATTTTACAACCCAAGCCATGTAAACATAATCAGCATCCCATACGCCGTAGAACGAGAAGTCCCAGTTATTGTAATCATCATGGTCATCGCCGTGAGTGAACTGAGATTTAGACTCGGAATAGGTGTGGATAGGGGTTACACCGTACTCGCCGGTCTTTACAACACCGTCAACGGTGGGTGCCTTCTTTGCAAAGTCAAACTCTTCCTGATAGTTGACATTGTCTGCCGCTGCAGAGGGAAGTACAAACATTGCGCAAAGCAAAGTTGCAGTGAGAAGAAACGCAAGAATCTTCTTCATGATCAAGTTCTCCTTGTTTGATTTTTTAGGGTTTTTCCCTTTTCTGTACCGTCATTATAAACTATTTCACCCAAAATATCAAGAGGAAAAAAATATTTTTGACGAAAATTCTAATTTTTTATTATCTCGATGTGGGCGCGACAAATATGTCATCTCCTCTCCGCAGGGTTAGAGATTTGTCGCACATACAACGCGGAAATAAAAAAGTATTGCTTTTTTGGCGGGGTTATATTATAATGTATATAATTATGGATTCGGAGAAAAGGCGATGGCGAGAGAAGCTGTTTTTAACAGTACAAAAAAGTCACTTTTTGACAAATATTTCAGCTTTCTCAACGAAAAGCAGCGCGAGGCGGTCTACACGACCGAGGGGCCGTTGCTTGTTCTTGCAGGGGCGGGAAGCGGCAAAACGACGGTTATCGTCAACCGCATCGCAAACATCGTGCTTTTCGGCAGGGCGGCGACCGAATCATCGCTCCCCGAGGATGCCGACATTTTACTCCCGCAGATGCAGAAGGCGCTTAAAAGCGGGAATCCCGATGAAATACGCGATATACTTCGCAAATGCGCGGTCGAGCCGGCTTTCCCATACCGCGTGCTCTGCATTACCTTTACCAACAAGGCGGCAAGGGAGTTTAAGGAGCGGCTTTTAAAAACGCTCGGCGAGAGTGCAAACGACATCTGGGCAGGCACCTTTCACTCGATCTGTGTCCGCATATTAAGACGGCACATCGATCTGCTCGGCTACTCAAACGATTTTACAATATACGACACCGACGATTGCAAAAAGCTTATAACCGAGATATTAAAGGAGCTTAATATCGACGAAAGCGCGCTCCCCGTACGCACGGCACTCAACCGCATATCGCAGTCAAAGGAGAACGACCGCACAGCGCGCGACGAGCTGCTTGATGCCGGCAGGGACACCCTGTTAAAGAATATCGCAAGAGTCTACGAGGTTTATCAGCAGAGGTTAAAATCGGCTAACGCGCTCGATTTTGATGATATAATCATGCTCGCAAATCGGCTTTTCGAGCTTTATCCCGATGTTGCCGCCGGATACAGAGAGCATTTTAAATACATTCTTGTAGACGAGTATCAGGACACAAACCCCTCGCAGAGCCGTCTTATCGCTCGGCTTGCCAACCAAAAGGGCAACGTTTGTGTTGTGGGCGACGACGATCAATCGATATATTCCTTCCGCGGCGCTACGGTCGAGAATATTTTGGGCTTTGACAGGGAATACAGCAACGCGCGTGTTATCCGTCTTGAGCAGAATTACCGCTCGACAGGGAACATACTCGCCGCCGCAAACGGAATTATAGAAAACAACCGATCGAGAAAGGGAAAAGCGCTCTGGACCGACTCGGGCGACGGCGAAAAGGTACATATAAAGCAGGTCTACACACAGGTCGAGGAGGCGGCGTTTATCTGCGATACTATCGAGAGACGTGTCGCAAACGGGGCAAAATACTCGGATTTTGCGGTGCTTTACCGCGTAAATGCGCTTTCCAACTCGCTTGAAACGGCGTTTGTAAAAAAACGTCTGCCCTATAAGATATTCGGCGGTCTGCGTTTTTACGAGCGCAGGGAAATAAAGGACATTCTCGCCTATCTTTCGGTTATCGCAAACCCGTCGGACACGGTGAGATTACGCCGCATTATCAACGTTCCGCGCAGAGCTATCGGTGATGCGACGGTCGAAAAGATAGCAAAAACAGCAAACGATGACGGAATAAGCATGTTTTCGGTCATCGAGAATGCAGACAGATATGCAGAGCTTGCGCGGAGCGCGCAAAAGCTTATAAAATTCGCACAGCTTATCAACAACCTATCGGATTTTGCAAAAAGCCACACGCTTTCCGAGACAGTGTCGCAGGTCATCGAGCAAAGCGGCTACCGGGTGATGCTTTCCGAGGAGGACGACGGTGCCGAGCGCGAGCAAAACGTGCTTGAATTGGTGTCCTCGGCGGCATTGTTTGCCGAAACGGCGGAAAATCCCACGCTTGCCGAGTTTTTAAACGAGCTTTCTCTTGTGAGCGACCTTGACAATTACGAGAGCGAGAACGATTCGGTTGCACTGATGACGGTGCACTCGGCAAAGGGGCTTGAGTTCGATACCGTATTTATCGCCGGATTTGAGGAAAATCTGTTCCCGATAACCCAATCGTCGTTCGGCAGCGAAAGGGAATTAGAGGAGGAGCGGCGGCTTGCCTACGTTGCGGTGACAAGAGCGAAAAAGGAGCTTTATTTGCTCAACACGTCAAACCGTATGCTTTACGGCAGAACAGAGATGCGCAGGTTATCGCGCTTCGGCGATGAGATTCCGAAATCGGTGTGCGATATTTCGGCACCGCGGAGCTCGGGCACGGGCGGTTCGGCAAACCACGCGAGCCAAACCGATATCGACAGAGAGAGCCGCAGCAATTTCCTTTTGAACGTGCGCAATACCGAGATAAAAAAGCAAAGCGCAGAGCTTTTCCCCGAAGGAACGCGCATATCCCACCCGATGTTCGGTGTCGGCGAGATATTAAAAGCAACTCCGATGGCGAGCGACGTGCTGTATGAGATAGAATTTGCAAACGGCAACGTAAAACGGCTTATGGGCAGCTATGCCAAGCTTAAAAAATGTTAAAAAATTGTAATATAAACGAGGAAAAACAACAATGGCAGTTATCAGACCTATCAAAGCATTGAGATTTACCGAAAAGGCGGGCAAGATCGAAAATTGCGTATGCCCCCCTTATGACATTATCTCCGAAAGCGAGAGAGAGGCACTTATCGCAAGAAACGAGTACAACGTCGTTCGTCTTGAGCTCCCTGTCGGCGAGGACAGATACGCCGAGGCAGGCAAAACGCTGAACGATTGGCTTGAAAGCGGAATTCTCGCACGTGACGAAAAGGAGGGCATTTTCGTTTACCGCGAGGAATTTAACGTAGACGGCACCGATTACTGCCTTACCGGCATTATCTGCAAGGTCGGACTTTGCGAGTTCTCGGAAAAGGTGATTCTCCCCCACGAAGAAACTCTTACAAAGGCAAAGCAGGACCGTCTTAATCTCATGAAGGGAACCGGATGTAATTTCTCGTCCATCTACTCGCTTTACTCCGACGAAAGCGGAAGTATCGCATCGGTCATCGCAAAAAAGACCGAAAGCGAGCCGATCTGCCGCTTTGCCGATGAGGAGGAGGTTACCCACAGCTTGTGGAAGATCGATAACGAGAGCGATATCGCGGTGATCGTCAATGCGCTTGCGGACAAGCAGCTCTTTATTGCCGACGGACACCACAGATACGAGACCGCGCTTAATTACAGGAGAGGTCTTGATTCGGCTCCCGACGGAGCGGATCCCGACCACGTTATGATGACGCTTGTTGATATGGACGACAAGGGCTTGGTGGTATTCCCGACACACCGTCTTATCGTTGACCGCGAGGTGACCAGAGACGAGATCGAGAGAAAGTGCGATGCCGAGTTTGAAATGAGAGAATATCCTCTCTGCGACCTTGTTCCCGCGCTTAAATTGGGCGCAGACGCGCACACCTATGCGCTCTACACCGGCGGAAACGATTTTCTTCTTATGAAATACAAGGACAGCGCAAAGGGCATTATCGATAACAGAAGCGAGGCATACAGCGATCTTGACGTCAGCATCCTCCACTCCCGCGTGCTCGAGAACGCGCTCGGTATCGATAAGGAAAATATGGCAAATCAGGTCAATCTGCGCTACACCCGTTCGCTCGAGGAGGCGATCGAGGCGGTAAAGAGCGGCAAGGCAAGCGCCGCATTCCTTATCAACGCAACCAAGGTCAGCCAGATAAAAGCGGTCGCATTGGCAGGAGATAAGATGCCCCAGAAGAGCACCTATTTCTATCCCAAGCTCAAGACCGGTCTTGTTATGAACATACTCAAGAAATAATTGTAAAAAGGTAAAACTTATGAAGGAACTTGAAAAGAAGTACAATCCTGCCGATTTTGAGGAAAGATTGTATACAGAATGGGATTCCAAGGGCTATTTCAAGCCCAATGCAAAAGAGGGAAGCGAGGCATTTTCGATAGTTATGCCTCCTCCCAATATCACAGGTCAGCTCCATATGGGACACGCGCTTGACAACACTCTGCAGGATATTCTTGTAAGATACAAGCGTATGTGCGGCTACGAAACGCTTTGGCTCCCCGGCACCGACCACGCATCTATCGCTACCGAGGCAAAGATAGTAGAGGCGATGCGTAAGGAGGGTATTTCCAAGGAGGATCTCGGCAGAGAGGGCTTTTTGGAGCGCGCGTGGGATTGGAACAACACCTACGGCGGACGTATCTGCGAGCAGCTTAAAAAGCTCGGCTCCTCTTGCGATTGGTCGAAGCGCCGTTTTACGCTTGACGACGGCTGCTCCGAGGCGGTAAAGGAGGTATTTGTACGCCTTTACGACGAGGGACTTATTTACAGAGGCAACCGTATGGTAAACTGGTGTACCACCTGTATGACCTCTATTTCCGATGCAGAGGTTGAATACGAAGACCAAAACGGCAGCTTTTATCATATTCTCTATCCCGTAAAGGAAACGGGCGAAATGCTGGAGCTGGCAACCACCCGTCCCGAAACGATGCTCGGCGATACCGCCGTTGCGATCAACGCGGACGACCCCCGCTATGCCCACCTTCACGGAGCTCACGTGATCTTGCCGCTTATAAACAAAGAAATTCCCATCGTGTGCGACGAGCACGCAGATATGACAAAGGGTACCGGTGTAGTTAAGATCACTCCCGCGCACGATCCCAACGACTACGAGGTAGGACAGCGCCACAATCTGCCCTTGGTACGCGTATTCACCTACGACGGTAAAATGACGGGCGCTGCCGACAAGGCGGAATACGAGGAAGCTCTTGCACGCGGCACTGCGGCAGTAGGCGAGCCCGAGGTTCTTGATTGCGGCAAGTATGCGGGAATGACCACTGCCGAGGCACGCAAGGCGATTCTTGCAGACCTTGAGGAAGCAGGTCTTTTGAAGTCGGTCGAGCCGCTTACCCACAACGTAGGCACCTGCTACCGCTGCCACCACGTTATTGAACCGATGGTTTCCAAGCAGTGGTTCGTTTCGATGAAGCCGCTTGCAGAGCCGGCTATCGAGTCGGTAAAGAGCGGCGATATCCGCTTTATCCCCGACAGATTCTCCAAAAACTATCTGCACTGGATGGAAAATATCCGCGATTGGTGTATCTCCCGTCAGCTCTGGTGGGGACACAGAATTCCCGCATTTTACTGCGACGATTGCGGAGAATTGGTGGTTACCAAGGAAAACAGCGCGGTCTGCCCCAAGTGCGGCAAGCCGATGCGCCAGGATCCCGACACGCTTGATACCTGGTTCTCCAGCGCACTCTGGCCGTTCTCGACAATGGGCTGGCCCGACGAAAATGCCCCCGATCTCAAGCGCTTTTACCCGACAAACACGCTGGTCACCGGCTACGATATAATCACCTTCTGGGTTTCGAGAATGATATTCTCGGGGCTTGCACATACAGGCAAAAAGCCGTTTACCGACGTTTTTATACACGGTCTTGTACGCGATGCGCTCGGCAGAAAGATGTCGAAATCGCTCGGCAACGGTATCGATCCGCTTGAGGTTATCAAGACCTACGGTGCCGATGCGCTCCGCTTTACTCTCGCAACCGGCAACAGCCCCGGAAACGATATGCGTATCTCCGATGAGAGATTCGAGGCATCGCGCAACTTTGCAAACAAGATATGGAACGCGGCAAGATTCGTTATGATGAATCTCGACAAGGACTGCGACACCGACAATATCGATGTTTCGAAGCTTGCCGAGGAGGACAAATGGGTTCTCTCGCTTTACAACCGTCTTGTAGGCGAGGTACGCGACAATATCGACAGATATGAGCTCGGTATTGCGGTTTCCAAGCTTTACGATTTTATTTGGGACGTATTCTGCGATTGGTATATCGAGCTTGTCAAGCCCCGCCTTTCCGAAAAGGATACACAGTCCAACTATTCGGCTCAGTGCACGCTTACCTACGTGCTTTCCAACACGTTAAAGCTTTTGCACCCCTTTATGCCGTTTATCACCGAGGAGATATGGCTCTCGTTGCCTCACAACGGCGAAAGCATTATGATCTCCGACTATCCCACGGTAAAAGCCGAGCTTGATTTCCCGCAGGCAGAGCGCAATATGGAGATCATGCTCACCGCTATCCGCGCTATCAGAAACAGACGTGCCGAGATGAACGTCCCCCCCAAGAGATTGGCAAACGTTATCATCGCAACGGCGGAAAAAGAGCTTTTTGCAGATAAAGAGCCGTTCTTTACCCGTCTTGCATCGGCATCCGGCATTACCGTTGTCGATAAATGCGAGGATGAGGGCACGGTCCGTATCGTAACAAACGCTTGCGAGATATTCCTGCCGCTTGCCGACATCGTTGATACCGATGCCGAGCGCGAGCGTCTTACAAAGGAGCTTGCAAACGCCGAAAACGAGATCAAGCGTGCCGAGGGTAAGCTCGCAAACGCCGAGTTCGTTTCAAAAGCGCCCGAAAAGGTCGTTAACGCCGAAAAGGAAAAGCTTGTCAAGTTTAAAGAGCTCGCGGCAAAGCTCCGCGCAAGCATAGATTCGCTTTAAGCTTGTTTAATTAATGATGTGTTTTACGAGAGGAAAACTTTTAAAAAGGTTTTCCTCTCGTGCTCTCTTTTCAAAATTTTTAAATATCAAAACAAATCTCATCGTAGGGAAAGGGGCAAGCCCTTTCCCTGCAAACACGTTAATCTAAATTTATCAAAAGTAAAAGTTTTTGAAGATTATTAAGAAACTTTTTTCAAAAAGTTTCTTAATGCCTTGCATTTTTAATCAAACCGCACTTGACATAATGGGTAATAATGGTTTAAAATTATTGTGTATAGGTATAATATAATAAGGAAGCAAAAATATGAACACAATGAACGTATTTACCGAATTTACCGAATTTCCCAAAAACGTTATCGATCAGGCAAACACCGCCGCAAAAATGCGTCCTGCCGCTTTTTTGGCAAAACGGCTCGACCTGCGCGGAAAAACGATTCTTTCGTTCTCAAACGGCGCAAATATCCCCACCGAAAGCGCGATCTCGCTTACCCGCAGTAACGATTCGGCTTGGCAGCTCGGTGTACATATATGCGATGCGGCTGAGTACGTCTGTGAGAATTCGCCGCTTGATGTCGAGGCAAGAAAACGTCTTGCAACCGTGTTTGACGTCACAAAGGTCGTAAATATGCTTCCCTATACCATAATAAACGGCGTCTGCAACCTCGACCGCGGAGGCGACAAGCTCACATTGTCCGTTTTATTGGACATTGATTCCAAGGGCAACGTAACAAACATATCGTTTGAGGAAAGCGTTATTCGCGTTGCGGAGAAGTGTATATATGCCGAGCTCGATTCGTTGGGGCTGGCAAAAGAGGTCTCGTCGGTCTATGCACTGCGCGAGAAATATGCGCCCTATCTTAATATATTGCTGGATATGTACGAGCTTGCGGCGATATTCTGCAACCGCCGCCGAGAGAGAGGCGGTCTTGATTGTACCGTATTCACACGTAAATACGGCAGGGACGAGGAAAACCGCATAAATTCGCTTGAATTTATAGCAGAGCCCGACAGCCGTGCGATGCTGCGCGAGATACTGTATTTTGCGGCGCAGGCAACCGGCAGATATATGTTTGATAAGAAGATACCCTGTATCTACATAGGTCAGCAATCGGTTTACGGCAAGGCACTGAAGTATCTTGCAAAGATCTCCGACTGCAACGTAGAGGAAAACGACGAAAATTCGGCATCGACCATAGCAGACTGCGCAAAGGGAAGTCCTTATCACGATTTTATATGCGAAACGCTTTCCGCCGCGCTTCCTTGCTCGGAGTTTTCGACCGAACCGATCTACAACACACTTTGCGGATGTGAATATCTTGTTTCGTTCGTACGTCCGGCATCGCGCTATGCCGACCTTCTGACACAAAGAATGATAAAAACCTGCATCCATGCCGACAGCAAGACGTCTAACCTGAACCTATCGCGCTACAGGCAGGTGGTATCGGAGGCCGCAGTTGCCGCAAATGCCGCGACAAAATATATTTTTGATGCAACCCGAGCATATTACAGCACCGCAACCGCCGAATATCTGCAAAACAGCAGTAACAACGTTTTCGAGGGCTTTGCGCTTGAGCGCGCCGAAAACGGCGAGGTCGTTGTAATTTTGCGTTGCGGAATTAAGGCAAGAATACCCGCAAAGGATGCCGAGAGCTTTGATTTTACTATCGGAGTACCGCAATTCTTTAAATTTGTCGGCATAAACGATGATAAGGTGATCATCGCACCGACGGAATAAATACAAAATGTTTCACGTGAAACAAAACCGAAAACGTTTCACGTGAAACAATCAGAATGGAGCAACGGTTTGAAAAAGATAATACTGATACTGCTGACATTGCTCGTAACAATGTCGGTCGGATGCGAAAACGTTGAATATATCGAAAAATCGCAGTCCCCCGAGGAATCGGTTGGTATTTACGAGAAGCTTGAGAGCGAGCTCCCGCAGTTAAACGACGGAGCATCTGCCGTCGAGGAGCGTGCTTTTAAGATAGTGACCGACAAAAAGGCGGTTTTTTCGGATGACGAAAGTAATCCCGCATCGATAAACAAGGCGATCAAGGACAGAAACGCATTTTTGCGCTCGAAATACGGCGCAACGCTTGAAATAACCGAGGTCGCATCGTCGAACGTATCGGGCGAGCTGAAGGCGGCTATCGAATCGGGACTTGATTATTGCGATATGCTCGCAATATCGGGCAGAGAAACGGTAAAGCTCTATACGTCAGATCTGCTGGGGGATATGAATCAGCTCCCCGGCTTTGACCTTAACAGCAGTATTTTTAACCGGAAGCACGCAAAGGAGCTTGCCACAAACAACACTCTTTATATGCTTGCCGATCCCACTGCTATCGTTTACGAGGAGGCATACGTATATTTTTACAACCGCGACCTTGTTACCGATATAGGCGGAATAGATCCCGAAACCCTTGTAATCAAAGGAAAATGGACATGGGACGCCTTTAACGAGGCGGCAAGGGCATCTGCCGCGGCGGTGTATGAAAAAACGAGTGCCGACCTGAATAACGATGTTTTCGGCTTCGGCGCATATTATCTCGAGGGCACCTATCCGCTGGTAATGTGGTCCTCAAGCGGCGAAAAGCTGATAAAGGACACCTATAAAAACCCCGTGGGGCTTTCTATGGAAATGAACGATATCACAACGGTTGCGGAGTATATGATGTCGTCTTATAACTCAAGAGGAAAATACCCAATGGACGGAAATTCTGCCGAAACCGCGTTCAAAGACGGCAGATTGGCGTTTTTCTGCAATAAATTTGCCTATTTTTATGCCCTGCGCGACGGCACGACAAAGGGAGATAACTTCGGTATGCTGCCGATCCCGAAATACAGCGAATCGCAGGAGGGATATTCCTGCCTGCTCAGCAGTGATGCAAGGGTATTTGCCATTCCAAAGACGGTAGAGAGCTATGATTCCGAGCGCAAGGAGTTTGTTTCGGCTGTTATTCAGGGAACCGTTGCAAGCGGTAACAGTACGATACCGCAGGCGTTTGAGAACCACCATATCGGCTTTTATCTCAATAATAATAACGAAGCGGTCGTGTTGGGTGAGATACTCGACGGCATAACCTATGATTTTGCAAACGTTTACGGCAGCGGCATATCAAGCATACGTCTTGCAACCACCGCCGCCATCGTTGATTATCTTGATATCGGCTCGGGACTTGTAAACTCTATCAATTATGCAAAAGCCGGCTTTGAAAACTATTGCAACGAAAAATTTAATAAATAACAAAAATTACCAAAACCCTTGATTTAAGAGGAAATTTGGTGTATAATCATTGTTTGGAAAATAAAAAATTAATAAATTTTCAATAAAAAGAGGAGAAAACAAAAATGAACCCCAAAAAGTCCGTAGAAGACCTTAAAGTTACCGGTAAACGTGTTTTGGTTCGTTGCGATTTCAACGTTCCCCTTAAGAACGGCGTTATCACCGACGAAAACCGTATCGTTGCCGCACTCCCCACTATCGAATTTTTACTTGATCAGGGCGCTAAGGTTATCCTTTGCTCGCACCTCGGCAAGCCCAAGGGTGAGCCCAAGCCCGAATATTCTCTCGCTCCCGTTGCAGTACGTCTTGCAGAAAAGCTTGAGAGAGAGGTTATCTTCGCCGCTGACGACTGCGTAGTAGGCGAAAATGCCAAAAACGCTGTTGCCGCAATGGAAAACGGCGATGTTGTTCTTCTTCAGAACACCCGTTATCGCGCAGAGGAGACCAAAAACGGCGAGAATTTCTCCAAGGAGCTCGCTTCTCTCTGTGACGTATTTGTAAACGATGCTTTCGGTGCGGCTCACAGAGCTCACTGCTCTACCGTCGGTGTTGCATCTTACGTAGAGGAATCGGCAAACGGCTTCCTTATGGCTAAGGAGATCAAGTTCCTCGGCGATGCAGTTAACAACCCCGTAAGACCTTTTGTTACCATCCTCGGCGGCGCAAAGGTTGCCGATAAGCTCGCTGTTATCGAGAATCTTCTCACCAAGGCAGATTGCCTTATCATCGGCGGCGGTATGGCTTATACCTTCCTCAAGGCAATGGGCAAGGAGGTTGGTACCTCGCTTGTTGATAACGAAAAGCTTGATTACTGCAAGGAAATGCTTGAGCGCGCTAAGGCAAACGGCGTTGAGCTCCTTCTCCCCATCGACTGCATGATCACCAAGGAGTTCCCCAACCCCATCGATGCAGTTGTTGATGCAAAGGCGGTTTCGATTGACGAGATCCCCGCAGATATGGAAAGTCTTGATATCGGTCCCAAGACCCGCGAGCTTTATGCAAGCAAGGTTAAGACCGCAAAGACTGTTGTTTGGAACGGTCCTATGGGCGTTTTCGAGAACCCCGTGTTCGCAGAGGGTACCATCGCGGTTGCAAAGGCACTCGCAGAGACCGATGCTACCACCATCATCGGCGGCGGCGACTCTGCAGCGGCAGTTAACATCCTCGGCTTCGGCGATAAGATGAGCCACATCTCCACCGGCGGCGGCGCTTCGCTTGAATATCTTGAGGGCAAAGAGCTTCCCGGCATCGCGGCAATGACCGATAAGTAAATCGCTGCGCTCTCGAAAAAAATCTTGCGATTTTGTTCGTCTTTGGGAGGATATTCTTTCCAAAGTGCAAATATTAACTATATATTTACAAAGGATTAAATAATTATGAACAAGGAATTCAGAAAGGCAATTATTGCCGGCAACTGGAAAATGAACAAAACTCCCGCAGAGGCGGTCGAGCTTATCAATGCTATCAAGGCAGAGCTTGCAGGCAAGGACACCTCCGGCTGCGGCATTATCGCATGCGTACCCTACGTTGATATCGATGCGGCTGTTAAGGCGGCTGCAGGTTCTCCTATCGAGATCGGCGCAGAGAACTGCCACTGGGAAAAGAGCGGTGCATACACCGGCGAGATCTCGGCTGATATGCTCGTTGCTTGCGGCGTTAAGTACGTAATTATCGGCCACAGCGAGCGCAGACAGTACTTCGGCGAGACCGACGTTACCGTTAACAAGCGCGTTCTCGCGGCACTCGAGGCAGGACTTAAGGTAATCCTCTGCGTTGGCGAGCTTCTTGAGGAGCGCGAGCAGGGCATCACCAACGAGATCGTTGCTATGCAGACCAAGATCGCTCTTATGGGCGTGACCGCAGAGCAGATGAAGGACATCATCATCGCTTACGAGCCGGTTTGGGCTATCGGTACCGGCAAGACCGCTACCTCCGATCAGGCAGACGAGGTTTGCGGTGTTATCCGTAACGTTGTTGCTTCGCTTTACTGCGATTCTGTTGCAAAGGCAACCACTATTCAGTACGGCGGCTCTATGAACGCAAAGAACTGCGACGAGCTTCTCTCCAAGGAAAACGTTGACGGCGGTCTTATCGGCGGCGCATCTCTTAAGGCGCCTGATTTTGCCACCATCATCAACGCGGCTCTTTAAAATCGCTGCGCTCTCGCCCGAAAACGCTTGTTTTCGGGCGTTTTTTTATTGCTAACGCTCTCGATGAAAAACACACGGTTTTTCATCGGTTTTTGTGATGTCCGTGCGCTCGCGCCTCACTCACCGTTCGCGGACATCATAGGTATATTTTCCGAGGCGCATGTCCTCGGAAAATATGGATTTTTATTGTATTTGTTTTAAATTCGTGTCGAATAAATAAAATAACGAAATAATTAAAATATGTAATACAAAAAACGATGTGCCGTGTGATTTTTCACAGACATATCGTTTTCCTTTTGTGTTATGTGACGGCGGGAGCAAGCCCTTTCCCTACAATGCGTTAATTAAAAATCATTCCAAATCACACCGCCGACTACGCTCCACTTGACAAAATATACGTCGCGGGGTATAATGTTTTATCAAATTCAAGGGGTTACCAAAATGAAAAAAATACTTTGTTTTGTGCTGGCTTTACTTGTGTGCGTTCCTATATTTTCCGCGTGCGGAGGCGACGGGGATACATCCTCTGCCGCAGGCGAAAGCGATGAAAGCTCTATCGAAGAAACAAGCACGGAAAGCTCGGAGGTTTCGGAAATGAATAATGCATTACTGCCCGAAAAAAATTCCTACAAATTCCTTTTCATCGGCAACAGCGCGACCTACGTGCACGATATTCCCGCCGTTTTGGCTACGCTCTGCGATGCAAAGGGCATAAAGATCACCCAAAAGCAGATTGTTCCCGGCGGCTCTTCACTTGAGCAGCATGCCGCAAACCAAGAGGTGTATAACGAGATCAAAAACGGCTACGATGCCGTATTTATTCAGGAAAACGGCAATTATCTTATCAATAACGACGTCCGTGCAAAGAGCTTGGCGGCCATCGAAAAGATAGGAAAAGCGGTGAACAAGAGCGGAGCAAAATTTTTATTTTACGTGCGCCCGCCCTACGGTATCGACTTAGGCGGATTTAAGAATTTCGATCAATGCAAGTTATTTGACGATCATTTTACCCCCGCGGCAGAAAAATATAATGCCGATTGCGTATACGTTAACCGCGCATTCGCCTATGCAATAAAAAATCTGAATTTCAACCTCTGGGGCGATGATAACGCTCACACCGGCACACACGGCGCATATCTTGCGGTCTGCACCTTCTATGCAACCCTTTTCGGCAGATCCGCAACCGAGCTCGGCGTTGCTTATCAGCTGTCGGACAGCGATGCAAAGCAGCTTCAGCTCGTCGCAGATAAGATCGCGCTCGAGGGAGTTATTCCCTGGGAGAATTAAGCCGTTTCGTCAAACAAGCCGTTTGTATTAACGTAGGATATGCCGTAAAAACGCTCGATCAGCCCATTTGCATCAAGCAATATCACGGCTTTATCAAACATATCGCGGTTTACACGGCAAATATCTGCCATTTCGTTATAAGTCAACGGCTTTCCCTGTTCGTTAACAAGCGCGAAATTGCGCGAATTTCGTTCGGCGATCCCGACAAGCATCGTGTAGATCATTATATATCGGTCACCGTGCGGGTATTGCCGCACCGATCTGATGCGCTCGTCATCAAAAAAATCGCGTTTCATCTTTAACATTTTTTCATCCTCCGTTAAACCGAGTTTAACA
The DNA here is from genome assembly GCA_045531135.1 of Eubacteriales bacterium. Classification (GTDB taxonomy): domain Bacteria; phylum Bacillota; class Clostridia; order Oscillospirales; family CAG-382; genus Coliplasma. The sequence goes on along the minus strand of JAZSDL010000042.1, from coordinate 14,402 downwards.
GAGAAAAAAGCATTTTTCATCCCGCGTTTGTCGCACAAAAGTCGCAAAAAACCGAGCTTCGTTTTATTTCGTAAGCTCGGTTTTCTGTATTTTTTTATTATTTCGGTATTATCAGACAGGCGGCGGGGATGATTTTGCCTGTCGAAAGATTATACCCCGTAAATACAATATGCTCGGGATAAACGCTGATAATATTTGCCTCGCTGCCGTAATCAAGCCCGCATTCCCTGCGCCCGTCGGTACCGGCGGGACAGCTTTTGCCGTCCTTTGTGTAGGCGCGTGTCCAGCAGGTCGAGGAAAGATGAACGGTATGAGCGAATTCGTTATTAAGGTTCGAATAATTTTGACCGTCGTAAAGCGTTAAATGGGTGTGTCCCGATATCACAATAACGTTTTTGTGCTCCTGTAAAAGCGATTTTAACCGCATATTTTGCGGAAATTCACTCTTAAACGACGTTAAAGAGGTATAAATACCGTTTTTTCTGTCCCCCGCGCCGTAATTCAAAAAAGGCGAGTGCGCGATAACAAAAATATTCGTCTCGTTGTTGTCAAATTCAGAGAGAACGGATGAAAGCCAATCCATCTGCTCTTTTGAAAAGTTATCCACCCTTGCGCTTTCGCCCGCCGAGCGTAGCTCCTGCCAAGTAAATACAAACAGATTATCCCTTGTTTTTCCGCTTCCCTTTTTCAAAACGTAAAAATACGGCGAATCTTCATAGGGATGCACCTTGTCTACACCCTTTGTGTATTTTGAAAACAGGTGCAGATCATCGGGCGTATTGCCGTGGTTGCCCAGCGATGCATACACGTTATTTATATCGATATTTGATTTGTTTACAAGCTCAACGTAAACCGAATACTGCTCCTCGAGCGGAATCGGATCGCTTGCATCACCCGTAACGTCGCCCGCAACTATAACGCAGGATATTTGATTTTCTGCAAAAAATTCAAGCGTTCTGCTCCATTTTTTATATGCACTGCGACCGTAATATTCGTAGTTCATATGAATATCCGATACCGCGCCGAATACCGATTCCGCCTTTCCGAGCTTTAACCGCTTGTTTTCGGGAATGTCACACACCGCAACGGCATCGGTTATTGCCGTATTTTGCTCCGAAAAATGCGTTTTGCTTTCAAAAACCGCGATTCCGGTTGCGTTTTGCGGTATCATAACACCGTCGGGTATCTCGGCAGAAACAATATCGTTGTTAATCTCAATTGCCGCAAGCTCGTCATATCCGCAAAGAAGCTCATTTCCGCTTGTATAATAAACAAGATAATATCCGTTTTTCAATCTGTCACCGGAGGCGGCTACGGTTATTATTCCCTTTGCGAATCCGGCTTTTTTTGCATTTCTGCCGGTAAAATCATAGCTTACCGAAATATTTTTTTTCATATCTCTGCCTCATTTATATACAAAAGGACTGTTTGCACAGTCCTTTTTATATTTAAGCTTATTTCTTCTCGGGAGAAATAACTATCTTTCTGTCGGCGCCCTCGCCTATCGAGCGGGTGGTTACACCATCGATATTCTGGCACTCGGCATGAATGATACGTCTCTCATAAGCATTCATCGGCTCAAGCGCAAAGCTTCTCTTGTATTTAAGAACCTTCTCGCTCATACGTCTTGCAACGCCCTTAAGAGTTTCGGCGCGCTTCTCGCGGTAGCCCTGAACATCGACTGTGACACGGTAAAAGCCGTTCTTTTCGATGTTTGCGGCAAGGGTGGCAAGGTATTGAAGCGAATCGAGAACATCGCCTCTGCGGCCGATAAGGATGCCCAGATGGTCACCCTTGATGGCAATACATACACCCTCTTTGTCCTGAGAGGTTATCTCGACAGTAGCATTGAGCCCCATATTTTTGATAAGACTTTCTACAAAATCGTATGCCTTAACGGCGGGAGTGGATCTTAAGCTGACACTTACCTTGGCATCGGCGGCACCGATACCGAGAATACCCTTTTTGGGCTCCTCCAAAACGACGTAATCTACCTCTGCCTCGGTCACCCCGAGCTCGGCACACGCCTCTTTAACGGCAAGCTCAATCGTTTTTGCCGATTTTACGGTTTCTTTTAACATATTTATTGCCTTTCAATCAATTTTCGGTGCTTTCTTCAGACTCGGTATCGTTTTCGTCGTCTGCGGTAAGCATTTCGATGTGACGGGGAGTGCGGGTGGCGGGATCGATCTCCTTAACCTTTGCGCCCTCTACTATCATTCCGTCATAGCTGTTGTCATCCTCATCGACCTCGATGGTGATGACCTTCTTTTTCTTTTGCTTGCTCTTCATTTCCTTTTTAGCGGCAGCAATATCCTCCTCGGTAACGGCGGGAATAGGCATCGCCTTTGCAAGAATAACCGTCTTTACCATTGCAATAAGCGTTCTCCATACCCAGTATGCGCCGATAGCGGCAGAAAAGCTGTACGCAAAAATTGCAGACATAAGAGGCATACCGACCTCCATAAACAAGCCGCCGCCAATGGGGTTGCCGTTTGCATCGGTCTGGGTAGCCGCGCCCGAGAACTTTCTCGTTACCTTTGTAGAGAAGAACGAGGTAAGGAATACAAGTAAGGGAATTACCATCAACCAGAGATTTCTGCCGAAATCGGGCTCGTTTAACAAGCTCACGCCTGCTATACGGTACTCGGGAAGCTTGTCGGCATATTCATCAAAGCCGTACTCTTTAAAGGTGTCCTTAAACGATTCGTCAATCTGTCCCTTTTCGATAAGATAATCAAGCTCGGAGCTTCCGTTGATGATAATATTCGAGAGTGCCATTTCCGCCTGGGAAAGATTTGCACTTTCGTTAAATTCGTAGATATTAAGACCGCTTTCGGTGGTTTCATCAAGCTTTTTGCCGCCGAGCTCTACCTGATAGCTGTCAATAAGCTTGACATACTCATTATATTCCTCGGTGCTGTCAAAGCCGGTCTTTACAAGCGCCTCTTTCTCTGCCTGATAATACTCAACAGCTGCACTTGCGTTGTTCTTGATAAAATCGGGATCGTCCTTTGTGATGTTCGATGCATAGGAAATGGGCTGACGGACTATTGCGAAAAGAATGAAGATAATAGGAAGCTGGATGAGCAAGGGAAGACAGCCGCCGAACTGGTTGTAGCCGTTCTGCTGGTACATTTCCTGAATTTCCATTGTCATCTTTTGCTGAGTCGCACGGTCGTTACGGCCCTTGTACTTCTCGCGGATCGCCATTTCCTTCGGCTTTATCTGAGCCATTTTGATCTGCGATTTCTGCTGCTTTATCGCAAGCGGAAGCAACACGATCTCCATCGCAAGAGCAAAAAACAGAAGCGCCAATATATAGTGGTTACCGGATATATAAAGGCAGCCCTTCATCAGATACGAGAAAATGTCGTAAATAAAATTCATTTGATCACCTGTGCTTTTTCTTTTTCTCCGGAACGGGATCATACCCGCAGTTCTTGTTAAAGGGATTACACCGCAAAATACGGTATAACGAAAGGAAAACCCCGCAAAAAACGCCGCGCTTTTCAATCGCCTCTATGGCATAAGCCGAGCAGCTCGGATGAAAGCGACAGCTTTGGGGCTTGTACGGAGAAATATTCTTTTGATAAAACCGTATCAAGCAAATAAAAAAACGCTTCATAATAAAAATTTCATTCCTCAGAGATCAAAAAAATATCCCTGCTATAAAAGTGCCGCCTTTGACAATAAAACCTCGAGCTCGCTAACGACCACGGAAACGTGAGCATCCACACAGGGTTGACGTGCGACAACGACGATAATATGACCTTCTTTTATAAACGGATGAAATACACGGTATGCCTCTCGTATAATGCGCTTTACACGGTTGCGCTTTACGGCATTGCCGCGGCTCTTGGATACGGTTATCCCTAATTTGTTTTGGTCTTTGTCGCGGGTATTATTAAGCACGTACAATGCAACATACTTGCCGGAAAAGCACCTGCCCTTGCGGTATGCGCGGGAGAACAGGTGGTTTTCCTTTAAAGTCTGTATCCTGCGTGTTTTTTCCATAACAAAAACCTCGCTTGGATAAAAAATTGATTAATAGGTAAGGCGAGCTCTGCCCTTTGCGCGTCTTCTCTTGAGAACCTTTCTGCCGTTAGCGGTAGCCATTCTCTTGCGGAAGCCGTGCTCTGCCTTTCTGTGTCTCTTCTTGGGCTGATATGTTCTAAGCATGGTGTTACACCTCCATTATTTTTCAAAAAAAGTCAGTTATTTTTCTACCCTGCGCCCGTGATACCGCAGAGTAATAGCAATACATTATATACCCAAAAATCTGTGTTTGTCAAGTGCTTTTAACGTTTTTTACGTGTCTCTGTGTGCCCTGCAGACGTAATTTTTTTTGTCCGTTCAAAGATATTGTTGTTTTTTTATTTTCGGCTTTTTAAAAGCCCAATATATAGCATAAAAAATATTTTTTAAGATAACAAAAAACACATATAATAAGGAATTATATATTATATATAAACGTAATAAATATGTATAAAGGGGTTTACTTTTTAAAAATTATGTGATATAATTAACCGAATATATATGTTTAAATTTATTTAAGCGATTTTTCGGCAATCCGCTTTGCCGCAAAAGAGGTATAAAATGACCGAAAACGAATATCAGCAGATAAAAGAGTTTGTTTTAGAAGAATTAAAAAAAATATACCCCGCGCCCTCTGTCAGACTGTGGTTTGAGCCGATAAAGGTCGTATTGCTTGACGGAACGAATATTACCATCTCGCTTCCGCAAAGCAAAAAGGCATTTGTTCAATCGCAGTATCACAGCGTGCTCAAAAACAAGTTTTCCGAGATCATCGGTGTTGATATGACTCTTTTTATCATTTCCGAGGAGGAAGAGGAGGATCTTGTCCCCGACGTTGAGGAAAAGGTAGAAACCGCGTATAAGCTCAGGTTTAATCCCGATTACACGTTTGAGAATTTTGTGGTAGGTAAATCAAACCAGCTTGCACAGTCGGCGTCGATCGCGGTTGCAAAGCATCCTGCCGAGCTAAATAACCCGCTGTTTCTTTACGGTCCATCGGGACTTGGCAAGACCCACCTTTTGTTCTCGATAATGAATCAGATCAAAAAGGATCATCCCGATTTTAACGTATGGTACGTTACCGGCGAGGAATTTACGATAGAGCTTATCGAATCGCTTTCGCTTAAAAAGCCGATGGTGTTCCGCGAGAAATACAGGAATTTGGACGTGCTTTTGGTAGACGATATTCAGTTTATCGCGGGCAAGATGTCGGTCCAGGAGGAATTTTTCCATACCTTTGATACGCTTTTCAGGATGAACAAGCAGATAATACTTGCCTCCGACGTTGCGCCGAAGGATATAAGCGATCTCGAGGACAGATTAAAAACACGGTTTGAGATGGGCTTGGTCGCGGATATCCAGCCGCCCGATCTTGAGCTGCGTGTTGCGATATTCAAGCGCAAGGCGATGGATTATAATTACGATCTCGATATGGACGTGCTTTATTATCTTGCGCGCAGTATCACCACAAACATCCGTCAGATAGAGGGTGCTCTTAAAAAATTAAAGGCGCACACGCTTATCACGGGTGAGGAATGCACGCTTGAGGTCGCAAAGAAAACCTTAAATGAGTTCTTTGTTAACGCAAAAAGTGAGGAAACGGTTATTCAAAAGATATTTGAGTATATTCAAAAGCGCTACGGCGTTAAGGAGGAGCAGCTTAAGAGCGCCAGCCGCGCAAACGAGGTTGCAAAGGCAAGGCACTGTGCCGTTTATCTTGTAAAGGAAACAACAAAGCTTTCGCAGATGTCGATAGCAAAGCTGTTTAACCGCAAGGATCACACAACGGTTATTAATTCTATTGAGTATATCAAAAAGAAAATGCGTGAAAATCCGAATTTTGAAAAGGAAATAAACAACACAATTTCGGATATTACCGGCTGATAGACCGGCAACACGCTTTTCGGCAAAAGAAATCCAGAATTAATATCTTTTAGTATTTATTTGTAGTATAAGTAGTAGTAGTGCCGCGTGGATATGTGGATAACTCCGACAAGCAGGATTTTGTCGATATTTCCAAAATTTCCACCTATGGATAACACACGCATAACCCTGTGGAAAACACAGCAATAACATATGGAAAATCGCCGATGCGACAATTATAGCATAGTCGGCTATTACCGACGGCAATATATTTGCTGACGCAAATGCGATATATACCTTTTGCGGTGTGATTTAGAATAAATTTAATATCACTTAAAAGTAACGTAACATCGCGTAAATTAAAAAGAAGAAAAAAACAAACATACGCTAATGTTATTTTGGCAGAAACACAAATCCAAATTTGAAGAACAAAAAAACGTACGCTATTGTTATTTTGGGTTGAGACACGAATCCAAATCTGCAGAACCAAAAAACATACGCTATTGTTATTTTGGGTTGGGACACGAATCCAAATCTGCAGAACCAAAAAACATACGCTATTGTTATTTCAGGTTGGGACACGAATCAGTATAGAAAAGAAGTAGGGAGAACAAAAAAATGAAGTTTGTGGCGGATAAGAAGAGCTTGTTGAGTATGGTGATACCGGCGGCATCGGCGGCATCTAATAAGACGACCTTGCCTGCGTTGGAGGGATTGTTGTTCACGTTGAAGGGCGATACTCTTACGGTGTGCGGATACGATCTTGAGAAGGGTGTCAGAACGACGGGTACGGTAGTTCCCATGCAGGAGGGCGCGGTAATCATCAACGCGCAGAAGATCACCTCGATCATCCGTAATTTCCCCGACGGCGATATTTGTATAGAGTCGGATGAGAGGAATATGGTAAGGATCACCGGCGGAATGAGTGATTTTACCATCCACGGCGTAACGGCAGAGGTTTATCCCAATCTTCCTGAGCTCGGCGGCGATAATGCGTTTAATATATCGAGAACGCTGATGAAGGATATTATCAACAGTACGGTGTTTGCGGCTGCACAGTCGGAGGCGAGACCTATACTCACCGGCGAGCTGTTTATGATAGAGAATAAGATGCTCACGGTGGTTGCGCTTGATAATTTCCGCCTTGCAATGCGCGAGGAAAAGAACTGCGTTTTTGATAATGATAACAGATTTTCTTTTGTTGTTCCGGCAAAGGCGCTTTCGGATCTTACTAAATTGCTTGACGACAGCGATGAGCCGTTGAGAGTTGAATTTACGGCTAAGTATATTATTTTTAAGATAGATGATACCGTGTTCTTCTCGAGATTGCTGGAGGGCGAGTATCTTGATTACAGACGCGCGCTTCCTACACAGAACAGGATCTTTGCCACTATCGACAGGGCAGATTTTATCGAGTCGGCAGAAAGAGCGAGCTTGCTTGTTGATGAGAAGCTGAGAACGCCGCTTCGCTGCAGATTTGAGGATAATATATTGAATATTTCGTGTAACACGCAGTACGGCAGTGTTAACGATAATTTAAGGATCAAAAAAGAGGGCGACGATATCGAGATCGGATTTAATAATAAGTATCTGCTTGATGCCTTGCGTGCTTGTAAGGACGAGAAGATCATAGCATCGCTTTCGACACCGCTTATGAGTATGATGATAGAGCCCGCAGAGAAGGATGAAAACAGCCATTATACCTATCTCGTGCTGCCGTGTAAGTTAAAGGATTAATGAATATTGAGTTTTTGTCGCTTAGAAATTTCAGAAATGCTATTGAGAGCGATATAGAGTTTTGCGACGGTGTTAACGTTATCTGCGGAGCAAATGCCGCAGGAAAAACGAATATTTTAGAGGCAATATTCTATTTTGCCGCAGGAAAGAGCTTTCGAAACTGTAAGGATAGGGAGCTTATCGCATTCGGCAGTGAAAAGAGTAATATCTCTATGCGGTTTTGCTCGGGAAATAATCGGCTGAAAATGTCGGCAACACTGTCAAAAAGCGGAAAAAGGGCTATAAGGATAGGCGAGAGCGGTCCTTTGAGAATGCCCGAGTATATAGGCAGGTTCAGGGCGGTGATATTTACGCCCGACCATCTCAGGTTGGTAAAGGGCTCGCCCGAGAATCGACGTAGATTTTTGGATCTGGCTATTTGTCAGTCGTTTCCGAGATATGCACCCACGCTTTCGGAATATAATCGTGTTCTGGCACAGAAAAATGCGCTTTTAAAGCGCGGTAACGTTATAGACGAGCTGATGCAGGTCTATAATGAAAGATTGGCAAGCTTGGCGGCGGTAATAACGGTCAATCGGAAAAAATATGTGGCAAAGCTCGAGGAGGAGGCAAAAAGGTTTTTGCTTGATATGAGCGGAGGCAAAGAGGAACTGACGCTCAGCTATCAGACACAGGCGGGGGATTTTGAATCGCAGGAGGAGCTGCGGGAAAAATATCTTTTGCTGTTAAGTGAAAAGATGGGTTATGAAAAGGAACGGTTTTTGTCGCATTACGGCGCACATAAGGATGACTTTTTGGTCTCGATAAATAAAAAAAGTGCAAAAATGTACGGTTCGCAGGGACAGCAGAGGAGTATTACGCTTGCGCTCAAGCTTTCCGAGGGCGAACTGTCGGCAAAGCTTACGGGCGAGTATCCCGTGTTTTTGCTTGATGATATACTGTCGGAGCTGGATAAGGACAGAAAAGAGTATATTTTGTCGAAAACAACGGGCAGACAGGTTATAATAACCGGCTGTGAGAGCGAGATATTTGAGAGCAAGGGCAATAAGATCCTTGTGCGAGAGGGAATTGCCGAGCAAATTGGTTGATATGAGATATTTGCAGTTAGAAAAAGGCGAAAGTATAGATAAAAAAACGGTTATCGGCGTTTTTGATATCGAAACGAGCAGTATGTCGCAAGGGACAAGAGAGCTTTTTAAGCGGAAAGAGGAGGAAAAGGGCGTTGTCAGCTTGAGTAACGACCTTCCGAAGAGCTTTGTGCTGACCGACGGCGAGTACAGCGATACTTTGTATATCAGCGGTTTATCGACCGAGAGCATAAAAAAACGCGGGGAATAAGAGAATAAGTATAAAAGATTGTTATTGCGGAATTGTTTGTAAATATTCGGACAGTCGAGGACGGTAAGTCCCTACGATTTTTATTTTTCCGTTATTTTATTTATGTATTTTTGTTTTCCCTACAATAGAATAACAGATTTATTGCGAGATTTAAAAAGATATGAGCGCGGAGAAGAACATAATAAAGTTAACAAAACATACACCGAGGTAATAAAAAACGCGGAGAGAACATAACAAAGTTGAAGAAACATACAACGCGGTAATAAAAAAAACGCGGCGAGGGCGCGACAGTTCTGTCGCGGATACATCGCGGAAAGGAAATAAAATGGATGAAATGAGAGAAGGTATGAATCCTGTCGAAGAAAATTACGGTGACAGTCAGATTCAGGTGCTCGAGGGGCTTGAGGCGGTAAGAAAACGCCCGGGTATGTACATCGGTACGACCTCGGTAAAGGGATTGCATCACCTTATAAGCGAGATCGTTGATAACTCTATCGACGAGGCGCTGGCAGGATACTGTAAAAATATAACGGTAACGCTTCATACCGACGGAAGCTGTGAGGTAACCGACGATGGCCGCGGCGTTCCTAACGGTATTCATCCTACCGTCGGCAGACCTACGCTTGAGGTTATCTATACGATACTTCACGCGGGCGGAAAGTTCGGCGGCGGCGGGTATAAGATAGCAGGCGGTCTGCACGGTGTGGGCGCGTCTGTTGTTAACGCGCTTTCCAAGCGTGTCGAGGTAAGAAACCACCGCGACGGCATGGGCTATTATATCGCGTTTGAGCGAGGTCACGTTGTCGAGGAATTCCGCGAGACCGGTGCGACCGATCTCCACGGTCTGCACGTGCGCTTCTGGCCGGATGACACTATTTTCGAGACGGTTGAGTTTGATTATGAGACTGTCAAGACAAGATTGCGCGAGCAATCGTTCCTTAATGCAGGCGTTTCGATAACCATCTGCGATAAAAGAGCTGTCGAGCCGACCGAGGAGAATTTCTGCTTCGAGGGCGGTATCCGCTCGTTTGTTGAGTTTTTGAATCAGAAGAAGGGCGCGGATGCGCTTCATCCGGTAATATACGTTTCGGGTGAGAAGGACGGCTCGGTTGCCGAGATCGCACTGCAGTATAACGAGACTATTACCGATTCTATCCTTTCGTTTGCAAACAATATGCATACCGTTGACGGCGGTACTCACGAGACCGGCTTCAAGGTCGGTATCACAAAATCGCTTAACGATTACGGCAAGAAGTATAATATCTTTAAAAACGATGAGAAATTGACCGGCGATGACGTAAGAGAAGGTCTTTCGGCGGTAATTTCGGTTAAATTAGAGGATGCTCAGTTTGAGAGCCAGACAAAAGCAAAATTGGGCAACAGCGAGATAAGAACGCTGGTTGAGGGTATCGTAAACGAAAAGCTTTCGATATTCTTCGAGGAAAATCCCGAGGTTGCGAGAATTATTATCGAAAAATCGGTTCTCGCCGCAAGAGCGAGAGAGGCGGCAAAGAAGGCAAGAGAGTTAACCAGACGTAAGGGACTGCTCGAGTCGAGCTCGCTTCCCAGCAAGCTTGCCGACTGTAACGAGAGACGTATGGAGTATACCGAGCTCTATCTGGTAGAGGGAGACTCGGCAGGCGGTACCGCAAAGGACGGCAGAGACAGCCGATTCCAAGCGATATTGCCGCTTAGAGGTAAGATATTAAACGTTGAGAAGAACAGGATCGATAAGGTTTATTCCTCGGTTCAGATCACGCCTATCATTCTGGCGCTCGGAACGAGCATCGGCACCGAATTTGATATAACCAAGCTCCGTTACGGAAAGATAATTCTTATGGCGGATGCCGACGTTGACGGTGCGCATATAAAAACGCTTTTGCTGACGTTCTTCTTCCGTCATATGCGTCCTCTTATCGAGGCGGGACACGTCTATGCCGCAACGCCTCCTCTTTATAAGGTGTTCAGAGGCAAGCAACAGAGATATGCGTTCTCGGATGAGGAAAGGGATATGTATATCGAGGAGCTGGGCGGAAACGCTACGGCAGAGAGATATAAGGGTCTTGGTGAAATGGATGCCGAGCAGCTCTGGGAGACCACAATGGACCCCGAAAGACGTATTTTAAAGCGTATTACTATCGAGGATGCTGTCGAGGCAGATGCGCTTTTCTCGGTGCTTATGGGCGATAAGGTCGAGCCGAGAAGAGATTTTATCGAGGCAAACGCAAAATATGCTAACTTGGATACCTGATAAAAAATATAGATAGCAAGCATTTTTGGCAAAAATTTTACCATTCACTCTAAAAACCGGAGGTTTTTCAAGTGGCACACGAATACGATTACAGTAACCACGAGGAACAAGTTATTCATAATACAGGAATAGAGCAGGAGATAAAAAGCTGTTATATCGACTACGCGATGAGCGTTATCGTCGGACGAGCTCTGCCCGACGTGCGTGACGGTATGAAGCCGGTCCACAGACGTATACTTTATGCTATGTACGAGGACCATCTTACCTACGATAAGCCGTTCCGTAAGTCCGCAACGACGGTCGGTAACGTGCTCGGTAGATATCATCCGCACGGCGACGCATCGGTTTATGATGCAATGGTACGTCTTGCACAGCCGTTCTCTCTGCGCTATATGCTTGTCGAGGGACACGGTAACTTCGGTAATATCGACGGCGATCCCCCCGCGGCATACCGTTATACCGAGGCGAGAATGTCCAAGATCGCCGACGAAATGCTTGAAGATATCGAGAAAAACGTTGTCGATTTTATCCCCAACTTTGATAATTCCCGCAAGGAGCCGGTCGTTCTTCCGTCGAGATTCCCCAATCTGCTTGTAAACGGCAGTGTGGGTATCGCGGTCGGTATGGCAACCAATATTCCTACGCATAATATGCGCGAGGTTATCGAGGCGACCGAGTATCTTATAGATAACCCCGATTGTACTGTCGTTGATCTGATGCAGTACATAAAGGGCCCCGATTTCCCGACCTACGGCACCATTTACGGCACAAGCGGCATCTACGAGGCATATATGACAGGCCGCGGCAAGGTGCGTGTTCGTGCAAAGGCGCATTTTGAGGAAAAGAACGGAAAAACGAGTATTATCGTCACCGAGCTTCCTTATCAGGTAAACCGTTCGATGCTGCTCGAGAGCATGGTCGAGCTTGTAAAGACCAAGCGGGTCGAGGGTATTTCGGATATCCGAAACGAATCGGGCCGAGGCGGTATGCGTATCGTTATCGATATCAAAAAGGATGCAAACGCCCAGATAGTTCTTAATCTGCTTTATAAATACACTCAGCTTCAGGATACCTGCTCTATAAATATGCTCGTCATAGACGGCGGAGAGCCTAAAATTCTTTCTCTCTCAGAGATACTTGACAGGTATATTGAATTTCAGAAGAGCGTAATAGTTAACAGAACTAAATTTGACCTTGAAAAAGCCGAAAAGGAAATGCACATTCTTGAGGGCTACAAAATCGCGATAGACAATATCGACGAGGTTATAGCTATAATAAAGGGAAGCGAGTCGATTCCCGCCGCAAAGGAAAGACTTATAGAGAGATTTGCTCTTTCCGACGCTCAGGCTCAGGCAATAGTAGAAATGACTCTCGGTAAGCTCTCAGGGCTCGAAAGAAAGAAGGTCGAGGACAGAATAGAGAAGCTTATGGGAGTAGTTGCAGAGCTTAAATCTATTCTTGCCGACGAGGAAAAGGTAAAGGATATTCTCAAAACCGAGCTTTCCGAGATAAAGAACAGATTTGGCGATGCGAGAAAGACCGAAATAGTTGAGGCAACCGAGGAAATAGACCTTGAGGACCTCATTCCCAGACATACCTGCGTTATTACGGTAAGCCATACGGGATACATAAAGCGTCAGAGAGCAGACGTTTACTCTGCTCAGAACAGAGGCGGTAAGGGTATTATCGGTATGACCACCAAGGAAGACGACTTTGTTGAGGACGTTATAGTAGTTAACAGCCACTCTACTCTGCTCTTCTTCACCAACAAGGGAAGAGTTTACGCTAAGAAGGCGTACAGAATTCCCGAGGCGGGAAGAACGGCAAAGGGAACTAACCTCGTTAACATTATTGAGCTTCAGGAGGGCGAGTTCGTAACCTCCATAATCTCAATCTCCGACTTTACCGAGGGCGGTTATCTGACAATGGTAACCAAGAGGGGAGTTATCAAGAGAACGCTTCTTTCTCAGTTCGAGTATCAGAGAAAGGGTGGAAAAATTGCCATAAATCTTGACGAGGACGACGAGCTTATCTTCGTAAGGCACACAAACGGTGAGGAAAGCCTCGTTATCGCGACAAGAGAGGGTAACGCCGTAAGATTTGACGAGAACAACGTTCGCTCAATGGGCAGAACGGCTCACGGTGTTAAGGGAATAACCCTCGTGGGCGACGACTACGTCGTAGGCGTAGCGGTTGTTGACGACGAAAAGACTCTTCTTACCATAACCGAGGGCGGTGTCGGTAAGAGAACCAAGTTCTCCGACTTCAGACAGATGAAGAACCGCGGAGGACGAGGAGTCGTCTGCCAGAATATCACCGAAAAGACGGGTAAGCTTGCTTCTATCATTACCGTTGCCGACGACGACGACCTTATGATTATAACCAACGAGGGTACAATCATAAGAACCTCGGTAGAGGGTATCAACGTTTACTCAAGAACCGCGACGGGCGTTATTATAATGCGTCTTGCAGAGGGCTCTTATATCAACAACGTGGCAAGACTTGAAAAGAGTGAAAAAATCGAAGAGGAAAGCCGCAAGGTAGACGAGGAAATAAAGAGCGAGGAGGCGGCAATGCCAGAAAAAAAGGCAGACGAAGGCCGTGAAGCTCTCTCCTCCGAAGAGGAATCCTTCTGATGAAAAAAATTCTTTCAATTCTTCTGATTCTTTCCCTGTCGCTTCTGACCTTGGTTTCCTGCGGCGACAGAAAATACGACGAGGCAGAGGTTAAGGCTGCTGCGAAAACGCTTATAGCCGATTCAGCCGTGCTTAACGATATTTTCTGGGGAAAGGGTATACCCCATACAGACGATAAAAATACCTCGGACGGAGTTTACTTTGAGGCTTATTGCTACTATCATAAGAATCTCGGCTTTGAAACCGTAGATGAGCTTATGACAATGGCTGCAAAAACCTTCTCTGCCGACCAGTGCTCATTAATAAATTCAACAATTCTCTCCTCGGTCAGCGTAGGAGAAGAGGTAATGAGCCTTTCAAGGTATTACCAGAAGGTAAACCTTAAGGACGGAAAGACTCCCGAGGCAATTATGGTAAATTCCACATGGGAAAATCTCCTCATAGGCGAAGCTGCGTACGACCTTGACAGCATAGAGGTTATCGGCTCGGAAAAGGATACCGTTTACGTAACCGTAAAGGTAACGGTAACCCTTGAGGAC
>JAZSDL010000049.1:0-3207 GCA_045531135.1 Eubacteriales bacterium | reverse complement strand
TGTCTACTAACATTTTAGAGATTGGTATAAAACATCATAACCGCACAGGTACAAATTCAGTATTTGTGCGGTTATTGTCATTTTCTGTCGATTTTCTGCATATACTTTATCGTCAATATTTATAAGGCGGTGTCTGTTATGTTTTTTGAATTGCTGAAAAATCTCTTGTTTTTTGTTCTCCACGTTGAAAACACCAATATTTTCCCTAAGCCTTTGTCAGCAGAAGAAGAACTCAACTGCTTCAAGGAAATGTCAGAGGGTAATAAATCCGCAAGAAATAAGCTGATTGAGCATAATTTGCGGCTTGTGGCACACATTGTAAAAAAATATTACACCTCATCGCCGGATCAGGACGATCTGATATCTGTCGGCACGGTAGGACTTATAAAGGCGATAGACAGCTTTAATGCCGAAAACGGCGCAAAATTTGCCACCTATGCGGGAAAATGCCTGCAAAACGAGATACTTATGTACTTCCGCGCGCAGAAAAAGCATTCCGGCGTTACCTCGATAAACGATCCGGTTGACGTTGATAAGGACGGCAATCCGCTTACTTATCTTGAAATAATCGCAGCGCCCGACGATATAGTGGATTCGATAGACCGCAAGATAAAGCTGGAAAGGATTTTAGATGCCGTAAAAACCGTGCTCACCGACCGCGAAAAAAAGATAATGATGCTCCGCTACGGCATAAACAAAAGCGGCAAGACCTATGCCCAGCGCGACGTTGCAAAGCTGCTCAATATCTCGCGTTCTTACGTGTCCCGATTGGAAAAAAGCGCAATCGACAAGATACGCGAGCATCTTGAGAAATAGAGAAAGACCGAAACGGTTGATGCCGTTTCGGTCTTTTTGTTATGCATTTGTGTTTATGCTTCCCAAGGAATTACGCCGTCGAAAGCGATTTTATCCGCCGCGTTCTGAAGATCGGCCGCATCCTCTGCGGAGATGCCGTAGGCAACGCCGAGAGTGGTTGCCGATTCGCCAAACAGGGTTGCATAGAAGGTGCAGACAGCAAGGTACGCGCCATAGGTGTTGGTGTGCGCGTTATCCGAGCCCCAGAGGTAGTAATTCATGTTTGTTCTCACGTATGCAAACGCGCGGTTTACATATACGCAGGATGCATCGTTTGCATCTGCCGCAAGATTGAAATGGTCGTCAAACAGCTCGCACTGAGGAATTACGTCGTAGCCGGAAAGCTCGTATCCGTAAGGAGGTCTTACGTAATAATAGAGCTTTGCACCGCTGTTCTTGACTGCCTTGCTCAAGGTGGCTATCGCCTCCAAGCTCTCGGCACGTGCAGACTCGGTGGTCATTGAGTTGCCGTTCTCCTGAAGAAATACGGCATCGTAGCCCTTTGCGATCTCGGCAAGAACGTCGGGATTGGCCGCGTGCGCCGCAAGCGTGGTGCCGCCGGTAACGAGCTGGGTTTGGGTTACGGTAATTCCCTTCTCGGCGCAAAGCGAAGCAAGCGTTGCGGGAATATCGTTTACGTAGGTCGCGCTGTTGCCGATAAACAGGAGCTTGTAGCTGTCCTTTTTGGGAAGAAGCGCATCGGGATCTGCAGGGGTATAATCTTTATCGGTGCTGTCTGATACCGTATACGAGCCAAACGCAATTCTCTTGATAAGAACGTAGTCAACAGAGTCAACACCGCCGGTCTTATCCACGTTTGCGCGCACCTTTTCCTCATCGGAAAGCGTATAGCTGTTAAAGCAAGCGCGTTTAACGATAAGATAGTCGATAGAATCTATAACGCCGTCGGCGTTAACGTCGCCGAGCTTATATTCGGGTGCGGGCTCCTCGCCCTCGTATGCCGCGATTTCGCCAAGCCATACGAGATTCTTACCTGTGCAATTAACAAGACTTGCGTTCACCTTGATCGCGGTCGCCTTAACCGAGGTCTCTCCCCCGATAACAACGTTGAACGCATATTTATCCTCTCCGGTTCTCGTATAGGAGCCGAGCTTTTTATAGGTAACACCGTCCTCGGTGTAATAAACCGTCACGTCGGGCTCGGTAACGCCTGCGCCGAGCTTGTCGCCGGCGATGTTTACCACGACCTTGCTGAGATTATAAACCGTTTTGCCGTCGCCGAGAGGAATGATAACGTCAACGCTTCTTGTTGTAGTGACGTTAAAGCCAACCCATCTCGGATCGTTATAGGGGCTGGAGGTCTGGTTGTCCTCGTGAGTAATAATCACGCCGTCGGTAAGATCCTTGCCGCTTTCGTCGGGATAAGAGGAATTTGCCTCTACGCTCGTAGTGTAGGAATTGCCGTATACAAGGTTTGTTGCCGAGAGTGCGGGGTCCTCGCCCTCGTATGCCGCGATTTCGCCAAGCCATACGAGATTCTTGCCTGTGCAATTAATAAGACTTGCATTCACCTTGATCGCAGTCGCCTTGACCGCAGTCTCGGACTCGATAACGACGTTGAACGCATATTTGTCCTCGCCGGTTCTCGTATAGGAGCCGAACTTTTCATAAGTAACGCCGTCCTCGGTGTAATAAACCGTCACGTCGGGCTCGGTAACGCCTGCGCTGAGCTTGTCGCCGCCGATATTTACCACGACCTTATCGAGATAATAAAGCGTGTTGCCGTCGCCGAGAGGAATGATAACGTCAATGCTTCTCGGTTTGGAGACGTTGTAGCCAACCCATCTCGGATCGTTATAGGGGCTGGAGGTCTGGTTATCCTCGTGAGTAATAATTACGCCGTTGGTAAGGTCCTTGCCGCTTTCGTCGGGATAAGAGGAGTTTGCCTCTACGCTCGTGGTGTAGGAATTGCCGTATACAAGGTTCTTTGCCGCAGGTGCGTTCATTGCCGCATCGAGCTTATCGTACAACAGCTCGGCGTTGCCGGCAAACACCACATCCTGCGAGAGATAATCCTTAAGCGAGTTGGTGTACTTAAGCACGTCGAGATAACGCGAGTCGGCTGCGGTATGGCTTGCAAGAAATTCCTCGCCCAGCGCGATCAGCGAATTATATTTTTCGGAGCTGAAGCCGTATGCGCGGAACTCGCGGATGCCGCCGCTGTAAGAGCCCCACGATGCGTGTACCCAGCGCTTGAGCTGAACGTACTTGATGTATCTTGCGGAATACTCCTTGTCAAGATTTATCGTATCGGTCTGTGCGCCGCCGTTGACACCGTCGTTAACCGAATAAACGGTGGTGTACGCGGTGCCGTTTTCGGACACCTGAATC
>JAZSDL010000017.1:0-31441 GCA_045531135.1 Eubacteriales bacterium | reverse complement strand
CTTGCACTCGTGAAGCTCGGGAAGTGCCTCGATGACCTCGGTGTCAAGCAGGTAGTCACAAACGGTACATCTGAGCTCCTTGGAGCCCTCGACGCCGATCTCGGCTTCCTTGGTTACGATCCACTCGCCGTCATCGTGTGCGGATTCGTTGACCTTTTCGCCGCACTCGCATACATTCCAGTGATTTGTCTCATCGCTCAGCCATTCGTCTTCGCCTACGCAGACATGCTGCTCAACAAGAACGTAACCGCCGTTACCGGTGTAGAACTCAACGCCCTTAGCGGTATCTACGTTAAGAACCGCCTCGATATCGGCGTTGCCGATCCAGAATCCGAGATCGCCCTCTGCATCGTCGTTCGCCTTAAAGGTGAAGTTGAACACGAGAACGTCATTTTCGGTTACGGAATTAAGATACATAGTAGCGGTGAGAGCAGCTGCGTTGATAACACCGTCGTTAGCGGCAACCGCCTCTTCGCCTGCGGAAATCTCGTTATAGTTGTTGGTTACGACGGTGAAATTCTCCCAATTGTCAGGAAGATCGATACATACGAGTCCGCCGTAGTCGCTCTCATCAAGATCGTTGGTGATAACCAATTTTTCGTTGTCGTAGAAGAACTTAAAGCATACGCAGTCGATACCGTACTGGGAAGTAATGTTTCTTACTGCAACAGAAACGGTGAATTCCTCGCCTGCAACATAGGTTTCGGGAGCGGTGATGACAAGATCGAGATTGCTGTCACTGTTTGCAACGCCTACAAGGTTCTCAAAATGCTCCTCAACAGAAACACTGCCGAGCATAATGTCATCGATATTCGCGCTTGCCGCCTTGGAAGAATCCCAAGCGATGTAAGGAAGGTTGGAAAGACGGGTTGCGCCAACCTCTACTGCGGGATAGTAAAGTGCAAGATTTTCGGTAACCTTGTTGGAAACGGTGATGAAATACTCAAAGCCGTCCTCTCCGCCGAATTCGGCAAGGTCAACCGAGAACTCGAGATACGCCTTGGGACCGGTGCCCGAGCCCTTGGAAATGATAGTGCTGTTTGCAATATCGCCGGAATTGTTGGTGGTAGCGGAAGTATTGTACTTAGCCACAGGGGTTGCAGCGTTTACATCATAATAATGAGTATATACTGCAGAATCGGAGTTGGTCTTGATCCAGATACGAGCATTGGTGCCCGAGCCGTTGCCGCCAACAACAAGAGGACTGTCAACGATAAACGCACCGTAGAGC
Organism: Eubacteriales bacterium; assembly: GCA_045531135.1. Lineage (GTDB taxonomy): Bacteria > Bacillota > Clostridia > Oscillospirales > CAG-382 > Coliplasma. The sequence goes on along the minus strand of JAZSDL010000017.1, from coordinate 30,210 downwards.
TTAGTTCCGTCGGAACGAAGCTGATACTTATAGGAAAGAGTATCATCGGTGGTGGGCTCTGCCAACCAATAGCCGTTGGTTGCATCTACCGATACCCAACCGTCCTTGTCCCAGCCGTTCTCGTTGATAGAGCCGTCAACAGCAATAAACTCGGGGAGATTGCCGTTTTCGTCTGCATCGGGGATAAGGTCAAGAACGATATCGCCAAGCTGGATATCATGGATGTTAGGGGATACGTCGCTATAGGTGTACCAGGTGTTGTAGGGGAGATTGTCAGCTCTGGAGCTTGCGCCTACGGGTACACGGGGGTAGTAAAGTGCAAGATTCTCGTTGACCTTGTTGGAAACAACAACGAAATAGTCAAATCCGTTTTCGCCGTTGATGTCCGAAAGGTTCATCGAAAATTCCACATAGGTGGTGTTGCCCGAGCCGCGAAACTCTGCAACAAGGGAGTGATCCTCCATGGTTGCAGCGCTGTTTGCGGTGGTGGAGGTGTTATACTTCACCGTGCACTCAACAGCGTTAACGTCGATGAAATGGGTGTACAAGCTTGCCGCACTGTTGGTTCTGAACCAAAGGCGAGCGTTGGTGCCGGTACCGTTAACACCCTCAACGAGAGCGCAATCGATAATAAACGCACCGTAAAGCTTGGTTCCGTCCACACGAAGCTGATATCTATAAGAAATAGTATCATCGGTGGTGGGCACCTTTTGCCAATAGCCGTTATCGGGCGTAACCTTTATCCAACCGTCCTTGCGCCAAGCGTTGTCGGAAAGGTATCCGTCGATAACTACACTTTCCTTACCGACGGGAGTAGATGCCGATGCGAGCAACGAAACGGGAAGCACGCAAAGAAGCATCACGGCCGATAAGAAAACACATAGAAGCTTTTTCATACAAAAACCTTCGCTTTCATAATATTTTTTTATTACTAATGTATATAATATCATTCTGTTTGGCAATTGTCAAGCAAAAGGAACGCGACATTTGCCTGCAAATACACTTTTTTTCTACCGTTCCTCGCGGAAATAATTTAATCCGAGTGCGGCGGGCAGACCGCTGCTGCCGCGCTTGTTACGCACCGAAATTACAACGAGCACGATCGCGGTGATGATAAACGGCAATGCCTGATAAAGCTGAGACGGGATCTTGGCAAGCCAACCCAAACCCTCGGGGAACGCAGTTGCAAGACTGCTGCCCGACACGCGAAGCGTATTGAAGAAGCCGAAAACAAACGTACCGATAATCGCGAGCGAGGGATTCCAGTTTGCGAAGATGACCAACGCCACCGCGATCCAGCCGTAGCCGTTGATCCAGCAGCTGCTGTTAAACGAGCCCGACATATTAAGTCCCATATAATAGCCGCCGATACCCATGATTCCGCATCCGATGCAGATATGGACATATTTCATCAGCTTTACGTTGATACCGACCGAGTCGGCGGCGGCAGGGTTTTCGCCTATAGCGCGCAGGCGCAAGCCCATGGGCGTGTATTTAAGATACCACCATGCGCCGACCGCGATGGCAATACCCAGATAAACCAGAATATTATGCGAGAAAAATCCGCGTCCGAGTATCGGAATTTTTGAAAGCAGAGGGATATCGATATCCTCAAAGCCCTTTACGATATTCTCGTAATCACCCATCATCGGCCAATTTTTTGCCTTTAAGCCGTTGCCGACAAAGAAATAAATACCGAGACCGAAGGTGGTAAGGGTAAGACCGGTTATATTTTGATTTGCCTGAAGCGAAACGGTAAGCATCGCAAACAAAAGTCCGCAAAGCGCGCCCATTACAAACGCGGTAAGAATACCGACACCCAAGCTGTTTGCATAACATCCGAAAACATAGCCGAATATCGCTCCGACCGCCATCGTTCCCTCTACGCCGAGATTCAAGCTGCCCGATTTTTCAACAACGATCTCACCGACCGTGCCGTAAAGCAGAGGGATGTTAAAAACGACGATATTATGAATAAACGACGTGATGACACCCATTTTATCCATTTGTCTTTCCCCCTTTCTTTACTCTTACAATGCGGAATCTTATATAAAAGTCCGCCGCGAGAACCAAAAACAGAATTATGCCCTGAAGCATATTTGCGAAGCTCGAATCGACCTGCGAAAAGGTTGCCGCCGCAACCGTCGAGCCGAATTGAAGCACGCATATAAGCGCCGATACGATAAAGATCATACCCGTATTGAGCTGAGCGAGCCATGCAACGATGATGCCCGTCCAACCCACGTCGTCGGTTATCGCGGTCGAGAGCACACCCGCCGTACCGACCTTGAACGCCGATGCGAGACCGATAAGCGAAGCCGAGAGGAACACCGTGCGGAGCACGATCCTCTTAACCTTCATGCCGGCATAATTTGCGGTGCCCATACTGTCGCCGACAACGCTGATCTCATATCCGTGCTTGGTATATTTAAGATAAATGAATATCAGAATACCGATGATCAGTGCGAGAATAACGCAGATATTAAGCTCAAACTTGCCGCTTGTTTTTATCGTCGGAAAGGAGGCAAGATCGGAAAAGCTCTGAAACACCGGTCGCGCCGAGGTGTCGCTCAAAAAGAAGTTCCAATCCGCCTTAGTCTCACCGATATAATAAAGCAGATAAAGTGCCACGTAGTTGAGCATCAAGGTCATCAACGTTTCGTTGGTTCCGAACTTGACCTTTAGCCAGGCGGCAACAAGTCCGTAAAGACCTGCAACCAGCATAGCCGCAAGGCACATAACGAAAAGGGTTATACTTATAGAATACGTACCGCCGAGCTTAAAAGCGATGTAACTTGCCGCAAGAGAGCCCATAATAAACTGTCCCTCACCGCCGATGTTCCAAAAACGCATTTTAAACGCGAGCGAAAGCGCAACCGAGGTGAGCACAAGAGGCACAAATTCCTTAAGGTAATTCATATACGTCTTGTATGCAATACGGTTGCCGACGGTGCCCATTGTGAACATCTGATAATAATATTCCCACGGGTCAACGTCGATGGCGGCAAGTATAGCCGCACCGACAAGCAGTGCGATCACAACAGCCGCGAGATACAGACAACAACGCTTCCAAAGAGGACAGTTGTCACGCTTTACGATATGAAATCCCATGCACTAATCCTCCTTTTCCTCAAGCTCGCCAAATCGGGTATCTTTTGCTATACCTGCGGGCTTGTCCTCGTATTTTTCGCTAAGGTCAAGCGCGCCCGTCATCATAAGTCCCAATTCCTCTTTTGTTGTCTTATGCGCGTGAACGACACCCATCACCTTGCCGTGACAAAGCACCAATATCTTATCGCAAAGCGCCATCATAACGTCAAGATCCTCGCCGACAAAAAGTATGCCGACACCGTTGACCTTCTGCTCGTTAAGAATATTATAGATCGCATAAGACGAGTTGATATCAAGTCCGCGTACGGGATAAGCGGTGACCACTACGTTGGGGCCCGCCTTGATCTCACGTCCCAAAAGCACCTTTTGCACGTTACCGCCTGAAAGACGGCGTACAGGCGTTTCGGTAGAGGGAGTAACGACCTCGAGGTTTTTTATAACCTCCTCGGCATCGGCGCGTCCGCGCTTGCGGTCTACAAATGGGCTGTGTCCGTGGCTGTAATTTTTAAGCAGCATATTGTCGGTTATCGACATCGAGGGAGCAAGTCCCATGCCCAAGCGGTCCTCGGGAATAAACGACATCGAAATACCGCACTCCAAAATCGCCTTGGGAGAAAGTCCGACGATATTCTTGCCCTTATGTATCATCTGTCCGCGCTCGATCGGGCGCAGTCCCGCAATCGCCTCGCAAAGCTCCTTCTGTCCGCAGCCGGCAATGCCCGCAACGCCCAATATCTCGCCGCCGCGGATATAAAAGTTGACGTTATCGATAGCAACCGCGCCCTCATCGTTGTTTATAACAAGGTCGCGTACCTCAAGCAGAGGACGGGTGGTTTCGACAACGGGGCGGTCGATATTAAGATCCACCTTTCTGCCTACCATCCATTCGGTAAGCTCCTGCTCGTTGGTCTCTGCGGTGTTGACAGTGGTAATATATTCGCCCTTGCGGAGAATAGCAACGCGATCGGATATCTCCATAACCTCGTTGAGCTTATGGGTGATAATGATTATCGCGTGCCCCTCCTCCTTCATACGGCGAAGCACGCCGAACAACTTTTCGATCTCCTGTGCGGTAAGAACAGCCGTCGGCTCATCCAGAATTATTATCTTTGCGCCGTAATAAAGCACCTTGATGATCTCGAGCGTTTGCTTTTCCGACACCGCCATATTATAAACCTTTTTGGTCGGATCGATATTAAAGCCGAACCTATGCGCGATGCTCTCTATCTCGGCAAATCTGTCCTTTTTAAGCACAGCGCCCGGTTTTTCGCGCCCCATCCAGATATTATCCGCGGCAGAAAATACGTCGACCAGCTTAAAATGCTGATGGACCATACCTATGCCGAGCTTTTTGGAATCCTCGGGCGAATCTATCGATACCTCTTTTCCGTCGATAAAAACAGATCCGCAATCGGGCTTATAAATACCCGAAAGCATATTCATCAACGTCGTCTTGCCCGAGCCGTTCTCGCCCAACAGGGCAAGGATCTCGCCCTCGCGCACCGACAGGTCGATATTTTTATTCGCCACAACACTTCCGAAGGTCTTGGTTATGCCCTTCATTTCAATAGCGAAGCGTTCTCCCATAGTGTTTTCTCCTTTTTTCTGTTCAAAAACAAAAAACAAAAAGCAACATAGCTTGTTTTCTCTCTTTTGCTCTTGAAACTATAAAACAAGGGCAGGTCGGCTGTTATCAGCCGACCGCCCGATAGTCAAAGCATCAAAATTATGCTTCTTCAACACCTGCAATAAAGTAGTTCATAGTGCCGGTGATAACGCTGTCCTCAACCGAAGGACCGCCTGCAGCAACGATAACGTTGCCCTGGTTGTCAACAAGGTCTGCATCGGACTTGGTAACGGTACCGTCTGCAGCGATGGTGAGCTTAACGCCCGAGAATACATCCCATTCGCCGTCAACGATAAGCTTGCGAACTGCATCGATAGCCGCCTGAGTGCCCTCTTCGCAGTTTTCGCTGAGAGGAGATACGTCTACAAAGTTTTCCTTAAGACCGCCGTAGTAAGCTGCGGTTCCCATTTTGGAAACGAACTTGTCTGCAGAGCCGCATTCCATAGCTGCCTTGATAGCAGTGGAGTAGTAAACGTCCCAGTGCCAGATAGCAGCGGTAAGGTGCGCCTTGGGAGCATCAGAGGTCATATCGGAGTTGTAGCCGCAGCCGAATACCTCTGCCTTCTGAGCAGCGATCTGGGGCTGAGCGGAGTCACAGTGCTGAGAAATAACGCCGCAATTGTAGGACTCGATAAGCTCGGTAGCGAAAGCAGATTCGTTAACCTCGTCTGCCCAAGCGTTGAGCTTCTTAACGTAGATCTTTGCATCGGGGTTAACTGCCAATACGCCGAGAGCGAAGCCGTTGATACCCGAAGCGGTCTCGGCATACTCGGTGCCGTAAGCCGCAACGTAACCTACGTTGTTGTTTTCGATAGCAAGACTCTTCATACCTGCGGCAATACCTGCAAGGTAACGTGCCTGATATGCACGGCCGAAGTAGTTGTTGAAGTTGGTCTCGTTGCTCTTGTAGCCGGTAGCGTGAGAGAATACAACGTCGGGATATTCCTTAGCTGCTTCCTCCATAGCATCGATATAACCAAAGGAGATACCGAAAATGATGTTAACTCCCTTACCTACAAGGGTGTCAACTGCAGAGAGAACCTGCTCCTTGTCCTCGAGAACCTCGTCAACAATAAAGAGCTGCTTGTCAACGTCAAGGCCGAGTGCCTTCATAGCGGTGGTGATACCGTTATGGTGAGCGTAGGTGTAGCCCGCGGTGTCGTTCTTGCTGTTGATGTAGATAGCGCCTACCTTGAATTCGGTAGCGGTTGCGCCGGAGTTGTCACCGTTGCTTGCGGTGCTGCCGTCAGCCGAGCTGGTATCGGTAGTTTCGCCGCAGCCAACGAATGCAACAAGCATCAACGCTGCAAGAAAAAGTGCGATGATTTTTTTCATTTCTTTTTCCTCCAAAATTTTTGGGGTTTACCCCTTGATTGCGATAGCCATACACTACCGCATTTTATGTCCTTATTTTACACAATTCTCGTTGAAAAGACAAGAGTTTTTTGAAAATATATGAACTTTTTCTGTGTTTTTTCCGCCATACGTCCTATCCGACGCAAAAAAGCGACAGGTCGTGCATTGGTCAGCGGCGTACCGATGGTTTTAACAAAAGTAAAAAACAAAGATATTTTTTCATAATTATTATTTCTCCCCTTTTGTATATAACCTATGAATCTTTTTTACATCATTTTCGTCAAGTATTCCGCATTCGTAAGCATCCCGAATCGGAATAAAATCGGAATTATGATAAACATACAATGGTTGCGTCGACGGAAACGTAAACTCACAGTCCGCTATTTCTTCTTCGACTATCACACATAAATAATACCCGGTATATTTAGACGTAATAAACATAACGTCGGCTTCTTCTCCGTACGAGCCATAGTATTTCTCTATAATAACGTCTTCCGCCGAAATGGAACCCCCGACCGTTTGGTTTATAAACTCTGCATAATCCTGCTTGATCTGCTGTTCGCGCTCGCTGTCGAGCTTGCCCGAGCCACAGGAACACAACAGACAAAAGCATAATAGCAGAATAACAAACACAAAACTTTTGTTCATAATACTTCACCCGTTATTATACATAAAAGCAGGAGGATCTCCTGCTTTTATGCTTATTCTTTGCTTATCTTATTTAAAGAACAAAATCTGCGCCCTTGCTTATCATAATATCGCGGACTTCCTTGCCGTTGATATGGCGCGGAAGCACGTCGCGGTCAAGCGCGATAGATGCCGCAATACCTGCCGCCTCGCCTGATGCACGGCATGCGTGCTGAACTCGTAGCGAGCTCTGTGCCAAAAATTCCGCACCCAAGCATCTGCCGCTGATAAAGAGGTTGTCAAATCCCTTTACAACGAGCGAACGATAGGGAATCTCGTACCACGGCTTGCCGTCGTCTACGGGATCGACAAGATTCTCACACTTGAGCACCTTTCCGTGAATATCCACGGGATAATTCGACTGGCAGAACATATCGTCAAACTTCTTTCTGCTCAGAAGATCAACCGCGGTCAAAACGTACTCTGTGGTAATATTACGGCTCTCGCGGATACCGACCATAGCGGCAATATCCGAAACGTAAGCGTTTTCAAATCCCTTTAAGTACTTCTTGTAGAATTTCATCTGGCGCAGTATCCTCTGCTTGCCTGCGATCTGGGTTTTTGTCAATACGTCGGGATCGGTGCCGTCGGTCTCGTCAAAAAATTCGGGGTTATTAAACGCCACGCAGTTAGGTCTGCCCGCAACGATAAAGCCCTGCCAATACGCCTTATCCTCCTCGGTAAGATCGCCGTTTGCTATCGCCTCGTCAAACAGATCCGAGAACGCCCATTTATCGCCGGCACAGCAAGCAACGTATATCTTTCCCTTGCCCTCGTGGCTAACCCCTGCGCTCTTGCCTGTCTTTTCTATAAGCTCAAGCACAAAATCGCCGAGCGCATCCATATCGACGTTGGACACGATATAACGGAGTGATATGGGCTGGTTTTTGCCATTGTTATCGGGGTTGCCCTTGCCGTACTCCGCGCCCGCGCGGACACAAACGTCGCCGTCGCCGGTGCAGTCGATAAACATCTTGCCCTTTACAAGTCCCAAGCCGTTTTTGTTTGCAACAACAAGCGCAACAACCTTGCCGTCCTCGACAACGGTATCGGCAATAAAGGTGTGGAAAAGCATCTTAACGCCTGCCTCGTCGCAAATGCCCTCAAGAACAACCTTGAGCATAAGCGGATCGAAATTTCTGCCGTCGGGATTGGTTGCTCCGAGCTCCAGCAATCTGTCCTTAACAAGATTTGTGATATAAGAGCACTGTGGATTTTCGGGGATATGCGTGTGCATTATGGGAAGCACAAGACCATTTGTGGCGGTTCCGCCGAGCGAGCCGAACTGCTCAACCATAACAACGCTCTTGCCCTGATCCGCCGCCGCCTTTGCGGCAAATGCGCCCGCGGTACCGCCGCCGCATACAACAATATCCGCCGTTGCAAATACGGGAAGTTTGGAATACATGTTTTTTTCTCCTTTTTTTATCTGTTTTTCGTTTATCATTTCGAGGAACTGCTCCTCGTTTATTATCGGTATGCCGAGCGTTTGCGCCTTTGTAAGCTTACTGCCCGCATCGCTGCCGCAAAGCAGATAATCGGTCTTTTTTGAAACCGAGCCCGAGGCGCTTCCGCCGTGTGCGCGGATTAGCGCTTCCGCCTCCTGCCGCTTAAGCGTAGGCAGAGTGCCTGTTACCACGATCGTTTTGCTCAAAAGAGCATCGCCTGTCTTTTTCTCCTTGCTCTCGCCTGAAACGCCCGCATCGAGCAACCGCTCGACCATATTCCTTGCGCTTTCGTTTTTAAAGAAATTAACAACCGATTCGGCGCTCTCGACACCTATATCGTCAACCGCCAAAAGCTCGGCGACCGTTGCCGCCATAACTGCGCGGATATTGCAAAACCGTGCGGCAAGCGATTGTGCCGCCTTTTCACCGATATGGCGGATACCCAAGCCACACAGAAGCTTCTCAAGCCCTGCCTGTCGGCTCTTATCTATTGCATTTATTATATTCGTCGCGCTTTTTTCGCCCATTCGGTCAAGCACGGCTATATCCTCTTTTTTGAGATAATATAGGTCTGCCGCGCTCCGTATAATCCCTTTTTCGATAAACTGCTCGATAACGCTCTCGCCCAGATTATCGATATTCATCGCCGGGCGCGAAACAAAATGAATGATGCTTCGGCTAAGCTGTGCGGGGCACTCGGGATTAATACACCTTGTTGCCGCCTCGTCCGCCTCGCGCACAACGAGCTCGTTGCAGGAGGGGCATCTTTTGGGCATTTCAAACTCTGCTGTGCCTGCATTTCTTTTTTCGGCTACGACCGAGATTATCTCGGGGATAATATCCCCCGCCTTGCGTAATCTGACCGTATCTCCGATACGGATATCACGCTCTTTTATAAAATCTATATTATGCAGCGTTGCATATGAAACGGTGCTTCCCGCCAGACGAACCGGCTCGAGCACGGCACGCGGAGTAAGCACGCCCGTACGTCCTACCTGAATATCTATATCGGTAAGCAGAGTTTCGGCTATCTCTGCGGGAAATTTATACGCAACCGCCCATCTGGGTGCGGCGGCGGTGCTGCCCAATCTCTCGCGGAGCGACAGCTTGTCCACCTTTATAACCGCGCCGTCGGTATCGTACGCCAAGCTCTTGCGTGATTCGCCTATGCTTCTTACCGCCGATACTACCTCATCGGCGGTGTTGCAAAGCACTCCGCCCTCCGAAACGGTAAAGCCGAGCTCGGCAAGCAGAGAAAGCGACTCGGAATGGCGCATCGGCATTTCCTCCGCCAGCTGCAGATTAAAGACAAATATTTCGAGCCCCCTTGCCGCGCAGAGCTTGGAATCAAGCTGCCTTAGCGAGCCCGCCGCGGCGTTACGCGGATTTGCAAAGGTCTTTTCGCCGTTTGCTTCGCGCTTTTCGTTCAGCTTGGCAAACACACGCCTCGGCATATATACCTCTCCGCGCACGATAAGCTTGGGAATTTCCCTGTTAAGCTTAAGCGGAACCGATCTTACCGTTTTGATGTTCTCGGTAACGTCCTCACCGAAAATACCGTCGCCGCGAGTCAAGCCGCGGACAAGCAGACCGTTTTCATACTCGAGCGACACCGAAAGACCGTCGAATTTCTTTTCGACAAAGAAATCCGCCTCGGGATACTCGCTTTTTATTTTATTGACGAACTCATATATCTCGTCCTCCGAAAAGATATCGCCGAACGAGTCCATAGGAACCTCGTGGCGCACCTTTTCAAACCGCTCGGACACCTTGCCTCCGACACGCTGTGTGGGCGAGTTGGGGGATGCAAGCTCGGGATTTTCCTGCTCGAGCTTTACAAGGCGCGCAAACATCGCATCATACTCCTCGTCCTGAATAAGAGGAGAATCAAGCTCGTAATAAAGGCGCGAGTGATATGATAACTGAGATTCGAGCGAGCGCATCTCGCGCTCGGGCTCTATACGGTTTTTTTCTTGCATATTATTGCAACCCAATCATTTTTTTCTTTCAGCTCAACGACCTCAAAGCCGTTGTCCTTAAGTGCATCAAGCACAAATTCCTTTCTCGGAGAGATGATTCCCGAGCAGACGAGTCTGCCGTCATCTACAAGACAGGAATCAAAAAGCGGAAGCATATCGCTGATAATATCCGCAACTATGTTGGCAAGTATCAACTCGTATTTCTTCTCGGCAAACGAGTCCCAAAGCGCTTTGTCGCTGAGCACGTTTCCGCAGTATACCGAGGTTACGCCGGCTACGTTATTCTTCTCGGCATTTTCGCCCGCTATACGTGTTGCCACCATATCTATATCAACGGCATCGATATGCTTTGCTCCCATAAGCGCCGCACCGATACCCAAAATACCGCTTCCGCAGCCCATATCGAGCACGTTTTTGCCGTTCGGCGACAGCTTTTCGACCGCCTCGAGACAAAGCGCGGTCGTTTCGTGTCTGCCGGTACCGAACGACGATGCGGGATCTATCTCTATAACAAGGCGGCTGTCGTCGCTTGCCTTTTCCCACGACGGAACCACCAAAAATTTCTCTCCGATGGGAAGCGGATGGAAATACTGCTTCCAATTGTTTTCCCAATCCTTTTCGTCGGTAACCGAAAGCTCGGTCTCCAAGCTTCCGAGCCAATCCTCGTTGCCCGACTTTAATTTTTCTATACCCGCAAGGATGCCCTCCAACTGAAGCTGTCCCTGCTCGTTCTCGGCAAGATAAACGCGCACCAGAACGTCGCCGTCCTCACGCAATAAACCGTCCTCAACGTAATCAACGGGAACGTATTTGTTCTCCAACAGCTCCATAAGATCGCGCGGGTCCTCTACCGAAAAGCAGCTTATGCCCTCGTTGAAAAGCACTCCCGAAACGACCTCGCTTCCCGCGGTGGTGGTGTGGATTGTGATCTCGTTAAACTTCATATTTTTTATCCGTCCGATAAGGACGCTTCCTCCCATATAGGTATTGGCTCGCCGAGATGCTTCGGCTTTGGTTTGAATATTGCATCAAGTACATATTTCGGTCTTGCCGCCGATTCGCGCAGGTCGTCAAGAGGATTGTTGCCGAGCTCGCCCGTGTCGCACTCGACACCGTATGCCTCCAGCCCCAGCGCACGCGCAATAAACACCGCGCGTGAGATATGAAAATCCTGTGTTACGACAATCACTCTTTCCGCTCTGAATATCTCCTTTGCGCGATACATCGTATCATAGGTATCAAGCCCCGCGTGGTCGGTAAACACCGCGTTGCTCTCTATCCCGCGTTCTGTCATATATGCCTTCATCGCGCCGACCTCGTTGTAATTCTCCCTTGAGTGATCGCCGCTTAACAGCAACCTGTCCGACGCGCCCGAAAGATACAGCTCCGCTCCGCAAAGCACCCTCTCGTGCAATATGTTCGACAGCGTGCCGTCCTCCTTAACTCCCGCGCCGAGCACGATTATACAATCGATATCGCCAAGCGATACGGCGGTATCAAAGTCAACGATATACCTGCTCGCGGAGGCGATAACGATAACGTTACACGCAACAAAAGCAAGGATTCCGATAAGTGCAAGGATCAAAACGGAATATATTATTTTTTTAAGAATTTTTTTGTCTGAGCAATTCTTTTTCATACATCATTTTCATCATAACCGCATCGTCGGACTGGGTGCCCGCCGACTCGCATATTATCGTAGGTGATACCCCGAGCGAAACGATTGCCTCGGCAAGCGGTGCAAAATCGGGGCCGTAGATATCGTCCTCAAAGGTAAGATGCTTTTTCTCACCCATTTCGGTATACATTATTTTTGAAAAATGGCAGTGAAGATTTTCGGCATACTCCGCGCCCAAAGCCGCGCTTATCCGATCGAAAACGCGCTTATAATCGTCGGCGGTATAAAAAACTCCCCTGTCACGCGCGTTAAGATGACCGAAATCGACAACCGGCGCAAAGCATTTTGCGATCCTGCAAAGCTCAAGCACCTCATCGAGCGTGCCGAGCTGATTTACCTTTCCCATCGTTTCTATTCCCGCAATAACCGAATATCCGCAATCGTACATCATTCTTGCGGTATTCTCAAGCGTTTCGCGCGCATATTCCATAGCGGTACCGCGGCTTATCTTTGCACACGAGCCGCAATGTATAACCATTGTTTTTGCACCGAGGATATCGCTCACCTCGGCACTTCTTCTTATGTACTCTACGCTGTTATCACGCTTTTCCTTTTCAACAGAGGAAAGCGAGATAAAATACGGCGCGTGGAACGACATGCTTATGCCGTGCTCCCTTGCCTTATTGCCGATGGCGCGGAACATATCCAAGCTGCCGGTTATTCCGTTGCCCGCCTCGTACTCATAGGCATCGAGCCCGAGCGATCTTACAAAGCCCGGTGCCTGAAGTGTGGATTTTCCTCCCGCAAGACGGAATGCGTCCGAGTTTCCGCCGGGACCGAATTTTGCGTTCATTTTCAATTATCGTCCTTATTTTTATACTTTTTTATCTTGGATACGGCGTTTTTGGGGTTGAGCCAATCGAGCTTTTTTACAAAAGGCCGCTCGAAAAACCGTTTCATCCGAAAGAATTTCGATTCCACCGGCTGTATCGGCTTTACTATCGCAAACCGCACGCCCGAGCGGTGCGCCGCAATGCAATCGGTAAATATCTGGTCGCCCACGGCAAGCACCGAATCGGGACTTAACCCAAAATGCTCGATGCATTTTCTTATCCCCTTGGGCGACGGCTTTCCCGCCTTGCAAACGTAAAACAGCCCCAACCCCTCGTTAAAGGTGGTGACACGTGCGCCCTGATTGTTGGAGACGAACGCCATTTTTATACCCGCATCACGCAAGCTGTTTAAATATTTTTTTATTTCGTCGGTGGGGCGCTCTACCTCGTAGGGTGCGACGGTATTATCGATATCAAAAACAACACCCTTGACCGAAAGCGCGGAAAGCGCCTCGGGGGTTATCGTATATATGTCGCAAAACGCCATATCGGGACGAAAAAACCTAAAACTCATACCAAAAACTCCGTAAAAACGGCAAAACCGCCGTTAAAAATTCGAGTGTATCGAATAAACCACCGAAAGAGGTGCCAGCTTGATGCTTCCCTTATGATCCTTTATCTCAAGCACGCCGCTCATATCGCCCGAAAGCGCGTATTTGCCGTCGGGAAGATCGGCGTTTATGCTCACGCCTGCCTCCTTGTCAGAGGCGTTCACCAATATCAGCAATCTGCTGTTGTCGTTTCTTTCCCAATGCTGACAGAACACCGCGCTGTGCTCAAGCAGACCGTCGTACGCCTCGCGGTTTTGGGTGGTGCGAAGCATAGGCGCATCATCGCTGACGTCGGGAGTGCGAAGCAGCTTGCCGCCGTACATATACGAGCCGATCTCGTTTCTAACCCTGACACACCTCTTATAAAAATCCTTATGCTCCATAGCGTTGTAAAATTCTATCGAATTCCAACCCATCTGATCGCCGAAAGTAAGCGACTGAGCCGTAAGTATACGCTGTCCCTCGTCATCGTCGATAGGCATATAACGGAAATTCCTGCCGAACATAGTAACGTAGCCCGAATATATAACAACAAACGCGGGCACCTGACGGTTGTGCACCCAAAGCCAAGTAAGATAACCCTGAAGGCGTTTCATAAACGGATCGGCGGTGCACTCGGTGGTAAGCGCCGTACCCTCGGGACAAACGCGGTTAACGTGATCGAGCAGGTTATTATAGCTCTCTACCCACCAGCTTCCGCCGCCTGCGCGGTGAGAGTGAGTAGGATCCTCGCAAAGCTGGGGCTGTGCCGCCGCGATCTGATCGAGATAAACGGCATCTACACCCACCTCGTTTAACAAACGCCCTACGATCTCGGTAACCTTTTCCTGCCAGCAGGCAGTAGAGGGGCACATTACGGCAAGCTTAACAGGTGAGCCGTCGGACTCCTTGGAGCTGTACGATTCGGCTATCGGCTCGCCGTTGCGCTTCTTTGTACAGTTGGGAAGCGCCTTTGAGCTGAACTCAAAATCCTCAACACCTCTGTCGCGGGTATCCCAAAGACGTCCGTTGATATACGGCATTACCTTAACGCCGTTTTCCTGCAATCTTTTAATACCCGATATCGCGTTATCTCTTATGGGGAAATAATGAGGATAATCGTTATCAAACGGATTTTGATGCCAATCGTACAGATGAATCGCGCTGGTAATACCGAGCTCCTTATCGGCGGCAAGCACCTCATCGGCAAAGCTCTCGTCCTCGCCCGCGCGGACAAGCCACCAATGCGTGTTTTTCTTTAACCAATCGGGAGTATCCTTTCTGCCGTTTTCGTCGGTCTCGGGCCTCCAGACCGCGTTTTTCTCGAAAAACGCGCGGTAAAGAAGCGATGCATCATACCAATCGCCGTCAAATATCTCCCAAACGCATTTGCCGTAAAGCGTTTGTGTGTTACAGGGCGAATTTATATCCACAAGCGGCATTATGCCATTGCAGGTAAACACCTTTTCGTGCTTTTTCTTTTCAAAAAATATCTGCTTATATGCGGGAGAAGGATCGTGAAGTCCGTAATAAATACCTCTGCCCCACGCCTTGTTCCAAAACGCCATAAACTGCATCGAGGCACCGTAGGAGGGATAATTCTGACAGGATTTGCATTCGTCAAGACCGTTCCAAAGCTCGCCCGGTCCGTTGGGCGACAGGAACCAAACATCCTTTTTCGCATCAAATGAGAGCTTGGGATAATCGCAGGAATACAAGCTGTACTCGTTATTTTCGCTTATAAGCGTAACGTTCCACTCGATACGGTTTTCCACCGCGTGTGCGTTGACGATAACGGTAACGCCGCAAAGCGATTCGTTGCCGGAAAGCACGATAACGGTATCGTTTCCAACCGTTTCGGCAAGACAGCTCTTAAACCCGATATCCGACGAGACGGTAACGGTATCGTCGCTGTCGAGCTTGCGCGCCGTCAGGGTAAAAAGCGGGCGCTGCTGTGTTAAAAAGTTCTTTTTTATCTTTCTGTCGCGCAGAGAATAAAGCGAAATACCTCCCTTACGGCGCGAAAGCGTACATAAAAGCTCGCCTGCCTGAATACGAATAAGCTCTTCACGGTTTTTCATACTCTACTTCCTTTTCCTTTAAGAAAATTTGTTTTTGCAAAAGCAAGCCGGACCACCTGCCTTGCGGTATGCTCTCTTAATATATCGGCGCATGCCTTCATCGTCGCGCCGGTGGTAACAATATCATCGACAAGAAGTATTTTGCCGTATTTTTTGTCGTTTTCAAACTCTTTTTTTATTTGATAGGTCTTTTTCATATTTTCAAAGCGCTCTCGTCGGCTCAGCAGCTTCTGCTCGCGGTTGCCCTTATGCTCAAGCGCGTACAGCACGGGAATACCGTAAAGGCGCGAGATCGATTTGGCAAATTCCTCCGCCTGATCGTAGCCGGCTAAACGGCGGTTCCTTTTTGATCGCGGAACAAACGCAACCCCGTCAAACGTCTCTGCCTTAAGCTCGCTTGCGCTTACCGCAAGCTCAACAAGAAAATCCATAGCGGTGGCATCGAGCCGATGCTTAACGTTATATATGAGCCGCTTTGAGTATCTGTTTCCGTAAAAGAACAAAAACCTCAGTCCCTCCCGATCGCCGCAGGTGCAGACCATAGCGGGCTTATTGCAGTTCTTGCATGGCTCGGTAATAAGCTCCTGCATCCGCGAAATACATTTCGGGCAAAGCGGAAGCTCCTCGTAGCAGGACGCAGTCCCGCAAATAATGCACTGTAAGGGGGATAGATGATTTATTTTCATATCAGCTCCAGCAAATACTTAAGCGCGGTATGTCTTATCGGGATCCTGTCGTTCCCGACCATAAATCCCAGCGATCTGCCCGAGCCGACTATTACAACGATATCTCTCGCTCTTGTAACCGCGGTATAAAGCAGATTCCTTGTCATAAGCGGAAACGGCGCATCGAACATGGGTATTACAACTATCCTGTACTCACTGCCCTGACTTTTATGTGCAGTAACCGCGTATGCGTGCTCAAGCTCGTCCAGCTGCGAAAAATCATACTCGGTCACACGCCCGTCAAAATCGACAGTCATACATTCCCCGTTGGTGTCGATATCGGTAATTCTTCCCGTATCGCCGTTAAAAACGCCCAAGCCGCTCTTTCCGTCGCTCGATTTCCACTCGAGATCGTAATCGTTCTTTATCTGCATCACCTTATCGCCCTCGCGGAATACGGTGTTGCCGTATTTCTTCTCCGCCTTGTCGCGCCGCGCGGGGTTGAGCACGTTCTGAAACACAGCGTTAAGCGAATTTGTCCCCAACACACCCTTTCTTGTGCATGAGATCACCTGAATATCGTCAAGCGGATCGGCATCGTACCTTTTCGGCAGCCGCTTTGCAACAAACGAAAGTATAAGCGAGGTCACCTCATCGGCATTGTTTTTTTCGACAAAAAAGAAATCGTTATCACGCGAGTTAAGCACAGGCATCTCGCCGTTATTTATCGCGTGGGCGTTCATAACTATCAAGCTCTGCTCTGCCTGACGGAATATCTTATTCAACCGCACCACGTTGAATTTCTGCGATGAGATTATATCGTTAAGGCAGTTCCCCGCCCCCACCGGCGGAAGCTGATCGGGATCGCCTATCAGTATCAGATAGCTTCCCGTTTTGACCGCCTTTAAAAGCGCGCACATAAGATTGGCATCGACCATCGACATCTCATCGATGATTATCACCTTTTGGGTGATCGGATTTTCCTCATCGCGCTGAAAATGGTGGTGTCCGTTATCCGAAACGCTTGCCTCGAGCAAGCGGTGGATAGTCTTTGCCTCCTTGCCCGACGATTCAAACATACGCTTCGCGGCACGTCCCGTCGGGGCGGCAAGCACGCAGGAAAATTTTAATATCTCGCATATATCGAGTATCGCCTTTATGACCGTGGTCTTACCCGTACCCGGTCCGCCGGTGATAACCGTCACTCCGCCCGTAAGCGCATAGCAGATCGCCTCGCGTTGCTCGGGAGCATATTTTATGTTATGCTGCTGCTCGAGCAGGTCTATCTGCTCGCCAAGCCCCTCAAGCACATACGGGAACTTGAATTCCGACAGCGACTGTAATTTTGCGGCGGTATATACCTCCGCCGAATATAGCTCGCACAGCGCATAGGCGCCCGTGCCGTCAACCTCAAAATGCTTCAAACGCTCTGTCGAAACCAAGCGCTTTGCGGCAGCCGCAACAACATTCTCGGTCACGCCAAGCACCTTCGATGCGCTCTCCGAAAGCTCTGCTTCCGGCAGATAGCAGTGCCCGCCGTTCATCGCCGCAAGATTAAGCGTGTGTATAATACCCGCCTCGGCACGCTCGGGACAATCGGGCGAAAAGCCGAGCGACATCGCCACCCTGTCCGCCTTTTCAAACCCTATGCCGATTATATCGTCACATAGACGGTACGGCGTTTTTTTGATAATGTCGATAGCCGCCGATCCGTACGCCTTAAACACCTTTACCGAAAGCGCGGGACCGAAAAACTCGTTGCAAAACATCATAACAGTCCGCATACCGAACTGCTCGACGTAATTTTTATGTATCTCGTCGGCTCGCTTGGGCGAGACACCCTTTATATCGCAGAGCCAACGCGGATTATTCTCAATAATATCCAAAGTGTCCTCGCCGAAGCGACTCACGATACGCTCCGCCGTAACGGGACCAATGCCCTTTATCGCGCCCGATGCGAGATATTTCAGTATTGCCGCCGACGTGGTGGGCAGCTTTTTCTCGAAATAATCAACACGGAACTGCCTGCCGAACGTCGAGTGCATCTGCCACTCGCCCTGCACGCGTATAGTCTCGCCCTCGCCGACATACGGCATTATGCCGACAAGCGTTATCGGCTCGCCCGAGCAATTTATGGTGCAGACGGTGTATCCGTTTTCGCCGTTGCTGTATATTATATCCTCTATAACGCCGTCAAGATACAGCTCGCCCAAGACCTTTTACCACCTTTTGATATAAACTTTCCTTGCATCGTCGGCACAAACCCGACGTATGACCTCCTCCTGCTCGGCATCGCTGCGGCAGATGACCAGCATATCCGGCTTTTTGTCGCAGTCAAGATACTCCTCGGAGAAGCAAATGCATATAAAATCCGCCGTTTTTGCGCGGCGTACACGTATAATTTCAAGTATGCTGAGCGCGATGCCGATCGATGCCAGCACGGCAAGCAAAACCCTGCCCAAAATCGCCATATTTAACCACCTCTATTATATTATACGCTACAATAAATTGCAAGTGAATTTTTTATTACCGCGATGTATGCGCGACAAATTTGGAAAGGTTCTCGCCGCGTGGGTTAGAAATACGTTCGTTATTGCGGATTTGTATGTAAATATTCGGACAGTCGAGAACGGTAAGTCCCTACAAGAATATATTTGTTACGTGAAACAAAAAACGATATGCCGTGTGGATTACACAGACATATCGTTTTCTGTTGTGTGAACATCGCGGAAAGGGACATTCACCCCAAAAATTCGTTCCTCATTTCCGGGGACCCCGTCACCCTTTCCCTACAAACACGTTAATTTAAAATCATTCCAAATCACACCGCCGACGGCGATATACAACTGCGCGAAACGCGCAATATAACTGTCGGCGCGAGCCGACTCTGCTCTCACGCCTCTAAATCATACAGCTTCTCACAAAAATACAAAAGCGCTTTTGTCGGGCGTTTTTTGTGAACCAAAACGTAAAACCTGTCCTTTTCGCTGTACAAATACGTTTCCTGCAACGTTATCACCTGCCGACCGCAGACATAAAGATACATCGCATGCTCGGTGGACATATATCCCCGCGTTCCGCGGTGTCGGTATACCGTCTTGTCGTCGGTAACGACGTTAACTGCTGTGTCGGTGATAATATCATACGCCTCGCCCGTGCGCAGCTCCTTTATGCGATACATATATGTAACACAATTGGCGATAGCAATAATTATCGGAATCGAAAATAATACAAACTTCATTAAAAGCAGCCATTTTTCCACCAACATTTGCGAAAAAATAAAATAAAACATAACAGCGAGCAACAAAAAAGCAAAGCTCACGGCAAAACCGCCGTAAAACGCACCTTTTATACCCGACTCTATCGTTTCGTACATCATTTTCGGGGTTATCACGCGCTTTTTGTTCTCGTCAAAATCGCCGCCCGTGCTCTCGCTGACGTAATTTGCCATTATTCATCCTCCGTTTTTTTGTTACTATAGCATAAAAGAATTGAACGTGCAATGCCTACGGCGGTTATTTGGGGCAAAAATTCGGTTTTTCGCTTGATATACGCCGCGATGCGAAGCATTGTCTTCGCCAATATGAAGCACTCGCTCTCGCTCGTATGAAGTGAAGCGCGTTTTTCGTTCTCAATGTGCCGAAAGGCACGCTTCATGGCCGAAGGCGACTTCATTCTTCATGTGCTGTTAAGCGCGCTTCATTCCGCCAAAACAAAAAACCACCCTGTTGGGTGGTTTTTGTTTGGCGGAGAAGGAGAGATTCGAACTCTCGAACGGTGTTACCCGTTACGCGATTTCCAATCGCGCGCGCTCGACCAACTACGCGACTTCTCCACAGTCGTATCAACCGCCTTTTCTCAAGGCGCTTGGTTATTATATCACAGCATTTTGGCGTTGTCAACATTATTTTTGCTTTTTATTTTTTGCTTTGACGTATTTTTTGCCTGTTTTTTGCATATATTAACCGCAATCAATCTGTTTCGGGGTGAAAATCATGCTTCCGCAAGAGCCGTACAAGCGTTTTGCCGTTATAACGCTTTACTCCGCAGTAGCTATCGCGCTGACCTATCTGTTTTTCCACTATCTGTGGGGCGCGCTGCTGCCGTTTGTTGTCGCATATCTGCTTGCGGAGTGCTTTCGTCCTATCGTCAAATACTCCGAAACACACAAAAGCTTTCCGCGAAAGAGCTTTGTGCTTTTTGTGATCCTGCTTGCCGCGTTTGCGGTCTCTGCTCTGCTTTTTGCCGTAACACGACGAATTTTTATAGAGGCAGGCGAGCTTTCGGCAAAGGCCAAGGATATGATAACCCTTATCCGCACCGACGATACCTATGCCGAGGAGATAATCAACAAAATAAACGGCTTTGTACCGTTTGTCGATATACGCGATCGGCTTTGGGAGATGCGCCAAAACCTCGATGTCGAGCTGTGGTCGGCGCTCGTCTCGCTCGGAGAAAACATCTCGGGCTCGCTGATCTCTTTTGTAGGAACGGCGGCATCGTTTTTACCCAACGCGCTCTTTAGCTTTGCGGTGATAATAATTGCGACGTACTATTTTGCTATCGACAGAGTAAAAATCAACTGCTTTTTCTTATCGCTTTTCCCGAAAAAGCTCCGCCCGAAGCTAAAAGCCGCCCGCGACACGCTTGCCGAATCGGTCGGGCGTTACCTGCGCGCCTACGGCATACTGTTTTTGATAACCTTTTTAGAGCTGTTGGTCGCGTTCTGGATATTAAAGATCAATTATTCCTTTGTGCTCGCGCTCACAGTTTCGCTGGTTGATGTGCTTCCGGTTCTCGGTACAGGCACGGTGCTGATACCCTGGGGCGCAATAGCGCTTATATCGGGAAATTATCGTCTCGGCATCGGGGTGCTTATTACCTATGCGGTCATGATCGTTATCCGTCAGGTCATCGAGCCGAAGATCGTCGGCAAATTTATCGGACTTTCGCCTCTCGCCGCGCTCGCCTCGATGTATATCGGCTTAAAGCTCGTAGGTATTGTAGGCATTTTTGTCTTTCCGCTTGCCGCGATCCTTATAAAACGTATCCTCGAGGAACGGAAAAACGCATTTTTATAGAGCGCGTTTTTGGGCAACTGTCCCTTTCCGCGAGAAACAATAAAAGGAAAACGATATGTCTGTGCAATCCACACGGCATATCGTTTTTTGTATTACGTGAAAATTTATTATTAATTATTTCGTTATTTTATTTATTCGACACGAATTTAAAACAAATACAATAATATTTCATAAAAATCGGAAATCGCATTTTCGATTTTTATTCCTATGATGTCCGCGAACGGTGAGTGAGGCGCGAGCGGACGGACATCACAAAAGAACGAATAAAATGCTTGCCATTTTATTCGAGAGCGTTAGCGATAAAAACCGTGCGTTTTTCATAGAGAGCGATGCGAAAAACCGCCTGTAATGGATGCAGAATGAAAAATCGACATCCGATGCTGTAGAAATCTACTGCGAGCGATGTCGATTTTTTATAGCGTTTATGCGGTCTGCGCCATTACAGGCGGTTTTTACTCGAGGGTTATAACGGGGATCTTAGACCAATCGTTTCTGCCGATAACACCGCCGCCGTTGCGGTAGGTGATGTTCTTCCAGATCTCTTTTGCAACGTCTTCCTGGTTGGTCGAGTTGATCGAGAAGGTAAGACCGAGCTTCATTCCCGATTCGGGCGTGATGCCGAATTCCGCAAAGGGAATTGCTATCTCGTAAACCGTTTTTTGCGATGCATCATCGCGCGAGCAGCCGGCAACGCCGGTAAACTCGGTAGTGAATCCGCTTTCGTAATATATGGTTTTACCGTCGTCGTTGACTGCAAAGCCGTAGGAGCGCACAATACCCTCTTTTGCGGCAACGCCGTTCGCAACGTGATCAAAATTGGTGAGAATATACTCGCCGTCGGGGCTCTCTGCGCTGACCTTTACCTGAACACACTCGTATTTGTACATATCGTTGGGAGTGCTTTCGCCGACGGGACAATAGTGATAGGGCGAATCAACAACCACGCAAAGATAGATATAATCCTTGTCATACGCAGTATAGTAGGACGCGGTGGAATAATAATTGTTGGTCTCAAACTGCGCGTAGGACCAGGATATGTTCTGCGCGTTTACGTTCTCGACAAAATAATTCTCCCACTCGGATGCATTGAACTTGCCGTCGATAACAGGGGCGGAGACCGCCTTTTTTACGCTATGGTCGGCGCCCTTGTAGAGATGCAGACCGTGGGGGAAAACCGTCTCGTCGCTCTTTAAGGACTTGAGCTTGTTGATATACGAGGTGTGGCGGTTATGTACTGCGATAACAAATCCGTCCTCGGGAACCTTTATCTCGTCCATATCCTCATAAAAGCCCGATTCCGAAAAAGCGGAAATAACGTATCCGAACGCGGTTTCGCTGTAATCAAAGGTTGCGTATGCGAAATCGGCATCGTTTGCTATCTCAACATCGGATTCGCCGGTATAAAGCACTATCGCGCCGTACTCAAGCGAAACATCAATACCGGTGAGCTTGATCGAATTGCCGGAGTTTGCGTTTACCTTTGTGTCAACCGCGCCGATAGACAAAAAGTTCGCGATATATTTGGGCATAGTCGGCGCCTTGGAGCTGTCGTCGGACGAGGTGCCGCCCGTTTCCTTAGAGCCGTTGCCCGAACCGTCGCCGCTATCCTTGCTCGCGGTGGAAAATACAGCACTGCTCGTGTCCGCGCCGTCGCCGCAGGCAACAAGCGGAAGCATAAGCGCAGCCAATAAAACAAAAATCAATATCTTTTTCATAATCTTCTCCTCTCGGATTTTGCTTGATGACATTTTATCTCTTTTCGGCATTTTTGTCAAGGTTTGGCTTTTTGTTCAGCGGAGACCGTCATCCGTAAGCGAGCGGCGCAAATCCGAGTATATGCGCGGAAATTCAAAAAACGTGTTTGTAACAAACTCGTATTACTCCGCACATCAATAAAAAACAAAACGATATGTCACATAATTAATACGGACATATCGTTTTTGTATTGCGCAACAAAATGTCTTTTTGTAGGGACTTAAATTCTTATATTTACGGATTCACCTCATAAATAACGCGTAAACCATTATCCGGATGGTAAGTCCAACTTACAGTAAAACTTCCGCAGTTTTGCGATTGCATTCCATCCAACGCTCTGGTGCTGGACATTTTTTCTGAAATCGACGACGGAAGTTCAAGATAAAGATTAACTGCCATAACCGCTGCCGTTGCGTTAGATTCATATTTGAAATATCCATCGTTGGGATTAGTGTCTATAACCAAAGACATCTTGTCATACGCCAACGTTGCATAATCACTCGCTCCCGGACCATCGGCAATAGCATCGTAAGCATCTGATAATTTTGATTTTGATTCTTCTTTTGGATCAGCTACGCCGGATTCCTGCACGCCATCAAATTTTTCATCGATGTCTTTTTGAGTGTTTCCGCAAGCGCACATTGCAATACACACTGCAAGAGACAATAGGATAAGTAAAAATTTTTTCATATTTTTCCCCTTTTCTGTAATAATATGCCTAATTATAGTACAAATGTTTACTAATGTCAATAGTAAATATGTTTACTTGATATAATATTAACGTATTATACTGACGGAAGTGATGAAATGGACAAGCCGAAATACTTGAAAAGATTGCGAGATCTGCGAGAGGACCACGACAAAACCCAACAGGAGATCGCGGATATCCTCGGCACGTCGCAAACCATGTACGCCCGATACGAGCGCGGTGCAAACGAGTTACCGATCCATCATTTAATAACCCTTTGCAAATATTATAATGTCAGCGCCGACTACATCCTTTGTATAAACGAAAAATAAAACCGATTTGATTTTTACGTCAAATCGGTTTTGAAATTTTTTGGCGAAAACGCTCGGGTTATTTACTCCGCCTTTTCAAATATTTCGTAGGATGCGGCGGGAGCTCCGTCGATTTCAAAGCTGTTGCAAAGCTGAAGCTGTCCGTTTTCCAAAACGGTAAAATCATAGTGGGTATCAAATACGCCGACGTGATCGATAACCGCATACCATACTCCAGCAGGAAGCTCGCCGTCGGAATCTCGGTCGATGACAGTAACCGACTTATCAGAAAAACGCGTGTCCGGAAACGCCTTGTCGTAATAGCTGACCTTTAAATCGTCCTTGCTTGTGCCGGTAATGGTTATTGTACAGTCTCCGCCGTCGTTCAGATCGCCCTCGGCCTCGGTTGCAACGCGCTTCCATGTGCCGACAAGAAGATTAACGTCGATCCCCTCTGCCTCGCTCGATTCATCGCCCGCGCCTTCGCTCGATTCGGTATCTGTGCTTTCGCTCAATTCGGTGTTGTTGCCGCTTTCATCGTCGGCTGTGCTGCTTTCGGTATCTGAAGCATCTGCCGATACTTCAGACGATTCATCGGATATTTCGCTCGAAACGCTGCTTTCGGACAACTCCTTGTCGCTTCCTCCCGTGCAGGCAAAAAGCGATGTGAGCAGCCCCAGCATAAGTATAATAATTAATGCCTTTTTCATTATCGTGCCCCCCTTTTTTGTTATGTCTTATTTTACCCGTTTTTCCTCAGCTTGTCAAGACGGTCTGTGTCGTGAGGATACTGATATTTAATGAAACGTTCCTTATCGTACCAAAGGCACATTTAGCTATCCGAAGGATAATTTGGCTCGCGAATAAAATGAGTGAATTTAACTGAAAAAACCTTGTCAAAGACAAGGTTTGACAAGGTTTTTTCTGGTGTGGATGAATGGACTTGAACCAACGACCCCTTGCATGTCAAGCCCACCTAACGGCGTGAAAACCCTTATATTTACTTGCTTTTCGCTGTGCGATTTAATGTGTTTTATATTTTGTTGACCTTTTGTTGACCCGAATTGACGGTTGATTTTTGTCGATATATATGTTATACTCTTGGCAGGCTACCAAGCAACGGTAGGCGGTTAGTCCTCCTTTAATACGGAGGGCACTTTTCCCTCCTGAAAGGAGGGGTGCTCTATGGTTACATATTCGGACTTGTTCCTTTTAGGCTCATTTATCGTTTCAATCATAGCACTTGTTTATAACATAACAAAAAAGAAATAACCGCCCTGCGTCCAAACTGAGCGGTTAATTCTTTAACTAATCTTTGGGCTAACCGTCTATCGGTAGCCCTTTTCTATGTTTATTATAATCTTAATGTTGCGGATTGTCAATATATTTTTGAAAAGTCAGGTTATGGCTTTGGGGTATAGTCTATTGACATAACCATAAAGAGGGGAAGAAAAAGGGCGCAACTGCGCCCCGTTGTTTTGTGATTGATTATAAACTAGCGTAAATTATACGAATATAGTCCTATCTATCTTAACTTCTTCGTCTCCAAATGGTTTTAAATATTCATCTTTGGATGTGCAAGAAAGCGTTCTTTTCCGCATTTTGAACAAAAAATCATAATTATTGCTGCTTTTCATTAGGACTAAATCTTCTTAATATCTTGGATTATATTCCTAATTCTTAGTGGAATTCTTTGGTCAAATCTTCGTCGAGGTATAAATCAAGACCGTTTCCTTCAAACCGGTAATAGATATTACGAGTCTCTGGCTTATCTAAAAGAGTATATTCTTCGTTACGACTTTCTTTTTCACCTGCAACGGTTATGAATATAGTTTTGTTTTCGTCAATCGTATAGGGTCCGAAATAAGCGCTATATAAACCCAATAAGCTCAATATTGGGTCATCTGTCTCTCTAACAACTTCCACGTACGCAAAGCCGTCTTCAAAACGATAGGTATGAGTGATCCGAGAGCTTTTGCCGTTGTTTTTGTTGTCTAGAGTAGTAGTAAGTGTCCAGCTTTTTGATTCAAGCGCATCTGAAATTTTTTCTTCTCTGCTTTCACCACAAGCACACATCGAAACGCACATTGTAAGAGCCAAGAGGATGAGTAGAAACTTTTTCATTTGTTATTCTCCTTATTGTCCGATTTCTTTGATTTTAAGCGCATCACTGCACAGTTTTCTTACAGCGGATATAAAAGACGGCAACCCGTGAGCCTTTTGATATTCCGTTATCTTTTCGACAATTTCCTCGTCATTGTCATTGAATTTAAAGTTTTTCGCCATATATACCCCCTGTAGTTATTTTTTAACTTCGATTGCAATTATAATCTCTTTTTAACTATTTGTCAATATTTTTAGTTAAAAATGTTATAATATTATTATAAGGGGTGATTATTAATGAATATCGGCGAAAAAATACGAAATGCGCGCGAGGACAAGGACTTATTGCAGAGTGATATGGCGAAGCTGATACCGATGAACCAATCAAACTACTCGAAAATCGAACGCGATATTCAAGAACCTAACCTCAACCAATTGCGCCGAATCTGCCAGATTCTTAATCTCGACCCCCGATATCTCCTCGACCTCGGAGAGTTTGAATCTATTTCCGCCGACGATATGAAGCTTCTTTCCGATATAAAAGTGTTTATTGAATCTCACCCTCTTGAAAAATAAAACAAACCGATTTGACGTAAAAATCAAATCGGTTTTTGTGTTGGTGATATTCCGACTTCGTCGGAGTGATATTACTCGCTATCGCTCGTAGTGGTATTGCGAACTTCGTTTGCAGTGATATTATATTCGTTCCTCAACTGCCCAAAGGGCAATATAACTCGGCTTCAGACGAATATAACTGCGAAGCAATATAACTCGTTCCGAAAGGAACGAATATAACTGAAAAAAGCACCGTAACGGTGCTTTTTTCTGGTGTGGATGAATGGACTTGAACCAACGACCCCTTGCATGTCAAGCAAGTGCTCTAACCAACTGAGCTACACCCACATATTCGTTTTTTGGCGGCTCTGCCCGAACTGCTTGGCTATTTTATCATAAGAGAACACAAAAATCAAGTGATTTTATAAAATTAATGCAAATAATTACTGTTGCAATAGCGAAAGAAATCTGTTATTATACTTTACGATGATCTTTTGATTTTTTGAGGATTGATTTATGAACGATCTTTGCGCCGATATCGGCTTTAAAAGTGTAAATCACGTTGGGGAGCAGCTTTGCGGCGACCACGTTGATATTGTTGAGAGAGACGACGATTCGATCGTTGTTCTTACCGACGGATTGGGAAGCGGAGTTAAGGCGAGTATTCTTTCTACCCTTACCGCAAAGATAATCTCGACAATGATGGCGGAGGGACTTCCTATCGAGGACTGTGTTGCCACGATTGCGGCGACGTTGCCGGTCTGCTCGGTAAGAAAGGTTGCTTATTCGACCTTTACCATTATTCACATCATCAACAACGAGACCGCCGAGATAATCCAGTACGACAACCCGCACGTTATATTTATACGCAACGGCAAGACGACCGACTATCCGATGACCGAGACGGTTATCGACGGCAAGAAGATATACCGCTCGTCGATAAAGCTAAAGGAGGACGACATTTTTATCGCCATAAGCGACGGTTGTCCCCATGCGGGAATCGGTATCAACCTTAATTTCGGCTGGAAGCGCGAGGCGATTGCCGAGTTTATGGAAACCGTCTCTTGTGCGGGCTTCACCGCGAAAACGCTTTCTACCATTCTTGTTGACGAGTGCAACAAGCTCTACGGCTACGAGCCGGGCGACGATGCGACCGCCTGTGTTGTGCGTATAAGAAAGCGCGTTCCGATGAACATTTTGTTCGGCCCGCCCGCAAACCGCGATGACTGTGACAGAATGATGTCGCTCTTTTTCTCAAAGGCGGGCAAGCACATCGTCTGCGGCGGCACCACGTCTTCGATAGCGGCAAAATATTTAAGAAAGCCGATAAAGACCTCGCTTAATTTTGAATCGCCCGAGATCCCGCCTATTTCGTTTATCGAGGGAGTCGATCTTGTTACCGAGGGCGTTATCACCGTAAACAAGGTGCTGTATTACGTTCAGGACTATCTTAAGGGCAACGAAAGCTACGAGGACTGGGGCTTTAAGCGCGACGGCGCATCACTTATCACAAGGATGCTGCTCGAGGAGGCGACCGACATAAACTTTTACGTCGGACGCGCCATTAACCCCGCTCACCAGAACCCCGATCTGCCGATTAATTTCAGCATAAAGATGAATCTTGTAAAGGAGCTTTCCGACTGTCTTAAAAAGATCGGCAAGCGAATCAAGGTAAGCTATTTTTAATACTGCGTTTGAAGAAACAGCGTCTCCGAATGAGGCGCTGTTTTTTTGCATACATATATACCGAGGTGGAATTATGAAATATTGGATCGCTTATTTTTTGGTGTTTGCCGTTTCAGTATCGGCAATGCCGTTGCTTGCACAAAGAAGCGCGGCGGGACAGGTTGAGCAGACGGTGACGGTAAGCAAAAACGGCGAAATAACCGAAATGACGGTTGATGAATACGTAATATCGGCGCTGATAACGCAAGCCGCGGATATCGAATCGATCGAGTGCGTAAAGGCGCTCGCGGTAGCTCTGCGCTCGGTTGCGCTGTCCTGCTCGCTTTACGGCTGCAAGCACGAGGATTTTGCGCTGTGCGACAGCGGCGATTGCTGTATCGCGCTCGGAAACGCGGGCGATACGGATGAATCGAGGATGGCTTTGCTGAAAACCGCCTGCGAGGAAACAAAGGGCGAGCTTATGACCTACCGAGCCATGCCCGCAATGGCGCTTTTTACCCGTTGCGCCTCCAAGGGAACCAACGAAAGCGCGGAATTTCCGTATCTTGTGTCGGTGGGCGAATCGGACGTGTGCGAAATACATATTACCGAGCGCGAGATTGCTATCGACGGCGAGGTTGCCGAGCTTTTGGGAAATATCGAAGCAGATCCACCCTATTTTGTCTACGGCGAAAACGACAAATGCGTGCTTGCGATAATCAACGGCAAGACTGCCGACGTGCGCGAGATACAAAAGCTTTTTTCGCTTCCGAGCAACGAATTTGTATGTGAGATTTCCGAAAGCACGCTGTTTGTAAAATGCCGAGGATACGGACACGGCTGCGGACTTAACCTCTGCGGTGCCGAAAAAATGGCGGAAAACGGGTTGGACTACCGAAAAATTCTTGAAATTTATTATCCGGAATTAAAAATGAACAAAATTCACGGTTGCTGAATAATAATCTCTCTGAAAGTTAACAATAACAGCAGTTAAAAACTTTTCAGGGAGAAAAAATATGAACGAAAATCACGAAAACAACACAGAATCTCTTGACGAGCGCGAACCGCTGACAAAGCGAGTGGCAAAATTTTCGGCGTTTATATACCTCGGGCTTGCCATAACCGTCGTTATCGTCGCAACCGTGGGAATTTTCAGTATTTCCTACGATTACGAGGCGGACATCCCCTCGGTGTCTGTCCCCGATTTTGAAACCGACGTTTCTATCCCGCAAACCGTCATCACGCCTCCCGTTTCCGACACGCCGGTCGGCAACGAGCAGAGCGGAGTTGATGCCGACGTAAGTGAGCCGACGCCGGAATTGCCTATGTTTTTCCGCCCGACAGGCGGCGAGATCTCAAAAAAGCACGATCTTAACAAGCTGGTTTTCTCGGAAACAATGCAGGATTACCGCGTGCACAAGGGCATAGACATCAGCTGTGAATCGGGCAGCGAGGTGGTTGCCTTTACCGACGGAGTTATCGCATCGATAACCGACGATTACTTTTACGGAACCACTGTTGTGATAACACACGGGCAGGGACTTACGAGCAGCTATATGAACCTGTCGGAAACGCTTGCGGAGGGCATTTCGGTCGGTGCCGAAATAAAGGCAGGTCAGCTTATCGGCTACGTCGGAGGCACGGCGCGTATCGAGGCAAAGGATGCGCCTCATCTGCATTTTGAGCTTTACGTTGACGGCTCCCCTATCGACCCCGAGCCCGAGCTTCCGTAATTTCGTTCCAAGAGAAAAACTACCCGAAACGACTTCGGGTAGTTTCGGTTTGCAGACAAAGTCTGCAAACTGAGCAGAGCAAGAGAAATGAGGATATTTTTGGCATCGGGGGTCCCCAAAAATCGTTGATTTTTGGGGTATAAAAAAGCGAGCGTTGGCGTACGATTGTACGGTAGTCGAGCTTTTTCTCAAAGCCCTTGAAAATACAATAAAAAATAATATTCCTTATGAAAAGAGACAGAGCTTCATAGTAATAGTGAAGCTCTGTTGTTCTTATATTATTTTCTTTCAAGGGCGTAAATAGACCATTTGTCTTCGCTCTGA
>JAZSDL010000029.1:0-62506 GCA_045531135.1 Eubacteriales bacterium | reverse complement strand
ACCCGATCTTACCGCATATTCGGGATAGTCCACTGCGCTGCCGCAGGGGAAATTGCCGTCGGCGCTTACGCTCTGCACAACGGTGATACCGCCGTACAAAAGTCCCGTATCGGTTGCCGCCTTGATCGTTATCTTATTGGTTGTCGCCTCGAGCGTATATCCCTCCTCGCCTACCGTTGAGAGCAAGGTGGTGTCGAGCAAAAATTCAATGACATTGTCATCGGATGATTCGGTTACGATATCGAGATCGAGTTGAAGGATATCGGAAAAGTATACGGATACCTTTTCGACCGAATCTGAGCCGGACAAATTGACAAGCTTGGTTGAAGAATCAACCTCGAAGTTGCCGTTAGATGCTTTCCATTCTCTGATTGCGGGCAGAACGGTAGGCGCCTTATTGGCAGCATTTGCCGTCATGCAGACGGGAGATAACGTGATAGCCATAAGCATTACCGTTATGATAAGTGCAAGCGCTTTTTTCATAACATTACTCCTTGAAATATTATAAAATATTTTACCACATCCATAAGGTTTTGTCAACAAAAACGGCACTGTTTCAACAGTGCCGCGATTCTTAATCATTTAAGAACTCATCTATTTTGGGAGACAGAGATGCCTTGAAAATATCGGTTGCATCTCTACGTACCCAGCTTGACCAATATGTGTATCCGCCGAGCGACATCGAGCGCGGTGTTGCGATATAATTATAATATCCGCCCACCTGATCTATGGGTATAGTTTTACTTCCCGTGAAGCGCGAACGGAGCCATATAGTCATATCGACAAGCGATTCGCCCAAAACGCCGACAAACAAGTAACCGCAGAAGCGGAGTACGGGAATGTGCACCGTAACCTCGTGCTTTGCAATTTCCTCGTTATTGAAGCTCAGTTCCTTACCTCGACACATAAACTCGATATGAGGCAGGCGCCATGCATCGTCGATAAGACGCTTGATCTCATAAGGATCTCTTCCCTCTTCGATTGCATTATTAAGCTCGTTTTGCTTGTCTATTCCTGCTTCACGATACTGCATAAGATTGCTGTAATCGTAGGGGAAATCCTCTTTCATAGGCATGGCGATATCAAACGTTTCGGTTTTGAAAACCGAATTTGTATCGAGCTTTTTTGCTTTTTCGGCAAACTGTTTTCGGATCTCGTCGCCTATAGATCGTGCGAGGCGCTTACATTCGTTATCGGATGCCTCATAGGTGCCCTTATTGACACAATCCTTTTTTGTCGCAAGGTCTCCGCAGGGACCGTTGATATACATACCGATGCCGCCGAATGCAGACTCCATATCATCGCTTAAATATCCCGTCCAATCGTAATTAAAGCGATACTCCTTTAGTCTGTCGGGGTTCTCGCTATGCTCGAACAGAACGCCCACATCGGGATGTGCGGCGAAGCGCGTTAGGGTTCCGATGGTCTCGCCGCTTTTGTTTTTAAACATAAAAAGATAAGCAAGCTGATCGACCGTATTGTCGAAATATATCTTAGAATCGAACACGGGAAGCTCGGGCTTATACCCGCGGAGAAGCATAATATTGGGATTTTGCGTGAATGCCCGTCCATTCTCATCGAACTCGATCCCGCGCCAAACGGTAACTCCGCCCAAGCCGTCGATATACTGCTCGCGGTTAAAGGAATAGTTGTTGCCCATATCGCACTCGGCGCAATATACATCACATTCCTCGGCGCGTTCTATCATATCAAGCACCGTTGCGACCGAGCGATCGATAAGCGCATCCATAACAGGTCCGCTCAATTCCTCGTTGAACGGTGCGGCGTGGATCTGAAGCTCGTGATACCATACCGATTTTTCCGGAATTCCTGTACGTTTGGCAACCTCTTTTCTCCAGCGGTCTGCATCCTTGGGATAGGTGCCGTTAAAATCAAATCCCGCTATCAAAGCCGATTCGCTGCCCGATTCCAAATATATAAAGCGACCGTATAGCTCGGTACCGAAGGGCCAATATTCCTCATACGTGCCCCTTGTGGACATTTTAGCAAAGCTGCATTTCATTTTTATACATCCTTATCAGACATCAAAGTTTATCTGCCAATTGTAAAATGAGAGACTCGGTCTTTTCCCAGCCCAAGCAGGGATCGGTTATCGATTTGCCGAACACGTGCTCGCCGATCTTTTGAGAGCCGTCCTCAAGATAACTCTCTATCATAAGTCCCTTTACGAGTTTTTTGATATCGCTGTTGGCATTACGGCTGTTGATAACCTCCTCGGATATACGTATCTGCTCGAGATAGCGTTTTCCGGAATTATTGTGGTTCGTATCAACGATTACCGACGGATTTGTAAGTCCTGATGCCTGATAAAGCTCGTTTAACTTAAAAAGATCCTCGTAATGATAATTGGATACGCTCTTGCCCGCAAAATCAAGATATCCGCGAAGTATAGCATGGGCAAAGGGATTACCCGCACTCTTTACCTCCCAACCGCGATACAGGAAGGTATGGCTTACCTGAGCGGCACGGATGGAGTTCATCATTACCGACATATCGCCGCCTGTAGGATTTTTCATACCGACGGGAACATCGAGCCCGCTTGCTGTAAGACGGTGCTGTTGATTTTCTACAGAGCGCGCGCCGATTGCAACATAGGCAAGCAAATCAGATAGGTAACGGTGATTTTCGGGATAAAGCATTTCATCCGCACAAGTAAATCCGTAATCCTTTAAAGCGCTCATATGAAGCTCTCGGATAGCTACGATCCCCTTATACATATCGGGCTTTTCATCGGGATTGGGCTGATGAAGCATACCCTTGTAGCCCTCGCCCGTTGTGCGCGGTTTATTTGTGTAAATACGCGGTATGATCAATATTTTATCAGACACCTGATCCTGAACAACGCGAAGACGTTTTATGTACTCGAGCACCGGCTCTCTCTGATCTGCCGAGCAGGGTCCGATGATAAGTATAAATTTATCCGACTCGCCCTTGAAAATAGCTTGAATTTCCTCATCGCGCTCTTTTTTCACCTTTTCCATTTCAGGTGAAACGGGATAATCAAGCTTTACCTGCTGGGGTATCGGTAATTTTCGGTAGAATTCCATGTTCATAAATGTAACCTCTGATTTTTAAAGTTTTTTCTTTTTATCAAAACGTTTTCTGCGTTCGGTGGAGATCCGCATCATATTGCGCATTTCCTCGCGGTCCCCGTCTTTTATCGTCTGATACAGTTTTTCGAATGTGTTGCGATAATTATCCATTTCGGAAAGCAGAGCATCACGGTTCGACAGGAATAGCTCGCTCCACATTTCGTCATTAATGTTAGCAATTCTTGTAAGGTCGCGGAATGAGTCGCCGGTATAGCGCTCCAGATCGGGTGCATCGCAGGCACACATAAGCGATACTGCGATACAGTGCGTAAGCTGAGACAGGAACGCTATCATTTTGTCGTGTTTTTCGGGTGAGAGAACCGATATCTCCCGAAAACCGAGTGTTTCGCCGAGATCGCCGCAAAGCTCTACTGTATCGAGCGAATTATTTTCGGTCGGTACGACAATATAATTGGCGTTTTTGAATATAGTTTCATCGGCAAACCGTACACCCGATTTTTCCTTACCTGCCATAGGGTGCGCCGCAATAAACTCCACATCACGCGGGAGAAGCGATTGTATCTCGTAAACAATACAGCTTTTTACACCTGTTACGTCGGTAATAACGGTTTTCGGGGCGATAAGATGCCTGTATTCTTTTATCCACTCGACAAAAACATGAGGATAAAGCGCAAACACGATCATATCCGCCTCGGAAATAAGTGCGGGGTCTGCAAAAGAAGCGCCTTTTGAAATCAATTTGTTTTCTGTTGCATAATCGATATCGGATTGATCCTTTGTTATGGCGGTAACGTAATACCCCTGACGAGAAAGCGATTGAGCATAACTTCCGCCGAGAAGTCCCAAGCCGACTATGAGTATTTTTTTTGATTTATCAAGCTTCATAAATTTCTGTTCCTATACCGAGAGATTTTATAACTTCAAAGAAATCGGGATAGCTTTTGGCTACCGCCTCGGCACCGTCGATAACACCGCCCGTTAAGGAAAGCAGCACGGCGAGAGCCATAACGATACGGTGATCGTTATGCCCGTAAAGCTCGGTTTCGGGGGCATGAAGCATCGCATTTGCAACGGTAACGCTGTTTTCGTTTACGGTAACGGGGATTCCGAGCTTGATAAGCTCGTCTGCCATTGCGTTTGCGCGGTCGGATTCCTTGAGCTTAAGCCGCGTGGTACCTGTAAATCTCGCTCCGTTAAAAGCAGCGGAAACGGCAAACATTATCGGTGCAAGATCGGGACAATCGGAAAGATCAAATACATTGTTTTCTTCTTTTATCCTTTTGAACATTTCCAAATATACGCGATCACCCTGCTTGGAATCGTTTAAAAGACCGTTAACGGTAACATCACCGAAAAGACCGAAGGCGGAAAGGAAAGCGGCATTTGAATAATCGCCCTCGACAGAATAATCGATTCCGTTGTAGCTCTGATTGCCGTACACAATAAATCGGTTTTGATTTTTTGTAACCTTGATACCAAAACTATTCTGGGCATCGAGCGTAAGATCAACGTAAGACGCGCTTTCAAAATTGCCGGTTATATCGATAATGCTGATATCATCAAGAAGCGGAAGCGCAAAAAGTAAGCCGCTTATAAACTGACTGGAAACATCGCCCGAAACCGTATAAAAACCGCTGCTTATCTTTCCGCAAACAGTAACCGAGGATTCGCCTTTTTCAAAGAGAATTCCCTGCTCGCGACAGATAGATTCATATACCGAAAGCGGACGCTCGAAAAGACGTTTTGCGCCCTTAAGAACGATCTTTTTGCCGGTCAGGAGACATATCGGCAACATAAATCGAAGTGTACTGCCGCTCTCCTTACAGTCGAGGACGGTGCCATCCTTTACCGAATCGAGAGAGAGATTGCCGATACTGACCGTATTATCTTTGACAACGGCTTTTGCGCCGAGAGATACGAGACAGCCGAGTGTTGCTTTGATATCCTCGGAAAAAGATATATTATCAACCCTGCCGCCGTTTGAAAGCGCTGCACAGATCAAAGCGCGGTGCGCCATACTTTTTGACGGCGGTGCAGTTACGGTCCCGTACGCCTTGGACGGGATTATCTTGACTTTCATATTTTAGTTCTATCCTTGAAAATAAAGTGCTCTATTGCTTCTGTATATCCGTTAAAGCCGCGGCCGCAGACCGTGAGCTCGCAGTAATCGCGGACATAGCTGATTTGTCTGAAGGATTCCCTTTTGGAGACATCGGAAATATGCACCTCCGCCGCAGGAATACCAACCGCCTTTAAGGCATCAAGAATTGCAACGCTTGTGTGTGTATATGCCGCGGGATTGATAACGATAGCATCGATCTTATTATACGATGACTGTATTTTGTCTACGATATCGCCCTCGTGGTTCGACTGAAAAAGCTCGACCTCGTAGTTATTTGCGCTTGCGTGTGAGAGTATTAGATCACAAAGATCCTGATACGTCTTACTGCCGTAAACATCGGGCTCGCGTATGCCGAGCATATTAATATTCGGACCGTTAATTACAAGAATTTTCATTTAATATCTCCTTGATCACCGCTTGTGCGTTTTGCTCTTTTCCGTCAACACATTCAATGCGGATATCACAGCTGTTGCAATATATATCGTATCTTTCGTTATACCGCTTTATCAGCTCTTCCCTGCTGGAAGATAGCGGTCTGTCGCTTGAAACGGTAAGCGAATCGAGGTCGCGGTCGAGGAAACAAATTATTCCGTTTCTGCGTAAAGCATCGGTATTTTTTCCTCTGAGAATCGCACCGCCGCCGGTTGCAATAACACAGCCCTGCTGTAACGAAATCTCGGCAATTACCTCGCTTTCGATTTCGCGAAAAGCGTTTTCGCCCGATTCGGTGATGATCTCGTGCGGATATTTTCCGTAATTTACATATATCTCCTCATCGGAGTCGATAAATCTTTTGCCCAACTGCTCGGCAATCAATTTACCTGTTGACGATTTTCCGCTGCGCGGCATACCGATCAAAACGATATTCTGCTTTGATGAATAGATCTCTCGGTAAACCGAATCGATCTGATCGACAGAAACTGTCTTATTTACAAACTTTTCCGCCGCATACGCCGCTTGTGCCACGAGCATATACAGACCGCCGACGGCCTTTATGCCTTTGCTTTGTGCATTACAAACAAGATTTGTTTTCAGCGGATTATAAACAACGTCAACAACGCCTGAAAGATTTTTAAAAGCATCGATATCTATCGCACAGGTGTCTGTTTCGGGAAACATACCCGAGGGAGTTGTATTAATGATAACATCGGCATCCGAATGATCTATCAATGCCTCACGGTAATCGATACAACCGTCTCGTGCGGTGCGCGAAACACGGTATGAGGCACGGCAACCGAGATTTTGTGCAACGTATTGCGCCGTTTTTGATGTACCGCCGCTGCCTAAGATAAGAACCTTTTTGTCCTTGATATCGATACCGTTACGAGTAATAAGAGCGGTAAGACCGAGGGCATCCGTGTTATATCCGTATAGCTTATTACCGACATTGACTATTGTATTTACAGCACCGATCTCAAGCGCCTCGGGGTTTACATAATCAAGATACGGAATCACCGATTCTTTATATGGAATCGTAACGTTTATACCTGTAAACTCACGCGCTTGCAAAAATGTGCAAAGCTCGTTTTCGGAGATCGCTTTTAACTCGTAATCGTAGCCGAAAAGCTTTTTATGTATCTCTGCAGAAAAGCTATGACCTACTCTGCTTGCAAGTAATCCGTACTTCATAATCCAAAATATCCATTACCGTATTTACCGATGAGCATATCTGCCACAACGAGCGCGGTGACGCAATCAACAACGATTCTCGCACGGTGAACGATACAGGGATCGTGTCTGCCTTTTGACGAAAGCGTCTCGTTGGTTAGGTTTACATAATCTATTGTGCCTTGCTCTTTGGAAATAGTGGGTGTGGGGCGGAATGCGGTGCGGAAGACAACGTCCATACCGTTTGTTATGCCGCCGTTGATACCGCCTGCATTGTTGGTTTTTGTATACACCCTTTCGCCGTCGGTGAACAATGCATCGTTTGCAGCAGAGCCGTACATATCGGATATTGCAAAGCCGGCACCGAACTCGACGCCCTTTACTGCGGGGATGGAGAACAATGCGTGTGAAAGCACACCCTCTACGGTATCAAACCACGGCTCGCCGATACCTGCCTCAAGCCCTGTGACAACCGTTTCGAGCACGCCGCCGACAGAATCGCCGTTTTCTCTGGCAAGCTCGATTTTTTCGATCATCTTTTCGGATACATCCTTATCGAGAACCGGAAAACCGTTTGTGCAAAGCGTTTTTATATCCGTTTTTATATCTAAGAAATCTCTGTCATTTATGCCTGCAAGACGCTTGATATGCGAGCCGATATATATATCTTTTTCGTTAAGTGCGGGGAGAATTATTCCGCCCGCGGCCACAAGCGCGGCGGTTATACGCCCGCTGAAATGTCCGCCTCCGCGGCAATCCTGAAATCCGTTATATCTGACGTTTGCGGTATAATCGGCGTGAGACGGTCTTGCCAAGCGAGCTGTTTTTTCATAATCCGAGGATCTTACGTTGCTGTTTGGGATAGTAATACATATCGGTGTGCCTGTCGTGAATCCGTTATACACACCGCTTCTGATCGAAAATGCATCGGTCTCACGGCGCGGTGTGGAGATATTGCCCGAAGGACGGCGCATTTCAAGCAGACGGCATATATTATCCTCATCAACACGTATGCCGGACGGTACTCCGTCTAAAATACAGCCGACCGAATCACCGTGACTCTCGCCGTAAATTGTTAATATTAGATTATTTCCGAAGCTGTTTTTCATACCGATAATGCCTTTCTTATCATTGTCTCGAACTCGGAAAACGGTATTTTTTGCAATTCGAATTGTTCGATATCTTTAGCATATACAACGGTTATCTGATTGCCGCTTGTTTTTTTATCGACCGCGCAGGTCTTCAATGCCTTTTCCGCCGTTTCGGGCGATACCTCGTACGGTAAGCCGAGCTTTTTAAGGATCGGAATCAAACGTGCTTTTATCGGCCGACTGCACATGAACACCATACCTATCGCAACGCACTCGCCGTGATAAAGGTTTTGCATATCGTTGGCACTTTCGATACCGTGTGCGAGAGTATGTCCGAAATTAAGTACTCTGCGAAGTCCCGACTCATGCTCATCCGCCTCTACGACCGATTTTTTGATTTTAAGGGACGATTCGATAACTTTATCTATATTCTCTATAGGATCACCGTTTTCAAAGAGTTCAAAAAGCTCTTTATCGTGGGTGACCGCCATTTTGAGTGCCTCTGCCATACCGTTTGCAATATGTCTTTTGGGAAGTGTTTTTAACGTATCGGGATCAATAACAACCCTTTTGGGAGGATAAAACGCACCGACTATATTTTTTACACCCATAAAATCGATTGCAGTCTTGCCTCCGACCGAGGAATCGACCTGTGAAAGCAGAGTTGTGGGGATATTATAAAAGTCAATTCCCCTCATATACGCACTCGCGGTAAAGCCGGCAAGGTCGCCTATTACGCCGCCGCCGACTGCCACAACGCAATCACTGCGGGTGAATTTATACTCAACAAGCTTTGAAAGAAGGCGGCTGAAATTATCTATATTCTTTGTTTTTTCGCCCTGCGGCAAAACCTCGATATACGGTGCTTTGCATTTTGATGCAACTGTCTGTGCATATTCATACGGCACGCCGTCATCGGTAACTATAAGCACCTTTTTTGACAGATCGATGTATTTATCTATATCTTTCAGAGCACCGCGTTCCAAAACGATATCGTATCCGCCGACAGATGTTTTTACGGGTATAAGCATAATATCAACTCCGCAGAATTAAATTTTAATTTCCTTTTCGTAGCTTGCGATTACCTTTACGGTGCTGCAGCAGGCAGAAAGCTCGGCAAGCATTGCCTTGCCCTCAAACGTTCCGAGGTTTCCGTCGCCCTCGGCGTAGAAATAATACTCCCAGCTTGATTCCTTTGTAGGACGGCTTTTGAGAGCACGTAAATTAAAGCCGTGTTCACCGATAACCGAAACCGCACGTCCCAGTGAGCCCGCCTCGTTCTTCACCGTGAACAGCATTATAAAATGGCCGTCCTTAACGGTTATCTCACGGTGAACTCTTGAGAACACAACGAAACGAGTGGTATTGGTACTGCTGTCGTTAATATGGGATTCGAGCTTTACCAGCCCGAATTTTTTTGCGGCCTCTTCGCTTCCGATAGCCGCGATATCGGTACGGTCGTAACCGGCGACAAGCTTGACGGCAACCGCAGTATTTACCGCCTCGACAGGTTGAAATCCGTGCTTTTTGATATACGATGCACACTGTCCGAGTGCCTGAGGATGACTGATAACCTGCGTGATATCATCGATAGACGTGCCTTTTTTTGCAAGAAGATTCTGGATTATCTCCGCCTCGTAAACTCCGTTTATATACAGATCTCCGAAAAATGCGAGGTCAATAACCTTTGAAACATCACCGTTGAAGCTGTTTTCGACCGGAAGCAGAACACAATCGCACTCGCCGGCAGAAACTGCATCATACGCGGAATTAAAATCCGGATATCCGATACAATCGGCATCAGGGAATATCTTTTCTGCAACGATGTTTGCAAATGCGCCCGCCACGCCGCTGTATGCGACACGCATACCGTCGAGAAGGCGGTGCTGATATTGTTTTGAAACATCAACAGCACTTTTAAGAAAATCAACATAATACTGACGGTATTGATCGTTATCTATACGCGCAGAGTTGCGCGCGATCATCTCGGCTTCTCTTGTCGGATCCTCTATCGGAAGTCCATGCTGCTTTTTATACTCGGCTACGGTTTTCACCGCATCCATACGCTGTGCAAACAGCTTTGCCATTTCGATATCAACCGCATTAATGATATTGCGCGCCATTTCGAGTTCAGTCATTTTAAATTACTCCTTCAAAACAAAAAATCCGCTGTCGCATGCTCTAAATCTGCATAGCGGACGCGGACTGCCGTTTGATATGAACGAATGATGATTAAGCGTTCAGAGCAGACGAGCAGTCCTTTTTAAAATAATAAAAATACGAATATGCAAAGAACATCTCGTTTACTCCTTCCGTTTTAGTTCGTTTTAATGATAATAAACCATTATTTTTGTTTTGTCAAGGATATTTTGCTTATTTTTTCGCTTTTTTATCATATTGCACCGTATTCACGGACAAATTCGCAGGTTGTGCTTGATTTTTGTAATTAGATAATATATAATTACAGTAGTGTATATTTCGACTTATAATAGGAGGTTGCAAATGAAATATTCCGAGATAACTTCTTATATTGCCGAAATGGCAGAGATCTCCAACAGAAACAACCGCATTGAGCCCGATATGTATACCAAATACAAGGTCAACAAGGGCTTGCGTGATATGAACGGAAACGGTGTCGTTACCGGTCTTACCGAGGTTTCGAAGATCAAGGCGAAGGAGATAGCTGCCACAGGCGAAGCTATCCCCTGCGAAGGTCAGCTTTGTTACAGAGGCATTGACGTTAAGGATCTTGTAAGCGGTTTTATGAATGACGACAGATTCGGCTTTGAGGAGACCGTTTATCTGCTTTTGTTTTCCGAGCTTCCCGACAGAGCACAGCTTGAGCGTTTTTCGCACGAGCTGGTAAAATACAGAAGCTTGCCGAAATCCTTTGTGCGCGATATGATATTGAAGGCACCGGGAAAGGATATGATGAATATACTTTCCCGCTGTGTTCTTGCGCTGTATGCATACGATGACAACCCCGATGATATATCCATACCCAACGTTCTGCGCCAAAGCATGCAGTTGATATCAATGTTTCCTTTGCTTGCGGTATACGGATATCAATCCTACCGCCACTACCACAGAGGCAAGAGCTTGCACATACGTCTGCCCAAGCCGCAATTTTCCACAGCGGAAAATCTGTTGCATATATTACGCAAGGACGGACAGTTTTCCGAGCTGGAGGCAAAAATACTCGATCTGTCGATGGTCTTGCATGCCGAGCACGGCGGCGGTAACAACTCGACCTTTACAACCCACGTTGTCACGTCATCGGGAACCGATACCTATTCGGCTGTTGCGGCGGCTCTCGGCTCGCTTAAGGGACCGCGCCACGGCGGCGCAAACATAAAGGTCGTTAAGATGTTCGAGGATATGAAAAAGAGCATCAACGTTAAAAAGAAGGGCGAGATCGAGGATTACCTAAAGCGCTTGCTTGACAAGCAGGCATTTGACAATGCCGGTCTTATATACGGTATGGGACACGCGGTATACTCGCTTTCGGACCCGAGATCCGAAATACTTAAGGAATGCGCCAAAAAGCTTTCTGCGGAAAAGGGCAAGCAGGAGGAATACGCGCTTTACGAAACGGTTGCAAAGCTCGCGCCCGAGATGATAGCCGAAAAACGCAAAATGTACAAGGGCGTAAGCGCGAACGTGGATTTTTATTCCGGTCTTATTTACAAAATGCTCGGTCTTCCGAACGAGCTTTACACCCCGATATTTGCGGTTTCGCGTATTGCGGGATGGAGCGCACACAGAATCGAGGAAATACAGAACGCAGGAAAAATCATACGCCCCGCATATATCAGCGTAATGAACGACAAGCAATATATTCCGCTTGAGAAGAGATAGATCAAAAGGATTTCCGAAATGAACATTATACACATGAAATATGCCGTTGAGGTTGCTCGTCTCGGCTCCATAAGCAAGGCAAGCGAATCGCTTAATCTGGCACAGCCGAACATAAGCCGTGCCATAAAGGATCTGGAATCGGATCTCGGCATAACGATTTTCGACCGCAAAGCAAAGGGCATGGAGCTTACTCCCGAGGGAAAGCAGTTTATCGCCAAGGCACAAGGTATTTTGGGGCAGATAAACGAGCTTAAGCATTTTTACAGCAACGGAGCGCCGAAAAAGATGCGTTTTTCGCTTTCGGCACCGCGCGCGGCTTATATTGCGGATGCTTTTGCAAAATTTTCCGATTCGATAGATGATAATACGCTTGATGCAGTTTTTGATGAAACCGATACCTACAACACGATAAAAAAGATTCTGACCTCCGATTGCAAGCTCGGCATAATCAGATACGACGAGGCGGCAGACGGTTATTTTGCCGAAATGCTTGAAAAGAACTTGCTTCGTTATGAAACGGTTGCGACCTTCAGATATTCGGTTATCACGAGCAAAAGGAGCGTGCTGGCGAGCAAAAGCGAGGTGTTTGAGGAGGATCTGAAAAACCAGATCCAGATAACACACAAATCGCCCTACGAAGCAACGCTTTCGGCATCCGAGGGTAACAAGCCCGAAATGCGTGTACGCGCCGACCGTTGTATATACGTGCTTGATACCGCGGCGCAGCTTGAGATACTTTCGGAAAATCCCGAGACATTTATGTGGGTTTCACCTGTTCCCGATGCCCTGCTTGAGCGATACGGACTTGTTCAGTTCAAATGTGTCGATTGCGGGAGAAAAAGCTACAAGGACGTGCTTATATACGACGAAAAATATAAGTTCAGCGAGCTTGACGAGAAATTTATACGGTGTCTTAACGAGGCAAGCGAAAAATACGTTTTTTAAATAATAAAAGCTTTCGAGAATCAAATCGAAAGCTTTTTTATTTATAACTCCTTGGAACATCGGAAATCCCAATCAAATAATCAGATGACAGATCATAAAACCTACAAAGTCGTGCCAAATCATCGATCTTTAACTCTGCACGGCCGATTTCAATATGATTATACCCTTGTTGTGATTTGTTTATTACTTTTCCAACCTCAGCTTGAGTGAGATCTCGATCTTCCCGAACACTGCGCAATCTCTCTCTATAATCCATTGCTATCACCTCTTAATTTATTTTAACATACTCAACATTTGAGTCTTGACATTTACTCAATTATTGAGTACAATTGGTGTAACATTTTAATTTTAGGAGATTATCATGAAAAAATGTATTGCAATTCTATCATCCCTACTTTATGTATGTTCGTTCTCAGCATGTAGCAAAAACATCAAAACGCTTTACGATGATGTCGCACCCGGCAAAACAAACCAAAGCGAAAGTGTTGGGGATAGTGAAAACACCGGCATAAAGCTAACCAGTGATATTATTGATTCAACCGACTTTTCAGAAGGGCTCACTTTAGTTAAGTGTAAAGATAATCCTGATATAACAATTTGTATTGATAACAATGGATACATTGTCTTCGAAATACCACAAGAGTTTCCAAAAGGTATAGTAACCAGCAAATTTATAAATGGATTTATTCTATTCAAGGGAAATATTTATGACAAAAAAGGCAACATGTATACGCCAGAAAATCATGGTGTAACAAAGTTTTATGATAGAGCATTTAAAGACAATTATATCATTTGTGAAGTTGTTGAATCGTCATTTGATTCAACAACCAAGCAATTGGGCATCATGAATTTTGATTTTGATTGGATCGTTAAACCTAACGAAACATTGTATAAAAGTATTGATACCCTAAGTCTCGGCGCCGCAAACGTCGATCAAGATCAGTATTATTTTGATGGACTTATAGGTCCACGTTACTATAACAACGATAATGAAAAGCACGTGGATTTAAAAACAGGCGAAATATCGGATAATCCGCCGGTTAATATTCCTTCTTTCGCATGGTATAACCAATTTGGCAAATACTTCGGTATTGATGGTGTTATGCTTGATATTTCCGAAAAAGGAAATGTAATAGCTGGGGAATGCTTCATTAACGGCAAAGCGCCAATTGTTTTCTATAATATAGAAGTGAGCGAATCATATTTTACTGTTATTGATGATAAAGGTAATTTTTCCTTTGAACCTATAAAAATCGGCACTGACCGCTGGTATATCACTTCCTATGATGGGATAAATATTTTGATTTCTCGTGATGATATATACAAGTGTTTTGATACAGATGGCAACCTTATTGGCGAAAAAGATTTCACTTCAGTTTCTTC
This sequence comes from Eubacteriales bacterium, assembly GCA_045531135.1. Classification (GTDB taxonomy): domain Bacteria; phylum Bacillota; class Clostridia; order Oscillospirales; family CAG-382; genus Coliplasma. Next base: position 48,425 of record JAZSDL010000029.1, on the reverse strand, counting down.
CCACTATGTTATTACAGGTAGTGTTAGCGACGGAATTATACGTATTTCCAAATACAATTCAAGCAGTGGAAGTATAATCAATTTCCATACTACTTCCTTTGAACCATTATTTTAATGCAACCTTCTTGAACAAACACAAACTGACAATAAGATCGCGCAAATAGATTTTAAAAACATATTTGGAGAGTATATGTTCTGTAACAAATGCGGCAAAGAAGTGCCCGAAGATGCTTTGTACTGTCAAAACTGTGGTTTTGCAATAAACGCAACTATAAAAAATGATGAGAATGTTACACTTTGGAAAGATGTTAAAGATTATTATCATTCACATCGCGGAATTGGCAAATTTATCTCATTCATAGCAAGGTTTTTCAAAGCCATATTATTCGGATTACTGGTATATTTATTATTAATGTCGATGACACTTATTGTTTTCGGGATAATAGAAAGTATACAAAACGGCAGTCCTGCCTTGACAATGATAATCTGCGGAGTGATATTCACAGTATTATTCGGTACAATTTTAATTAAAACCTTGTTTAAAAAGAAAAAATAATTAACAGAAACAAGCAAATGTTCCAAAATGGAATTATTTGCTTGTTTTATTTAATAGTTTTATAAGCAAAATGTCCTGTATTTTCAATACATTTGCTCATTTCACACCGAGGTATATCAATAAATATAATATCGATATACGAAATTAATAATTGCAAAAGTGAATTTTTTTTGGTAGAATAGCGTCGGTTAATTGCGCTTTTATAATAATTGTAGCGTTTCAACATTTTCGCTTACGGGAGGTGAACGTCTTGAAAACGGTTTCGGTAATGAAATCCACGCTCGGCAGATTGCCGATTTATCTTGAATATCTTAAGAGTGAAGAAGCGTCGGAATGCGAAAACATTTCGGCAACCATTATCGCAAAGGCATTGGGCTTGGGCGAGGTTCAGGTTCGGAAGGACCTTAGCGCAGTAAGCGGTGCGGGCAGGCCGAAGCTCGGTTACAAGCGAAAAGCTCTTGTAAAACGTCTCGAGGCGGTGCTTGGCAGAAACGAAACGACAAAAGCGGTCATCGTCGGCGCGGGAAAGCTCGGAAATGCGTTGCTTGAGTACAACGGATTCTCGGAATACGGGATTGAGCTTGTTGCGGCTTTTGATATCGACGAAGCCAAGATCGGCAAGACCGAATCGGGCAAAGACATCTTCCCTCTCGCATTGCTCGGAGAGTATTGCAAGGAGAATTCTGTTAAGGTTGGAATTATTACAGTCCCCTCCTCCGTTGCTCAGGAAATATGCGACATTATGACCGACAACGGTGTTACGGCAATATGGAATTTCGCACCGTGTGCGCTAAGCGTACCGGAGGGAGTTTTACTCAGCCAGGAAAATCTCGCGCTGTCGTTGGCGCATCTAAAGATCCAGATGTGTAATAAATAACATACATTTTTAACTAAAAGGAGTTCATCATCGTGAAAGTAACTATTTGCATCGGCAGTTCCTGCCACCTTAAAGGTTCCCGTCAGGTCGTGGAAGCGCTCCAGCAGCTTGTTTCGGAAAACGCACTCGGTGACAAGGTAGAGCTTTGCGGTACTTTTTGTATCGGCAAATGCCAGCAGGGTGTATGCGTCAGCATTGACGAGGAGTTTTTCTCGGTATCTCCCGACACAGTAAACCAATTTTTCAACGAACAGATAAAGGCAAAGCTTTGATCTGTACAGTACACTATCATCCATCGTTAAGGAGTTTATGAAGTGCCTAACTGTTTAACTCTAAAAAAATCAAACTGTAAAAACTGCTACAAGTGCATACGCTATTGCCCTGTCAAATCGATTCGGTTTTCGGGCAACCAAGCGCACATTATAGGTAACGAATGTATACTTTGCGGTCATTGCTTTGTTGTATGTCCGCAGAATGCAAAGGAAATCGTTAACGAGACCGAAAAGGTCAAGGTCCTGCTCCAGAGCGGCACACCCGTTGTTGTAAGTCTTGCACCGTCGTTTGTTGCAAATTACGAGGGTGTTGGAATCGAATCGATGAGAAATGCCCTTAAGAAGCTCGGTTTTCACGATGTCGAGGAAACCGCTGTCGGTGCGACAATGGTCAAAAACGAGTATGAGCGTATATTGCGCGAGGAAAAGCCGGACGTTCTTATTTCCTCCTGCTGTCACTCGATAAATCTGCTCATACAAAAGCACTTTCCCAGAGAGCTTCCTTTCCTTGCAGACGTCGTTTCGCCCATGCAGGCGCATTGCAAGGACATAAAGGCAAGAATTCCCGAGGCGAAGACCGTATTTATCGGCCCTTGCGTTGCCAAAAAGGACGAGGCGGAGCATTATGAGGGAATCGTAGATGCGGTGCTGACCTTTGAGGAGCTTACGAAATGGTTTTCCGACGAGGGAATCGAACCGAAAAAGGAGATCATCCCCGAAAAGAAGAGCCGCACGAGGTTCTTCCCTACCACAGGCGGTGTTCTTAAATCGATGACCGAGCGGTTGCCCGAGTACACTTATATTGCAATAGACGGCATCAACAACTGTATTGATGCATTGAGGGACATTGAAAACGGTAACATTCACAACTGCTTTATCGAAATGTCTGCTTGCGCAAGCAGCTGTATCGGCGGTCCTGTTATGGAAAAGTTCCACAAGAATCCGATAAAGGACTATATTTCGGTAGCGGGCTTTGCAGGGGACGAGGATTTTGATATCGTACAGCCCGATATCATCAATATGAAAAAATCGTTTGAATTTATTGAGCTTCGCTCGCAGATCCCCACCGAAGACGAGATACAAGAGATACTTCATCAGATGGGCAAGTTCAAGCCGAACCAGGAATTGAACTGCGGCTCCTGCGGTTACGACACCTGCCGCGAAAAAGCAATTGCGATATATCAAGGCAAGGCGGAGATCTCGATGTGTCTGCCCTTTCTTAAGGACAAAGCCGAAAGTTTTTCGGATACTATCGTTAAAAACACGCCGAACGGTCTTATAGTGCTAAACGACAAGCTGGAGGTACAGCAGATAAACACCGCTGCTTTGAGAATCATGAATTTGCGTTCGCCGAAAGACGTTATGGGAGATCCTGTGGTACGCATCCTTGATCCTTCGGTATTTATGCAGGTTCAAAGAAGCGGACGCGGCACTTACAACGAACGAGTCTATCTCGCCGAATACGGAAGATATGTCGAACAGACGGTTGTGCCCGATAACGAAAGCCGTATGCTTATCTGCATTATGCGCGACGTTACCGACGAACAGCACGAGCGCGACAAGAAGGAATCGATAAGCAAGCAAACTATCGAGGTTGCGGACAAGGTCGTTGAAAAGCAAATGAGAATCGTCCAAGAGATCGCATCGCTCCTCGGCGAGACTGCCGCAGAAACCAAGATAGCGCTTGCGAAGCTGAAGGATTCGATTTCCGATGATATCGACAGCTAAGGACGGGAGTTGAATATATGAGAAAATTTGATACAAAGGTACAGCATCTTAAATACAAGGTATTGCGTGAGGTGGCAAGACAGGCGTGGAACGACACTCTGCTTGACAAATTGCTTGACATTCCCGAGATAATCTCTCCGGGCAAAATACCGACAATGCGTTGCTGTGTATATAAAGAGCGTGCAATACTCACCGAAAGAGTCAAGCTCGCTATGGGCGGTGACAGAGATAACCCCAACGTTATCGAGGTTATTGATATCGCGTGTGACGAATGTCCTGCGGCGGGATACGAGGTCACCGATTCCTGCAGAGGTTGTCTTGCTCACAGATGCGAGGACGTATGCAAGCGCGGAGCTATTACGTTTGACCAGAATCACGTGGCACACATCGATAAATCGAAATGTGTTGAGTGCGGTCAATGTGCGAAGGTTTGTCCCTTCTCCGCTATTGCGAACCGCAAGCGTCCCTGCCAGAATGCTTGTAAGGTAAAAGCGATCTCGATAAATTCCGACAATGCGGCATCTATCGACAACAACAAGTGCATCGCTTGCGGTGCTTGCGTTTATCAGTGCCCTTGGGGCGCGATTTCCGAAAAGTCTTATATACTTGACGTTATCGACATTCTGAAAAACAGCAAGCGGAACACCAACTACAAGGTATATGCGGTAGTTGCGCCTACTATATCGAGCCAATTCACCTATGCGAAATTAGGTCAGGTCATCACCGGGCTGAAGGAGCTTGGCTTCCACACGGTGATCGAGGCGGCGCTCGGCGCGGATATGGTTGCTCTTGCAGAGGGCAAGGAGCTTGTTGAAAAGGGATTCCTTACCAGCTCGTGCTGTCCCGCATTCGTAACCTATATCAAGCAGAACTTCCCCGATCTTGTTCCGTTTATTTCGCACAACCCCTCGCCGATGACGGCAATATCTCAATACATCAAGAAGACCGATGAAAACGCACGTGTTATCTTTATCGGACCTTGTACAGCAAAGAAAAGCGAGTTCAAACAGCCCGAGGTCAGCCCTTACGTTGACTCGGTAATAACGTTCGAGGAGCTTCAGGCGTTGTTTGACAGCAAGGACGTTGATATCACGATACTCGATGAGGGTGTGCTTGACAACGCATCCTATTACGGAAGAATTTTTGCACGTTGCGGCGGTCTTTCGGATGCGGTTGCACAGTCTTTGAAGGAACAAGGCATAGAGGATTTTGCACTTAAAGCATTCTCCTGCGACGGCATTGAGGAATGCCGCACCGCCTTGCTCAAGAAGAACAAGAATATGCTCGATGCAAACTTTATCGAGGGTATGGCTTGTGTCGGCGGCTGTATCGGCGGGGCCGGATGTCTTACACACGGCGAAAAGAACAAGGCCGAGGTAGACAAATACGGACGAGAAGCTTTGGAAAAGACTATAAAAGACGCCGTGAGCGTTTTAGAGCTTTAATTTCATAAAATAAAAAGAGATACATAAAATAAGGAGATTTACTATGACTAAGATTACCATTATCGGAACCGGCAGTGTAGGTTCCACCATCGCTTATACCCTTACCGTTCAAGGTATCGCTTCCGAGATCGTTATGATCGATATTAACGGAGAAAAAGCAATGGGCGAAGCTCTTGACATCCGTCAGGGTACCCCCTTCTGCCATCCCTGCACCATTTACGCAGGTTCTTATTCCGATGCGGTTGGTTCTGACATCGTTATTCTCACCTCCGGTGTTGCGAGAAAACCCGGTCAGTCCAGACTTGACCTCGCGCAGATCAACGTTAACATTACCAAGCAGATCATTCCCGAGATCACCAAGTACGCTCCCGATGCAACCTACGTTATCGTAAGCAACCCCGTTGACATTCTCACCTACACCTTCTGCAAGTACTCGGGACTTCCTCTTGAGCGCATTATCGGTTCGGGTACTATTCTTGATACCTCCAGACTTCGTTCGAGAATTTCCGAATACTACTCGGTCAACCAGCAGAACGTACACGCATACGTGCTCGGTGAACACGGCGACAGCTGCTTTATTCCTTGGTCGCTCGCTAATATCTCCAACGTTCCCGTTAAGAATTACCGCGAATCGCTCCTCGGTACCGAGGGTGTATATCCCGAGCTCGACGAGGCAGAGATCGAGGAATACGTACGCAAATCCGGTGCTCGCGTTATTCAGCGCAAGGGCGCAACCTTCTATGCAGTTTCTATCTCGGTATGCCGTATCTGCAAGGCACTCCTTTCGGGTATCGATACAACTCTTACCGTTTCTACCCTTCTCGAAGGCGAATACGGCATAAACGACGTTTGTCTGTCGCTTCTTAACATCGTAGGCAACAAGGGCGCACACGGCAAGGTTCTTCTTCCCCTTAACGATAAAGAGCTTGCTGCATTACATCACAGCGCAAACGAGCTCAAGAACGTAATCAACAGCATTGATCTTTAATCACAGAAAGGGACCTGATATGGAATACCGTATTGAACATGACTCGATGGGCGAAATGAAGGTGCCCGCAGACCGTCTTTGGGCGGCGCAGACACAGAGAAGCCACGAGAACTTTGAAATAGGCGTAGGCATAGAGACCATGCCCGCGGAAATTATACACGCATTCGGTGTGCTTAAGAAGGCAGCCGCTATCACAAATAACTTTTTAAAGCCCGAAAAAATGACCGACGAAAAGCTTACGGCGCTCAAGCAGGCGTGCGACGAGGTTATGGCGGGCAAGCTTAACAGCCATTTCCCTCTCGTTGTATGGCAGACCGGCTCGGGCACACAGTCGAACATGAACTCGAACGAGGTTATTGCCAACCGATCGAACGAGATACTCGGCAAAAAGCTGCTTCACCCCAATGACGACGTAAACATGAGCCAGTCGTCGAACGACACCTTCCCCACCGCAATGCACATCGCGGCGGTTATCGCTCTCGAGGATAAGCTTATCCCCGCGGTTGAAACCCTTATTGAGACTTTCAAACGTCTTGAAAAGGAAAACGAAGGCATTGTTAAGAGCGGCAGAACTCATTTGCAGGATGCTACTCCCATTACCTTTACTCAGGAGATCAGCGGCTGGAGATCGAGCTTGGAAAAGGACGTTGAGCTTATAAAGCGCTCTGTTGAGCCGCTCCGCGAGCTTGCGCTCGGCGGAACCGCAGTTGGTACCGGATTGAACGCTCCTAAGGGCTTTGCCGAAAGAGTTGCCGAGGAAGTAAGCAACATTACCGGCAAGAAGTTCGTTACCGCCGCAAATAAATTCCATGCGCTCACATCCAAGGATGAGCTCGTTTTCGCTCACGGTGCAGTTAAGGCGTTGGCATGCGATATGATGAAGATTGCAAACGATATCCGTTGGCTCGCATCCGGTCCGAGAGACGGTCTCGGCGAGATATTTATTCCCGAAAACGAGCCCGGCTCGTCTATTATGCCCGGCAAGGTCAACCCCACTCAATGTGAGGCAGTGACCATGGTTGCGGTTCAGGTTATGGGTAACGACGTTGCAGTTACAATGGCTGCTTCGCAGGGCAACTTTGAGCTTAACGTATTTATGCCCGTATGCATTTACAATTTCCTTCAGTCTGCAAGACTTCTTGCCGAGGCGATCATCTCCTTTAACAAGAACTGCGCAGTAGGAATTAAGGCAAACAAGGAAAAGATGCATCACAATCTCCACAACTCGCTTATGCTCGTTACCGCCCTTAACCCCTACATCGGCTATGAAAACGCGGCAAAGACTGCAAAGAAGGCGTTTAAGGACAACATTTCGCTTAAGGAAGCTTGTGTTGAGCTTGGTTTCCTTACTGCCGAAAGATTTGACGAGGTATTCCACCCCGAACAGATGGTTTAATTATATATTCGGAGGTATTATTTAATGAAGTTCAGTTACTTCCCCGGCTGTACACTGAAAAACAAGGCGAAGAAGCTTGACGAATATGCAAGACGATCCGCACTTGCGCTTGGCGTAGAGCTGGAAGAAATAGAAAACTGGCAATGCTGCGGCGGTGTGTTCACTACTGCAAGAGACGAGGTTGCAACAAAGCTTTCCTCGGTTCGAATCCTTAAGGATGCACTGAGCAAGAGCCAAGACCTTGTCACCGTTTGCTCGGCTTGCCACAACGTAGTTAAGCAAACTAACTATGCAATGCAAAACGATGCCGAGTTTGCATCGAAGGTCAACCGTTATATGAACGAGGACGAATACAACGGAGAGACCAAAATCTACCACTATCTTGAACTGCTCCGTGACGTTATCGGTTACGACAAGGTTAAAGAACGTGTTGTTAATTCGCTCGGCGGCAAAAAGGTAGCGGCTTATTACGGTTGCCTGCTTTTGAGACCCAACTCGGTTATGCGTATGGACGATCCCGAGAATCCCAGCATTATCGAGGATCTTATCCGCGCTATCGGCGGCGAGGCGGTCGTATATCCCTACCGTAACGAATGCTGCGGAGGTTACGTTCGTCTTGAAACCCCCGAGCTTGCCGACAAAAAGAGCAACAAGGTTTTTGAAAGCGCTAAGATGGCGGGTGCCGAAATTATCGTTACCGCTTGTCCGCTTTGCAAATACAATCTTGAAAAGAGCGGCTGTGAGCTCCCCGTGATCTACATCACCGAGCTTCTTGCAGATGCTTTGGGAGTTAAGGAGGACACCGATGAGCAATAAAAACGCAAATCTTTCGGAAGAGCTTATCCGCATAAGCGGTGTCAATCCGAGAAAATGCATGCGTTGCGGCAAGTGCTCCGGCACCTGTCCCGCATACGATGAGATGGAATATCATCCTCATCAGTTTGTATATATGGTAGAAACGGGTGATATCGAGCCGTTGCTCGAATCCGAATCGCTATACAGATGTCTTACCTGCTTTGCGTGTGTTGAAAGATGTCCGAGAGGCGTTGAGCCGGCAAAGCTGGTTGAGGCAGTACGTCTTGCCGCTATCCGCAAGCAAGGCAACAACAGATTGACCGCTAACGACATACCTGCGCTTCTTGATGACGAGATGCCCCAGCAGGCGATAGTAAGTGCGTTCAGAAAGTATACCAAGTAAGGAGGAAAAGGCAAAATGCAAAGAATTGGTGTTTTTGTATGTTGGTGCGGTAGTAATATCGCGGGTACCGTTGACGTTGTTGCGGTTGCAGAAGCGTTGAAGAACGAGCCCGGCGTTGTCTTTTCCGCCAACTATCAGTATATGTGTTCTCAGGCAGGTCAGGATCTTATTAAGGAAGCTATAAAGGAGCACAGATTGACAGGTATTGTCGTTTGCTCCTGCTCGCCCCGTATGCACGAGGCAACCTTCCGCAAGACCGCGGCTGCAGCAGGGCTTAACCCCTATATGGTTGAGATCGCAAACATCCGCGAGCAATGCTCCTGGGTACATAAGGAAATGGAGATCGGTACCGAAAAGGCGATCATTCTCGGCAAAGCGGCTGTTGCAAAGGTAAATCTTAACACTCCTCTTACTCCCGGTGAGTCGCCCGTTACAAAGCGTGCGCTTGTTATCGGCGGCGGTATTGCGGGTATTCAGACCGCGCTTGATATCGCTGATGCGGGATTTGAGGTCGATATTGTTGAAAAGAAGCCCACCATAGGCGGTAAGATGGCACAGCTCGACAAGACGTTCCCTACTCTTGACTGTGCGGCTTGTATACTTACTCCCAAAATGGTTGACGTTGCTCAGCACGAAAAGATACGCATTTTCTCGTACAGCGAGGTCGAGCAGGTCAAGGGCTTTGTAGGTAACTTTGACGTTACTATTAAAAAGAAGGCGCGTTACGTAAGAGAGGATCTTTGTACCGGATGCGGACTTTGTACCGAAAAGTGTCCGATGAAAAAATGTGCAAACGAGTTCAATCTCGGCATGGACACAAGACGTGCAATATATATTCCCTTTGCACAGGCGGTCCCGAAGGTTGCGACCATCGATCCCGATAACTGTAATATGCTTAAAAACGGCAAATGCGGTGTCTGCGCTAAGGTTTGTACCGCAGGTGCTATCGATTACACACAAAAAGACGAGCTTATTGAGGAAAAATACGGCGCGATCGTTGTTGCAACCGGATTCAATCCCATACGCATGGATAAATTCGACGAATTTGCTTATAATCAGTCGAAGGACGTTATCACCTCGCTTGAGTTTGAGCGTCTTACCAATGCGGCAGGACCTACCGCGGGTAAATTGCTCCGTCCCTCTGACGGAAAGCATCCCCACAAGATCGTATTCGTACAGTGCGTCGGCTCGCGTTGCGATGCATGTGCCGAAAAGGGCAAGGAATATTGCTCGAAGATCTGCTGTATGTATACCGCAAAGCATGCTATGCTTACCAGAGATAAATACCCCGATACCGAGGTGTACGTATTCTATATCGACGTGAGAACGCCCGGAAAGAACTTTGACGAGTTCTATCGCAGAGCGGTTGAGGAATACGGTGTTCACTACATCAAGGGTATGGTAGGAAAGGTCAGCCCCGAGGGTGACAAGCTTATCGTTCAGGCATCCGACCTTTTGGCAGACAAGCAGTTGAAGATAGAGGCAGACTTGGTGGTTCTCGCTGCCGCTATTGAACCCGATAGATCCGCACGTCCGCTTGCAACTATGCTTACCGCAAGCATGGACACCAACGACTTCTTTACCGAGGCGCACCCGAAGCTCCGTCCTGTCGAAAGTCCGACTGCCGGTGTATTCCTTTCGGGTGCTTGCCAAGGTCCCAAGGACATTCCCGAAACCGTCTCCCAGGCAGGTGCCGCAGCCGCAAAGGTTATCGGATTGCTTGCAAAAGACAAGTTGATGGGCAACCCCTGCGTTGCACAGTCTAACGAGATGATGTGTAACGGATGCTCGTCTTGTGAAAGAGTATGTCCTTACGGCGCGATCACCTATGAAGATAAAGAGTTCCGTATGCCTGACAGAACAACTCTTGTACGCAGAATCGCAGTAGTTAATCCTGCTGTCTGCCAAGGTTGCGGATGCTGTACCGTTGCATGTCCCTCCGGTGCTATGGACCTTAAGGGATTTGCAAGCGAACAAATTATGGCGGAGGTTGACGCAATATGCAAGTAAAAGAATATAAACCCCTTATCGTAGCGTTCTGCTGCAACTGGTGTTCTTATGCAGGCGCAGACCTTGCAGGTAACAACCGTCTTAATTACCCTGCAGACGTTAAGATCATCCGTGTTCCCTGCTCCTGCAGAGTAAATCCTATGTTTATTCTCCGTGCCTTCCAGAGAGGTGCTGACGGTGTTATCCTTTGCGGATGTCATCCCGGCGACTGCCACTACACCTCGGGTAACTATTTTACACGTCGCAGAATGGCGCTTCTATTCTCGATGCTCGATTATCTTGGTATCGAAAGAGAACGCACCCGTGTCGAATGGGTGTCTGCGGCAGAGGGTGCTAAATTCGCCGCAACTATGAACGATTTTGCCGAAAAGGTAGCAGCGCTTGGTGAAAACAAGAGATTGGAGGACCTCCGATGCAAAAAATAAGCCGTGATGTTTTGGTTGAAAAAGCGGTATCCATGCTCGAGAACGGCGAGGTATGCTGTGTTCTCGGCTGGAGAAAGGGTGAGTTTGATTACGACGTTACCCCTGCTGTTTTCACCGAAAAAGATGACATTATAAACAATTTTGTTTGGAACGATTTTTGCGGAGCAAATTTCTCCAAATACTTAGTAGCAAAAACCCGCAAGGCAGATGGCAAGATACTTGTTTTCCTTAAGCCCTGCGACACCTACAGCTTTAATCAGCTTCTTACCGAACACAGATTTGACCGTGAGAAAGTTACCGTTATCGGCATTCCCTGCGAGGGTATGGCGGACATCAACAAAATCAAGGCGATCACCGGCGACGGTATCTCCGAGATCGATTGCGGTGAAAGGATCGTAGTCGATACTATTTACGGTTACAGATTTGATATCAATGCAAGCGACGTGCTTTCCGAGCGTTGCATTAACTGCAAGAGTAAAAAGCACGTGGCGTTTGACGAGCTTTTGGGCGAAGACGGTGAGGTTTTGGAAAACAATCGTTTTGATGAAGTTGAGCAGCTCGAGAAGATGACTCCCGACGAAAGATTCGCTTTCTGGCAGAGCGAGCTTTCGAAGTGTATCCGTTGCAACGCCTGCAGAGATATATGCCCCGCGTGCACCTGCGAAAAGTGTGTGTTTGACAACCCCAAATCCGGTGTTGAGAACAAAGCACCCGCAACAAGCTTTGAGGAGCAAATGTTCCACATTATCCGTGCATTCCACGTTGCAGGCAGATGTACCGACTGCGGCGAATGCTCGAGAGTTTGCCCTCAGCACATTCCCTTGCACCTCCTTAATCGTAAATTCATTAAGGATATCGACGGTTTCTACGGTGAATATCAGGCAGGCGCAGAGATAGGTTCTCGCGCACCGCTCGTTAATTACACCACAGAAGATATCGAAGCGTACGAAATATTCGAAAGGGGGAACGACTGATGTTTAAGTGTTCGATTACTGCGCTTGATTCGGTTTTTGCTTCTATCGCAAAAGAGGCAACCCTCTATCTCCCTGCCGACAACAAGGACGGCAACGCCGTTTACACCAAGTGGGAGGACGGTGTTAAATGGAGCGATTCTCTGAACACCGTTAAGAGCCCCAAGGATTTCTTCTTCCCGCAGGTTGAAAACCTTATGGAATTTAAGGTTCAGGGCAAGAGCATCGAGATCAACGATATCCGTGAGGAATCCGAGGATTTTGTTGTTTTCGGCGTTCGCGCTTGCGACGTAAAGAGCTTTGACATTTTAGACCGCGTATTCCTTGTTGAACCGCGCGACAGCTATTATGCCAACCGCAGAGAGCATGGCGTGATCATCTCGGTTGCCTGCACAAGACCTGCGGAGACCTGCTTCTGCTCGACCTTTGGGATCGATGCAGCCTCGCCCAACGGCGATATTACCGTTTGGAAAACGAGCGATACGGTTTACTGGCAGCCCAACACCGAAAAGGGCGAAAAGCTTATCGGCAAATTAGGTCTTGAGGCGGCTGACGATACGGCGGTTAACGCACAGAAGGCAAAGACGGCTGAGATAATGAAAAAGCTTCCTCTTGCCTCGCTCACTACCGACGGATTCGGCGGCGGCAAAACAAAAGAGCTTTTTGACCGTCCCGAATGGAAGACGTTATCCGAATCCTGCCTCGGTTGCGGCACCTGCACCTTTGTTTGCCCCACCTGTCAATGCTATGACATCAAGGAATTTAACAACGGTAACGGCGTTTTGCGTTTCCGTTGCTGGGACTCCTGTATGTATTCCGACTTTACCAAGATGGCACACGGCAACAACCGTCTGAGCCAGGTAGAGCGTTTCAGACAAAGATTTATGCACAAGCTTGTTTACTATCCCGAAAACAACGAGGGTATATTCGGCTGTGTCGGCTGCGGCAGATGCCTGGCTAAGTGTCCCATCTCTATGAACATCGTTAAGGTTATGAAAACCATCGGAGGTAATGAGAAATGAGCTTGATAAAAGAACCGCTTATTCCCGTTGTCGGCGTAATTACCGACGTCAGAATCGACACCCCCGATATCAAGACCTTCCGTGTTGTTACCCCCGACGGAAAGAAGGCGTTTGACCATATGCCCGGCCAATGCGCCATGCTCTCTATCCCCGGTGTCGGCGAAGCAATGTTTTCGATAACCTCCTCGCCTACAAACACCGAATATATGGAATTTTCGATTAAAAAGTGCGGTTGTGTTACCGAATGGCTCCACCAGGCAGAAGTTGGTCAGATGATCACAATCCGCGGTCCCTACGGAAAGAACTTCCCTGTTGACGATGCTTTTGTCGGACAGAATCTTCTTTTCGTTGCGGGCGGTGTTGGTCTTGCGCCTCTGCGCTCGGTTATCAACTACTGCCGTCACTACCGTGAAAGATACGGCACCATCGACATCGTTTACGGCTCGAGAAGCAAGGATGACCTTCTTCAGTATAAGGAAATTATTGAGGAATGGGCGACCGACGAGGGTGTTAACGTACACCTTACCATCGACCGCGAGCAAGAGGGATGGGACGGCCACGTTGGATTTGTTCCCAACTACGTTAAGGAGCTTGGATTTGATACCAACAAGACCGCAGTGCTTTGCGGACCTCCCATAATGATCAAGTTTACGCTTGACGGACTTCAGACACTCGGCTTTGACAGAACACAGGTATATACCACTCTTGAGCTGAAGATGAAGTGCGCTATCGGCAAATGCGGAAGATGCAACGTTGGCTCGAAGTACGTCTGCAAGGACGGTCCCGTATTCCGTTTTGACGAGCTTGATGAGCTTCCCAGCGAATATTAATTAAAATTCCTATAAGATAAAGAGGAGATTGATTAAATGGAAAATATGGTAAATATTTTTCTGTTCGGTAAGAAATACTCTGTTCCGGACAATTTGACTATAATGAACGCGATGGAATATGCCGGCTATCAATTGGTTCGCGGATGCGGATGCAGAAACGGATTTTGCGGTGCCTGCGCTACCATCTATCGCATTAAGGGCGACAAAGAGCTTAAATCCTGTCTTGCCTGCCAGACTAAAGTAGAAGACAATATGTACATTGCTACACTTCCCTTCTTCCCTCTTGTTAAGCAGGTATACGACATAAATACCGTCAGCACCGGCGAGGCGGTTATGATGCAGCTTTACCCCGAAATTTACGCTTGTATCGGCTGTAACGCCTGTACCAAGGCATGTACTCAGGAGCTTAACGTTATGCAGTACATCGCTTATGCTCAGAGAGGCGATTTTGAGAAGTGTGCAGAGGAATCCTTTGACTGCGTAATGTGCGGTGTTTGTTCCTCGCGTTGCCCTGCGGGCATTTCGCATCCTCAGGTTGCAATGCTTGCAAGAAGAATCAACGGCAAGTATCTCGCACCCGACTGCGAACATCTTGAAAACCGAGTACAAGAGATCAACGACGGTACGTTTAAGGAGCTTATCGAGGCATTAATGCAAAAGCCCATTGAGGAAATGAAAGAGCTCTACAACAACCGCGATATCGAGAAATAAGGAGGGCAAAAGAGATGTATTCCGAAAAATTCCAAAAATCCTTAGCGGCTGTCGAAGCGGCAAGAGAAAAGAATATTGCTCTTGAGCCCGCACGTATGACCGCACAGCAGAAGACCGATCTTCTGGCTGAGTATCATCCCGACTACAAGCAGGATGAATTTGATTTTCTGAAAATAGGTCCCAACAAGGGCGACAAGGTTCCCAAGGAGCTTGCGGCTACGCTTCAGGCACACAGCCGCGTTTGCCCCAAGTGTGTTGATCTTAGCAATCCCGATTACGACGTAGACGTTCTTGTTATAGGCGGCGGCGGAGCCGGTTCCTCAGCAGCTATCGAGGCACACGAGGCAGGCGCTAACGTAATGATCGTTACCAAGCTTCGTACCGGTGATGCCAACACTATGATGGCAGAAGGCGGTATTCAGGCGGCTGACAAGCCCAACGACTCCCCTGCTATTCACTTTGTAGATGCTTTCGGCGGCGGTCACTTTGCCGCAAAGAGAGAGTTGCTTGAGCGACTTGTTTGCGATGCACCCGAGGCAATCAAATGGTTGAGCGAGCTCGGTGTTGAGTTTGACAAGACCGAGGACGGCACTATGGTCACTACCCACGGCGGCGGTACCTCCAGAAAGCGTATGCATGCGGCAAAGGACTACTCCGGTGCCGAAATTATGAGAACTGTCCGTGACGAAGTTCTTAACAGACAGATACCTGTTGTTGACTTTACCTCTGCAATTGAGCTTATCCTTGACGAAAACGGCAATGCTGCCGGCGCTGTATTGCTTAATATGGAGACCAAGGAGATCCTTGTTGCAAGAGCAAAGACTGTTATCATCGCCACCGGCGGTGCAGGCAGAATGCACTACCAGGGCTTCCCTACCTCCAACCACTACGGTGCGACCGCAGACGGCTTGGTGCTCGGTTACAGAGCAGGCGCAAAGCTTCTTTACGCAGAGACTCTTCAGTATCACCCCACGGGTGCGGCTTATCCCGAGCAGATATTCGGTGCACTCGTTACCGAAAAGGTACGATCGCTCGGTGCAAAGCTCGTTAACGTAAACGGCGAGGTATTTATGCACCCGCTTGAAACCAGAGACGTTTCTGCGGCTTCTATCATCCGCGAATGCTCTACCCGCGGCAACGGCGTTGAGACCGATCAGGGCAAGGCGGTTTGGCTTGACACCCCGATGATCGAGAAGATCGGCGGTGAGGGCACTATCGAGAAGAGAATTCCCGCTATGATGAGAATGTTCGGCAAATACGGCATCGACATCAGAAAAGAGCCGATACTTGTTTACCCGACACTTCACTATCAGAACGGCGGTCTTGACATCACTCCCGACGGTATGACCACCAACGTAAAGAACCTCTTTGTTGCAGGTGAGGCAGTCGGCGGTATCCACGGTAAGAACCGTCTTATGGGTAACTCGCTCCTCGATATCATCGTATTCGGCAGAATCGCAGGTAAATCGGCAGGTGCGGCTTGCAAGAACGTAACGCTCGGCAAGCTTACTCTTGATCACGTAACCAAATTCGAGAAGGAAATCGCCGATGCGGGCATCGAAACCGATACCGTATCTCCCAAGCTCCTCCCCGATTACACCAGAAAAGTTAACGGTTAATTTCGGAGGCGGTTTATTATGAGTTTATTCGGCGGTGTTATTTCCATAAGTAACATCTCAACACTTTTGTTTGTGGTTTTTGCCGTTCTTATGGCGGGATATGCTTTGGGCAGAATTACCGTTAAAGGTGTTTCATTAGGCGATGCCGGTGTGTTTATCATCGCATTGCTTATAGGAGCTCTTTGTTTCTCGGTTAACGAAAGCGGTGCGCTTCTGTTTGCCGGATCGGCAAAGGAATACGATTTTAACAGCGGTCTTTCGCTTATTGAATCGCTCGGACTGGTTCTTTTCGTAACCTCGGTCGGATTTATTGCAGGTCCTAAGTTCTTTGGTAATTTCAAGCGGAACTTCAAATCGTACGTTCTTTTGGGATTTATAATCATCCTTGCAGGCGGTCTTGCCGCTGCCGGCTGTATCGCTATGGGCGAGGTTGTCGGCTACGGCGGATCTATTGAGGAGCAGGACGGTTTTGTTGCGATGATAGTCGGTCTTCTCTCCGGCTCGCTTACCTCTACCCCCGCTTTCTCGGCAGCAAAGGCGACAGTTGCTGAGGAATACCAAGGACTTGTTTCTGTTGGCCACGGTATCGCTTATATCTTCGGTGTTATCGGCGTTGTGCTTTTCGTTCAGCTTGTTCCCAAGATGATGAAGGCGAATATGGAGGAAGAACGCGCAAAGCTCGTTATTAAGGAAGAAAGCGAAAAGAAGTCTGTTATCGGCAAGCTTTTTGAGATCGACCACATGGGTATCGCAGCTTTTTCGCTTGCAGCTATACTCGGTACCGTTATCGGTCAGATCAAAATCCCCCTTTCTGCCGACGGCTTGAGCGGAACCTGCTTTTCGCTTACCACAACGGGAGGTTGCTTGCTTACCAGCTTGATACTGGGACACTTCTCGCGTATCGGCAAGGTAAACATTATGCCTAACGCAAGCACGCTTAAGCTGTTCCGCGAGCTCGGTCTGGTATTATTCCTTGTAGGCGCAGGTATCCCCGGCGGCGCTGAATTTGTTGAGAATTTTGATGCGATGTATTTTGTATACGGAATAATTATGACTATCATCCCGATGATTGTCGGATTCTTCTTTGCAAAGTACGTTCTTAAGCTCAGCTTGCTCAACAGCCTCGGTTCGCTCACCGGCGGTATGACAAGCACCCCTGCTCTCGGTACTCTTATCGGAACTGCAGGTACAGAGGACGTTGCGGCGGCTTATGCAGCAACATATCCTATCGCGCTTATTGCGGTGGTTCTTGTTTCGCAGTTCTTGATTATTCTGTTTTAAATAAAGCACAGAAATTTTACAAGCGCAGTCGTCTTGACTGCGCTTTTTCTATTGCAAAAATCTGTTTAATATTGTATAATGGGGTGATAAAATTATTGGAGGACGAAATGAAAAGATTTATTTCATTACTTTTGGTTATTATTTTCGCTTGCACGCTTTTTGTCGGCTGTGAAAAGAGCGAAGATACAAGCTCGGGCTCGGATGGAAGCGTTGTTGAGACCGGTAGCACGATTACTGTTGAAGACGGCAAGACCTATTACGGTGTTATTGATATCAAGGACTACGGCACGATCACTGTAAAGCTTGATCCGTCGCAAGCACCTATCACGGTTCAGAACTTTATAAATCTCGCTCAGAGCGGTTTTTATGACGAACTTACCTTCCACCGTATCATAAGCGGTTTTATGATTCAGGGCGGCGATCCCAAGGGCAACGGCACGGGCGGCTCGGGCACTAACATAAAGGGCGAATTCACTTCTAACGGTCACAACAACACCCTTTCTCACAAGCGCGGTGTTATCTCTATGGCAAGATCAAATAAACCCGACAGCGCAAGCAGTCAGTTCTTTATAATGCATCAGGATTACCCGAGTCTTGACGGTCAATATGCCGCTTTTGGCTACGTTACCGAGGGCATTGAGGTTGTAGATGCAATTTGCAAGGCGGCAAATCCGGTTGATAACAACGGAACCATTTTAGCCGCTGATCAGCCGGTGATCAAATCCGTCAGAATCATCGTAGAGGGCTAAATATGAACTTTACAGAATTAAAGGCAAAATACAATTTTGAGCTTCCCGAGTATTCGGAAAGCTATTTTGCCGATTTTATCAATAATTACGACAGAAGCAAGCCGGTGCTCTCCAAAGCGGATGCGATACTTGTTGCAGATGCCACAAAGCTCCCCGAGGAAGCAAAAAACGAGCTTATTCGCTGTGCCGATGTGATCAACAATGATGACAACGCGCATATTTGCGCCGCATTTCTTGCCGAATTAACGGTATACAAGCGCGAGCCGTGGGTGAACTACATTTACACGACCGATCTTTTGACCGTTGACGGACTTATGCCCGAGCAGGTTGGCTGGATCATCGTTGCAGTCATGCTGGCCAATACGCTTAAAAACAAAAAGCCGCCTGTTGATCTTAACCAAGAAAACCTTAACTCTTTCCTTGCTTACACCAACAGCTGCTTTAACCAAAAGGGTTATTGGGGCATTGTAGAATGGCATTGGAATATGCTGTGTGCCGGCGGATGTATGTTCCTGTTTGGTATTCTTAAGTTTGTTCCAAACCGCTTTACCGATAGATTTTACGTTATTACCGACGGTAAACAGTATGTTTCGCTTTCCAACAACGGTTATTTTATCGGCAAGGAGGGCGAATACGTTGCCAAAGAAGAGGATTCTGTCGGAAAGACCTATTTTTACGAGGATGACACGAAATACGTCGGCAACGTAATTTCCAAAGACGGCACCGTATCGCTTGAGACGAGCGAGTTTGATAAGAGCGTTTGGAAGGACTTTCTTCGCGCGGGGTCGCCTACCCTGGCGATGCACATTCCCTCCAACGTTGCATACACACCCGAAAACGCAGCTTTGGCCTTTAGAGAGGCGGTTGAGTTCTACAAGGATTTCTATCCCGATCACAACGCAAAGGCGATCGACTGTCACTCCTGGATATTCTCAAGGCAACTGCACAAGGTGTTACCAGCCGAGAGCAAAATATTGGCGGTTATGGACGCGGCGCACTGTCTTCCCGACTTCGGTTCGTTTGACGAGAATATCATGTTCATCCGCAAGGGCACGAGCATGTACAACAAAATCGCCGAGGCGCGTGCAAACGGAACCGTATTCCATTTCGGTATGATGTACGTTCCTGTTGACGAGATCGATTCTTACGGAAAATAATACAAAAACGCACTTTGAAACCTATCAAAGTGCGTTTAATTATATACTTTTAATTATTTAGTTACGCCCCAATTGATCGTGACATTAGCACATCCGACCGACCATTCATCGTCCCAGCCGTCGGGCTTGGATTCCGCCTCGCAATTGATAACGATGCCGTCGATACCGCCGAAGATGTGAACGCCTATCTGTGTTACGTTTTTCGGAATATAGATTTCTTTTAGGTTATCACATTCCGAAAAGGCATATTTATCTATTCTGTAAACATCCTTACCGATAGTAACCGACGAAAGCGAACTTGAATCAAATGCAAAACTGCGAATCTCCTCGACTCCGTCAGGGATTACAACATCGGACAAATTAGAGTTATTTGCAAAAACGGCAGAGCCGATGATTATTGTGCTTTCGGGAATTTTGCCGTTTGATGCAACCAAGGTATCGGTATTCTTTGTTAAGATACAGCCGTCTTTTTCGTAAAGATAGCTGTTATCGGAGGATACCGTGAAGGCAGTCAAATTAGGACAATTGGAAAACGCGAATTCTCTGATATTGATAACGTCCTTGCCGAGATTGACCTTTTTCAGATTCTCACATCCGGTAAAAGCCAAAACACATATATCCTCGTATCCGTCGGGAATCGTAAGCTCAACGATGGTGCTGTTGCCTGCCATAGCGTTTTCTGCAACGTTTTTGATAGCATAGCCGTTATATTCGGTAGGGAGAGTATAATTTTCGGTCAACTTATCGCAGCTGATAAAATAAACGTGTTCGCCGTATCGCTCGATAGTTACGCCCGCCTCCTCGTCGTAATAATTGCCGTCTTTTTCGACAACCTTTTTTTCATTGCCGCAGGAGCAGGTAAAAATAAGCGCGGATATAACAATAAAAATCGCTGTCAGCTTAGATAATGTCCTCATAAATAATATTCCTTAAATTTCATATATGTATTATTATACCATACTTGACCGGTTTGTCAAGGTGAGGCGAAATTTAATATATAATTATCATTCCAAAAATTTCCTATAATAAATTTTGCATATACGCACAAAATATCTGCGAGGAAAAACCTCGATGCAAATAAAGCAAATCTAAAAAGGAGATTTTTTAAAATGGCAAGAAACAAGATTTCGGTTCCCGAAGCTAAGGCAGCTCTTGACAAGTTTAAGATGGAAGCTGCAAGCGAAGTCGGTGTGAACCTTAAGGACGGCTACAACGGCGACCTCACCTCTAAGCAGGCAGGTTCTGTCGGCGGTCAGATGGTCAAGAAGATGATCGAGACTGCAGAAAAGAATATGAAATAAGGCAAAGTTGCCGATATTCACCTAAAAGTGTTACAGCTTTTGGGTACGCTAAATAGAAAAGGACATCGTCTTGATGTCCTTTTCTATTAATAAGTTTAGTTTATCTCGTACGAATTGAAGCAGGCGCGTTTGACGAGCAGGTAATCAACCGCCTCTACCTCGCCGTTTTTATCAACGTCGGCGCGCTTTTTCTGATCGTCGGTAAGCTCCAAGCTATTGAAGCAGAAGCGTTTGATAAGGAGATAGTCTACAGAATCTACGATCCCGCTGCCATCGACGTCGCCTATCTTGCCTTCGGATACCTCACGGATATCAAGCTGCATATGACAAGTAGTGCAGGACAGGATCTCGAACGATCCGCTTTCGTCAAGTGTCCACTCGCCTTCCTCGTGATTATCGACCGGAGTGACGTATCCGCAAGAGCATTCCTGCCAATGTCCCTCTTCATCATAGAGCCAATCGCCGAAATCATGCATATTTGATTCGATAATATCACCGCAAGAGCATTCCTTCCAGTGCTTATCATCGTCATAAACGTAATCATCGCCGTAATCATGATCGTGGTCATCGACAAATCTTACTGCAGGGGCAACGCCCAAGGTCCAATTTTGAGTATCGATACCGTAAAACTCGACGATCTGACCGACCTTTGCGTTTTTAACGTTATTTCGGTTGACCGAGCTACCCTCGACAACTGCAGAATTTTCGTAAACCGCGCTCTCCCAATCGTGTGCCGCGATTATAATCTCGTCATCGGCAAGATCATAGGAGCTTGCGGAATAATAGTTATCGGAGGCAACCTTTGTTACAACATGTTTGCCTTCGGTATTGCGTTTTGCAACAACATATGCAGACCAAGTTATAGTCGCAGTGCTGTTTGAGACGGTGCCGAAATCGGAGGTGAATATACTGCACTGACCTGAGGTTATTTTCTCGTTGATGCTATTTACCGCAACGTACGGGAATCCGTTATAGAGTGCCTCGATCTCATCAACCCAAATGAAGTTATAGTTAGTGGAGAAATTGATAGTGACCTTGAAATATCTTGCCTTTATTGCGTTATCAAGAGCGAGGTTATAGGTGCTTAATTCCCACATATTAGTATCGGTGGGTGCCTGAGTTTGAGTTTTTGTAAGTGTGCCGCTTGCGTTATTCCAAGTGCTGCCGTTATCCGAATATGCAACGGAAATGCTATCGGGAAGTGCAACGCCCCAGCTGCTGTTGGCGGCAAAATATGCATTAAAGGTATCCTTATATATTGCGGTATTATAATCGATAACTACCTCGACATACTGAACCGCAGAGGTTCTCTGCCAAGCCGCATAATTTGAGGTCGAGCCGGTAGTGTATTGCTTTTTACCGTCCATAAGGCGAACGCCATCATCGGTATAGGTGGCGTTTGAATAGCTTGCAGCGGTGGAGGTATAGCTCTTTTTGACGAATTTTTCGATAAGAGTGTTGAGAGCAACTGCGGTAGACTGTACCTCGCTCTCGTCGGGAGAAGCGCTGTCTACAAGCTCAAGTGCCTTTGCGTGATACGCGCGAAGCGCTTGCAGATCGGCCTCGGGAAGCGAATACACGGTTGCGGTCTCTGCCATAGTGATAAGCGGAAGGAGTACGTTTGCGCTGTTGCCGCCGACCGTTACGGTGATGGGCTGAGTATACACAACATATTCCTGACCAAGATAGGAAATTGCTTTACAACCGAGAATTACAGTCGCGGTACCGTCCTTAACAGCGACAAGCTTGCCGTTTTCGACCTTTACGCAATCGCCGCTGACCACAGTAGCAACGGTATCATCACCGCTTACGTTATAGGTGCCGCCACTGTACGTTTTTGCAACAAGCGAGCCGCCGCCATAGGTCTGACCTGCGTACATCTCAAGTCCGTCGCAGGAAACCGAGAATACCATATTCTTCATATCCTGTGCGTTAACCATTGTCATACCGTCAACACAGGCGAAGAACGCGATATTTGCAGAGCCGTTATCATAGGTCCAGGGCCAAACCGTCATACCTCTGTCGGTTGCCGCCTGCATAACGTCACGGGTGACGGTGGTATAGCGGGGAGGGCTGAGGGTGGATTTGGATCCCTGAGCGGTTGTTATCCAATGGTCGAGCGAAAGGAGCGACTGCGCATAGGTTGCGTTTGTGCCCTTTATATCATCGGAGTTATTATAGAAAATATGGCTGGTGGAAAGACCGCTTTCCTGAGTATTAACCGCGTTATTACAGTTGGAATAGAAGCTGATGAAATTACAACGGTCCATCATACCGTATTTATTGATAAGAGAAATCGTATTAGGAATGATATTGTGGGCATTCCACTTGAACTCGACGAAAAACTTAACATCCTTATCCTGAGCCCATACCAACAGCTCCTCGAAGGTAGGAATAGGTTTGCCGGTATCTACCTTGGTTTTGGTATCAACAACGGTATATTGCTGAACCTCTGCCCAGGTCATTTCCCAAATACTTTTTGTACCTGTATAAGTTGTTGTACGGTTAAGTGTATTATCGTGAAGAAGAACCACAACGCCGTCGCTGGTAATACCCGTATCAAGCTCAAGGATAGCACATCCGTTCTCGTAAGCGGAGATAAAGCTTGCCATGGTATTTTCCTCGGCAACGTCATAGTTACCTGCGTGACCGATCGCATAAGAAAGTCTGGTCATCGAATTTGCGGCAAAATCGTTTGCAATAATGCTTGATACCTCGCTTGCGCTCGAGGAAATAATACCGTGTGCGCCGGAGGTGAGTGCCGTAATGGTTTCCAAACGGAATGCATCGGTGCCGGGTGTTGATGCTACGTTAACCCAAACGGCAACAGCTAATTTACGAATCTCGTTTACTGCCTGCTGGGTAGCATACTTACTGTCGATAACGATAAAGGTAGCGGGAGCACCGCGGACCGCCTTACGAACGGTATTTGCCTCTGCCGAGGTAATAGTACCGTCTGCCATTACAGAAGAAAGGTTGTAGCTGAGACCGGTACGAACCTTATTGTTTTTGCCGCGCATATACGACAATACCGATGCGGTATTGGAAATAACGTTGACGTCGTATACGCCGACCGAAGATATAGCCGAAGCGACCTTATCTGCCTGTGCGTTGGTTGTTATATAGAAGGTAGGAACAACATTTGCAGCCACGCAAGCATTAAGAGCCGCTGTAGCATCTGCGCCGCCCGTGAGATCTATATACGCAACGGAAAGCTGGCTGAGGTTAGCGGCTGTAGCCGAAGTAACCTTTTGTACGTTTGCAATAGGGCTTACTATGTTAGCGGCATCGTGATAATTATTATAGATGAGGTTAAGGCCGGAAGGGAGCTGCTCGGGAACGCTGTTACCGGTCTGGAGAACGACCTTGACCTTTTTTACGGCAAGTGAGGTTCCCGATGCGGTCAAGCCGAGATGTCCCTTTGTAACGCCGCTTTTTGTGGTATACGAGCCGGACGTAAGATAGAGAACCTGAGTAGAACCGATAGAATAGCTGAGATCGCCTCCGCATACGTTAACGCTTATCGTACGGTATGCATCGGTCATAGTGGAGTTGGGACCGGAGACTGCTTTGATCACGTTCCAAGAGCCGTTGTTTTCCGCAAATTCAACACCGTTGCTTGCGGTATTGTTATCACGGATACACATCTGGAAGAAATTGGCTGTACCCGAACGGTTATCCGAACGGTATACGAGCGAGAACCAACGGGTTGACTCGTTAGCTGAATTGAGCTTAACGTCGGCAGAATAGCCGTAATCGCCAAAATCGCCAAGCCAAGCAGGAAGATATGCGGTGCCTGCAACGCTTTTGCCGTTAACGGTGAGCGCGCCGTCGGAAATAGAAGTAGGTGTTGTAGATGCGGGCATAGTCCAGCCGGCATTTGTGAGTGCGGTAACATCGGCAAAATCCGCCATATCTGCCTCGTAAAGAACATACTCGGTCTCCGAGGTGTTCTTTGCTACAACGTATATATTTTTAGTTTTTGTGCCGCTGCTTGCAACAAGGGTGGTAACGCCCTTGGCAGACGGAGTGAACGAGGTGATTGTCTGACCGTCAAGCTTCCAGGTAACACCCGAGGTTGCAGAGGTATCACCGTCGAAGGTAACGGAATAATCAGCCAAAGTGATTTTTTGACCGACATTTGCGGGGATAGCGGGCGACGTATTTGAAATCGCGGTCGCAGCCGATGCCTCTGTGACAAAGAAAGCTGTGCACAGCGATAAAAGCAACGCCAGCGTCAATACAACGCTTAAAGAACGCTTCATAGGTTATGTCTCCTTGTGGTATAATGGTATGTATTTTATGATTATAACAGAGAAATACTGATTTTTCAAGGTTATTTTGGGGTAATTTGCATTATTAAACCAAAAACATAAAAATATTTTTGTAAAAAGAGCAAAACAAAGGACATCAGTTACGATGCCCTTTGAAAAAACTATTAGTTATTATCGGAATCCGTTTCCCCGCCCGACTCCTGCTCCAGACGTTTTTTCTCACGTCTTGTTGCTATTATCTGCTTGAGTGTGCGGTGCTTAGGTCTTTCGGGGACAGGATATATCTCACCGCTTTCAACGTCTATGGCGCCCAAATTGACATAATCGGCGCTTGAGAGCGGAAGCTCTTTTTTAACAAGCTTGCGCTCGACCGCTATCTTTATACAGTAGAACAGCACGGCAAATATCGGTACCGAAAAGATCATCCCTGCCAGACCGAATGCGCCGCCGCAGAAAAGGAGCGCAACAGTAACCCAAAACTTAGATACACCGGTACGGTCCTCCATGATCATCGGCTCGATAATATTACCCTCGAGCTGCTGAAGCACAACAAGGAAGATGATATATATCAAGCCCTGACGAGCATCGGTTATAAGAACGATAAACGCGGTGGGAATACCGCCGATAAAGGGACCGAAAAACGGAATAACGTTCGTTATAGCAATTATTCCCGCAGAAAGCAAGGCATACGGCATACCCATTATTGTCATAAACAGGAAGGTTGCCAATCCGACGATAGACGAGGTAATAAGCTTGCCTATGATAAAATTACCGAAAACCTCGTTGCCGTATCTCGCGACCTCGAGGACATCGTTTGCTCTTGCGCGGGACAAAAATGCATAGAGAAGCTTTTTGAACTGAGAAACAAATTTTTTCTTCTCAAAAAGCGCATAAACACAAACAACGAGCGACACAAGAAAATCAACAAGGAAATATACCAATGAGATCGCACCCTCGAGCAAGCCGCCTATAAGCGCAGAAAGCTCGCTGCCTATCCAGTTTGTAAGCGTTTCCGCCATGGTGTCGAGATATTCACCGAGATGCTCTGCGAAAACATTATCGCCGTTCAGCATATCGGTTAATTTATCGGCGGCGGTTTGAATAAGAGAAGGTGCTTTTTCGATAAGCTTTGCGAAGCTATCCAAAAATTCGGGAATTATCAGGAACAGCAAAAGCGCGATGATAGATATAAGAAAAATCACCGCCAGCAGAACACCCACTCCGCGTGAAACACGCTCGGCTGTGCGTTTTTTGATTTTTTTCGATCTCGAAAGCAGGTTGAAAACACGCTTCTCGAAAAACATATAAACGGGGTTGATGATATATGCAAATATAACACCTGTTAACACCGGTGCAAGAACATCGGTAAGCCAGCCGAGTGCGTTGGAGACAGACTCGATTTGTGTTATCAGCATAAGAGTGCATATCGCAACCGCGAAAACCACCACGGTACGACGGGTTACGACCGAATCTACGTGTTTATCGGTATTTTTATCGTTCATTCACGCTGCCTCCACAAATTTATATTTTGATTATAACACGCTATTTTTCTTTTGTAAAGTACATATTGAAATTGTTACAATTTTATGGTAATATATATTTACTACAACATTACAGAGGTAATATATGAAAAGATTACTTTCGTTGATACTCGTTATAATTATGTCGGTAACAGTACTTTGCGCCTGTAACGACGAATACAAGATCAAATTTGAAAAGCTCCCCGAGGAGACGAGCGAAGCCGTTTCGGACGATAATTCGGCATCGGTTCAGAAAAAGCTTTTGATATCTGCCGAAAGACCGAGCGAGAGCTTTTTGACCAGCACCAAAAACTACCATTTGTACAAGGCAGACGGTGAAAACCACGTAACCCTGCTTTACAAAGCAAAGGAAACGTTGACAAACCTTGAGATCTTTAAGATAGCTTATTCCGAAAGCGGTGAAGCAGAAAAGGGCGAGATATTATTTACGCTCGAGATTTTATCCACAAGCAAGCATCTTGTTGCTTCTACCCTATACGGCGAAGAGAAGTCCGGAATTTGCTTTTACGATACCGAAGGTCATTTCTACGCATACGAGATAGATCCTATCGGTCCCGACAGCACCGCCAAAATAAAGCTTAACGAAATTGATATCGGTGTATTGGAAAGCGAAGACTCGGCATCCGAATAAAAACATAAAGGCAAGACACATAGTCTTGCCTCAGAGCGAAGACAAATGGTCTATTTACGCCCTTGAAAGAAAATAATATAAAAAACAACAGAGCTTCATTATTACTTTGATTACTTTGAAGCTCTGTTTCTTTTCATAAGGAATATTGTTTTTTATTGTATTTTTAAGGACTTTGACAAAAAGCTCGACTACCGTACAATCGTACGCCAACGCTCGCTTTTTGTCAAAAATATCCTCATTTCTCTCACTCTGCTCAGTTTGCAGACTTTGTCTGCAAACTGAGGCAAGACACATAGTCTTGCCTTTTGTTTTAGAATTTTTTGCTGTCCTTAAGCTCTACAACGCTATTGAAAAGCGAAGTGTCCTTTGTATCTCGGCAGAAATATCCCTTACGTACGAACTGGAACTTATCGCCTGCTTTTGCATCGAGGAGCGCTTTTTCGATCTTAACGCCCTTGAGGATGACCTTGGACTCGGGGTTAAGATAATCACCGTAGCGTGAGGATTCGATTGCGTTCATATCCGATTCGGTAAACAGGCGGTCGTACTTGACAACATCGGTCTCGGCACAATCGACAGCCGAAAGCCAATGGATAGTTCCCTTGATCTTTCTGCCGTCAAGAGGCATACCGTTGCCGGTTTCAAGATCGGCGGTACACTTGACCTCGGTAACCATACCGCTATCATCGGTAAGTATCTCATCGACACGAACGATATATCCGCCCATCAGTCTGACCTCGCCGCCCAATTTCATACGGAAATACTTGGGAGGCGGTTCGATAGAGACGTCTTCCCTCTCGACAAACAGCTCACGTGTGAAGGGGACCTTTCTCGTGCCTGCCTCAGTATCGTTGGGGTTATTGGGAAGATCAAAATACTCTACCTTATCCTCGGGATAGTTTGTAACCGTTACCTTTACGGGATCGAACACGGCGACACGGCGAAGTGCGGTTTTGTTCAGTTCCTCGCGGACACAGTGCTCCAAAAGCGCGATATCGACCAAGCTGTTATTTTTTGCAACACCGACACGGTCGATAAAATCAAGAATAGAGGCAGCGGGATATCCGCGGCGGCGAAGCCCGCAAAGTGTGGGCATACGGGGATCGTCCCAGCCGTCAACGAGCTTATTCTCGACAAGCGAACGAAGGAAACGCTTACTCATAACCGTATTGGTTACGTTAAGACGAGCAAACTCGATCTGCCGCGGCTTTGAGGGGACATCACAATGCTCTATAACCCAATTATACAACGGACGGTGATCCTCGTACTCGAGCGAGCAAAGCGAATGCGTGATGCCCTCTAATGCATCCTGAATGGGATGAGCAAAGTCGTACATCGGGAAGATGCACCATTTTGTGCCCTGACGGTGATGATCGATATAACGGATACGGTAAAGCACCGGATCACGCATATTAAAGTTACCGCTGTTAAGATCGATCTTGGCGCGGAGGGTATATTTTCCCTCGGGGAACTCGCCCGCACGCATACGGCGGAACAGATCAAGCGATTCATCTATCGGTCTGTCACGGTAGGGCGAGACTGCGGGGCGCTGAAGATCGCCTCTGTACTCGCTGAACTGCTCGGGAGTGAGCTCGCATACATAGGCATCGCCGTTTAAGATCAATTGCTCTGCAAGCTTATAAGTCTCCTCGAAATAATCCGAGCCGTAGAAAAATCTATCGTCCCAATCAAAACCGAGCCAATGGATATCCTCTTTTATGGCATCGACAAACTCGGTGTCCTCTTTTGCGGGGTTGGTATCATCCATACGCAGATTGCAAAGACCGCCGTATTTGAGCGCGGTAGAAAAATCTATTACCATCGCCTTGCAATGTCCTATATGGAGATAGCCGTTGGGCTCCGGCGGGAAGCGGGTGTGTACCTTAAGCCCGGGGTTAGCGGCAAGATCGTTATCTATAATTTCGTGTATAAAGTTGGTAGATTCCATATTTACTCCTTAAAGCTTGAAACTCTGTCTATTACCCTTTCCTTACCGAGTATCTGCATGACCTCATAAAGATCGGGAGAGTTTATTCTGCCTGTAACGGCAACGCGAAGAAACATACTTACATCGGCAACCGAGCCCTTGAATGCTGACGGATCCGCCTTGTACTGCTTCATATCGGGGCAAAAGCCGTTATCGTTTGCGATACTCTTGATGTTTGCAAACCAATCGTTTTGCTCGACCGTTTCATCGTAGCTCTGTGCAAATTGCGCGAGAACCGATTGAACATCCGATTTATCAAAGCTGTCGGGAATACTGTCGGCAGGTGCAAAAAGATCGTCATAGAAGAACGACATATAATTTTTGACCTCGCTCCAAAGCGCGATATCCTTACGCGGCTTTTTGCCGCCTCTGCCGATAGAAAGGATGCGAACGGCATACTCACGGTCGGACTCAAGAACCTTTGCGAAATCGGGATCGTTTTCCCTTGCCCAATCCAATGTGAGATCAAAAACCTCATCGGCGGTAAGGCGCGAGATAACGTTTTTGGAAATATCGTTGAGCTTGTCAAGATCGAAAAGCGAGCCGGAGATAGCCATTTTTTTGGTGGTGAACTTAAAATCCTCGATAGGTGCATCGTGATTTGCGATACGCCATTCCTCGAAATTGGAGTTGAGCAACGTCATAAGATACTCACGTACGGCGGCAACGGGATAGCCCTGTGCGTGATAGAAGGTAAGAGCCGCCTCGGGATCCTTGCGCTTGGATATCTTACGTTTGTTGCCGTTATCGAGCTTTAACACCTGTGCGGTGTGGCAGTACTTGGGCATTTTAAAGCCCAGTGCCTTAAAAAGCTGGATATGGAACGGCAAGGTAGAAAGCCAGCTCTCGTCACGGACTACGTGGGTGGTACCCATAAGGTGATCGTCAACCGCATGTGCGAAATGGTAGGTAGGAATACCGTCGCTCTTTAATATAACGTGGTCGATATCATTCTCGGTGACATCGATATCACCCTTGATCTCGTCCTTGAATTTATGCTTATTTGCAACATTGCCGTCGGAATAAAAGCGGAGAACGAAGGGTATACCCTGATCGAGCTTTTCTTTTATACTGTCAAGCGTTGAATCGCGCCATATTGCAAATTCGCCGTAATAACCGGGGGTAAGCTTTTCTGCCTCCTGACGCTCGCGGATAGCGGCAAGCTCCTCCTCGGTGCAGAAGCAGGGGTATGCCTTTCCCTCTCTGATAAGCTGCTTTGCATAGGTCTGATATATCTCGGCACGCTCGCTCTGGCGGTATGGGCCGTATGCGCCGTTATCACCGTTGATGACGGCACCCTCATCAAACTCAACGCCTAATTTTGCAAGTGTCTCGATAATAATAGCAATTCCGTTGGGTACGGTACGCTTTGCATCGGTATCCTCTATACGAAGATAAAAAACACCGCCCGACGTATGCGCAAGGCGCTCGTCGGCAAAGGCGCCGTAC
The DNA here is from genome assembly GCA_045531135.1 of Eubacteriales bacterium. GTDB lineage: Bacteria > Bacillota > Clostridia > Oscillospirales > CAG-382 > Coliplasma. Next base: position 18,007 of record JAZSDL010000029.1, on the reverse strand, counting down.
AGGTTGCCGATGTGCAGAAAGCCCGTGGGGCTGGGGGCAAATCGGGTTACCTTTGCGCCCTCGGGAAGCACACGCTTGGGATAGCGTGCTTCGATATCGGCGGGGAAAGTTTTTATGTTTGGATATAGAAGTTCGGCAAGAAGGTTGGTATCCATTCAAAGCTCCTTAAAAATCTGTAAATAATACTGCATTATATCAAGTAATTATATTATAACCTTAGTTCTTTGTCAAGTATATTAGCCGCGGCTATTTTTGTTTTTAACAAGAATTTTGAATAAAAACGATATTGACACATTAAAATATTTATGGTAATATATTTCCAATAAAAGGGAGTAGCTGCGCGATCGACATCGCGTACGTTCGCTCGTCAGCACGGCTTTTTGCCCGGACGGACGTTTTAGTGCAAGACTTTTATGGTTTTACCATAATTGTGCTTGCATATTTTATTTTGGAGGATATTAAATGAAGCATTATTTAAGCGAGATTTCCGATGTTTTTTCTTTTCTCGGCTCGGGAATTGACGGACTGACATCTGCCGAGGTCGAAAGCCGTTTTGCCAAGCACGGCGCAAACAAGCTTGATGAGCCGCCAAAGGTTCCGATATGGAAGAAATTTTTGTTACAGTTTGCGGATCCGATGATAATCGTTTTGCTTGTTGCCGCACTGATAAGCTTTGTGACCGCGCTGATCGAGGGCGAATCGTTGGCGGACGTGTTTATCATACTGTTTGTTGTTATACTTAACGCCGTTTTGGGAGTTATACAGGAAAACAAGGCCGAAAAAGCGATAGATGCTCTTAAGGAAATGACGAAAGCCAAGTGCAAGGTGCTGAGAGACGGTATGCTGCGCATACTTCCAAGCGAGGAGCTGGTTATCGGTGATGTTATTTTGCTCGAAGCGGGCGATGCGGTTCCCGCCGATGCGCGCATAATCGAAGCGGCCTCGGTTAAAGCCGAGGAATCGGCGCTTACGGGCGAATCGGTACCGAGCGACAAGTTTGCAGATACGCTTTATTCCGAAAGCGGTGAGGTTCCGCTGGGTGACCGCAGTAATATGGTATATACCGGTACTACGATCGTATACGGCAGAGCAAAGGCGATAGTGACTGCAACCGGTATGGATACCGAAATGGGCAAGATCGCAAAGGCAATCACCGATGCAAGCGAGGAAAAGACACCTCTGCAAATCAAGCTTGCGCAGTTAAGCCGTGTTCTTACCGTTGCGGTGCTTGCGATCTGCGCGGTAGTATTTGCCGTTAACCTTGTCAGAGGCGGCAATATATTAGATACCTTTATGGTTTCGATATCGCTTGCGGTTGCGGCGATACCCGAGGGTTTGAGTGCAGTTGTTACAATTGTTTTATCTATAGGCGTTTCTAAAATGGCGGCACAAAATGCTATCATACGCAAGCTGACCGCAGTTGAAACGCTTGGCTGTACACAGGTAATCTGCTCGGACAAAACCGGTACTCTTACCCAGAACAAGATGACTGTGGTTGAGCATTTTACGGGCAATCTTGAGCTGCTTTGCACGGCAAATTCGCTTTGCAACGATGCTGTTGTAAACAGCGACGGAAGCGTTACGGGCGAGCCGACCGAGGCGGCTTTGCAAAAGTTCTCGTTCGACAACGGTCTTGACAGAGCCAAGCTGTTGCAGTTACAGCCGAGAATCGCCGAAGCACCGTTTGATTCGGGCAGAAAGATGATGTCTACCCTACACTCGCTCGGAGGCAACGTTATCCAGTACACCAAGGGTGCGCCCGACGTTATACTTGCGCGCTGTACGAAATATATCTCCCCCGTTGACAGCAAAACACGCGATATGGACGACCGTGTACGCGATGCAATTATTGCGCACAACAAGGCGATGGCAGACAAGGCGTTGCGCGTGCTTGCCGCCGCCATAAAGATATATCCCGAAAAGCCCGAATTTGATACCCCCGAGGATATCGAATGTGAAATGATATTTGTAGGTCTTTCGGGTATGATCGATCCGGTACGTCCCGAGGTGGTCGATGCCGTTAAGCGTTGTAAGGACGCAGGCATTCGTCCGGTTATGATAACCGGCGACCATATTGACACCGCAGTGGCTATCGGCAAGGAATTGGGTATTATCAGCGATTCGAGTCAGGCGCTTACGGGTGCGATGCTTGATGATATTTCTGATGACGAATTATACCGCGATATTACAAAATATTCGGTTTATGCACGTGTTCAGCCCGAGCACAAGGTACGTATTGTAAACGCATGGAAGAAGCTTGGATACATCACCGCAATGACCGGTGACGGTGTTAACGACGCGCCCTCGATAAAGAGCGCCGACATCGGTATAGGCATGGGCATTACCGGAACCGACGTTACAAAGGGCGTTGCCGATATGATACTCGGTGATGACAATTTTGCGACTATCGTCAACGCGGTTGAGGAAGGCAGAAGAATATACGCCAACGTACGCAAGACGATACAATTCCTTCTCTCCTCTAACTTAAGCGAGGTTTTGACGGTATTTATCGCATCGCTTTTCGGTATGACGGTATTCAAGCCGATACACATTCTTTGGATCAATCTTATCACAGACAGTCTTCCCGCGCTTGGTCTCGGTATGGAGCAGGCAGAGGGCGACGTGATGATGAATCCCCCGCGTGACAGTTCCGAGGGTATTTTTGCCGGCGGATTGGGTATAGACGTTATCTGGCAGGGTGCTTGTGTTTCGGTTCTTACGCTTATATCTTTCTTTGTCGGAAATGCAATCGCAGAAGGGTTTGGCACCACAATGGCATTTGTCACGATGTCGATGTCCGAGATAGTTCACTCGTTCAATCTGCGCTCGCGAGAAAAGAGCGTATTCAAGCTAAGCGGACACAACCGCGTGCTGTGGCTGACTATGGTTGCATCTTTTCTTCTTACCACTCTTGTGATATTTGTTCCTTTCCTCAGAAATATGTTTTCATTTGTATCCATCAGCTTCTGGCAATATCTGCTTGCGCTTGTGATCGGTGCGCTTATACTTCCGATTTCCGAAGCGGTTAAATATTTCAAGAGCAAATACACAAAATAAACAATATACTGATAACGGCACACCGTATACGCGGCGTGCCGTTATTGTCGAAAATAAACAAATTATTTTGAGTATAGCGCCTTTTTTTTACAAAGCTTTTATTGAAATTATCATATTAATATGCTAAAATGATTCAAATCGGATTTCACGATGGCTGGATAGTGTGGTCATGTTCGAGTATTATCAATTAGTATCGTGGGAATCGCCGAATAGGTCCTATCCCATACTTACACATTATTTAAGGAGTAACACCACGTGAAAACTTTAATTTTTAACGGCTCCCCTCGTCTTCGCGGCGATACTATGAGCTTGATCAATGCGATCGTCCCCAAGATCGAGGGCGAAGTAAAGATCGTTAACGTATGCACGAGCAAGATCGCGCCCTGTATCGACTGCAGATATTGCTGGTCGCACGACGGATGCGCGTTTATCGACGAAATGCAAAACGTATACAACTATATTCAGGACTGCGACAACGTTATTATCGCCTCCCCTATCTATTTCGGCGAGCTGACAGGTCAGCTTCTTTCGGTAGGAAGCAGATTGCAGACCTATTTCTGCTCGAGACATTTCAGAAAAGAGCATCCTATTCTCAAGCCGAAGAGAGGCGCTGTTGTTTTGGTCAGCGGCAGTAACACCGATATGAGCAAGGCATACAGCACAGCTTGTACACTTTTGACAGAGATGAACTGCCTTGATGTTCTTGACCCCGTTATGTTCAAGAACACCGGAGAGGGCCGTCCTCTTGAGAGCGAGGGTGCCGACGAAAAGCTTAATAAGCTTGTAGAGTTCATGAACACTTTATAATCCAATACAAAAGAGCAGAGTTTTGACCCTGCTCTTTTTTTGATGCACTCAGCAAAGCGATTCCATTTCCTCGATAAGCTCGCCGAAGAGCTTGAGCGCCGCATTGACGGGCTCGGGGGTGGACATATCTACGCCCGCGATCTTAAGAAGCGAAATGGGATCGGTGCTCGAACCGCCCGAAAGGAACCTCTTATAATCGGCAACCGCGTTATCGCCCTCCTCGAGAATACGGGATGCGATAGCGACAGCAGCCGAGAAGCCGGTTGCATATTGGAAAACGTAATAATTATAGAAGAAGTGCGGAATACGCGCCCATTCAAGCGCAATACCGTCGTCAGACACCATATCGGGACCGAAATAGAGCTTATTAAGCTCGTGATACTTAGCGGAAAGAGCATCGGCGGTAAGGGTTTGTCCGCTCTCGCTCATCTGCCCCATAGCGAGCTCAAACTCAGCAAACATTGTCTGGCGGTAAACGGTGCCCTTGAACTGATCGAGGAAATGATTGATAAGGTATGCGCGCTCCTTTTTGTCGGTAGTCTTGGAAAGAAGGTGACGCATAAGAAGTATCTCGTTGCAGGTAGATGCAACCTCGGCAACAAAGATAACGTAATCGCTTGTGCAGACCGGCTGATTTGCGGTGCTGTGATAGCTGTGAAGCGCATGTCCCATCTCGTGTGCGAGCGTGAACATACTGTCGAGGTTATCCTTATGGTTAAGCAACACATAGGGGTGCGGACGGCTGTTGCCCGAGGAATATGCACCGCCGCGCTTGCCCTCGTTTTCATATACGTCGATCCAGCGGTTATTAAAGCCCTCGTTGAGAAGCGCGATATAATCGTCTCCCAATACCGCCAGCGCCTCTAAAACGGTTTTCTTTGCCTCCTCGTAGCTTATCTCGGAGGCGGCATCGGCAACGATCGGAGTATAAACATCATACATATGGAGCTCGTCAACGCCGAGAAGCTTCTTACGAAGTGCAACGTAGCGATACATTTTATCCATATTATCGTGAACCGCCTTTATGAGATTATGATAAACCTCAACGGGAACCTCGGTTCTGTCGAGTGATGCCTCGATAGTGCTGTTGTACTTTCTTGCATCCGCAAAGAAGCGAAGCTGCTTGAACTGTGCATCGAGCGTAGCGGCTATGGTGTTTTTGAATTCACCGAGGCGGTTATAATAGGTCTCGAAAACCTGTTTACGAAAATCAACGTCATCGCTTTCGAGCATAGGCACGAAGGTTCCGCCGGTCAGAGGAAGCTCGTTGCCATCCTTATCCACAATGTTGGGGAACTTCATATCCGCATTACGCAGTGTGGAGCCGATATTTTCGGGGCCGTCTGCCATTTCTCCTGCCGAAGCAAGAATCAACTCACACTCGGGCGTGAGCACGTGTGCCGCACGGCGACGGATCTGATATATGGAACGTCGGTATGTCTCGAGCTCGGGCTCGGATCTGTAAAACTCCTCCAAAAGCTCATCGGGTATTGACATTATCTCGGGAGTAGCAAAGGAAGCGGCGCCCGAAATTGCCACGTAGGTGCTCATTGCCTTACCGCGAAGGTCCTGATAAAAGCCGTTTGCGGTGTCCTCATCGCCCTTACAGCTCGCATAGCCGTAAAGCGGAGTTAATCTGAGCTCGATCTCGTCCTCGAGCTTAAAAAACGTGAGAAGGTCGGATGCGTTTTTGGATATCTTACCCTGAAAAGCGGTGATCGCTGCGGGGAGTTCCTTTAATGCCTCGTACTCCTGCATCCATTTTTCGTCACTTTCAAACATATCTGCAAGGTTCCAGGTATTTTCGACCGGAACTTCGCTTCTTTTAAGGATCTTTTGTGCCATTATTAAATTCCTCCATAGGTATTATTACGAATTTTTGATCTTTTCCGCCGCCAAAGCGCGCTGACGGCTTATTTCCGCCCAAGAGGGCAATTTATTTACATAATCGGTAAGCTGTGCCAGATGCTTTGGAATATCGATGCTCTGGGGGCAAATAGACACGCAATTGCCGCAATTGAGGCAGGCGGACGGCTTTTTGTCCTCGGGCAGAAACTCGACACGCATCGACACGTTGGTAACGGGGGACACTCTCATTTCGTTTAAAAGCTCGATCATCAAGGGTATATTTATCGATTGCGGGCAGCCCTCTTTACAATAACCGCAGGCGGTACAGGGGACGGAATCCTTCATTCCCTCGGCTATCTCCATAAGAGTGTCTATCTCAGCCGAGGTCAGCGGATTTACGTACTTGAAGGTCTTGATATTATCCTCGAGCTGTGACATATCGGACATTCCGCTTAAAATCATCTTTACCTCGGGTATTCCCTGTAAAAAACGGAAGCACCAAGCTGCAATTGACTCATCGGGGCGAAGCTTTTTGAGCTTTTCGGAATCGGTTTTGTTAAGATTTGCAAGCTTTCCGCCGCGAACCGGCTCCATCACCCACACGGGAACATTATATTTTGCAAGCAGTGCGCATTTTTCCTTTGCGTTTTGCAAGGTCCAATCAAGGTAGTTTAGCTGAATCTGGCAAAACTCCATATCGCCCTGACAATAATCGAGAAACTGCTTTATTGAATCGGTACCGCAGTGTGTGGAAAAGCCGAGGTGACGGATACGGCCGAGCTTTTTTTGTTTGCGGAAATAATCGACTATTCCCCACCTTTTATCGGTATAAACACCGATCGAGTTCTCATAAACGTTGTGAAGCAGGTAGTAATCAAAATACTCGACACCGCACTTTTTGAGCTGATGCTCAAACACCGCCTCGGGATCATAGCTATCGGCGGTTTGATGTCCCGGATATTTAGTTGCAAGATAATAAGATTCCCGCGGATACTCGCTTAGTATTTCGCCGATAACTATCTCTGATTCGCCGTTATGATAAGGATATGCAGTATCAAAATAGTTTACGCCGTTATCCATCGCGAGTTTTATCATTTTACGCGTGATATCTTTATCAATACTGCCGTCTTGCTTTGTCGGCAAACGCATTGCGCCGAATCCGAGCAACGAAAGCGTATCGTCTTTGAAGCTATTAAAAATCATACTCATACCTCAAAAGATTCATACTGATCGTAGTATAACACTATTTTTATGTTTTTTCAATACCATACAACAACTTGACTTGACATAGTGTGCATGATATAATCAATTCATAAATATTGCGAGGTGTATATATGAACAAAACAAAACAATCAAAAGTTTTGTATCTTGATATTTTGCGCGCTTTGGCTTGTATTATAGTTGTATTGTTTCATTGTTCCGGCGGATACAACGAAATCGGCAGTACAGACTTTTGGATTTGTAACATTAACATAACACTAACACAAATCGGAGTTCCCTTGTTTTTGATGATTTCCGGTGCGTTGATGCTGGATGAAAATTATAATTTTACGATTCCTAAACTGCGAAAGCACATTATTAAAATGCTGATGTTTTTTATATTTTGGTCTGCATTTTATTGTATCCGTTTTTTTATAAGCGGTGAATTAACTATATGGGGAATTTCAACCGACTTTATTCAAGGACCGTACCACTTATGGTTCGTGCCTATGCTCATTGGAATATACTTCATTGTCCCTCTTTTACGTTTATGGGTTAGAACCGAAAATAAAAAATGGGTCGAGTATTATTTAATATTAGCATTATTATTTGCATCTGTTTTTCCGAACATAATCGATCACTTAACAACTGTTTCTTCAGCATTTGATGTATTTAATCTTCACCTTAATCGCCTCGGAATGAATTATGTTTTGGGATATACAGGATATTTTGTACTCGGATGGTATTTAAGAACCTTTGACTTGAAACACAAAAAAACCGTAACCCTGCTCGGAGTCGTTGGGGTGGTATTCACTATATTAGGAACCGGAATTTTATCTATTATTAAAGACGAAGAATATTCGCTCAACGGAAATTTTAGATTTGGTATAATAATATACGCGATAGCAGTGTTTATTTCTACTAAAAAATTCTTCCAAGAAAAAACTTACGAGGACAACCGACTGTATTCGGCGATAAACACCATATGCAATTGCAGTCTTGGAATTTATGCAATTCACGCCGCTTTAGTTACCGTTTCCGGCTATGTATTTCATTTCAACTCGGCTATTTTGCAAATCCCGGCGCGCTTTATATTTTCGATATCCATCTCTCTCGTTTTGGCGTGGATAATCAAAAAAATCCCTTTCTTAAATAAAATCATATAAAAACAAAAGCGTTTTCTGTTTTGAAAACGCTTTTTTCGTTATTAACTTATATCCCGTGGTAGACCTCGCCGCCCTCGAGAAACACGGTAGGCAGGATTGTTTCGGTCATTTTTTCGGCAAGGTAGCGCATACCCGCATACTCCGAGCCGTAATGTCCAAGCATAAACAAGGTCTTTTCGGCACCGAAACAGCAAGCATCGCGCACATATTCCTCGGTAACTACCTCATTGCTCTCGCCGGTGATAAATACATCGCATCCGGGATCGAAAAGAACGTTTATCTGATTGAATCCGACACCGCCGAGCCCCAAGCCGACTGTCTTTACGGGTTGGTTTGAAGTGCCGATAATTCTTACAAATTCGATATTAAGCTTATCCCTGATGCCGTCGGCGAGTTCCTTTACTGTTATAGCGTTTTCTAACTCATACCGACATACGCCGAGGGAGATCCTATCGATCTTGCGTTTGATTTTAAGCCCTACCGAACGGATAAAGCCCTCGTGGATATAATCGGGATCGGTATTGTGGGCATGATCGTGGAACCTATAAAGCGTTATGCCGCTTTTATCGAGCAGTTCCCATTTTTTGATATCGAATCCAACGGCATTTTCGCGGATGTCGCCCTGTGAAAATGTTGGCTCATGGGTGATGATAAGGTCGATTCCCTGTTCAATTGCCGAATCGATAAGCGGCGGAGTCAATTTAAAGCAGGTTGCCGCTTTTTTTACCTCTTTGTCGGGATCGCCCGCAATAAGCTTATCGCACGTCTGATCCCATTTTTCATAGGCACCGTTGATAAGAATATCAAAAATCTCTTTTGCTTTCATAATACACCTCTCGATTACAAACTATTGTATCACACATAAATGCAAAAAACAACCCTGCAAGCATTTTTGCAGGGTTGTTTTACTTAATAATTATTCAATTATTCTGCAACGGTGATAGAAACGATGTGGGGCTGAACGCCTTCGTACCAGTAGAGGTAGCCCTCCATATCGATAACGTCGCCAACCTTAAGTGCCTGTGCCGCCTTGTATACATCGGTATCCTTACCGGTGAGGTAGGATTCGATAACAAAGGTGTAGGTGTTTTCGCCGACAGATGCCTTGAAGTAAATATCGTTGCCCTCGGAGCCCGAGCCGTCCCAGTTGTAGAGGAAAGCCGCGCCGTCGTCATTGGAAGCGACAACGGTAAGTCCCTTAAAGGAAGCAAACTTATTCATATCGTCGGAAAGCTTTTCATCGCCGAGCTTCTCGGTTACGTCAAGCGCAGTTGCCTCCCAAGTGCCCTCGAGAACCTCATAAGCTGCATCCACGATCTCAACCTCGCCGTTGAATGCTGCCTTGGTACCGGTTACACGGATCTTTGCGCCCTTGACGAGCTTTTCATCATAATCCTCTTTGGTGCAGGGCATATCGTAAATGAAGTAAGCGCCTTCCTCGTTCTGAGTGTAGAAGGTAGCAACTCCGCCAACGCCGTCCTTTTCCCACCAGCCCTGCTTTGCCTGAATATAGGTCTCAACGATAACTTCCTTATCGAGCTCGGTTGCAACATACTCCTCGTAGGTCATAACCTTAACCTCTTCCTCACTCGATGCCTCACTCGACGCCTCACTCGATGCCTCGCTCGATGCCTCACTCGAAGCGGAGGAAACAGAGGAGGTATCCTCGGTGGCTGCGCAAGCAGCGAATGCCGCGAACATAGAAATTACCAAAAGTAATGCAATGATCTTTTTCATTTTAAAACTCCTTTAAATGATGTCATTATAGGTATTATACACTCAAAATGTCAAATTTCAATGTAAATCATATAGATTTTTTATCGTTTTTTCGTTTTAATTTTGTCAACTACTACATAAAAACCAATACACAGCCAACAAAACGCCAACGAATAAAGCAACACCTTAGCACCTGTCGGGAGCTCTCCAAGCGTTAATCTGCCGTTGGAAACATCTATCTGATCGAGTCGGTACATTGACGTGACCTCCTCGTAAAGCGAATCGAAATAATCGCTCTCGACAGCGCCTTTTCTGCGCACGGTCTTATTTGTATTTTCGATAAGCTGTCCTGCGGCGTTCCGAAGTGATGCAGAGCCGTTAAACACGGGAGTGACAAAGGTATTCTCGGTATTTTCCATTAACAGCTTTGCCGCTTTTATCTTTACATCGTAATACATCGAATTATCCTCGCCCTCACGTGAGAGATAATCGAGATATTCCTCGCTGTTTTGTGCCTTTGAGGTTACGGGCACATATCCCTCTGTCTGAGAATATGATATCTGCACCGCATTTGTGAGCATATACTGAGCGAACAGCCAGGATGCAAGCACCTCCTGATTGTCCTCGCGGTTGAACACACACATCGACGGCCCCTGCGAAATCATTTTCGGATTTTCGGGATCGTATTGAGGTATTGTCATTACCGCGGTTTCAAACTCGACAAGCTTTTCCTCGGCTATATCGATAAGGGGTGCGTTACTTCCCATCCAGGTTGCGCCGGCGGTAGAATCTATTGCAAAAATACACTGTCCGGCGTTTAAAAAGTTTGCGGGATAACCGGCAAGCTTGAAGGTATTGAAGCTTCCCTTTTCGACCTGAACGGCAAGATTTTCGAGAAATTCCTTGGTAGTATCGTTAAATATCTCTATTTCGCCCTTTACCGTTGAATAACCCGCATCCTTTTGCTTTAAAACCTGAATCATCATATTGTCGGTGGACTTATACATAAACGGAATAAGCACCTTTTGACCGTTTAGGAGATAATTACCGTCCGCATCCTTTTCGGTCGCCTTTTCACAAACCTCCCAGATAAAATCCCATGTAAGCGTTTCGGGAAGTGTGAATCCGAGCTTCTCAACATAATCCTTATTGACATAGCACGCCTCGGTCGAACGCATATAGGGAATCGCATAGTAATGACCGTTGAAGGCACATTCCTCCAAAAACTGCGGTATTATTTCTTGCTTTGTGGGTGAATCGTACATCAGCTCGGTTCCGCCGAGACCGTATTTTTCGTTATCAAAAAGCTCGTCAAGCGGTACAACGGTGTCCTCGCCCGTTAGATAGGTTGCTATATGATCGGGATAGGTTATACAAACGTTTGGGGTGGTATCGGTAGAAATATTTGTAATAACGTCGTTATATATCTTGCCGTAATCGGTATACAGGCGAAGATTGACTGTTATATTCGGATACAGCTCTTGAAAATCCTCGATGGCTTTTTTATAGATATTTACCTGAGTGATATTCGTATCGTTCTTTGCCCAGAAGGATATCTCGTAATTACGCGAGGTATCGAACTCATCGGGAATAGTGAACACGTTTTTTTCGCGATCGCCGTGGCAGGCGGCAAGCGTGACGCCAATGCACAAAAGAAGAAGGACAGACAAAAACCTTTTCATCCCTTTAAGCCCCCTCTCGACACGCCCTCCATGATTTTCTTACGGAAAACAAGGAAAAGCACTATCAGCGGCAGAGATATGACTACAACAGCCGCCATCATAGCGGGAATATTGTCGCGGCCAAAGCCGTTCTCGCGGATCTCCTGAATACCGTTGGAAACGAGGAAATATGCCTGATTATCAGTAACCAAGCGAGGCCAAACGTACGAGTTCCAGCACTCGATGACCTTGAGGATGGTTATGGTAACGATAGTCGGACGGCAAATGGGTATCATTACCTTATAAAGATATCTGAAATCGCTTGTGCCGTCAACCTTGGCGGCATAATACAATTCATCGGGTATCTGCGAAAAGTTTTCTTTTAACAGATAGATATAGAAAACAGACGTGACCGACGGGAGAATCAGGCCCATAAACGTGTTGCGCATATCCCAATCGGTTATAGTAACGTAATTTGTGATAACTACAAGCTCGGTCGGGATCATCATTAACGAAAGAAAAAGCACAAATATAAGATTCTTCCCTTTGAAATCAAGGCGGGCAAACGCAAACGCGGCAAGAACCGTTACAAAAAGCATCAATGCGGTGGTAGCCAACGTGAATATAAGCGTATTGGCAAAATAACCGCCGAGAGGTACCGCTGTAAAGGCGTCCTTGTAGTTTTGAAGCGTGGGTGATAGAGTATAGAGCTTTGGTATCCACTCCGAGTTATATGCGCCGTAGCCCTTTACCGAGGTGAGCACCATCCAATAAAACGGAAACAGCACGAACACCGCCCATACGGCGAGCAAGGCATATACAACCGTGTTGAAGGTGTTTTTTCGGATACGTGCGTTTTTTTCGATATTTTCGTACATAAAACGCACCTCCTTAATAATGAACGTGCTTCTTGCTTACCAGCAGATTTATTACCGTTATGGTAAGCACAATAACAAACAGTATGATCGCCGCGGCAGATGCATAGGACGGGTATCCGCCCGAGTTGCCGTACAGCATATCGTAGATATAGCCGACTATGGTATTCATTTCGGCAGAGTTTAAGTCGGTACCGAAAAGCGCAACCGCATCGGAATATGCCTTGAAAGCGCCGATAAAGCCGGTAATGATAAGATAAAACATTGTAGGCGAAATCATAGGCAACGTGATTTTTGTGAATATTCTGAAACGGCTCGTGCCATCGACCTTTGCGGCGTTATAATAGGTCTCGTCAACAGAGGCGAGCGCGCTTGTGATAATAAGTATCTTAAACGGCATAACCACCCATACGGTATAGATGCACAGCACCGCCATTTTTGCCCAATACGGTCCGCCGATGAAATCCACCGGAGAAAATCCGAACCAGCCCAACACCAGATTTGCAAGACCGTTGGTATAGGGCGTTTGCTTGAACAGGATCATAAACACCAAGCCGACGGCGAGCGTGTTGGTAACGTATGGCAAAAAGTAGATGGTCTGAAAGAGCTCGCGCAGTTTTTTGATCGAGCTTAAGCCGACAGATATAAAAAGCGAGAGCAAGGTGGACACAGGAACCGTTATCACAACGAGTATAAATGTATTTTTTAATGCGGAGAGAAAATACGGATCGTGCAAGACGTATGAATAGTTGTATCCGCCTATGCCCGAATAGGTCTGCGAGGCGAAATTGAAGCTTTCCTCGAACGAGTATATCAGCACATCGACAAGCGGATATACCATAAAAAGCCCCAAAAACACGACCGCGGGCAAGAGATACAGCCATCCCTTTATATTGTTTTTCATATATAAGCCCTTATCGGAAATTAATGCGTTTTCCGCTTTCCTTTACGAAAATATGAACCTTATTCGGTTTAAGATTGAATTTCACCTGAGTGCCGTTTATCATAGGCATATCGTCAGACGGGATTATTGCGCGGATATCGGCATTTTGCGACCTGCCATGAGTTGCGACCACGCTGATATCGCGCCCCATGACCTCTACCCTATTAAGATTGCAGGTGAAATCGCCATCGTTGGCAAGGACAAATCCCTCGGGGCGAATGGCAACGTCAACCTCGCTATCCTCGACACCGTGAACATCAAGCACCGCCTCGCCGCCTATATAGAGCTTTTGGTTCTTTATGTAGCCGTCGAACACGTTGATGGGAGGGGTTCCCAAAAATTTGGCGACAAACAGATCGATCGGATCGTCATAGACCTCCTGCGGTTTACCGCATTGATGAATAACGCCGTCCTTCATAACAACTATCTTATCGGAGATGGACATTGCTTCATCTTGATCGTGGGTGACGAATATCGTAGTAACACCCGTTGAACGCTGGATCCTGCGAAGCTCCTCGCGAGTTTGCAAGCGGAGGCGCGCATCAAGGTTGGAAAGCGGCTCATCGAGCAACAGCACACGCGGTTTTTTTACCAAAGCGCGCGCAATGGCAACGCGCTGCTGCTGACCGCCCGAAAGCTCCGCGGGCTTTCTGTCAAGAAGTCCGTCTATCTGGACGAGCTTTGCGACCTCATATGCCATAGCAGTCATTTCTTCTTTTGTGAGCTTATCCTTTCCTTTGAGGTTTTCGAGAGGAAAGGTGATATTTTGAAGCACGGTCAGGTGCGGATAAAGCGCATAGTTTTGAAAAACAAGTCCGACACCGCGGTTTTCGGCAGGTACACCGGTAACATCATCATCACCGAAGAATATTTTACCGCTCGACGGCTTTAAAAGTCCCGATATGAGATTGAGCGCAGTTGATTTGCCGCAACCCGAAGGGCCGAGCAGACCGAGCAGAATACCGTCCTCTATAACGAAATCAAAATCGTTTACGGCTATAACATCCTTGGCTTTTTTGTTCTTTGCGGGAAATATCTTTGTAAGATTTTCTAAGATTACTTTCATTTATCCGCTTTCCTTTCGCAGAGTTAGGTTTATTATACACCCTATTTAATGTTTTTTCAACATTTTTTTATTAGTTTGATATCAAAACAGAACCCTATAATAAAATATAATCCCTGCGTATGCAAGGATTTGATTTTGATGATTATTAAGCACTAAAAAAGATATTTTCGTTAGTTTTGCGTATGAATTCGAACTCTCGCAGTTTTTAGTGAAGTATCGGCTAACGCCGAAGTGAAGTTATGCCTTACGGCATAATGAAGTATTATGCTTGCGCATAAAATGAAGTTAAGTGCGCCACTCACTTCCGCAGAAACTTCACTGTCCGCAGGACAACTTCACTTGCGGAGCAAACTTCACGCGCCGAAAGGCGCACTTAGTTGAAAAACCGACAAGTCGAAACTTGTCGGTTTTTCTGGTGGGACAGAGTCAGGCAAATCCGAAACATTTTCCAAATCACTTAAAGAAAGGGTTTTAGCACCCTTTTTGAAGTTGAAATAGAATTGGATTCTATCGTCATACAAAATTATTGAATTTACAAAGCTATCCACCAATCTTCTGCGGTTTTCAGGAAGGTCAACATTCATTTTGCGGAATCGGTGAAACCAAAATACAATCTGTTCCTTTGTGAGCGTTGGACGGGATATATTTTCTTTGGATATTTCGATTTCAATATCACGCTTTTGGGATTCCAATTCCTCAAGGCGTTGCTTGGTGGAAGTGGTAAATATACCTTGTTCAATTGCAGAAAGGATATTAGAAATACTCGTTTCGATCTCCCTCTTGCGTTTATTTAACATAGGCAAAGCCGTGTTATCGGTTTTCTGCATTTCCATAACCAAGTCGGCAACATCATCAATCAAATCATCGTCCCAAATTACTTTTTGAATTTGATTGATGACGATATCCTCGATCCATTCTTTTCTTACCGCCTTTTTATCGCAACTGCGTTTGCGTTTTGCGGACAAACATTTATAATAACGATAGGTACTTTGGTTTCGGGCAGTTCCGCTTTCGCCAACCATAAAGGTCATACATTTTCCGCAGTATAGCTTTGTAGAAAGGATATATTCTTCATCTGCTTTATTTCGTGCAGGTGATTTTTTATTTTTCTCTATTTTTTCTTGAACACGGAAAAATAAATCCTTGGGTACGATTGCAGGAATACCGTCGGGGACCACAACATCACGATAGGAATATTCGCCCATATATCTTCTGTTGGAAAGGAGATTTGAAACAGTATTAAGTGTTAGCTTTGTACCGCGAGTTGTGCGAACACCTTTAACATTCAAATCATCTGCAATTTCTTGCATCGTTCTTCCCTCGTCGTACATTTGATACGCCGAAAGAACGTAA
This sequence comes from Eubacteriales bacterium, assembly GCA_045531135.1. Lineage (GTDB taxonomy): Bacteria > Bacillota > Clostridia > Oscillospirales > CAG-382 > Coliplasma. The sequence continues at coordinate 2,315 of JAZSDL010000029.1, read as the reverse complement.
GGTGCAACCTCGGTATTGATTTCAAATTGTTGGTTTACGATATTATAACCGATAGGAATAGTTCCGCCGTTGAAACGACATCTTAATGCATTTTCGGTTTGACCTCTGACAACCTTTTCTGCAAGCTCGGCAGAATAGTATTCAGCCATACCTTCCAAAACAGATTCGAGTATTATACCTTCTGCGCCTTGGGAAATTGCTTCGGTTGCAGATATAACACGAACATTATTTTTCTTGAGGATGGATTTATAGTGTGCGGAATCGTAACGGTTACGTGCAAAACGGTCGAGCTTCCAAACAATGACAGTATTTAATTGTTGTTTTGCGCTGTCCTTAATCATACGCTGAAAATCGGGACGGTTATCTGTTTTTGCTGACAAAGCACGGTCGATATACGTGCCAACGATTTGAATACCGTTCTTTTCGGCAAAGGCTTTGCATTCACGAAGCTGTCCTTCAATGGATTCTTCGCGTTGATTGTCTGAAGAATATCTAGCGTATATTACTCCTGTCATTGTTGTACCTCCTTGGTTTATTATCCACATTTTACCATACAATAAAAACTTAATCAAGGCCAAAACGAACTTTTGTTCTGGAAAATGTGCAAAAGCTCTTGACAGAATTTTAATTCTCCGGTACAATTAACATCCACCCTTGGAGAAGGTGGTGCGAGATGTAGCGTGTGAACAGTTCAGCACGCTTGCAAGATGACCGGAAACGGAGTCCAAACATAATACAAAAGATTATGAGTCTTGTCGGATAGTGCTTGATTGAAACTGGTTTTCTTTCACATTACCGTAAGGCTCTTTTTCTTCCCCTGCTATCACGCAGAACAATAATATCAGAGAAAGGATGATGCTAAATATGATAGCAGTTTTGAGCTATCCCAAAGGGATAGGCAAGCATATTGTTTGTATATACAGCGGCACCGTGAAATCCGCAATACAAACAAAAATCGGGGACAACCCCGAACCCCCTACGTCGCTTCGCTCTCGCATAAAAACCGCAGTTTTTATGCGGACGAGGGATTTGAAGTTTCGTTCGCTCGCGCCGTCGCGCCCACGCAAAGCGTGTGCACTTGCGAAACTTTAAGGAGTTGAAAACGAGGCGCATGTCCCCGTTTTCAACAGATTTTAATATAAGAAAAATACGCGGACAAAACCGCAGAAAGAGAGGACTTTAGTCAAGACCAACAATAAGACAAAAATGGTTGCAATGCGTTTCCGCCAATGCGATTACGATGCAATCCACAAAAAAGCTACAAAAGCAAATATGAACTTCACCGAGTTTGTTACGGCATCAGCGATGAACAAATCTGTTAATGTCATAAACGGATTGGATGAGGTTTTGAAGGAACAAAAGCATATCGGCAGAAATATTAATCAGCTTACCACGCTCTGCAATATGGGCAAAATCACCTGCCCCGATTTAGCGGAAGTGAAGATTGGGTTTGACGAAATAATAACCAAACTCGACGAAATAGCAAGGAGGTATGGATAGTGGCAACCTTCATTGCAATCCCCGAGAAAACCCAAAGCGCAACTGCTATGCGACGAGTTTTGGATTACGTTACCCAAGACAAGAAAACCGATTATAACGGCATAAAGCTTGTAGGTGGACAGAACTGCGTTCCCGAATCCGCATACCAAGAGTTTATGACGACGAAGCACCAATACAAAAAAGCAAACGGTGTTTTCTTCAAACAGTATGTGCAATCCTTCAAACCCAATTGCGGTGTTACACCCGAGCAGATACACCAAATAGGTTTGGAAATGGCAAAATCCTTTGAAGGATTTGAGGTTGTGGTTGCAACACACATTGACCGCGACCATTGGCACAATCACTTTGTTGTGAACTCGGTAAACTGCGAAACAGGTTTGAAAATTCAAATCAACGAAAAAGGTTTGGAGCAGTTACGAAAGAAGTCGGATGAAATCTGCAAAAGGTATGGTTTGAAAACTCTTAAACCTTATGAAAAGCCAAAGCAGAAAACAATAAGTCAGCGAGAATACCGTTCCGCACTTCGCGGGAACAGCAGGAAGTTAAAACTGATGAGTGCTATCGACTATTGCGTAGCAGCAAGCCGAACCAAAAAGCAGTTTATCGATAATATGAAAAAGCTCGGATACGGTGTTAAGTGGATAGACCATTACAAATATATCACCTACACCACACCCGAAGGACAGAAGTTTAGAGATAACAGACTTCTGGAAAACAAATATTTAAAGAATAATATGGAGGAATTATTTGCGTATGAATATAAACGCTTTGAAACAGAACAATCAGATAGCACAGATAACCGACGAAACGGTGGA
>JAZSDL010000031.1:0-8819 GCA_045531135.1 Eubacteriales bacterium | reverse complement strand
GGATGCGAAAGATTATGCAACGCAGCTTAAGAATCTTGGTTGGGAAGTGGAATGGGAAACCGACGGCGAAGACGGTTATCGTTGCTGCCTGAAGAAGGACGACGTTTACGCAATTTCCAATTACTACGATTACGATTGTGTTTTGGAGGTAGGGTTCTCCGATATGATTGAAAATCTGACATATTAAGATGTGATGATGTTAGGAGGAAAAGCGATGAAAAGAATATTGGCGATTATATTAGCGTCTATGATGCTGTTTTCCATGACGGGATGTGGTATGGAAGATCTGCTTTCAAGGTTTGGCGAAAGTTCTCCGGCAGGTGTCACGAACACCAAGAGACCGGAATTGATTGGAACATGGGAACTGGTCGTAACAGAAGAAGATCCTTCTGCAGGGAGCGCTGACGAAACCACAGAAGCCAATGAAGATAGCGCAACCGCCGCATCCGATAATGCAGACAGTACGCTTTCGGATATTGATTTTGGAATGGGAATTGAGTTCACCGAGGACGGAAAGCTTCGTTACGGGTTTGATGCGGAGTCTTTGGAGTCCATTGCCGGCGGTGCGAATATGGATGATGTTTTAGGCGGTATGGAGATGCTTATAACCATTTATTACGAGGTAAAAAGCGATACCGAGCTGGAACTTACCGTATCCGCATTGATGGGAATGAAAAAGGAATCTCAAACCGTTGAATATTCCCTCGACGGTGACACGCTCGTGTTTGACGGCGCTACCTATACAAGAGTTAATGAAACTTAAAGGAGGGAGAACAACACCATGAAGAGACTTTTTGCGATACTCATAGCGGCTATGATGCTTCTTTCCCTTGCCGCTTGCGGAGATAATAATACCACCGATCCCGACAAGGATAACCCCGGCGTTTCCCAAAGCGGAGAAAATAACAACGGCGGCGAAAATAACAACGGTGGATCTACCGGAAAGCTTCCCGAAGGACTGCAGCAGTATGTAGGCCAGTATCCGTTCCTTGCTGACCTTGTATTCCCCGATGATGCCAATGTTACCGAGTTTGGTGACAGCGACTATAGCGGCGATAAGATGGTCAGCATCACCATTGAGTCAATGGATGAAAGCAAATTGAATGCTTACCTCGATAAGATAGACGCGACTAAGGAAGATGGATATGACTTCGCAGCGGTTATGAATGATGACGGCGATCCCGTCATGGTTATTGATTTCTCGTCGATCAGCAATGGACGTATTCGCATCGATGCTTACGACTACGGTACCGCTTCCGGTTCCGCAACTCTCTCCACCGCAACCATCGACGGCTACGACATTCCTGACGTAGCGTTGAAGTACGTGGGAACCTTTGAGAAGGCGTATGATGATACCGACAAGGTTTTCTATATTAAGGCGACCGACGTTACCGAGGGATCTTTTGATGCACTTGTTGACCATTATGCAGCTAACGGCGGCACTCTTGACACGGAGTATTCCACATCTTCCGAGAAATTGTTTACTTTCTCTTGGGGAAAGGTTATCGCAACTCGTCTTGGCTCAAAGCTCTCCATTGAAATTACTCTCAACTAATCTGTAATAGGATGGGTTTACAAGAAACAACAGATTGGAGATGACGCTATGAAAAGAATTATATCTATTCTCTTGGCAATGATGATGCTTTTATCCCTTGCCGCCTGCGGAGATAACACCACCACCGATCCCGATAAGGATAACCCCGGTGTATCTCAAAGCGGCGAGAACAACGACGGCGGTGGAGCTTCAAATAAAGCATCCGGTGGAAATTTGATTGCAGATGATGATAATCAACACTATGATGCAGCAGAAGAACTGTCCGGTATTCCAAATATTGGTTGTCCCGAAGGATTCTCGGTGTATAAGCATCCGTCAGGCGGCGATGATCTCAAACAGGTGGTTTATAAAGCAGATTCAGGCACCGTTACAGAGGATGACGTTGCAAATTTTGCAGCCGCAATATGGAACCTCTGTATAGATGTAGCTGAAGATGGTGCAATGTTTAAGTATTCGAGCGTTAAAAAGGAAAAAACGGGTTATTCTGATTTGTCCGATGCAAAACAGGATGATGGACGTTACATTTGGTACTACGAGATCAATGGAAATATTATAAAAATTCGTATAGGCGCTGAAGCAGCAGTCGATGTGGATGATGGTGAACTTGAATTGCACGTTGAAAAAATGGTAACAGATTAACGCCCCCACAGAAAGAGGTGACGATATGAAAAAGATATTAGCAATCTTGCTTGCGGCTATGATGCTTCTTTCCCTTGCCGCTTGCGGTAACAATGAAACCCCTTCCGGTAGTGAAGGCGGCAACCCCGGAACCTCGCAGAATGGTGGGGAGAACAACGACGGTGGTTGGCCTAATGATGACTATACTGCTCATGTTCCCGCTCCGACATTCGCAACATTCGTAAAAAATACGGAGAGTGAAACCGGAAACTTTTTCACCGGAACATACTACTTTTCCCTTGATGAAGAAGTAGATATAGACGCTGTAAAAGCCTATGCAGAAGAATTGCAGAGAATGGGATTTACAGAAAACGTGAAGATTACGGACGACCCTTCTGCACTTGAATACTATACTTTTAAGGCAAAAAATCCAGATACGAAAGTGTCTGTCACTTTGAGTATGTATATCGAACATGATGATAGAGATTCGAGCAGAAAATTAACAATAAACATCCCTAAATAATCAAGTATCGAATAACACCGTTAAGAGTATGTTCGACGAGAGCGAGTACACCTTGACGGAGAAATAATTGATTTTACCCACAGAAAGAATTGAGGTGACGAAATGGCAAAATTCTGTACCGAATGCGGTAAGGAGATAGCACAAGGCGTGGCGTTCTGCACCGAATGCGGCACCAAAGCCCCCGACGATCCCGCAACCACAACGACTGAAACCGTGACCGAGGCAGTTGCAACCGAACCCGTAACCGAACCCGTAACCGAACCCGTAACCGAGCCCGTAACCGAGCCCGTAACCGAGCCCGTAACCGAGCCCGTAACCGAACCTGTGGTTGAACCAAAGCCCGAAACAGTACATACACCTACACCGCAAAACAATTATCAGCCGCAATCAACCTACACACCGCCTGCATCTGCACCCGCACCTGCACCTGCACCTGCACCTGCACCTGCTCCTGCTCCTGCACCTGCACCTGCACCTGCTCCTGCACCTGCACCTGCACCTGCACCTGCACCTGCTCCTGCACCTGCACCTGCACCTGCTCCTGCACCTGCACCTGCTCCTGCTCCTGCACCTGCACCTGTAAGTAAGGCGGTAGGCACAGGTGCGTACTTCGGCTTGATGTTTCTGTTCGCTATTCCCGTTATCGGCTTTATCGCCTGTCTTATTATGGCGTTTGCACCGAAGAACAAAAATATCAAGAATTTTGCAAGAGCAACGCTTATCTGGCAGGTTATCGGTCTTGTAATTGTCGGAATTCTTGCGTTGGCGATAACGCTTATCGCAAACTCGATCATGGACTACATCAATCAGCTTGTAGACGGACAGTTCAGCAATTTCGGCGAACTGTTCGGTCAGCTTGGTGAGCTGGAGGGCGTTATGGAGCAATACCAAAACGGCGGACTTGAAAATCTGCCCATTGAATAATTGAAAGTGAGGAAACTATTATGGCATTCTGCGGAAAATGCGGAACTAAAATCGACGATGGCGTAAAATTCTGCCCCGCTTGCGGAGCAGCAACCGAAACCCCTGCAACCGAGCAGGCACAACAGACACAACAGACACAACAGGCACAACAGACACAACAGGCACAACAGACACAACAGACACAACAGACACAACAGACACAGCCCGCAGCAGATCAGAACGATATTTCGGCAAAGATCGCCGCTTTTAACAACACGGCAGATACCACCGCCGATTTTGACAAGGCGGATATCGAGCAAAATAAGATCATGGGTTTATTGGCATACCTCTCCTGGCTCGTGCTGATCCCCATCTTTGCCGCACCGAACTCCAAGTTCGCCCGTTTCCATGCAAATCAGGGCTTGGTGCTTGCGATCACCGAGATCGCTTGGTGGATCGTAACCGGCATTGTCAGCGTGATTATGTACAACATCAGCTGGACACTCGGTTCCCTTTTCGGAGTTCTTCTCGGACTTGTTAACCTCGTGTTCCTCGTACTGCTGGTTATCGGCATTATGAACGCCCTGAACGGCAAAGCAAAGGAGCTCCCCGTAATCGGCAAGTTCAGAATTTTGAAGTAAGACGTAACGACATATCACCCACACGGGCGGTGACGGTAAAAATGAGCCGCTACCGCCCGTTTGCTTGTGGGTTAGAAAATCCGTAAGAAGGAGGTTAACGAATTGAAGAAAAAACTACTGATTATTATTCCGTGCGTTGTTCTGCTGATCGCAGCCGCTGTATGCGGAGTTTTATGGTTCTTGAACAACGATAACGTAAACCCAAGCGGATCAGCGGAAATGCACGAACAGTTTTTGACTGCAATGGACGATATGTGTTCATCGGGAGATACGCTGAAGGAGCAAGGTCTGTCCTTGCAGGCAGAAAGCTACTATGCGTTTGCGGGCTGCTCTGTTTCCTCTCTGCGTTATGCGGTGGAGAACATTCTGTGGCTCAAGGGCGAAGGAAGTGATTTAACCTCTTTTACTGCGGATAGTCCGTATGCCGGATGGGATGAGATCGCTTCGATCTGTTACGCTTCGCCGTATCCGTATTATTTTGAGGGCTTGGTCTTCCACGTACAGGCAAAGAATGACGAGGCGAAGGAATGCTACACAAACGCGCTGTACAATCCAGCATATCCCGAGGACGGCGTAAATTTTTATTATCTTAAAGAAATGAGCGTGGATGAGCTTTACAAGCTGCGCGATACGCTCCGCGCAAAGGAAGCCGAAATATACGCAAAGTATGCCCCGACCTTGATCGAGGCAGAGCGTGATCCCTATTTCTTTGAAACAAGCTATCTGAGAGCAAAGAGCGCAAAGGCAATGGAAAGCGGAGATTACGCCGCAGCTTCCACCTATGCGAAAATTGCGGTAGCCAACGATCCGTTGGATTCCGAGAATTTCAAAAATGCCGTGCTTTGCTGTATCGCTTCCGACGAGCTGAAGGAGGCAGGCAGATATCTTGATTGGGGCTTGGTTATCGCCCCCGAGGATGAAGGGCTGAATAGCCTGTATCAAATATTTTCACAGTTGGGAGGTGGTGAAGGATGAAGAAACGATTACTTGCCGTCTTGTGCGCCGTATTCCTGCTGTGTACGGTATTTCCCATCAGCGCTTCGGCTGCCGGAAGTATCGAGGGTGTGGACTATGACCGAATCAAAGGCACGGCGGGTGGCAAAGAGGTCATTTTGACACTAGGCGATCTGCAATTCCACGGAGAGCTGACCAACGGCTCTTTGAACGACGAAGAACGAGATAAGATCATCCGTCAGGCAATGAACGATATGAAGATCACAAGCGGTATGCTGATCAATGCCGAATCCTTAATCGACAAAGCACAGAACATTCAAGGCTTCGGCACGGGCGACGTGATCAACGCCGCCGCTAAATTGGTAGGTGTTTCCGATCTTCTCGAAATTTACAACTACTTTATGGGTTCGGGAAAAGATCCCGAAAAGATTGCAAAAGATATTGCCACCTCACAGGTCACCGATGCCGCAAAGGAAAAGCTGGAGGACGTGCTTACCGACGGCGGTACGCTCGTTCTCAAGGGTGCGGGAAAATTCGCATTTAAGTTATTGTTCATTCTTCCCGACCTAACCGAGATCGGTCTGGACGCGCTTACCAAATATGAGGACATCAAATATACCGTAACCTTGGGTACGGAGAAGATGGTCATGTTGGAGGCGTTTTATCAGGAATGTAACAATCGTATTGAGGAAAAGGAAAAAGAGCTTGGCGGTTGGGTGATCCGATTTGACAAGGCAACCGCAACCGATACGTTTACATTTTGGGGCATCAGCGGTTTAATGTCCGAATGGACGTTATCCGGCGAGCTGGTCAAAGGAATCAGCGGTTCGGGTGACGGCGTTATCGGAAATTACGAAGGAACGCTGACGCTCTCTATGAAAGCTCTTGATATGGCTGAAACCTTTGATAGAAATTGGGTTCAAAACACCACCGAGTGGCCGAGCATTATGAGAGTGTTAAAATCAGGCGACAAGCTCACCGACACACCGCAGCAGACAACAAAGCTGGAACGCACGATCAGCGGAGATTTTAATTTGTATATACCCGGTGAATCAAGCGGCATATATGAACCTGCTGTGTTTGGCTCGTTTAACGGTGCGGATACCATTGACTTTTCTTTTAGCCGTAAAGCAGAAAGTTCGTACTCCGGTTATACGGACGGCTCTAATACCCTTATCTATGGAGCAAATTTAACCTCGAACAATGTAAATACGGTGTATTTTGAAGGATACCATACATTTCCCACAATAATGGGATCTGCGGGAACAGGGCCTGACACTTGGGCTCAAAGTACCGGCGATCTTGATATGAACGTTGGCACAGTGTGGGATCCGCTTGACGGCGAGGTTTCTATGGAAATCAATTTTGGAAGATAACGTAGGAATGATTATGAAACAACTTATAGCTTTACTGATTGCGCTTATGATGGTATTTGCGCTTGCGGCTTGTAATAACAACGATGATCCCAATGGGGATAATCCCTTAAACCGTGATCCCGGAACAGCACAGGGAGGCACGCAAGGCGGCGAAGATAACCCCGGAACACAGGGCGGCGAGGACGGATCGGCAAAACTTGATAAGTTAAATGAAAAAGTGAATGCTATGCCGACATCGACGGATAAAAACGAAATCGCAACCGCCATTGATGATGTTTTTGGTGTAAAAATCGACCTTCCCGATGGTTCATGCTCTGCACAGACATATTCTGCTGAAAGCGGATCTGCTTACGTGGTATATGTTTCAGACTCAAACATGACGGCATCTGATTACTATAACAGTCTCAAAACCAAGATGACTGCCGACGGTTATACGGCAATAGACGAAGATTTAGCATTCTATAAGGTTGTCGATGGCCTCATGTACTCTGTAGGTCTTGACATCGAAGGCAGAGATTTCTATATTGGCTTCGCAGCGGATGTTTATTCCGGCGGCGATATCGGTACACCGGATAACAACAATAATCCCGGCACACAAGATGGTGGAATTCAGACAGGTGGCGAGGTTGGCGCATCCGCACCGAAATCGTTTGAGTTGCCGACCAATGTTAAACTCGTCATGGAAGACCAAACCGGCGGTACAACGACGAGCATCAAAATCGGAAACGATTATTATTACTGCAACGTATCCAAAGCCGGAACCTCGGAAAAGTATTTCAAATATGATGCAGAAAATGACAACTACGTATTTTACACGAGATACGATGGTGGTGCATGGCAAATTGATGATTTCTATACCGGCAATAATGCGAAGTATGTCCAAATGATCGCTCAGAGCTTTGCATATATCGCTTCGGCAAACACCTACGCGAATAACGATCCAAACAATGGCAGTACCACGATTGCTTCGACAGGCAGATCGCAGAAGATCGCAGGATTTGATACCAAAGAATACACCACATCCGGCGGATATATGTCCGAAACGTTTTGGCTCACCGATTCGGGCATTTGTCTCGGATATAGCGGCCCTTATGCAACCGAAACGGCAACAACTTGGGACACTTCCGTAACTTCTTTCGGTGTTGAACTGCCGTAAACAAACCCCAATAAAGAATATCACCCACAGGGGCAGTGACGGTAAAAACGAGCCGCCACCGCCGGTGTGCTTGTGGGTTAGAAAATCCGTAAGAAGGAGGTTAACGAATTGACAAAACGAATCTTATCGCTTTTGCTTGTGCTTGTCCTTGCGCTTTCTCTTTGTGCTTGCAACAGCATCAAGGATCTGTTCGGCGGCACAAGCGACGATCCCGGCGTTCAGGACGTTGATCCGAACGCTCCTGCTCACGAGCAGCTTATGACGGAAGTAAACAACCGTCTCGTTTGGGCTGCGGAGCAAGAGGACGTGGGCATGACTTTCCAAAGCGAATATCTGTACGGTATTGCCCAGGCGGAGATTTCCTCCTTGCGGCTATGTATCGATACCGTTCTCTGGCTTATGGGCGAGGGAGATAATCTCAGTCAGGTCATCGGCACGGCTCCCTATAAAGATTGGGATGCCATCGTAGGTGCCGGTCCCGGCTCTGCCGCACCCTTCTACTTTGAAGGTTTGCTCTTTACCATTCAGGGAAAGGATGCCGAAGCCGAGGAATGCTACACGAAAGCAAAGGCCAACCCTATGTACACCGAGCGCGATTTTTACTATCTGCGCAATATGACGGTGGATGAGCTTTACAAGCTGAAAGAGGATGTATCTGCACTTGAAAACACCGTGTATCAGTTGTATACACCGAGGACGAAGCTCCTTGCCGAGCGCACGGGTGCGGAGTTCTCGCCCTATTACCATTTGGCAATGGCAAAGGAACGCTCTGACCGCCCGACGGAGGCGTTGCAATGTGCGCTGAACGCGCTCGTTGCCAATCCGTTGGAGCCTACACTGTACAGCAGTGCGGCGGCTTATGCCATCGATGCGGGAGACAGCGCATCGGCTCTTGAATTTCTGAATCAGGGCTTGTACGTGTTCCCAAGCGACGGCTCTATCAACTATATGGTGGCGTTACTCAGCGCCTCGATGGGCGACAATGAAGCCGCCAAGACCTATATAACAACCGCAAAGGCAAATGCCGAGGGCGATCTGCTGACACAGATCAACGCCCTTGCGGATAAGATCGGAGGGTAGAAAATGAAGCGTA
>JAZSDL010000008.1:0-8444 GCA_045531135.1 Eubacteriales bacterium | reverse complement strand
TTTGTCAAAGCCCTTGAAAATACAATAAAAAATAATATTCCTTATGAAAAGAGACAGAGCTTCATAGTAATAGTGAAGCTCTGTTGTTCTTATATTATTTTCTTTCAAGGGCGTAAATAGACCATTTGTCTTCGCTCTGAGACACTTTCATCAATTGAAAGTGTCTTTTCTTTTATAAAAAACGATGGAAGACAACTTCCTTACGAAGTGTCTTCCATGACGGCATTTTTGTTTTGTGTGTTATTCTCCAAGGGTGATCGATTTTGCGTATTTGATCATTTCGGACTTTAATGTCTCGTAATTTTCGGATTTGCAGGCAAACTGCACAGTCCAGAAAGCATCGCTGCCCTTGAACGCTGTGGTGAAATAGGTGTAGGTAATATTCTCGTCCTTGTTAAAATATCCGTACTCGAAGCTTATCAGTTCATCCTCGGTGGAAATGGCGGTAGGGGAGTGGGCAGAGTTTGCCTCTCTCAGCAGACCTGCATATTGAAGTGTAGAATAACCGTCAAGTCCGTCCATTAACGAAAACGGTTCTTTCAACACGAATATCACCATATCAGAAGCTTCGTAGCAGACGGTGTAGCTTTGATAATCCTTTTGGATAAACGCATCGGTCAGGGTTATCGAAAACTCGTTTTCGCCGTAGGTGAATTTCTGTTCGTTGACCGCATCCTCGCCCGAACCGCAGGCAACGCAGGAAAGTATGGCGGATAAGGTCAAAATAATAAGTAAAAGCTTTTTCATAATTTTCGCTCCTTTACACTCTCAGTGTAGCAGAATGTTGCAGGGGTGTCAAGAGGGAGGCATTACAATAATATGTTCAATTCTCTTAATAACGTCGATTTTAAAATTTGTAATTCGTCATTTGACGGGCGGTTGGATTCGCTATACATTTTGTCAATAGGATACCACCATACAGGACCTTTTCCGTTGTTGCCGTAGTTTTCGATGTCGCCGTTTTTTCTTGGGAATAAATGCCAGTGAAGGTGTGAATCTCCATTGCCTAATAATTCATAGTTCATTTTTTCCGCACCGAACGCTTTGGATGCAGCTTCTGCAACGATCGACATTTCCTCTAAAAATTTAATTTTCGTTTGGCTATCCAACTGGAACAGTTCGGTTTTATGCTCTTTGCAAAGAAACAATGTATACCCCTTAAAGTGTTGGTTGTCGCCGATAACCACATAACCTGTATCTAATTCTTTTACAAAGTTCGGATTTTTATTCTCTCGAATCGCATTGATTCTGTCACATATCGTGCACATAGTTCCCTCGTGTATAGATAGAATGTGTTTTTGTTTTTGCGATTTTTAGTAAAATATTTTGCTAACGCATCAAGTTAAATGAAATAAATCCACTCATGCCCGCAGGCATTTCGCACGTGAAACGTATTTCACAAATCACGTAAGGGATTTATTTCGTTGAAAAAAGACTTGCATTCGCAAGTCTTTTTTCTGGGGTGGCTGACCGGGTTCGAACCGGCGACCCCCAGGGCCACAACCTGGTACTCTAACCAGCTGAGCTACAGCCACCATAATGGCGTGCCTTGAGGGACTCGAACCCCCGACCTACTGCTTAGAAGGCAGTTGCTCTATCCAGCTGAGCTAAAGGCACTTATTTTATGCTCTCCCCAAAAGGAGATATGGAGCGGGTGACGGGAATCGGACCCGCGCGACCAGCTTGGAAGGCTGGGATTCTACCATTGAACTACACCCGCGTGTTATCAATCGTATAGCCGTGTTAAAAAGGGCAAAACACAAATCAAAGCATCAACGAACAAGTATATTGTTAAGGCGGTGACGGTGGGATCACCGCCTTAAACTAATCAACTTATGCTAAACCGTTGAGAAGCTTAGTGTACTGGCTCTTCTTACGAGCAGCATTATTCTTGTGGATAATGCCCTTCGAAACAGCCCTGTCAACCATGCCGACAGCTTCAAGATAAGTCTTTTCGGCAAGCGCCTTGTCGCCCTCGGCGATAGCTGCCTTGTACTTCTTGACAGAAGTCTTCATAGCGGACTTGAACATTTTGTTCTGGAGCGTCTTGGTCTCGGTAACCTTAACACGCTTTTTAGCAGACTTAATGTTAGGCATGCACTCTGCACCTCCCATTTGAATTTTGGAACCAATACATAGTACCACACTTTTTTCGCTTTTGCAATAGGTTATGGCAAAAAATTATAAATTTTTTTATTTTGGGGAAAAATTATAAAAAACCATTGAAATCAGGCGGTACTTATGTTTGAAAAGCGAACCGATCTTGCTCTTGAGCATCATGAGCTCCACGGAACCGACTCGGGAATAACCGTAAACGAGTATAAAAAGGACGGGTTTCTTATTACGCTTGCCGAGGTGACTTCGGGCAAGGGCGAAGAAATTTCGGGCAAGCGCAAGGGTAAATATATCACCGTGGAGATAGGTGATATGTGGAAGATCGACAAGGATATATTCGCGCGGTCGGCTCGTGTAATAGCGGATGAAATATCCTTACTTTTGCCTGAAAACGAGGGCTGTGTGCTTGTTGCGGGGCTTGGAAACGAGGAGATAACGCCCGATTCGCTCGGACCGAGGGTGGTAAAGCGTATGCTTGTCACACGGCATATCGAAAATCTCGATAAGGCGTTGTTTTCCGAGGCGGGATTCGGCTGTGTTGCCGCGATAAGTCCGGGTGTGCTCGGTCAGACCGGAATAGAAAGCATGGAGATAATCAAAAGCGTATCCGATGCGATCCGCCCGAAATGCATCATCGCTATTGATTCGCTCGCATCAAGACGGCTTAACCGACTCGCCTCCACCGTGCAGATATCCGACGGCGGTATAAGCCCCGGCTCGGGCGTTTCAAACAGACGTCCCGAGTTAAACGAGGAAAAACTCGGTGTCCCCGTGATTTCTATCGGTGTTCCCACGGTCGTTGATGCCGCAACTCTTGCATACGATCTGCTCGAGGAGCACAGCGGAACCGAGGACGAGAGCTTTGCCGAGGTGATAAAGCGCGTGCTTTCCTCGCGCGGAAGGGATATGTTTGTAACACCCAAGGAAAACGACGTTATTGCGCGTGAGCTTTCAAAGCTGATCGCGTGTGCCGTTAATATCGCGCTTCATAATATGGATATAAATGAAATAAACGACTACGTTGGGTAATAATTGCATTTTCTTATGCATATAATGTAAAGAGGATGTGATAAAATGCAAAGAAGATTAACCCGTTCGCAAAGACAAGCTGTGACAAAATGGTTTTGTCTGTTTATTTCGGCCATACTGTTTGTAGGAGCGTTTATGGCGGTGCCGTATCTGGTAAAAGCGATACCTCGTGCAAGCCCGTCGGATTCACGCGAGGTTCTCGGAAATGTGGAGGCGATGGGCAATGGGATTCCCGTTTATGCCTTGGGCGCGGGTGTCTACGAGGAGGAAAGGGAAGAGGAGAATGAGGCAAACGGCGAGTATGAGCCCGAAACACCTATACCTGTTCCCGCACCGGGCGAGGATGATCTGCCGGTGTTTTCCAACAATCTTTCGTGGTACGAGGTGACCGATGAGGCAACGCTGAATATAATCAACAAGACAAAATACAACGTGTCTCTTGATGATTATTTGCAAAAGCAGTTTCCCATAAAGGATGCGATTCCGGATGAAGACCCGCTTGTTCTGGTAATACATACTCACGGAAGCGAGAGCTATCTCGGAAACGGTTACGACTTTTATTCAAGCGACGAGACCTTTCGCTCGCTCGATGAGGAAAAAACGGTGGTGCATATCGGCGAGGTGCTTTGCGATAAGCTTGAAGCTCTGGGTATAAAAACGGTTCACGATAAGACGATGTACGACACGACCGATTTCAACCGATCGTATAATTACTCGCGCGAGGGGATCAAAAAAGCGCTTGCCGAGTATCCGTCGATAAGGTTTGTTATCGATCTTCACCGCGATTCTGTGTTTGATTCGAGCGGCAAAAACATAAAGCCGCTGACCACGTTAAACGGAAAAGAATGTGCTCAGCTTATGCTTGTTGTCGGCACTGACGAGGGCGGATCCAATCACCCGAATTGGCGTGACAATCTCACTTTCGCAACTCATTTGCAACAAAAAATGAACGATCTTTATCCAACGCTTGCTCGCCCGATCAATCTGCGCTCGGCGGCATTCAATCAGGCACTCACAAAGGGAAGTGTACTGCTTGAGGTCGGCTCCTGCGGGAATACCGTTGAGGAGGCGGAAAACGCAATCCTGCTTTTCGCGCAGGCGTATGCGAGTGTTATAAAAGAAAATCTGAAATGAATTTAACCGAGGTCGCGTTTTCGCTCCCTCGGTTTTCTTCATTATTATAATATGTTATATATTCTCGGATTGTATGATCTCGTATTTTACCAGGATCGTATCTCTGCCTATACGCTCAATGTCGCACCAGGGGATAACTATCCGCTTTTTTGCCGAGAGCGAGGCAAGCAGTCCGTTTCCGGGGAGGATTATCGCGTTTATCGCTCCGGTGCAAGCGTTGAGTTCGAGATCGCACACACAGCCGAGCAGGCATCCGTCGCGGAGGTTGATCACCTCTTTGTTGCGAAGCTCCGAGAACGTAGAGCAGGCGGATATCAGAGAAGTATGCATATCAGACCGCCGCTGCCCTCGTTGATGATGCGCTGTATCGTTCCCGCAATTTTGGCTCGAGCATCATCGGGCATATGAGCGAGCTTGCTGTTAAGCCCCTCGCTTACCAATTCGTGCAGAGTCTTGCCGAACATGTTGGATTCCCAGATGCTCTTCGGATCCTCCTCGAACTCCTTTAGCAAAAAGCTTACAAGCTCCTCGGATTGACTTTCGGTGCCGACTATGGGGTTGACCTCGGTTTCTATATCCGCCTTCATCATATGGATAGACGGCGCGCTTGCCTTAAGCTTGACACCGTACCCGCCGGGCTGCTTTACTATTTCGGGCTCCTCGAGTGTCAGGTCCTCGATAGACGGCATAACAATACCGTAGCCGTCGTTCATAACGTCATCGATCGCGCTTGCCACCTTATCGTATTTTTGCTTTATCTCGGCGAGCTCGGTCATGATTCCGAGCAACGCACGCTCGTTTTCTATTTCAAAGCCGCTTTTTTTACCGAGGATAGAATAGAATATTCTGTCGGGTATGCGTATTTCGATTTTGGCACTGCCGCTTCCGAGATCGAGGCGGCTTAGTTGTGCGGAAATGTCGTTACCGCACTCAAAGCAGCTTGCCGCATCGCGTATTTCCCCAACACGTTTGACGCTGTTGGCGGTCTCTGCGATTTCGGAAAAGAGAGATGTTTTCAATTCATCGTCATTGTCGAGCAGATCAAGCCACGTCGGGAGCGCAAAGCGCATCTCGCGTACGGGGAATTCATAAAGCAAGCCCCTAAGTATCTCTTTTATGTCGCCCTCGCTCATTTCAAGACAGTTTATCGCCAACACGGGCACGTCGTATTCGTTTTCAAGCTCGCGTGACAATGCCTGCGCGCTTTCGGAAGAGGGGTGCTTGCTGTTGAGCACGATAACAAACGGCTTTGACAAAGCTTTCAGCTCTGCCACAACACGCTTTTCGGAATCCGTATAGGCATCACGCGGGATTTCGCCGATGCTTCCGTCGGTAGTAACTACGATTCCGACTGTCGAGTGCTCGTCGATAACCTTTCTTGTGCCTATCTCTGCCGCCTTTTCAAAAGGAAACGGCTCGCTCGACCAGGGCGTCATCACCATTCTCGGAGTGCCGTCCTCAATAAGCCCCATCGCGCCGGGGACAACGTATCCCACGCAGTCGATAAGCTTAACCCGACACTCCGCGCCCTCGTCAAGCGGAACGCTGACCGCCGTTTCGGGTATGAACTTCGGCTCGGTCGTCATTACCGTTCTTCCCGATGCCGATTGCGGCATTTCATCGCGCGCGCGTTCTCTTGCGGCATCGGTTTCAATATTGGGCAGTATGATATTTTCGGTAAATCTTTTAATGAGCGTGGACTTGCCCGTGCGGACCGGTCCCACCACTCCGATGTAAATATCGCCGTCGGTCCTCGTGGCGATATCAGCGTATATTCCCATATCGGTCATATCTGTGTCCTCCCATTCGTTTTGTTACATCTTTATTCGGGTTTAATTTTATATAGAACCGATTGACAATTTTTCTTTTTTGTGTTATCCTCGTATCGTGTAATATATCAACTTCCCATGGAGGAAAATGTCATGAAGCAAATAAAAAGAATCGGCGTTCTCACAAGCGGCGGCGATGCTCCCGGTATGAATGCGGCGGTCCGTGCCGTAACCCGTCTTGCGCTCTATAAGGGTGTTGAGGTCATGGGTATCTATAACGGATATCAGGGACTTATCGAGGGTAACGTAAAACCGCTTCACGAGCGTGACGTTTCATTTATTATAAACCGCGGCGGCACCATGCTTTATTCTGCACGAAGCAACGAGTTCCGTCAGTGGGAGGGCGTTCTCAAGGCGGCAAAGACCTGCGAGAATATGGGTATCGACGGCATTGTCACCATCGGCGGCGACGGCACCTTCCGCGGTGCAGTCGATCTCACCAATGCGGGCGTGCCCTGTATAGGTATCCCCGCAACTATCGATAACGATATCGCTTCGACCGAGGCAACTATCGGCTTCGACACCGCGATGAATACCGTAGTTCAGCTCGTGGATAAGCTCCGCGATACCAGCGAGAGCCACTCGCGCTGTACCGTTGTTGAGGTAATGGGCAGAGATGCGGGTGATATCGCGCTTCAGACGTCTATTGCGCTCGGCGCGGTGACCGCAGTTATAAAAGAGATCCCCACCGATTTCGATCACGTTATCGAAAAGATGATAGAGGCGCGCCAAAACGGCAAGCGTAACTTCATTATTATAACCTCCGAGGGCATGGGCAGAGAATACGGCGAGGAATTAAGCAAGATGATCGAGAGCCGAAGCGGAATCGAAACCCGTTTTGCACGTCTTGCTCATATCCAGCGCGGCGGCGCTCCTACCCTGCGTGACCGTGTTCTTGCAACGCAGATGGGCTGTGCGGCGGTTGAAAATCTTATTGCGGGACATATGAAGCAGGTTATGTGTCTGCGCGGTAATAATATCGTTGCTATGGATATTTTTGATTCGCTTACGGTTGATAAGCTTATGAAGGGCAAACTCACACCCGAGGAGGAAGATGCGATACCTCCCAATAAGCTCTATGAAATGAAGCGCATCGTTTCCGATAAGCAGGAATATAAGAAGTATCTCAACTATATAATCGATCATATTACACTTTAATACCTTATTTGGTTGATATTTACAAAAAAAACCGTTGTTTTTTCGCTTGCGATTATTGACAACGGTTTTTTTGTATGTTAAAATCAGTAATGAATAAGGGGAAGTATCCCCAAAATTGAAAAATCAGAAAGGAAACTCCACATGAAGAAATTTATTGCTCTTCTTCTCTCGGCAATCTTGGTTGTCTCCGCAGTTGCAGTTTTTGCATCCGCTGATGACATAAACCTTCTTGCCGGCTTGACACCTGAGATTTCCGGTTGCGGCGTTAAGGATGCTTATAAGGGCGACCTTACCGACGGCAAAGTAAAGACCGACCTCTCCGGTGACGACAACGCTACCGAATGGTTCGCATTCTACTGCAACGGCACTGATGCTTCTATCATCAATGCTCCCGACAAGGTGGGTTATGCGATCTTCGACCTCGGCGCTGATTACAACGTTACCGCAGTTTGTGCGGCTGTTATTTACAGAACCGACTGGGGTATCTCCGAGGCGGCTTCGGTAAAGGCGTACATCTCCGATGACGGCGAAACCTGGGGCGATGCGATCGGCACTCTCACTGCTGCCGAAGCTACCGTTTCCGACGCTACCTATTGGATCTCTGCCGATACTGATGCTACCGGCCGTTATCTCAAGGTTGAGTTCACTATCGGCGATGGCGTATGGGCATTCGTAAACGAGATCGAGGCATACGGCACCGAAGCTACCGGCGATGCTTCTTCCTCCGAGGATCCCTCCACTTCCGAGGATCCCTCTACTTCTGAGGACCCCTCTACTTCTGAGGATCCCTCCACTTCTGAGGAACCCTCTACTTCTGAGGATCCCTCTACTTCTGAGGACCCCTCTACTTCTGAGGATCCCTCCACTTCTGAGGACCCCTCTACTTCTGAGGATCCCTCTACTTCTGAGGATCCCTCTACTTCTGAGGATCCCAACCCCGCTCCCTCTCTCGAGGAACAGCTTGCTGAACTCGTAGGCGATGATCCCGTTGATCCTCAGTTCGATCTCGCTATCACCGCTCCCGAGACCTACAAGGCAGGCGACGAGATCACCATCTCTGTTGCAGTTAGAAATATCACTGCTGAGTACGGTCTCGAGTACGTTAAGTTCATCATGATTTACGACAACGACAAGCTCGTTATCACCAACGATCTTGACGAGTCTGATCAAGGTAACTGC
>JAZSDL010000005.1:0-86241 GCA_045531135.1 Eubacteriales bacterium | reverse complement strand
GATTCAGGTGTCCGAAAACGGCACCGCGTACACCACCGTTTATTCGGTTAACGACGGTGTCAACGGCGGCGCACAGACCGATACGATAAATCTTGACAAGGAGTATTCCGCAAGATACATCAAGTACGTTCAGCTCAAGCGTTGGTATCATCAGGATTGGAACGCTTATTACAGCGGCGGCATCCGCGAGTTCCGCGCATATACGTATGATGAAACCGTTTATACCGACCTTCTTAAGCAGGCGGATGACTTTATGTCAAACACCGAAAAGAACGATCCGCGACGTAAGGATGTTCGTGCTTGCGCGCTCGCTCTTGAGGAATACCTTAAGAACAAAACTCTCTACATCGGCAATCTCAAGTTGCTTTACAACAATCTCAACGATGCACTTAACGTTCAGCTCGATGTTGTTGAGGAATCAAGCGAGACAGTTTCCGATTCCGACACCTCCGATAATAACAATAAAACTCCGCTGATCGTCGGTACCTGCGTCGCAGGTGCACTGGCGTGCGGTGCCGCGGTAGCTCTTAAGAAGAAAAAGGGTAAAAAACAATGATAGAAAATATTAAAGCCACGGTTACAGAGTCGGTTACCGATTCCAAAACCGCGTTATCTGTCGGAAGCGGAAGCTTAAAGGTCTATGCAACTCCCGCGATGCTTGCTCTTATCGAAAAAGCATCCTGCGAGGCAATAAAGGGTGTTCTTGCAGAGGGCGAAACCTCTGTAGGTACGTTGTTAAATGTCAAGCATCTTGCCGCAACGCCTGTCGGTATGACGGTAAGTGCAGAAGCCGAGCTTACAGAGCGCGACGGCAGAAAGCTCGTGTTTAGCGTAAAGGCGTATGACGAGTGCGGCCTGATAGGCGAGGGAAGTCACGAGCGCTTTATAGTATCTGCAGATCGATTTACCGAAAAGACCTATTCAAAGCTCAATAAATAAAATTAAAAAGGTTGCCCTGTTATTCAAGGGCAACCTCAGTTTGCAGACAAAGTCTGCAAACCGAGCAGAGCGAGAGAAATGAGGATATTTTTGGCAAAAAACGAGCGTCGCCCTACATAAGTAGGGCAGTCGAAGTTTTTTGTCAAAGCCCTTGAAAATACAATAAAAAACAATATTCCTTATGAAAAGAAACAGAGCTTCATAATAATAGTGAAGCTCTGTTGTTTTTGTATTATTTTCTTTCAAGGGCGTAAATAGACCATTTGTCTTCGCTCTGAAACGATATGCCATGTGATTTTTCACAGACATATCGTTTTCTTTTTGTGTTATGTGGCGGCGACCTACGTTGTTTTAAATTTATTCCAAATCACACCGCCGAAGACGGTATATAACCGCGCGTTTACTCGCTTATTTCGCTCGATTCGGTGCTTGTTTCGCTCGATTCGATATCCTCTTGCCCGGTGTCGGATTTGACCCAGATCACAGGGCGGACCGCAACCAAGCCGTAATCGGTCGAAAAGCCGTGTGTACGGATACTGCCGTCAAAATGAACGTAGCACGCCGAATCCTTGATATTTCCCTTATCAACAAGCCACCACCAGCAAGCGCCGTTTTCTACCCTTGCGCCCGACTGCTTGACCATCTCGGACGGAGCGCAGGCGCGCCAGGAATCGTACTCGTAATATTTCTTTGCCTGCTCGACATCGAGCATCGTTACCTTTTTGTTGTCCTCGCCGATAAGCGATGCGCGCTCGGTCTCGTTAAAGGCGTTATCATAAAAAATGCCGTTTAAGAACGCAAAAAGCGTACTGCTCTCGAACTCGGCGGCGCTGCCGTCGTCGTTATAAGCGATCTTCTCGAGCGCGTAGCGGCTGATAAGAAGTATCTTATCGTCCTGCTTCTCGAGCACTATCCATTCTATCGGCTCGACACCGTCGTACTTGCAGTTTTGCTCGAACCTGCCGAACACCACGGCATCGCCCACCTCGGCATCCGCCATAGTCTCCTTGACCTCGACCTCAACGGGAGGGGGATCGATACTGCTTTCCTCAAAGCTTTGCTCTATCGAGATGTCGGATTGTTCATCGCCGCTGTCACCCGTTGAGAAAAGATAAACGATGAACCCGCCGATAAGCGCAAACGTAACGACCGCAATAACCAATGCCCATAATACCGATATGGGCTTTATTTCCTTCTTTTTTGCCATTATTTATTCTCCGTACAAGATACTGCTTTTATAATACTTCACGCAACGTGTTTTGTCAAGTGTCAGCGCCCTCCTGCTGAACACGTCCTGTCCAGCCGGTGACGGCACGTATCTTTTTTACAAGCATTGTGCTTGCACGGACGCTTGCGCGGACGTTGGGATGTCCGTTTGCGCCGTTTTCATCGGGGTTGCCGAAAATGGTATCGGGGCAGATAAAATGCACCTTTTTGTCGGTTTTTCTTATGTCACGCACAACAGAGCGCAGGGTATCGGAATAGAGCGTGCTCATAAGCCCGTACATCCAGATTATCTGTGATTCGGGATATCTTGCGCGCACCTTTGCCACAAGCTCCTTTGCCGCGGCAGCAAATTCATCCTCGGGCGCGGGACCCCCGCAATCGTTGGTGCCGAGGTTGATGACCACAACCTCGGGTATCCAGCCGTCGTTGCAAACCTCTTTGCCGGTACGCGTAAGGCGGTCAAAGTACTCGCCGCCCGTGGCATCGGTTCTGTCGCCGTCGCAATTGCAAACGATGCCCTTGCCCGAAATAGCAATATAGCGAGCATCGGCATTAAGCTTTGCGGCGGTGAGGCCTGCATAGGAATAGGTGTTGTCCTGATGATAGGTGGAATATCCCAGATCGTCGGACGAACCGAGCACACCGTAGCCGCAGGTTATCGAATCGCCGATAAACTCTATTCTGCGCGGGTTATTAAACGGCGGATTCTGCCAGCAGGCGCCGATGCCCAAAAAGGTTATGGTATCAAACCTTAGCTTGCTCTCTCCCTCGGTCACCTTTATTACCTCAACCCTGTGGCGTGTGTCGGCAAGTCCCTCTATCGCAAGCTTTTCGCTGCCGTTTACAACCGCCAAGCGCTGTGTAATATCGCCGTCGATCGTTATTCTGACGTAGGCGGGGCAATAATACTCGTATTCCCCGAGCGACAGTATAAAGCCGGTTCCCGAAAAATTAAACGCAAATCCGCTTCCGCTCCAATCAAATGCAAGCATACCGTTATCAACGCTGTGTCTGCCGCGTATACGGATATTCGGACAATCCAAAAGCTTTTCGGGCTTATTAACGTAAAAGGGTTTAATATCCAGTTTCATAATTACATCCTCTTTTTATATGATATCAAGAGGATGTTAGCTTTTAATTATGTCTGTTTGTTTATTGTTTTTTGAACCTTTTGTAAATTTCGCATATCAGGATCGGGCATACCGAAAGCGCAAGGCAGATGCCCCACTCTGTTATATCAAGCGCGGCCACCGAAAACAGATCTGCAAAAAAGGGCACCGATACAGCGCATATCTGCATACAAAGGCAGACGGCAAACGAAATATATACAAACGGGTTTTTCTTTTTGCCGCGGGCAAAAATACTCTTTTCGCTACGCATATTAAACGAGTGAAAAAGCTGTGATGCGCCGAGTATGAAAAAGCACATTGTGCTTCCGACCTCGCTCCCGCGAAGATTATTTCCGATAACAAAGCCCGATACGGCAAGCGTGCCGATAAGTATGCCCTCGAAAATTATCCTAAGCACCCGCTCTGCCGAAAACAGCGGGGCATCGGACTTGATCGGCGGCTTTTGCATAAGCGAATCGTCGGCGCGCTCCAACCCGAGCGCGATAGCG
The DNA here is from genome assembly GCA_045531135.1 of Eubacteriales bacterium. Lineage (GTDB taxonomy): Bacteria > Bacillota > Clostridia > Oscillospirales > CAG-382 > Coliplasma. The sequence continues at coordinate 82,457 of JAZSDL010000005.1, read as the reverse complement.
GGGAGCGAGTCGGTGGTTAGATTCACCCACAGAAGCTGTATTGCCGAAAGCGGATTGGGAAGCGACATTATTATCGAAAAGAACACCGTAAACAGCTCGCCGATATTGCAGGACAGCAGAAAATGAACGGCACGCCGTATGTTTTCGTATATTCCCCTGCCCTCTCGCACCGCGGTGACGACTGTGGCAAAATTATCGTCGGTGAGTATCATATCCGCCGATTCCTTTGCGACCTCGGTTCCGCTTATGCCCATAGCGCATCCGATATCGGCCTTTTTCAAGGCGGGCGCATCGTTAACTCCGTCGCCCGTCATCGCAACTATATAGCCCTTTGATTTAAGCGCCGAAACGATCTTAAGCTTAAACGACGGAGTGACCCGCGCATAGACGTTGCATTTTTCGACAGCGCGCAGAAAATCCGCATCGGAAAGCACGGACATCTCGGCTTCGGTCATAGCCATACCGTTTGTATCGATAATGCCTATATCACGCGCAACGGCACAGGCGGTGTCCTTGTGATCGCCGGTTATCATTATCGTGCGGATTCCCGCCCTTTTGCATACCGCAACCGAATCACGCGCCTCCTCCCGAGGCGGATCGGAGATGCCGCAAAGACCTATAAGCTCGAAGCTGCAGCTCTCGGGATCGCTCGGCAGAAAATCGGTGTCACATTTTGCAAAGCAGATAACGCGCAGAGCGTTTTTTGCCATTTCGGATATTTTTTCGTTTATCTCGTCAGCGGATACGCCCCTGCACCTTTTTAAAACCACGTCGGGCGCGCCCTTGATATAAACGGTGTAGCCGTTTGCGCCGCGGTTGACTGTGACCATATATTTTTTTACCGAATCAAACGGGATCTCCTTTACACGCGGCCGGCTCTCGCGCAGAGCGATACGGTCCTTTGCATATTCGGTAAGCGCAAGCTCGGTGGGCGAGGAATCGTTGTTGCAGAGCACCGAGGCGGTCTTTAACGCATTTTCGTCGCCGTAGGTGCGTAAGACCGTCATTTTGTTGCAGGTAAGAGTTCCGGTTTTGTCCGAGCAGATTATCTGTGCACAGCCGAGAGTTTCAACAGCGGGCAGGCGCTTTACCACCGCCTTGCGCCTTGCCATGCTCTGAACCCCCGCCGAGAGCACGACCGTGACGATAGCGGGAAGTCCCTCGGGGATTGCGGCAACCGAAAGCGATACCGAGGTTATAAACATCTCTCCGATATCCAGCCCGCGAAGCACCGAAAAGCCGAATATAAAAAGACAGATGCCGATAGTTACGTTTCCGAGCAGGGTGCTAAGCTTTGCAAGCCGCTTCTGAAGCGGTGTCTGCTCGGACTCGGTATCTATCATAGCTGCGATCTCGCCCACACAGGTGGACATACCCGTTTTTACCGCAAGAGCCCTGCCCCTGCCCGAAACGATATGCGACGAGGTAAAGACCGAGTCAAGCGCCTCGGACATCGGGCAGTTTTGCTCGGCAACCGCCCTGTGCGATTTTAAAACCGCCACCGATTCGCCGGTGAGTGCCGATTCGTCAACGGTAAGCTCGTTGCTGTCGATAAGACGTGCATCACAGGGGACGATATCCCCCTTTTCGAGCAGAATTATATCGCCGGGCACGATAAACCGGCTCGGGATGCGTTGCTTTTTGCCGTCACGCAGAACGTAATTCTCGGGGGACGTCATTCTTTTAAGCGCGATAAGCGCGTTCTCGGCGCGCATATCCTGAATCACCGCGATAAGCGCGTTTGCCGCCACGATGATAAGTATGATTATCGGATCTGCAAACCCCTCGCCCGTGATATAGCCGGTCACACCCGATATCGCCGCCGCTATAAGCAATATCACCGTCATTCTGTCGCAGAGCGATTCAAAATACCGCCGCAGAAAGCTCTTTTTCCGTTCGGAAACGAGCGTGTTTTCGGAATACTCCGACAATCGTTTTTCGGCATCCCCGCCGCTTAAGCCGTTTGCCGATGAGTTCAGCTCGGCAAACAGAGCATCTGTTTTTTTGTGATACCACATAAATTATATCCTTTCTGTTTCTTTTCGGCAAATGTAAAGCAAAAACAGGTTTATAAAAAGCATAAGCGCATTTAATATATCCGACAGCAAAAACACGCCCTCGCTGCCGAGGTACACCGCAAAAAACGGCGTGCTTGCAAAGCAAATACGGTATACCGCCCTTACCCACGCCCGATTCGGACAAAGAAACGATATACAGCACTCGGCATAATAGCACCAGCTTATCACCGAGGCAAAGGCAAACAGCGCAAGAAGTATTACAAACACCCTGCCAAACACATTGCCGAGCTCCGATACGAACATCGATTCCACCGAGCCGTTATCGCTTGACAAAAGGCAGAGCGCGGTAAGCGTTGATACCGCAAACGTATCGAAAAACACCTCGAATATTCCCCATTTTGCCTGCTTTTTGCCGTTATCGAGCGATACTGTCGCGTGTGCGAGCGGCGACGAGCCCATGCCCGCCTCGTTGGAGAACATGCTCCGCGCAAACCCCTCGCGCAGAGCTGCCGCCAGCAACGCGCCCGAGACACCGCCGCTAACGGCATCTATCCCAAAAGCCGAGCGGATAATAAGCGCAAGCGAGGGCAAAATGCTTTTGTGATTAAAAATAAGTATCAGCAGAGCGAGCAGTATGTAAAGCGCCGATGCGGCGGGAACCGCAACCGAATTCAACCGCGAGATTAATCCTCTGCCCCCGAACACCGCAAATGCAAGCAGCAGCGCGCAGACAAGGCAAACAAGCGTTGAATTGCCCGAAAAATCCGACAGGCAATCGGTTATCGCGCCTATCTGTGTCAGATTTCCCGTACCGAACGAGGCAAGCACACAAAAAATGCAAAAAAGCACAGCTGCTCGCCGATATCCCATTCGGTCAAGCCGCAAAAACGCGCCCCCGACCACGTTGCCGTTTATTATCTCGCGGTCCTTAAGCGCGATCTCGGTTTCGGCATATTTAAGCCCCATACCGAAAAGCGAGCACACCCACATCCAAAAAATACTGCCCGCACCGCCTACCGCCAAGCCGTAGCCGACACCGATTATGCTCCCCACGCCTACCGTTCCGCCGATAGCCGTTGCCGCGGCGGAAAGCGGCGAGATACCCTCGCTCGTGTCGGACGAGAGCGAAAGCAGAGTGTCACGTAAAACGCTTTTTAAAGCGGAAATGCCGAAAAGACGGCACCTGAACGTAAAATACACCCCGAAAGCAAGCAATACAGCCAGCGTGGGCATGCTCCAGACGGTATTTCTTATGATCAGTAATATCGAGCTGACGGTTATCGCCTCCGATTGTTGACAATTTGAGGAAAGTGTGGTATTCTAATCGTGAATTTGTATATACGTTTGAAAGGAACGGGTGAAAACCATGGCTGAAGCTATATTCAAAAAATCATTTAAGGGATATGATACCAAGCAGGTTGACGAATTTCTCGTTATGATGAGCGACAGGTACACCCAAAACGAAAACGAGCTTAACGACAAGCTTCATCTTACCGAGGCGGAAAACGAGCGGTTAAAGGCAGAGATCGCAAAGCTGCGCGAGTTATGCGACGAGAACGACCGCAATCACGCTCAGGAGCTTATCGAAAAGCAAAAGGAATACGATGCTCTCTGTGCCGAGATAGGCGAAAAAATGGTTATCGCAGACAAGCGCGCCGCCGATATCATCAAGAGCGCCGAGAAGGAGGCAGAGCTTATTCTCACCGATGCACGCCGCTCGAGCGAGAACGAGGCGAAAGCCATCCGTATGCGCGCCGAGGGCGAGGCACAGAAGCTTATTGAGGATACAAGGCGCAGATGCGATTCGCTTTCTGCCGCCGCAGAGGAATTCCGCGCAAGACAAAACGAAATGAATCAATCCATAAGAGAGACCGAAAACCGTTTTGCCGATGCGCTTAACCGATTGAGCGCAAACTTTTCCGAGCAGGAGTAATAATATGAGCACCCGTGGATCTATAAAAGAATTTTTTGCGAGAGCCGATATCCGCGCACAAGCGATAGAGGATCTTGCCGAGATAATCAGAATACCCTCGGTGGTATCCGAGGCTGAGGGCATATACCCGTTCGGTGCCGAGTGTGCAAGGGCTATCGACAAGGCGGCGGAAATTGCCGAAAAATACGGCTTTAAAACCGAGAACCACGATTACCGCTGTCTCAGCGTGCTTTACGGCGAGTCCGAGCGCGAGATAGGTATAGTGTGCCACTTGGACGTTGTCCCCGCCGGCGACGGCTGGAGTGCGGAGCCCTATGAGCTTACCGTTAAGGACGGTCTGCTTATCGGCAGAGGCACCCACGACGACAAGGGACCGTTTATACAGGCGCTTTATACAATGAGATATTTTAAGGAAAACAGCATATCTCTCCCCTTTACCGTCCGTCTTATACTCGGCAGCGACGAGGAGGTCGGCAGCAGCGATCTGCGTTATTTCCAAACGGTTCGCAAGCCCCCGATGTTTTCCTTTACTCCCGATTCCGAGTTCCCCGTTTGTATCGGAGAAAAGGGCATTTTGTCGGTCTGGACCGAGTTTTCGGCTCTGCCCGAGTGTATAACCGAGCTTAACGGCGGCACGGTTACGAACGCAGTACCCGGCAAGGCGTATGCGTTGGTAAAAACCGATAAAAAGCTTTTATCGCGCGAGAGTATCACGGTTTCCGAAATCGACGGCGGCTACCGTATCGAAGCGATCGGCAAGGCATCCCACGCCGCACATCCCGAATCGGGCGTGAACGCTATAAGCATGCTCTGCTCTTATCTTACCGATAACGGCATCGACAACAGCGATAACACACTTGCGTTTTTAAAAGAGGCAACCGCAGAATATCTCGGCAAAACGCTGGGTATAGCCGCGGAAAACGACGATTTCGGTTATCTCACCTGTGTAGGCGGCGTAATAAAGAGCGAAAACGGCAGGATATCGCAGTCCTTTAACATCCGCTATCTGCCAAAGTCCGATGCAAAGCAGATCGTTGCAAGCATCGAAAATGCCATATCCGAGGCAGGCGGCAAGATCGCGTCCTACGGCGTGAGCGAGGGTTATTTTGTTTCGGCAGACGACGATAAGATAATCGCGCTTACCAAGGCGTGCGAAGAGGTACTCGGCATCGAGTGCAAGCCCTATACAATGGGCGGCGGCACCTATGCTCGCGCACTTCCCAACACCGTCGCATTCGGCTCGGGTATAATGTCCGAGCGCGGAAAGCTCGGCGACGAGCGCGGTGATGCGCACCAGCGCGACGAGTATATGTCGGTAAACGAGCTGTTTACGGGCATGGAGGTCTACTCGCTCGCCATAGTCAACCTTTCGGGCACCCTGTAATTCATAATTTCAAAGGGAACCTCCTTTGCAATATCAAGCTTTAAAACGGCATTTGCGTGTAATATGCAGATGCCGTTTTCGTTGTCGCTGACAAACTCGGTGGTAAGCGAAAGCACCTCGCAATCGTACTCGGAAAGCTTATCCGAAAGCGTTTCCTCGGCTATGCGCTCGGCGGTGCCGACATCTATGGGCAGGGTTTCGAGCTCGTACTCGCTGTAGGTGACCGAGATGCGCTTTATCGGAAGCTCGATAAACGAAAAAAGCTTTATGCCCGTTTCGCTCGATACGGCATCAAAATACTCGTAATCACATTCAAGCGACGAAAAAGGCATTTCGCGCCCGAGTATTATATAGCTCACCCTTGTATCGCTTCTGCCGGTGTAGCGCTTGGACACGCGCTCGAGCGGGATCTTTGTCACTATATATTCGTTTACGGCGGCATAAACGATACCGCGCGCATGTGTCGGGCGGAAGCTGCCGTTTGTCCCCTCGATAAAGGAATTTATAAGCAGCTCGCCCTTGTAAACGGCATCGCCCTGCTTTACCTCGGGCGTGCCGTCGGCGGCGGAAACGTCGATTATAATTCCGTCGCGCTCGGCAACAACGTTATAAAACCCGCTTTTGTCAACGATATCGGGCACCTTTGTCCGCTCGAGCACCGATATGTGCAGATGGGTCCCGCGGATGCTTATCGCGGCGGAGGAAAGCTCGCGGAAGTCCATTAACAGCTCGTTTGCCTTTGCCTTGACGTCTATATCGGGTATAAAGCTGCCCACCGAAATTCCGATATCCGCAAGCGCGCTTTCGATCTCTGAGGCCGTAACGCCGTCGTTTCCGCTTACCGTTATCTTCCATACAAAAAGCTGATTATAAAACATAAGAAGCAGTCCGCACACAAGCCCCAATATCATTCCGTATCGGCGCTTGTACCGCGAGAACACAAAAGGCAGACCGCGTTTTTCGGTTATCCGATACGGCACAGACGATTCTTTAAGCAGATCTGCAATATCCTCGGATGCAAAAAGCGATGCTCTGAATTCGATATACGAATCGTTCGGAGTCGGTGCCCAGATATTCAGCTTGCTGTTTGTCAACAGCGCGGAAAACCGCGAAAAATCACGTTTTTCTATCTCAAAAACCGTTTCACCGAAAAAATAATGAAGTATTTTATATAAACTCAACCCTGTCTATCCTCCCGTCGATAGCGATCGCCTGATCGCTCAGGTGCCTCAGCTCGAGCTCCTGTCCGGTTATGCCCACAAAATACTCGCCGTTTCCGAGCTTTATGTATTCGCGGGTGTAATCCTCGATGCGACAGTAGCCCGAAAGATGCACCGTCTCTCTCCCTCGGAGCTCGATATACACCTGTCTGTCGCTTTTTAAAAGCTCCTTCAGCCAATTAATATTCATAAAATCTCTCACCGCTTCAATATACTCGTTTCGGAGTGATTTTATGAAAGCAAGACGTCTGTTTTCGTTTACCGCCGATGCATTGACGGTAATTTTGTTTGTATATCTGCTGATATTCCCGAAAAACCTGTCCGACGATACAAAAAACGCGCTTGCCTTCTGCGCGCAAACGCTTATTCCCTCGCTTTTTTTATACACCGTGCTTTCAAAGGCGGTTTTTTCGATGCCGTTTGCCGAAAAGGCGGTCAAATATATCGGTCTGCCCGCATTTTCGCTTATTATGGGCACACTGTGCGGCGCTCCGCTCGGTGCAAAAAATTCGCTTTTTCTTTATGAAAGCGGAAAAATCAGCAAAAAATACGCCGAGTATCTCTGCTCGTTCACCAATAACGCAAGCGTGTCGTTTGTTATCGGGTACGTCGGGAGCGTGCTTTTTAACGATATAAAGATCGGCTTGCGGCTGCTTGCTTATCAGCTTATCGGAGAAGCGGCTGCGGCGGTGATAATGAGATACCTGATATTCGGAAAAGAAAAACCGAAAGAGAGCTTTGTACAGGACGTCAAAAAAGCCAACCTTTCCGAAATAATAATCGAAAGCGCGCACACTGTTATAAACATCTCCGCCTGTGCGGTGTTTTTTAAGGTCGTTGCCGAAACGCTGTCGCGGTTGATGTCGCTCGGCAGATTCGGAAACGCGATCTTGCTCTCGTTGCTCGAGTTTTCGTCGGGTACCTGCGAGGCAAGCAAGCTCGGAAATTCGGCGGTGGTGCTGTGCGCCTTTGCTATCGGAGGCACGGGGATCTCGGTGGCGATGCAGGTGAAAAGCGTTATCTCGGATCGGCTGTCGATAAGGAGCTATTTTGCCGGCAAAAGCATCTGTTGTGCGGTGATGACGGGTTTGGCATTTATTTTCGGTTGACAAATCGTTAAAAAAGGAGTATAGTATTGTCGATATAGGTAGAAAGGAGCAAAGAAAATGTCGGTAACCGATCACGAGATCGATGCGATCTGTGCCAACTGCGAGTTCGCCGTCATCATACGCGAGTCGGACGTCTGCGTATGCAAGCATAACGGTGTCGTTGCCCAGAGCGGCGTGTGCAAAAAATTCGCCCTTGATCTTTTAAAGCTTTCTCCCCTGCCCCGTAAATTACCGGGTGAAGAAACTCTGTTTTTCGAGCTTTAATTTTTTTCAAAAAAGGTTTTAAAAAAGTATTGACAAATACAAATATTCGTGTATAATAGTTCTTGCGCGTTTGGGAACTCCCTCTTGTATCAAACGCACAAAACCGAATATGCAGCTGTGGCGGAACTGGCAGACGCGCACGTTTGAGGGGCGTGTGGGCAACCGTATGGGTTCAAGTCCCATCAGCTGCACCAAAGCATTCAAACCCGAACCTTTTACCAATCGGTGAAACGTTCGGGTTTGTTGTTTATTTAAGTGAATAATAATTGTGGAACAAAAAACGGAGATAAATTTGTCTCCGTTTTTTGTCAAGTTATAGATTTTAATCTTATTATGTGCTATAATTAAAGAAAAAAGGGGTGTTATTTATGTCAGAATTTAAAGATATACGTTGGCTACATATTTCAGATTTGCATATAGGATCTCCCAAAAACAAATGGTTGGACTCCACATTACAAGATAAGTTTATTGAAAAAATATCTAATATAGGAAGACTTGATTTTATACTGGTAACAGGAGATGTTATACACCAAGGACAATCCAACAACCACAATTACTATACTTCTGCACATAATCTTTTTAAAAAGCTAAGTGATATTTGCGAACACATTGTATTTGCTATAGGAAACCATGATTATGTTAGAGATAATAGTAGGTTCAATTTATTAAGAGATTGGCAAAAAGAAGAAGACAAGCATAAAAAAGAAGAGGAATATTTAGAGAAACTTGCATCTAGTTTTAATGGCTATGTCTCATTTTGCAAAGCTGTAAGTTATCCCGAAAACCCTATCTCTGCAAGGTCATATGTTTATGACAAATACATGGATCTAAATATTGTTGTTCTTAATACAAGTATTTTCTCAGGCCAACCCGTTTGTGATGAGAATTGGACGATCCAGCTTGATGATGAAAATAATGTTAAGGTTAACGATTTTCAAAAAATTTGGCTGTGCGAATCTGATTTACCAGAGTATTCGTTGTTAAACAAGTCTGTTCCTACTATTGTGATTGGACATCATTCTATGGAAATGTTGAGCAAAGAATCTCAACAAAAATTACGTGTATTTTTAAATAATATAGGTGCAAAACACTATTTTTGTGGGCACATACATAAAAATACAAGGGGAGATTCTGGAGCCATAAAACAATGGGCAGCAGCTGGACTCTTTAAAGATGGTTATAATGTGCCAAGTTTTACATTATACGAAATGCAAAAGAACTCTAATACCAGCGTACAGGAAAACCTGTATGTGTACAACTCTGAAAATGGGAACTGGGATTCTAAGGAATTTATTCCAGATAATGATGGTGATCGAACAATTGAGAATACAAAAATAGTGAATCCATTTTCATTAGAAAAGTCTGATATAAGTTCTGGCGCATTGCGTCTACCATTTGGCGATGGTGGTGCTTTTAATATTTATATCTCAAAACCTAACGCCACTGATTCAATCTCTCCCCATTCTCATAAAAATGTCGATGAAATAACATACATAATAGACGGTTCTGTATATGCATGTATTGACAGTAAGATCACCGTTTTAAACGCAAATGAAGCGGTTTCAATGCCGAAAGAAATTTTGCATACATTTATACCTAAGGTGTTACCCTGTGAATTTTTGACTATGGGTATTGAAACTAAAACTGCAACATATAGTGGGAACTGGGACGAGGATATTGCAAAACTAAACGAATTACGAACTCAGTTGTTTAACAATATTGATGTTCTCGAAACTGGGACGAGTATTTTAAACTATCTTAAATCTAACATTATGGAAGTAAGATGGTTGGCAATTGATATTCTTAAACAATGTTTGACAAATGATACGGATGAAAATATAGAAAGCAAGCGTATTGTTGAATCCCAACTTCAGATATTTGTTTCCGAACTGCTAAAGTCTTCAGATTTGCAAGACAACATCACAGCGTTTAATATTGCGTATGAGTTTTCTGTTACCATCTCTTCAAATAGAATTTCCGAAGTTTTGATAACTGATAAACATTTTTTGTTGCCATGGGTGTGTATGTACTATATGTTAAAGATAAAACCCAAAAGAGTTAATTTTAGGAATCTTTATATAAAAAGGAAAAATACAGCTGATTTTAATGCTATAACATATTATGAGTGTGCCTTTTTAGCAGTTTTAGAATTATTAATTAACAAAAGCAAAAAACTGGTAGAAGATTTTTTGCAAATAGATACTAGTATGATATTAACGAAAATACCATTAACAGATATTTGCATACATTTCTTTGTTTGGTATGTTTGTAACGCCTTCCACGGGGGAACTCCAAATTATCGCAAACTATCAGATAGATATACTCAGAATGAGATTGATGATGTTGAAAATGTTATAAGAACCTTGCTTGACATTCAGAATCCGCAGGGTATGTTCAAATTGTTAAGTGAAAAATACAATATGGACAAACTGATATTAATTGTATCTGAATACATGAATTGTATTGATGAAAGTAAAAATAATATGTTATTACAGCACACTACCAAAGAGAATATAAAGCAGTACTTAAGAATTATTGTGTCACAAAAGTGCAACTTAAACTGTGTATACTGTCATCATGAGGGTCGAACCACTACTTTGATGGGAGAGCAAATTCAAGACAATCCCGATTTTGATTTACATAGTCTTCTTGAAGAAGCTAAAAAATCTCAATTCAAAAAAATTAAAATTAGCGGCGGAGAACCTCTTCTTTATCCTAACATTCTAAAAATATGCAAGAATTTTGAAAACGATTTTGAAGATATTGGATTTACAACAAATGGCACTAAAATTTGTGATTTGTCTGATGACTTTAATAAAATCGGAAAAAGTAATTTAACCTTTAATGTTACCTTGAACACAATGGATAAACTCAAATATAAGAAAATCACGAATGGTGACTGTTTAGATGCTGTTTTAAAAGGAATCGATTTTTTGATTAAAAAAGGATATAAGGTTAAACTTAATGCAGTTATTACAAGTTTCAACTTTGAAGACATTGAAACATTAATTGCTTATGCCGCAAGAATGAGAATAAACATTAAATTGTTAGACTTGTTTACTGTTGGTGGACAGTTTGATGAGTTCCAGCGAGTATCTATTGCTGAAATCAAAAACCGTCTAATGACATTATATCGAATTAATGATGAAGATTTTTATCAAGAAAACGATTATTTATGTGCAAATATTATGGGGATAAAGGTTTTGATTCCACAAAGAGTATATTGTAAAGATTGTCAGTATAACTGCTCTATGTATCCATGTGCAGAAGGTTTATTTGGAATACGAGTTTATGAAGATTATACCTGCGCTCGTTGTTTTAGAGGAGACATATATAAAGGCACTATAGAATCGTTTTCAAGAAATATTGAAGATATTAGACATTCGTTAGATACAGTTTGTTTATCTTATTGATACTTGTGGAGGTACAGGTTTTGACCTGTACCTCCACTGTCCTTTAGGTATTTCTACCACTTTGCTCTTTTTGCCACTGTTCAAATTCTTGTCTGCCCTCTTCGGATTCAAAGAAATCTAATATATCCGGCAGGAAGCATTTTGCCAATGCTTCAATTTCATCTTCAGGTATGTGGGATTTAAGAATGATCTTAACCTCTTTGCCCACTTATCTCCTCCTCATTCTCTATAAATATCATTCACTGCTAAACGACGGTGGCCCAAACCCTGACTGAGCTTCTGGAGTTTTCTTGGATCGCCGTCTAACCACTTTTCACGATTCTGATTATAAGAGTGGCGAAGTCCGTGGAAAACAAGTTTATCAATGCGGGGCTTCTTGCCGGGAGTCACCTTCTTCTGACGGTCGGGATCGGTAAATTCTTTACGGTGATTGTAAATCCAGTTTTCGATAGACTTCTTTTCCATCAAAGGTCCTTTATAAATCGTCTTACTGATGATAAAATCATCGTCCGTCAATCCCTTTGCTTTGGCTTCACGGTACAGGCGTTTAAGCAATTCTAACTGTTCCTCAGTCTCGATCTTTACAAAACGCACTTGTCCGCCTTTACCCTTAATGTCAGGACCGCCCCATCCAAGTGCCTTCTTCACATCACCCAACTTGAGTTGACAGGCTTCGATAATACGAAGTCCCAAGTGCCATCCTAAATCCAAACCGTCACGAACATCAAACCGATTCATAGATTCTGCAAGTTCACGAGCCTTCTGGTACTCAGTAACCAACCATCCACGGTTGTACTTTTTAGGCTCACGCTTTGGAAGTTTCAGTTCCTTGTTTTCAGGCATTTTGTGTTTGCAGCCTGCAAGCTTACAGTAATGACGAAAACCGGAAAGTTCGGTTTGAATGGTGCTCGGTGCTTTGTACGACTTCCAATACTCTACCACCTTGCGAAAATGCGTAGGTGTAATGTTTGACACCTTTTGAAGATTACAGGTATCTGCAAGATAATCGCAGGCGTAGCAAAAGGCTTGAAAATACCGTTTGCGTGTTGCCCTGCTTTTGTGTCGATCTTTCCTGTAATGTGCAGTAGCCTGCACCCGAAGATTCATACTCCTGTTCATTTTCGTCTTTTCTTCATCGGGTGTTAGTTTCTTGACCTCAGCTTGCGTTTCTGCTAACTGGTGTTTGTATTCCTCCGGGGAAAACGTGTCCCACTCTTTGTTGAACGCCTCATCCAAGATTTCAGTTACAATGTCATTCTGTTTTGAGTTTTCACTCATTGGCATCGCTCCTTTATGAAAATTTTACCTTTTCGATTAAGGCGAAGGGAATATGAAACAGGAGTTTGCCGTTGGCAAGTAAATTACACAACTTTTTTCAACAGGGCAAAAATCGGCGGCGCAGGAGCTACAATCTCCTGCCCCGCCTTTGAAAAGGAAGGTCATTTTCGTCATCATTCCGAAACGACGGTCATATTGTCATTTACGAATAATCATCATATGGGGGAAATAACGGGGGGATTGCATTCCTTAAGGGGGAAATTATGGGGGATTTGCTGCCCAATTTTGCGCGGTCATTCCGAAAGGACGGTCATAATCATTCCGATGCGAAGTTCATATAGGGTTAGCAGAAGCCTTTTTTCAACCGACTGTTTGATGTTTAATTGGTGTCATACAAAAGGGTTATACTTTGAACATCAAACAGCCGGAACACGCCGCAGGCGTGCAAAACACCAACCTATATTTTCGAGCGCATCATTCCGATGAGCAGGTCATAACTATTCTAAATCTACCACAACAATGCCAGCCGTCTGCTTGATGTTAAAATCGAATCATCTTAAAGGGTATATCATTGAACATCAATCAGTCAGGCTGTCATTTTCTATTATAAATCCTGGGGGATTTCTTGCGAAAAGAAATCATTTTAGAATATCATCTTAAAATATATAATATCATCTATCATTTTAATCAGTAGGTCATTTTTCATATAAAAAAGACTTGTCATAGCGCGGCAAGGCATAGCTCACCCATGAGCAGTTTCAGCGACTTTACCTGCCGTTTCTCCAGTTTTCGTTTCTTGTAGTCGTTCTGCCTTGCCGCAACGCCTCCTCCGGCGCGACTTTTCAGCCACAACTCCGTCGGCGTTTCTATCTTGCTTGCGCCTGATAGAAACGCCGACGGAAATGATGGTCATACATCATATCGGAGAGATAATCATTATCATATCGAAAATAAGGGTGTCATTCCGATGAGTAAGTCATTTCAAAATTATCATTCCGAAAGGCAAGTCATTTCCCGTATCGCAGAAATCCGCTATTCAGTTGTAAAAGAGGTTAGGACTGTGGACTCATCTTCCCATTAGAGAAGACTGCCCCAGCGCAACTCTGCAGAACAGAGTGCCGACAAGCGGCTGCGCATACCGAGTGCAGATCATAAATCTGCCGCCCCCTAAACTAAGGCGTTCGGTAGAGATTTGTTGTTACAACGTAAATCCCTGAAACATTGCCGTACTTGTATGCTGTACGGAAGCCTTTGCGGTATAGGTCACAAAATATCTTTCAAGCCGTCTACCGCTGACGGTTGGCTGTTTGTAAATACGACATACATATCGTCATATTTACCCTCTTTCGGTCACACACAGCCTTGTGATCCGAATGCTCTTTTGCTCAATAATCTTCTACATTGCTTTTACGAACATTTCTATTCCTCCTTTGTTTATATAAAAAGTACGCCTACAATATTGCAGACGTACTTCTAAAAAGCAAGTAAAATATTAATTCTTGTAAATAGCACTTTCTAATTGAGAATCATAGATAACAGCTTCACCTTCGTATATATCCTGTGTATAAGGATTGAATATTATCCCATCTTTTTCGTGCCACCAATCAAGTCCAAAATAAATGCTACCATTATATAGTTTCATAATGGCATATATATTTGCGTATCCATCTTTTTTTGCTATGGTTTCTACTTCTCCAGTGTCTATGTTGACATATTTGGCGGCATAGACATAATCTTCATCCAGCGATCCTGTTTCTCGCCATTCGCAACACTCAATGAAAAACAGATAACCATTGGCATATAAACACCAATCACTCGACAAATAATTGTATTCATAAATACCTAAAATTTCACCAGATTCGGATGCCTCATATAAGACGTTTGTTTTGCCGTTTTGAACGCTATATATTTCGTATTTACTAACATAATATTCTGTATCTGCATCGTAGTAAACCAAATTATCTTTTCCCGAATCTCTAATTTCTTCGTGTTGCTCCTGCATATAAGGAATTACTTTATCACGATATGTATCTTTGTCATCATAAGAAAGGTTACCACTATTTATTACATCAAACGCTTGCTCATATTGTCCCGCATCAATCAATGTCTCAATTTCTGATACAACACGATTGTAATGCATTTTATCTACCAATGCATTTATTGTCACTATAGAAATTAGAATAAATGCTACGGCTGCTCCGATTATAACAAACAATGTTTTTTTCTTCTTTTTTTTAGCTTGCAATGCGGCTTGTGTTTCTTCGTTTTGTTTTCTCTTTTTTTCTGCCAACTCTTGTTGTTGAGCAAGACGAAGTTGCAAATTAGTGTCTAATTTTGCAGGATCACAAGCATTAAATACGGAAATTTTATTTGCACCGCACAGTGCGCAATTCGATGTGGTATTCGGTGTTTGGCAAGCACACAACCAAAGCTCGCCAACACTTTGAGGAATATATTCTCCTTGTGTACCTGCATCAATTTGATATTGTTTTATTAGGTCGGGAGATAAAATTGTAGCAAGTTTCTCTTGAGCCTCAAATGGCGAAAAATTCTCCCCTAAAAGCTCACATATTCCACTGTCAAAAACTACCGTAATTTTTTCAATTTTAATACTCCTTGTTACCTTGTCCGGCATTACTATAGCTTTATCAAAACCAAAGAAACTGCCATTATATATGCTCAAATCAAGGTATTGATACTCATTAACCTTCTCTACAGGATTTCCCGAAATATCAAAGGCACTAAGAGTAATTTTTAAAGCAATAATTTTCTTGTTAGAAACACTTTGGAATTTTAATTGTGTAATTACGCTATCCGTCTTTTTATCTTTTAATAACGCACCAGCAGATATAACAACAGGAGAGCCTTGTGCATATAAATTGTTCTTTAATTTAGCTAATATTTCAAAACGCTCATTCATTAGCACTCACCTCAAATTTGCGGAAGATTTGACTCAATTTCTTGCAACACTGTTTTTGGAGAATTTTTCCCAGCATTATCCATTGGTTTGCTTTTAATAATACTAATGATTTCTTTTTGTTGATTAGCATTGTTTTGCAGTAATGCAATGATTTCACTAAATCCAACAAAGCACATTCCTGTTATAAAGCTTGAAATAGCACCAACAATTAAAATAATGGGGAAATCTGTGTCAAGGTTTACGCTTAAAATAAACGATCCTATTACACCGATAATGATTGTTGCAACACCAATAATATGAAGTGTTTTTCCTACTTTGTTTTCTGACATACTCTAATCCTCCGTAGTGTAATCATTATTCATCGTCTGATAATTTGAGTGTGATTCCCATTTCACGCTCGCCATATTCAACAGTTACTATATAACCACTCTCGTTCTCGGCACGGTAATATGTAGAATAATTTTCGGGGTTTATTGTAAAACCTTTCTCAATGCATCCATCTACATATGCATTAAAATCCGACATCGATACATCTATAAGAATAACTTGATACTTTTCCTCCCTATCAGCATCAATGTATCCTTTGGCGTTTTCAGGGATTGGCAACATTTGAGCAAGTTTAGATGTTGACCATTCCAATGCGTTTCTTTCTACCGATGCATCCAACTGTAAATGCATTGTTTTTCTTTCAGCATCATAATTGATATCAAGTTCAGAATGGTACTTGCTATAGCCTTCGCACTCATACTCGTTTTCATCTTCATTATCGAAAATATACATCTCAAAACCATAATCTTCACAGGAAGAAATATAGGCATTATAATCCTCAACAGAAGTATCAAAAACATTCATATCTAAGTAATCATTTTCATTAGAAAAGATTTTCCAATTTTGAGATTTCGGTTCGGGCAAAATATCCTTAACTAAAATTTCTTCCCAACCTTTTTCTGTCACATTGTTTTGATTATCGTTTGAATTGTCGGATGTCGAATTATCGGATGCGGTCGTACCACTACAAGCAGCCAAAGAGCAAACCATTAACACGCTGATAACCAGTGATAAAATCTTTTTCATTTTCATTCCTCCAAAAAATAAAAAGTGCGGCTACCGAAGCAACCGCACAAAAAACGCAAACTCCGATAGTCGCCAAACCAATCTGCACAAACGAGTTTCCTCACACGAACAGAAACGGAACTTGCATTTTTATCAAATTCAGTCCGTTCGTGTAGTGTATGCCTAAAAAGGGCATAATATCCCCACGGAAGCTTCGTTTGTACATTATTCAGATTGATTTGGCATATGTATTATACCATATTTAGTGTAAAAAAGCAACATATTAGCTATAATAACTGAGATTATATTTACTTTTAACGATAATTGTAGTATAATGTCAGAAAAGGTATCTTAATAATTCCCTAATGATTGATTTTAAAAATAGCACTGGGAGGTTAATATAATGATTAAAAATCTGTACATTGAAAAACTTTTTGGTAGATTTAATTACAACATCTCATTGAAAACTAACGGTATTACGATTATTACAGGACCTAATGGTTTTGGTAAATCAACAATCTTGAAGATAATTGATGCTTTGAGCAAAGAAAGAATTCAATATTTAATTGGTTTAGATTTCTCCAAAATTGAAGTTACTTTTGATAATACTAAAACCATCATTGAAAAGAGAGATTCGGACTTTTCTGTTGATGGAATATCTTTGTCTTTTTTTAAAAGGACACAGGAAGATTACATGATGCACATTCGCAGGAGAGGATATTTCAGAAAAACTCCTGATGGCTTTATTGATATGCGTACAGGAAAGCGTTATACAGATGAAGAATTTGATTATGATTTTCTGCAAGATGATGATTTTTGGGAAGAAGTCATGTCATATGGAAATGACGAGAGATATCCCAAACAGTTAATTGAGCTAAAAAAGAAACTGAAAGAAATATCCGAAAACTGTGGACGTATTCGTTTAATTTCGGAGCAACGATTAATTCGTCGTGAAATGCCCTCCAGAAGATCAGAAGACCTTCGCACTATTGATGTAATTAGTGATCTTCCGGATCAGTTAAAAAAAGAAATTCAGAAAGTGTATGATGAATATTCCAGAGTATCAAACAAATTAGATAGCTCATATCCCAAACGGCTTTTTGCAACGAAAGATGGTTTAGCAAGTAAAGATGAATTTACTGATCGGTTAAATGATACCAACGAAAAATTCAAAAAGCTAAATCAATATGGTCTAGTAGATATTTCCATTATTAACTCTAAAAATTATAATTCAAAACACTCAACTGCTCTAAAAATTTATTTTGATGATTTCTCAGAAAAGTATAAAGTCTTTCAAGAACTTATACAAAAGTTGGATTTATTTACCAGCATAATCAACGAAAGATTGACATTTAAAAAGATCCTAATCACAAGAACTGATGGATTTAAAATTGTTGACGAAAATGACTTGGAAAAAACGCTTGAACTGAGTCAATTATCTTCTGGTGAAAAACAGGAAATTGTTTTGTTCTACGAGTTAATATTCAACACCAAATCCGAATTCTTATTATTGATTGATGAACCAGAAATTTCTTTGCATATCACTTGGCAAAAGAAATTCATGGATGATTTACTAGCAGTGTCTAAGCAAACTATGATTAGTGCCGTCGTAGCAACGCACTCCCCTCAAATAGTTAGCAAACACTGGGATATTCAAATTGATTTAGGTGAAATGTATGGCGTGCAACTCGATTCGATGTAATATGGATAAAGATGCCATTACAGCAGATATCCGAATGACTCTCGGTGCCGACTATGAACGCAAAAAGGCGATTGTTGTTGTGGAAGGTCAGGATGATATTGAGTTTTTTAATGGCAAATTATCCGATAATGTTGATATATATGAATCATTTTCAGGAAAGGAAGGAGTAAAAACAATCGTAGCAACCTTTCCTGAAAAGCGTGTTGTTGGCATCTGTGACAAGGATTATTCTGAGCCAGATCCCAATAGCAATATCGTGTATTATGATTACTCATGCTTGGAAATGATGATGGTCAGCAATACAGAAGTATTTGAAGCTTTTGTGGATAACTTTTATTACGGAAGCGAATCTGCGCAAAACCTTTTGCTTAAGATCCTTACCAATCTCAAGTGGCTTTCTGTTTTTAGGAAACTCAACTCGGAAAATTCTTGGGAAGTTAAATTTAAGGGGATTTCTATCGCAGCAGCCTGTACAACCTGCGATTTTTCAATTTCAATAGACGTTCTCCTAAAAAAACTTTTAGAGATCAACAAGGATTTGCTTTCCAACCACAGAGACTATTTGGTTAGTGTTTCTACCGCTGTGGCCCAAGATTTTGACCTACATACATACTTGAACATTACGCAGGGGCATGATTTTATAGATTACTTCCAGAAAATAGCTCAAGAATCTTCCCCAAAACAGCGTAGCGTCAGCAAAGACACATTATTCAGCAGTTTGTGTTGTGCTTTTAGATCTGCCGATTTCAAATCAACACAACTTTATAGAACTCTAAAAGATTACAAAGATAACCATAATGTAAAGCTAGTTTCATAACCAACAAACAACACCCCCACCTTCGCATTTGCCAAGGTGGGGGTGTTAAACTATGCGTATTGCTTAAATTCTGATATACCTCGTCAATCGGGATTGCCCGATCTTCTTAATTTGTCCCTCTCTTACCATTTTGCTCAATACTGCTTCGACAGTTGTAGGACTAACATCCGGTAAGATATTACAGATATCTGACTTAGAAATTGGCACTAAGCTGTTGAGAACAGTCGCTTCAATTCTTGCCGTCTTTGTGATCTTCTTGCCGTGAACAACCGCAAAACGCTTATCCAACTCTTTGTAACACATATAGAGTGTAGAGAGAAAGTTTTCAATAAAGGGAATATAAGAGTTCTGGTTTTCGTGCCAACCGATAGAGGATTCTCTCAATGCTTCGTAATAATATGCCTTATAATTGTTGATCTGCTCCTCAAAGGAAACATACTTTCCTGCATCATAGCCGTTTTTGTAAAGCAACAGCAACGATAGCAGACGAGACATTCTGCCGTTACCATCGCGGAATGGGTGAATGCATAAGAAGTCAAGCACAACACAGGGAATCAGCAATAACTGATTGATATTAGCATTGTTACGAGCTTCCATATAGGCAAGTTCCAACTGCTCCATTGCCTCATCCACCTCAGAGGCCGGTGTAGGCTTAAATCGAACTTTTCTGTTGCCGTCTTTGTCTTCCTCAATGATATAATTATCGCCTGTCTTATACTGACCGCCGTACTCGTAACCGGCAATCTGCATCATAGTCTCGTGTAATCTTAAGATATCGCTTTGCCGCAGATCCAAAGAATCGTGGTGTAAATGAATTGCATTCAGGGCATCTCTATAACCAGCGATTTCACCTTCCGTATGATTTAAGGGTGCACTGTCCTGATTCACAATAGCGGCAATACGCTCATCACTGGTAACGATACCCTCAATAGCATTGGAACTCTTAACAGACTGTACCTTTGCTACCGCTTCCAGTTCAGTAAAGACTTTTGCATATTCTTCTTTTCTTACACCCGCCATCGTCTTTAATGACGCGATACTGGATGTAAGATTGATCAGGTTCGCCGGCAACAAGCCGTTATTTAAAAAAGAATAATCAAACTTTCTCATAGTTAGCCCTCCGTTTCTGCATATCATTATAGCATAGTATGTGCAGAAACACAAGCGTTAATGCATATTTAATTTTCGAATATATGCAGAAACACTTTTTACTTGCCAAATGAAGTGTTGCTTTTTATATTACCTACGCACTCTTAAAAACAGAAAGGTGGAGTTAATGAAAGTCAAAAGAAAAAGACAACCATGCAAGCACCTTAAAACGGTGTTTGCGTTGGGTAAGGTACAAACAGAACAAACGAAAGGGCGTGATAAAACTATGTTGCAAAAGAAAACTGAAAATCGGCAGGAGGTGAAAAGCGAATGACAGCGGTAATTTACGCAAGATATTCCTCGGACAGTCAGCGCGAGGAAAGTATTGACGGTCAACTCCGTGAATGTATGGCATTTGCGGAAAGACAAGGTATTTCCATAATTGATACCTATATTGACAGAGCATTATCTGCAAAAACGGACAATCGACCGCAATTCCAAAAGATGATTAAAGACAGTGCCAAAAAGAAGTTTGATGTAATCATTGTTTGGAAGTTAGACCGATTTGCAAGAAACCGTTATGATTCGGCTCGTTACAAAAATGCACTGAAAAAGAACGATGTTAAGGTGATCTCAGCTACCGAAAATATATCTGCCGGCTCGGAGGGGATATTGCTTGAATCTGTGCTGGAAGGTATGGCAGAATACTACTCCGCCGAGCTTGCTGAAAAGGTTACAAGAGGTCTTACAGAAAATGCCTTGAAGTGCAAATTCAATGGTGGTACGGTTCCGATTGGCTATGTCATTAACAAGGAGCAGATGTTTGAAGTTGATCCATTAAAAGCTTCGTGGGTACTTGAAGCGTTTAAGTTATACGACAAAGGTAAGACCATTAAGGAGATCGTAACCCTGTTAAACGCAAAGGGATTGACCACTTCTCTCGGAAGTAAGATTTCCATCAACATTGTAACAACTATGCTGAAAAATAGGCGTTACATCGGTGAATATAAGTTCCAAGAAATCATTCACGAGAATGGTATACCGCAGATCGTTCCAACGGATTTGTTCAATAAGGTGCAGGAGCAGTTACAGAAAAACAAAAAAGCCGCCGCAAGGCACAAGGCCGAGGACGACTATCTGCTGACTACCAAGTTATACTGTGGTAAATGCGGTGTGTATATGACAGGAGAAAGTGGTACGGGTAGGAACGGCACGGTACATCGGTACTATAAGTGTAACAACGCAAAGTACAAGCATTCTTGTGACAAAAAGACCATAAGGAAAGAATGGATTGAGGACATTGTTGTTCGCTACACCAAGGAAATGCTGTTGCAGGACGATGTAATAGAGGATATCGCAAACATCGTACTCCGTGTAGCCAACACCGAAAATACATCTGTAATCCTTCTGAAACAGCAGTTGAGCGAAATCGAAAGAGCAATAACCAATCTGATGAGTGCTATCGAACAGGGAATCATTACGACTACAACAAAACAGCGTATGATTGAACTTGAGAGTGCCAAGGAAGAATTAGAATTAAAGATTATTAAAGAAGAACTTAAACGCCCTCGGGACTGATCTTCTGGCTGCATAGATTTCGCAGCTTAGATACAACGAAAAAGGAACATAAGCAGAGACTCATTGACAGCTTCGTGAATGCAGTGTATGTATATGACGATAAGCTGGTTTTGACCTTTAACTACAACGAAGCAAATACTACCGTTACTCTTGATGAGGTAAATGGTTCGATTATAGAATGCTCACGCGCACCAAAAGCAAAAAGCACCCAACAGGGTGCTTTTTGTTTTTGGTTTTTGCAGGGACTTGAAGGGCGAGGCAAAACGTGTCGGGGACACGTTTTGACCGCCACAGGTTTGTGAGCGAAGCACCGTGAGTAACGCGGAGCGGTACGGCAAGGTGCGATAGCGAACAAAAAGTCCCATCAGCGTTATTTGTGTTTTTCTATCACCATCCATTCGGATGGTTTTTCTTTTTGGTTTTGCAGGGACTTGAAGTAAAGTACAGGAAAAAATATTTTTTCTGTTGTCTGCGCAAATGGTTATAAAATACAATCCGTTTTGCGAATAATCATATTCAAGCATACGAATTTGTTTTCTCCTCGGTTATCCCATTTGCTCCATTCCGCAATATTTGTTTCCCCGTAAACCTTATTTAAAATGCCTTTCGCCCTCGTAAAAGGGCTTGCCCTCGCGGTTTTTGAGCGCTTTTATCAGCTCGGACTGCGTTTTTATGCGGCGCTCGAACACGAGTCCGGAATGAGGAAAGCTTTTTAAATGTGCGACGTAATGAAGATCGTTGCCGGCAGTATAGCCGAGATCCAATCTATCGGCAAGCTCAAACGCCTTTGTGTCGGCAAGCTCGCTGTTTGCGCTGTTTAAGACCTCAATGGCATCGATATGCGACATATCCATAAAAAAGTTGCCCTTTGGGATATAATCTCTCTCACGAAAAGGGTGCGAATGCGAAACGTAACCGCCGTAGGCGCGCACGCGGTCGGCAAGCTCCTCTACGGGTATCTCGCACATATCGGGGTTGGCAAGCAGAAAATCAAGGTCGATACCGTAGAGCAGTATCTCCTGCGCGTTGCCGTAATTATACTCAACTCCGAAAAAAAGGTCGAAATCAAGCTCGTGGGCTATTTTTTTACCCTCGACAAAGGGTTTCCAATAAAAGCGCATCTTGTCCTCCCAGGGCCAATCCTCCGGGATGATACAGCAGCTTGTGAGAAAGTGGTTTGTAAGCACCATACCCGCGTAGCCCGCATCCTTTTCCGCCCGAATGACCTCGTCGATAGTCGAGCAGGCGCAGACACTGCATTTTTCGGTATGAACGTGAAAATCGTATAAATAACCCATTTTTCGCCTCCTGAAAGGTCTGTAAACGTTATAGCACAAAGCAATCGAATTGTAAATATCCGTTGCGACAAAATTGCGACAAAGTCGGGACGAATATAATAAAAAATCCATAATAATCGGAAATCGCATTTTCGATTTTTATACCAATGAACATCGCGAGTGTCGAGCAAAGCGAGAATGGGGTTCCCTGAAAACGCTTGCGTTTTCAGGGCATCGGGCGCGAGGCGCGAGATGCGAATGAACGATGTTCACAAAAGACGAATAAAATCGCAAGATTTTATTCGAGAGCGAAGCGATTGCGACAAAAACGGGAAAAAGTCGGGACAAAAAAGGGACGAAATTCGGGGTGTCTTTGGTGTATAATGTTCGTAGGGCGAGGGAAGCAAAAAGAAAGCGAAAGAAAAGAACCAAAAGAAAGTCAAAGAAAAAGAGAACAAAAACAAAAAACAAGAACAAAAAACAAAAACAGGAACAGGAAGCAGAAGCAGAACAAGAACAAAAACCGCGCGCGTAGCGCGGCAAATATTTCATCATCATCCGCATCAAAAAACCGATAAACGATGCTTTTTAAGAGCTTTTATGACTGCAAGCCCAAAAGGCGCTCGGCATTTTTGTGAAGTATCAGCTCCATACTGTCATCACCGAGCCCGAGCTTATATAAAAACTCCAATATCTCGCACGGACTTGCCCACGGCGCATCCGAGCCGAAAAGTATCTTATCGTGCGGATGCTTTGCAAATATATGTCTTCCCTGCTCGACGGTTATGCCGATACGCTCACAGCAAAACGCGGTATCGAGATAAAGATCCTTCCCGCAGAGCTTATCGATAACCTCGTCCCAATGCGAAATACCGCCCAGATGCGCGGCGACGAGGATGAGGTTCGGAAACCGCTCCAGCACGCTTAAGACAGCATCGACAGAGGCATGCACCTTATCGGGCGACACGGGATCGTAGCCGGTGTGTATCACCACGGGCATCCCAAGCTCGCTCGCGGCTGTAAGCAGAGGGTTCATCCGCTCGTCGTCAAGCTCAATGCCGACGTAATCGGGGTGATGCTTGATGCCCCTGATGCCGAGCGATTTGTAATAAGCCAGCTTTTCGTATATACCCTCGTTAAGCGGGTGCACCGAGCAAAACGGGACAAGCCGATCATACGCCCTGTCGGTCTCCAGCGCAAAGGCGTTTACCTTATCTGTCTGGCGCTCGTTTGTGACGGTGTTAAGAACAACGGCAAGATCGATACGGTCGTGCTCAAGCAGCTCGATCAGTCCGCCTGCGGTTCCGTTAAACACGGCGGGCATTTTTGCCGTTAATTGAAGGGACGCGATGGCCTTTTGAGCCAACGCGTCCGGAAAAATGTGTGTATGAAAATCGATTATCAACTTCGATTAAAGACCGAGCAAGCTGAGAAGGTTATTCTCTGCAAATGCTGCAACGGTAACAAGCGAGATGGTGGACATGATCTTGATAAGAATATCGAGAGAAGGTCCAACGGTGTCCTTCAAGGGATCACCGACAGTGTCACCGACAACTGCTGCATCGTGAGCGGAACCGCCCTTCTTTTCGCCCTGAACGCCGCCGACCTCGATATACTTCTTACCGTTGTCCCAAGCGCCGCCTGCGTTACCGCAGAAGAGTGCGAGCATGATAGCCGAAATGGTAGCGCCGACCAATACGCCGCCAACGAATTCTGCACCGAATACAAAGCCGCAAACAACGGGGAATGCGATACAGAAGATTGCGGGAACGCGCATTTCCTTAAGCGCACCCTGAGAGGAGATCTCGATACAGGTCTTGTAGTCGGGAAGAACCTCGCCCTCCATAAGTCCCTTGATCTCTCTGAACTGACGGCGAACTTCCTCAACCATCTTTCTTGCTGCCTTAGCAACTGCGTTGATAAGCATACCGGAGAACATAAAGGGAAGAGCCGCACCGACGATAGCACCTACAAGAACTGCGGGCTCGATAACGTTAAGAGCGATCTTATCAAGTGCGCCCTCTGCATAGTTTGCAATCTCGGGAGCATCGGTGTAAGCGAAGATGTAAGAGGTCATCATCGAAAGGGTTGCAAGAGCAGCGGAGCCGATTGCAAAGCCCTTACCGATAGCAGCGGTGGTGTTACCCACTGCATCGAGCTCATCGGTGATCTTACGAACCTCGGGCTCGAGATAGGACATTTCTGCGATACCGCCTGCGTTGTCCGAGATAGGACCGTAAGCGTCAACCGAAACGGTGGTAGCAACGAAGGAGAGCATACCGATTGCGGCAGCTGCAACACCGTACATACCGGAAAGGAGGTAAGAGCCGTAAATAGCAACACCGAGAACTACGCAGGGAAGCATACAGGAGATCATACCGAGTGCGAGACCCTGAGTAATGGTGAGAGCAGAGCCCTCAACAGATGCTGCGGAAAGCTCCTTAGTGGGCTTGTAATCGTAAGAGGTATAGTACTCTGCGATCTTACCGATAACGATACCTGCTACGATACCGATAGCGGCTGCAACCCAAGGAGAGATCCAGCCGATGTGGAACTCAACCGATTCAAAGAAAGGAAGCTCCTGGCCAAGATCATCGATGACGGTCTTGCCGCCGAACTTAGCGAACGAGAAGTAAGAAATAACTGCACCGAATACCATGGTGAGTATTGCGGAGATGTAGGTAGCGCCGTTAAGCTCTTTGTGGGGGTTGTCGGAGAGCTTCTTACGTACAAAGAGAGAAGCAATACCGATAATACAGGAGATAAGACCTGCTGCAGCGAATGCAAGCGGGAAATAGATCATTGCCTCGAGCAAATCGGTGCCGCCGAAAACGTGCTTTGCAAAAAGCTCGATAGCGAGAATGGTACCGGAAAGAAGTGCGCCGACGTAAGATTCGAGAAGGTCGGAGCCGAGACCTGCAACGTCACCGACGTTGTCACCAACGTTGTCTGCGATGGTTGCGGGGTTTCTGGGGTCGTCCTCGGGAATGTGTGCCTCGGTCTTACCGACAAGGTCGGCACCCATATCAGCCGCCTTGGTGTAGATACCGCCGCCGATACGAGCGAAGATAGCGATGATAGAGCAGCCGAGAGCATAACCCGAAAGAGTCATGGTGAAGCTTGCACCGAAGTTAAGGTTTTCGTTGATCATACCGAGGATGCTCTTGCAGGAGGATGCCTGCTCGTGAACGAACTCAGCATCGATCTGACCGAGTGCTACACCGAAGATTGCGAAAACGATAAAAATACCGAGCAATGCACAGCCGGAAACGCAAAGACCCATTACAGAGCCGCCCTTGAAGGCAACCTTAAGGGTGTCGGAAAGCGATTTGCCGGTACGTGCGGTGTTGGTAACACGAACGTTTGCGTAGGTAGCGATCTTCATACCTACCCAACCTGCAGAAGCACTCATGATCGCACCGATGAGGAATGCAACGGCAGCGGACCAGGAGATAACAACAGCGAGCAAAACTGCAACTATCGCGGCAACGATAGCAACGATTTTGTACTCATAAGTGATAAATGCGTTGGCACCGACACGAATTGCAGCAGCGATCTCCTGCATTCTATCAGTACCTTCTTCGAGTTTCTTGACCGAGAAAAAGTTGAATGCAGCATAAGCAAGACCGCCGAGTGCAGCAACGATTACAAGGCCAAGGACGAGAGTGAAGTCCATAATCTGTCCCTTTCATAAATTTTACGGTTTTTGACCGTTTATTTGATTATGTATGCGTGTTTGGCGGGCGATGCCCACACTTCGCACGCTACCTATTATATTTATAAGGCGCAACCCTGTCAAGCAAGAATTTACAAAAAATTCTTTTTTGTGAATTATGGCAAAAAAACGGTAAAGAATTTCAAAAACGCATACAAGTACCACAAACGAGCCCCGCCGACCGATGCCGCAAAGTGCAAATATCCGCTTTTGAGATTAAATGCCAAAAAGCTCTTGCGTTTTTGCAAAAGCTGTGGTAAAAGTATAATAAAGGATAATATAAAGGAGAAGGATCATGACCATACTTCCTCAACCTAAAAAATTAAAGAAGACGGGCGGCTTTGTTAAGACCGCGGGACTTGACATCGTTCTTACAATGAAATGCGACAGCCGTATTTTCAAGGCGGCACAGAAGCTCGCAAACGAGATTTACGAAGAAACCGGTATCGATCCCGTTATCACCAAGGTTTTGGGAACTCCCGACATAAACGGCAGGATCGTTATCGACTGCCTCGGCAAAAAGGGCGAGGGCTACAAGCTCTCGGCACGCGAAAACGGTGTGCTTATCACCGGTGATTCGCTTGCGGGCACGTTCTACGGTATTCAGACACTCCGCCAGATGCTCGAGAGCTGCGGCGAGGATATCGAATGCTGTGAGATAGAGGACAAGCCCGATATGAGCCACCGCGGCTTTTATCACGATGCATCGCGCGGACGTGTTCCCAACCTCGACGGCGTTTTCGAGATGATAGATTTTCTTGCTTATTTCAAGCACAACTCCTATCAGCTCTACATAGAGCACACCTTTGAGTTTGACGAATACAAGGGCATTTACAAGGCGTTCGGCTATATGACCGCCGAGGAGATTATGCAGATCGACGATTACTGCTATGACAATTTCGTTGATTTTATCCCCTCGCTTTCCTCGTTCGGACATCTTTTCCGTCTTTTAGAGAGCAACAAATACAAGCACCTCTGCGAGCTTGAATCCTACGAGCGCCGCGACAATCCCTGGATAAACGCGATGCTTCACCACACCATCAACGCAAGCGATCCCGACAGTTTTGCGCTTATCGCATCGCTTATCGATCAATACGTTCCCCTTTTCCGCAGCAAGTACTTCAATATCTGCTGTGACGAGACCTTTGACCTCTGCACCGGCAAGAATCAGGGGCTCGACAAGGGCAAGCTTTATCTTGAATTCACTCTTAAGATAATCAACCATCTCAAATCGCTCGGCAAGACTGTTATGATGTGGGGCGACATCGTTCTCCACCATCCCGAGACCATGGATCAGTTCCCCGACGATATGGTCATGCTCAACTGGACCTACAGCTATAACCCGCCGGTAGAAAACGTTGATCTCTTTGCAAAGCAGAGATTCAGCCAGGTGGTCTGCCCCGGCACAAGCTGCTGGAACCAATTTTGCGAGAACATTCCCTATGCCGAAAGAAATATCAGCAAGCTGGTTCGCAAGGGCGCCGAGGCAAAGGTTATGGGTATGCTCAACACCTCGTGGGGTGACTACGGCTCTGTCTGCCCGATGACCTGTACCGTTTACGGCATGGTGCTCGGCGGTGCTTTGGCTTGGAACAGCAAGACCAAGGTCATGTGCAAGAAGTTTGACGATGCCGTTTCGGATATCGTATACGGCGATCCCTCGGGCGAGACTGTCCGGCTTATCCGCAAGCTGACCGACATCCAATCCTCGTTCACCTGGATGGACTACTGCTGTGCATTCTTTGAAAACCGCACTCTTCCCTGGGGACCTGCAGAGCCCCTGCACGACGACAGCTCGATCTATATCGCAAATGCAGAGCAGCTTTATGCGCTTGCAGAGGAGTTCCGCCGTCTGCCCGTACAGAGCAGATTTACGGTTGATCTGCGTATTCAGGCAGAGGGCCTTGCGATCATCAATCTCCGTATGGCGCGCATTATCGACGGCGTGACCGAGATCGACGAGGCAAAGGTCGAAAAATGGATAGAGCGTTATTCCGAAAGCTGGCTCAGAAGCGACAAGCGCGGCGAGCTTGATGCGGTTATCGCGGCAATGCGCGGTAAGAAGTTCACGGTTGACGACGTTATCACCAACGCATGATTTACACCAAAACGGTGTGCCGTATTTTCGCGGCATACCGTTTTTTTATTACCGCGGTGTGTGTGCGGCAGATTCGGTAAGGTTCTCACCGCGTTTTTTATTACCGCGTTGTGTGCGCGGCAGATCGGGAGAGGTTATCGCCGCGTTTTTTATTACCGCGTTGTGTGCGCGACAGATTCGGTAAGGTTCTCACCGCGAGAGTTAGAGAAACGTAGGTTATTGCGGAATTGTATGTAAATATTCGGACAGTCGGGAACGGTGAGTCCCTACAATAAAATTTGTTTTGTTGTTTTGTTTATGTATTTCCTTTTCGATAACCGTTATAAGCGGAAAGGGACAAGCCCTTTCCCTACGATACATTTAAATACACAACAAATATAATAAAATTACACAAAAAAGAGAAAATGCTCTTGATTATTTGACAAATTGATGTTATAATCTATGGTAACTAATGCTGGAAATATATGTCCGGAGGTCATTATGAAAAAAATTCTTTCTCTCGTGCTTTGCCTTATCTTCTGTGTCGGCGCATTTGCAGGCTGCGGCGGACTCGGCGAAGACGAAAAAGGTGCGAACGTTCGTATGTATCTCACCGATTACCCCTACACTCTCGATCCTGCTGTGGTTCAGCTCAACAGCGACGTTGAACAGATCCTTTCCATGATCTTTGAACCGCTTACCACTATCGACGAAAAGGGCAAGGTTCAGCCGGCTCTTGCTACCGAGTGGTATTATAAATACGACGAAATATATCAGCAGCACAAGATGTATTTCCAGCTCAAGAAAACCTCTTGGAGCGATAACCGCGCCGTTTCCGCAGACGACGTTATCTACGCTTGGAGAAGAATACTCGCTCCCGAAACCGACAGCCCCTATGCAGCACTTCTCTACCCCATCAAAGGCGCAAGAGACGTTAAATCGGGCGTTGGTACTATCGACGACCTCGGTCTTGCGGCAGTTGACAACACTCTGCTTGAGGTCACCTTTGAAAACGAATACGACGTTGATCTTTTTGCAGAGCAGGTCGCAAACGTCCACCTCTGCCCTCAGCGTGAGGATATAGTTACCCGTTATGAAAAGCTCGGTGAGGACTGGGCAGGCAACGCGGCAAACATCGTTTGTAACGGTAAGTTCCGTGTTCAGACGATGGATATGCCCCGCGAAAAGCGCGAGAACGAGCAGGACTATGTTTCCAAGTTCGCCTGCAAGCTCGTTTTGGAGCGTAATGCATACTATCTCCGCGATCCCGAGAGAGACGATCTTGATGAATACGTGCTTCCCTACCGTATAACCTGCTATTATATGGAAGGTCAGTATGACTATTACGAGGGCGAGCAGGGTGTTACCCAGGAGATCTTCCAGGCAAACCGCTTTAACGCAGGCGAGATATACTATCTCAGCTCGTTTGAAAAGCAGACCTATGAGTACTACAAGAAGGATCTCGATACCCAGCAGACTCTAAACGGCTTTGCCTTCTACTTCAACACCGCAAACGAAACGCTTTCCGATGCTGACGTCCGCAAGGCGCTTTCGCTCGCGCTGGACAGAACCGCTATCACACAAGATGTTACCGGCACAGGTGAGGTCCCCGCAAACGGCTACGTTCCCACCGGCGTGTTCAACACCACCTATAAGACCGACTTCCGTAAGGAAGGCGGCGATATCTACAACGTAACCGCAGATCCCGACGGCGCAAAATCGCTTCTCGGCGGAAAGAAGGGCACGCTTACCGTTACCTATCTCATCCCCCGGAACGCATACACGGTCAGCAAGTACAGCAAGTACATAACCTACAACAACAAGTACGAAAATATTGCCAAGGCGGCAGGCGAGTATTGGGAAGGTCTCGGATTCAATATTGAGTACCGCGGTCTTAACCCCGACGATTATCTCGCCGCGCTCGTTAACAGAGATTACGACATTATCGGCGTTAACATTTTGAGCGGCTCTATAGATGCGTTCGGCTACCTCGCTCCCTTTGCAAAGGAATACAGCGGCACTTCGGTTTATGCCGATAACGACACCGTTGCGGTTGAGGAAATATTCAACACCCACTACACCAATATCGATGACAGCGATTACAGCAAGCTCATCACCGATGCTCTTACTGCGGGCAACCGCGAGGACAGAGCGGCACTTCTCCACCAGGCAGAAGAAAAGCTTGCCGACCTCTGCCCCGCAACCATGGTATTCTGGTATTCCAGAAGCTTTGTTGCAAACGACAAGGATATCGGCGGTTATGAGACCGACAGCCGCTTCGGCTACGTTGATTTCAGCAACCTCAAGCTTGACGATTGGCGCGACGTAAACTCCGAAGAGGATGCGGCAATGTCGGCAAGAGAAGAAAAGTAAGCATTAAATAATTTAAATTGTAAAAAGCCACGTTTTTGTGGCTTTTTAATTTTGTCAATGTATAAATTCTTTAAAGATCCATAAGACAATTTCTTTTAAGAAATTGTCTCAGTTTGCAGACAAAGTCTGCAAACTGAGCAGAGTAAGAGAAATGAGGATATTTTTGAAAAAAAGCGAGCGTTGGCGTACGATTGTACGGTAGTCGAGCTTTTTGTCAAAGCCCTTGAAAATACAATAAAAAACAATATTCCTTATGAAAAGAAACATAGCTTCATAATAATAGTGAAGTTCTGTTCTTCTTATATTATTTTCTTTCAAGGGCGTAAATAGACCATTTGTCTTCGCTCTGAGAAAATTTCTTTTAAGAAATTTTCTTAATTAACAATCAAATTTGCATTATCAGCGCGGAGGTCAGCAGTATCACGCCCAAATTATAATCGGACATTACGACAAGCAGTACGCATAGGGTGACAAGCACAGCTTTTGCGCATACCGAGGCGGCAGAGCAGATCTGCTCCGATGAGTTTTTTTGTTTGTGCAAAAGAATACACGAGAGCGCCTTTCCGCCGTCGAGCTTTTTTATCGGGAGCAGGTTAAAGAGCCCCAAAACCGTATTTATCAAGCCGAAATAAAGGGTTATCGGCGTTTTTGCAAACAAAAACACAACAAATCCGAGCAGAGCGCAGAGCAGAGACACGGCAGGACCGGCAAGCGCTATGATAAATTCGCAAAAATAGGGTATCCCCTCGGGCACAACGATGACCGCGCCCATAGGCAAAATATCGATGCGCCTTATGCGGTATCCGAGGTGTTTAAGCGCGAGGATATGCCCGAGCTCATGCACAAGCGCAGAAGAAAGCATGACGAAAAACGGAATAAGATCCTCCGACCAAAGCAGAAGCAAAACGGTTGGCAACGCGAGCAGAGATATGCGTAACCGGACACGCGGAAATAATATAAAGCGGTCTATAACCATTGGCAGACAAGCTCAAAAAGCGAGATCGCGGCGGAGCCGTGTCCTCCGTCGGCAAAAACCAAAACCGATTTTTCGGGCAGAAAAAACAGCGAGATCGCGGCAAGCGAGAGACAAAGCGAGAGCATCAGCGACCGCTTTTCTTTTTTTGTTTTCAGGCGAAGAAAAGGTTTTTTCATAAATATTCTTTCTCCTTATAGGTTGCGACAAAATACCACACGCCGTCTCGTTTATAATGCAAGCAAGACGGTGGTGTTTTTTATGTATGACGGACAAACGGTGATTTATTCCGACATTTTGTTTATTATCAATTTTTCGATAGATCTTCTCTGCCTTTTTATTACGTCGCGGCTTAATTACAGGGCGGCTAAGGTGTATCGGCTGATAATTTCCGCAATCATCGGCGGAGCATACGCATTTGTCCCCTACCTCTTTTATTACGGTACGGCAGTCGGGGTCATATTGCATATTGCCGCGGCGGGCGGGATGGTATGGGTTGCGTTCGGGAAAACCGAATTGAAAAAAATGCTGATACTATTTTTGACGTTTGTCACAAGCGAGGCGCTTATAGGCGGGCTGGTGAACGGATTTTACGGTATGTCCTACCGATACAGCGACGGGAGGTATGCCGAGATATCGGCGGGATCGTTTGCGATAATATGCGCGTTGTCGGCGTTTGTTGCCTTATCCTATGGGTTTATAGCGCGAAAAAGGATACATACCCGATCGGTAAGCGTTACACTTGTGCTCGGCAACGAGAGGATAAGGGCAGATCTGCTCTGCGACAGCGGAAACCTTGTGACCGAGCCGTTTTCGGCTCTGCCGGTGATCGTGCTCACGTCCTGCTGTCTGCCGTTTCCGTATGACGATCCCGAAAACGAGTGCTTTCCGTTGCCGATACGGATAATCCCCTTTTCGACAAGCTCGGGGCAAAGCTGCTTTTTGGGCTTTCGCCCCGAACGGATATTTTTGACTTCTCCGTTTAAAAAGCCGAAGCAGATCGATGCATACGTGGCAATAGACCGCGTGCGGAAAAGCTATTCGGGGTATGACGGACTGTTTCCAACCTGTATTCTGTAAAGGAGTTTTGTATATGATTTTTGAAAAAGCGATCGATTGGATAAGAGCATTTTTATATAACAACGAGGACATTTTTTACATAAACGGACCGATAACGCTCCCGAATCCGTTGACTCCCGAGGAGGAAAACGAGCTTATAGCCCGTATCGAGCAGGATTCCGATGCCAAAAAGATACTTATCGAGCGGAATCTGCGGCTGGTGGTATATATCGCGCGCAGGTTTGAAAGCGCGGCAAACGGGATAGAGGATCTTGTGTCTATCGGCACTATCGGTCTAATAAAGGCAGTAAACACCTTTAAAAGCGACAAGCAGATAAAGCTTGCCACCTATGCCTCGAGGTGTATCGAAAACGAGATACTTATGTTTTTGCGTAAGAACACCGGCACACGCCAGGAGCTTTCGCTTGATGAGCCGCTTAATATAGATTACGACGGAAACGAGCTTTTGCTCTGCGATATATTGGGAACCGAGAACGACTACGTTTACAAGAGCATCGAGGAGAGCGAGGACAAAAGGATGATAAAACGCGCGCTCGGCTGCCTGAATAAGCGCGACCGCGCGATAATCGAGCTGAGATACGGCATAAACCGAGGCGGCGACGAGATGACACAAAAGGAGGTTGCCGATATGCTGGGCATCTCGCAAAGCTATATTTCGAGATTGGAAAAGAGGATAATAAGCCAGCTGCGCGATTTTCTGACACATCAAAACTATTGACATCGCGTCTAAAAGGTGTATAATTGAAATATAAATAACATAAAAGAAAGGAGGAGAAGGTATACTTAGCTTGTTCAAAAGAGAACCGCAAAAGGAAAGCAGCCCGACCTCTGCCCTGCCGAAAGCGGCGGTGTTTGTGGATTACGAGCATTGGTACATATCGCTTAAAAGCAATTACGGCTTAAAGCCGAACATAAAGGCGTGGTTTGAGGAGCTTAACCAAAATTACAACCTCGCAGAAGTGAATTTCTTTGCGGATTTCTCACACAAATCTCTTGCCGACGAGATAGGCCGGATACGGCTTTTCTCCAACAAGATAATCGACACACGCAGTCCCAACGGAGTACAAAAGGATTTTACCGATTTTATAATCCTTGACAATATGTATCAAAAGGCATTGTCAAGCGATGATATCGAGGTGTTTATACTCTTTTCGGGCGACGGACATTTCAGCTCGGTCACCTCGTTTTTAAAGAACTTTTATCACAAGCAGGTGGTTATTTACGGCGTAAACGGCTCGTTTTCCAAGCAGCTTCAGGAGACCGCCAACACATTCCATATACTACCGAGCGAGCAGGACATATTTGAAAGCTTTTACAAAAGCATATTCGATTATCTTAAAAAGAGCTCCAACCCGAGCTACAACGAGGCGATAGATACCGCAGTTAAGAAATCGCGCGGTAAGGCATCGAAGCAAAGCATCGCAAAGGCGATGAAAATGCTTATGGAAAATGACGTTATATCGGAACGCACTATCGCACTTAACAAGGGTAAAAAGAAGAAAATGCTGTTCGTCGATTGGGAAAAAGCCGAAAAATACGGCTATTCGGACGATAAAAGCGAATGATTTTTTCAAAAAACTATTGTAAACCGTAAATTTTTGTGGTATAATAACACCATAAAGAACAGTAAGCTATCAAGAGAGGGTGCAAGCCCTCTCTTGATTCTTGATTGGAGGATTTATGGCGGACAGAAAAACAGGCATTGCCTCTAAGGTAAAAGCCGCAGTCGAGAGCATAATTACCGAAAACGGCTACACGCTCTGGGACGTTGCTTATTACAAAGAGGGCCCCGAGATGATCTTGGAGATATCCATCGACCGTCAGGGCGGTATTTCGATCAACGATTGCTCGGCGGTCACCAAGCTGATCGAGCCGATCATTGACGAGCTTGATCCCATTGAGGAGAGTTATTGCCTGCAGGTCGCATCGGCGGGCACGGTAAGACCGCTTAACCGCGACGAGCATATTCTTTTTGCGCTGGACAACGGGCTCGACGTCACTCTGGGGCTTTACGTTGCGGTTGACGGCAAAAAGGAATATTGCGGTATTATCAGGCAGTTTGACGGAAGCAGCATAACGCTTGAGAGCGACGGCAAGGAATACACGTTCGACAAAAAACAAATATCAAAAATAAATGCCGATTTCGAGACCGAGATCGAAGAGGTTGACGAGATCGAGGAAGAAAACAAGGAGAAGGAAGATGAATAAGGAACTCTTTGAAGCCCTTAACGTTCTTGAAAAAGAAAAGGGCATCCCCAAAGATTATATGATCGAAAAGATCGAGGCAGCTTTGCTCTCGGCATTCCGCAAGGAAAACGCGGGCAACGAAAACGCAAGAGTAAAGCTCGATCCCGTTAAGCAGGACGTTAAGCTTTATAAGCAGCTTACCGTTGTTGAGGAAGTGACCGATCCCCGACTTGAGATCTCGCTCGAGGATGCGAAAATGAAATCCAAGAGATACAAGCTCGGCGATATTTACGAGATCGAGATGAAGACCAAGCTCTTTGGCAGAATCGCGGCTCAGGCGGCAAAGCAGGTTATTATTCAGGGCATACGCGAGGCAGAGCGCGGAAATATGATCCGCGAATACGAGGAAAAGAAGGAAGAGATCGTTTCTGCCGTTGTTGTCAGAGTTGATCCGACCACCGCAAACGCTACTCTTGAGATCGGCAAGAACGAGATGGTTCTGTTCCGCAACGAGCAGATCCCCGGCGAGACGCTTCAGGTAGGCGACAGGATAAAGGTGTTTATTACCGAAATCAAGAAAGAGGCCAGAGGCCCCAGCATCGTGCTCTCGCGCGTGCATCCCGGACTTGTTGCACGTCTTTTTGAGCTTGAGGTACCCGAAATCAAGGACGGCACTGTTGAGATAAAGCGTATCGCACGTGAGGCAGGCAGCCGTACCAAGATCGCCGTTGTATCCAACGACGAGCATATTGATGCTATCGGCGCTTGCATCGGTCCCAAAGGCGCAAGAAAGAACAATATCACAAACGAGCTGTTCGGCGAAAAGCTTGACATCATTCCCTACAGCGAGGATACCGAGGTATTTATCAGCGCCTCGCTCGCACCCGCAACCGTTGACTCGGTCGTTAAGATCGAGGGCACCGAGAGAGCATACCGCGTGACTGTTGCAGAGGACCAGCTTTCGCTGGCTATCGGCAAGGAAGGTCAGAATGCACGCCTTGCGGCTAAGCTCACCGGATTTAAGATCGATATCAAATCGACAAGAAGCGATATCGAGGAATAATCGGTTCGGAGGTGTGATGCCTTGACAGAGAAAAAAATCCCGATGCGGAAATGCATCGGCTGTAACGAAATGAAGGACAAAAAAGAGCTTATCCGTATTGTCCGCAACAACCAAGGCGAGATGAACGTTGACACAACGGGAAAAATGGCGGGCAGAGGCGCATACATCTGCAGATGCACCGCGTGCTTTGATGCCGCGGTAAAGGCAAAGCGCGTAGAGCGCGCATTTAAGACCGCGATTCCCAACGAGATATACGACACTCTCCGCGAAATTTTAAAAAGAGAGCTGTAAGCAACTTGGAAAAGAATACATTACTCGTTATCGGGCTCGCCGCCCGTGCACGCGGGATAGTTATCGGCACCAATCAGGTGCTCGAGGCGGTCCGCGGCAAAAAAGCCAAATTGGTGCTTATTGCAGGCGATGCTTCGGATAACACAAACAAAAACATAACGGATAAATGCTCCTACTACTCGGTGTCGGCGGTAACTACCGATGCGACAACCGAAGAGCTCGGTAAGGCGGTCGGTCACAGCCACACCGCCGCAATCGCTTTCACGGATTCCAATTTTGTCAAAGCGTATGAAAAAAGCTTATCGGGCGACAAAAAATGCCGACAGGAAATGAGGGATTAACTTATGGCAACAACGAGTGAGAAATACAGAATCAACGCCCTTGCCAAAGATTTTGATATCAAAAGCAAGGATCTGATCACTATTCTTGATAATGCCGGTTTTGCGGGCAGAACACATATGGCGGTTCTTGACGAGGCGGAGCTCAGCATTATTTTTGAAACTCTTACACAGCAAAACGAGATCGATATAACCGCATTCTTTAAGGAATACGACGACAAGAAGAACGCCAAAAAGGAAGAACAGCGCAAGGCGGAGGAAGCCAAGCGCGAGGCGGCTGCCGAGGAAAAGCGCAAGAAAAAGGCGGCATCGGGTGCCACCCAGCAACCCCAGAAAAAGCGTTCGAGAGACGAGGTGCGCGTTGTCGATACGAGAGGTACCTCCAACGTAGACCTATCGAAATACGATGAGAAGATACTCAAGTACGATGCTGTTGTTCCCGAAACACAGACCAGCGTACAAAAGATAAAGAAAAAGAACAAGTTTGCCGATCAGCAAAAGGGCAAAAAGCAGTTCGACAAGAGCCGTCAGCAGCAGCTTCAGAAGCAGGCACAGCAGGCAAAGCAGGT
This sequence comes from Eubacteriales bacterium, assembly GCA_045531135.1. Taxonomy (GTDB): domain Bacteria; phylum Bacillota; class Clostridia; order Oscillospirales; family CAG-382; genus Coliplasma. Next base: position 44,736 of record JAZSDL010000005.1, on the reverse strand, counting down.
TCAGCTTAAAATAACGGTACCCGACACTATCTCGGTCACCGAGCTTGCATCTCGTATGAAGACCGCGGCGGCGGAGGTTATCAAAAAGCTTATGGGTATGGGTATGATGGTCTCGGTAAACGAATCTATCGATTACGATACCGCATATCTTATTGCCGACGAGTTTGGCATAAAGGTCGAAAAGGAGATAGTTGTCACGCTTGAGGACCGTCTTTTCGACGAGAGCGAGGACAAGGAAGAAAACCTTGTTGCACGTGCACCCGTAGTTGTTGTTATGGGACACGTTGACCACGGTAAGACATCGCTTCTCGATGCTATCCGCGATACCCACGTTACCGCAGGCGAGGCAGGCGGTATTACCCAGCACATCGGTGCATACAGAGTTAATATCGGTGAGCGCGAGATCACCTTCCTTGATACCCCCGGTCACGCGGCGTTTACCGCTATGCGTGCGAGAGGTGCAAACCTTACCGACGTTGCGGTGCTTGTTGTTGCGGCGGACGACGGTATTATGCCCCAGACGGTCGAGGCGATCAACCATGCCAAAGCCGCAGGCGTTACCATAATCGTTGCTATCAACAAGATCGACCGTCCCGGTGCCGATCCCGACAGAGTAAAGACCGAGCTTACCAAATACGACCTTGTTCCCGAGGAATGGGGCGGCGATACCATTGTTGTTCCGGTTTCGGCGCTTCACAGACAGGGCATCAAGGAGCTTTTGGAAATGATCACCCTCTCTGCAGATATGCTCGAATTAAAGGCGAACCCCAACCGTGCCGCAAAGGGTGCGGTTATCGAGGCACGTCTTGACAAGGGCAAGGGTGCGGTTGCCACACTTCTCGTTCAGAACGGTACTCTTAAGAACGGCGATATCATCATCGCGGGTACCGCGGTGGGCAGAGTAAGAGTTATGACCGACGACAAGGGCAGAAAGCTCGCTGCCGCAGGTCCCTCTGTTCCGGTTGAGATAATGGGACTTGCAGAGGTTCCCGAGGCGGGCGACCTCTTCAGCGCGGTCACCGACGAAAGAATGGCGCGCGAGCTTGCAGAGCAGCGCAAGGCGAAGAAGAAGGAAGAGGAGCAGAGCAACAACAAGGTCAACCTCGATGATCTCTTCTCGCAGATCGAAAGCGGCATCAAGAACCTTAATATCATCATCAAGGCAGACGTTCAGGGCTCGGCAGAGGCGGTCAAGGCATCGCTCGCAAAGCTCTCCAACGAGGAGGTCAAGGTTGCCGTGCTCCACGCGGCAGCAGGCGGTATTACCGAGAGCGACGTTATGCTTGCAAACGCCTCCAACGCGATCATTGTCGGCTTTAACGTACGTCCCGATAAGAATGCTATCGATATGGCGGCAAGAGACAAGGTGGATATCCGTACCTACCGAGTTATCTACGACTGTATCGAGGAGATCGAGGCGGCTCTTAAGGGTATGCTTGCACCCAAGTTCCGCGAGAACGTTATCGGTCACGCAGAGGTTCGTAACGCTATCCACGTTCCCAACGTCGGCACCATCGCGGGCTCTTACGTTCAGGACGGTAAGATATCCAGAAACGCGCTTGTGCGTGTTGTTCGTGACGGTATCGTTATCTACGAGGACAAGATCGCATCGCTTAAGCGCTTCAAGGACGATGCAAGAGAGGTTCTTCAGTCCTTCGAGTGCGGTATCGGTCTTGAGAAGTTCAACGACATCAAGATCGGTGATATTCTCGAGGCGTATATTATGGAGGAGATCGAGCGTTAATGGCCGGAGGACACAGGCAGGATAAATTAAACAACGCGGTTTGTCTTGAGCTTGCCGCGATAATAAGAGAGGTTAAGGATCCGCGCGTTTCGGATGCTTTTGTAAGCATCGTCGGCGTAAGCGTATCCCCCGACCTCAGCACCGCAAGGGTGTTTTACAGCGTGCTCGGCAACGACGAGGGCGTGCAGAAGGGGCTTGTTTCGGCAAGCGGATTTATAAGAAGCGAGCTTGCAAAGCGGCTTAATCTCCGTATTACCCCAAAGCTCACCTTTGTACGCGACAACAACACCGAGCGTGCTATGAACATCTCTCAAATTCTCAAGAACATCGAGGGTTAGATCATGGAGCTTATATCCATTAAACAAGCCGCCGCATTCCTTTTGGGGTGCGACGGCTACCTCATATATACCCACGCCAATCCCGATGGAGACACCATCGGCTCCTCTGTCGCGCTGTGTCTTATTTTAAGAAAGCTCGGCAAGAGAGCGGACGTCTTTTCGGTTGACGGATTGCCCAAAAAGCTGTCCTTTTTGGATATGTCGGCTTTTATCGAATCCGAGCCCGAAAATACAGACGGTTACACGCTTTTAAGCGTTGACGTTGCGGGACCGAGGATGCTCGGCAGAGCGAAAAACACCAAATTTTCGCTTTCTGTCGATCACCACAAGGTAAATACGATCGATTGCGACAAGCTTCTTGTGCTTGACGACCGTATTGCTTGCGGCGAGATCATTTATATGATAATGGAGGAGCTTGGGGTTGCGCCCGACCGCGATATCGCAACGGCGCTTTACACCGCAATATGCTCCGACAGCGGCGGATTCCGCTATGATGCGACCAAGCCGGACACGCATATTATGGCAGCGGAATGTATAAAGGCGGGCATTGATTTTGCCGAGATAAACCGAAAGCTGTTTGAGTGCAAAACAGTAAGTCAGGTTGCGCTTATCAAGACCGCATACAAAAACCTCGAGCTTATCAACAACGACCGATTTGCAATTGTCGCAATAACGCCCGACGAGGCCGAGCTTTGCGGTGCGGAGGAGAGCGATTTTGATTGCATAAACTCTATCCCGCGTGAGATAGACGGGGTTCTTGCCTCGGCGGTGATACGCCAAAAGGCAGACGGAGTTAAGGTATCGATGCGCTCAAACGCCGATATCGACGTGGCGGAGATATCCAAAAATCACGGCGGCGGCGGGCACTATCACGCGGCGGGATTTACGTTTGACGGCGATTTCGAGCGCGCTGTTGAGCTTGTTAAACAGATTTTTTCGGAGATTGAAGTATGAACCGGCCAAGCGGCATTATAATCATAGACAAGCCAAGCGGCATCACCTCGCACAACTGCATATCCAAGCTCAGATATCTGTTAAAGATACGCCGCATCGGTCATTGCGGAACGCTTGATCCGCTTGCATCGGGGGTTTTGCCTATTATGATCGGCTCGGCGGTCAAGGCAAGCGAGTATCTTGTCGATCACGACAAGCGCTATTTTGCCGGCATAAAGCTGGGCGTTACAACCACCACCGAGGACACCACGGGCGAGGTTTTAAGCCGCTTTGACGGCGAATTGCCGAGCTTTGAGCAATTTTGCGAGGCGGCAAGCTCGTTCGAGGGCGAGATAATGCAAACACCGCCCATGTACTCGGCACTAAAGGTCGGCGGTGTGAAGCTGTACGACCTCGCGCGTGAGGGCATTACCGTCGAACGCAAGGCACGCAGGGTAAATATATATTCGATCGAGCCCCAACGAAACGGCGATGAATTTTTCCTTGACGTGCGTTGCTCCAAGGGCACCTACATACGCACGCTTTGCGCCGATATCGGCAAAAAGCTGGGTTGCGGCGGGTGTATGAGCTCGCTTACAAGAAGCGAGGTTGACGTGTTCACACGTGAGGATGCGATACCCTTTGACGACCTCAACGATATGTCGGCAGAGGAGATATTATCCCACCTTATCCCTGTCGAGCGGATGTTTATGCATCTGCCCGAGGCGCGAATGGACGAGTTTTTTGATCGGCTTTTCCGTCAGGGACAAAAAATAAAGCTTTCCAAGCTCCGCGGGATCAAGGGCGAGATCGGCGATCTGATGCGAGTTTACGACAAAAACGGATTTTATGCGCTGGGTGAGATAACCGAGATCGATGGCGTAAAGCATTTTTATCAAAAAAAGTATTTCGGCTAACCGATTACAACAAATTTTGACACTTAAAATCTGCTATTATAATGGCAGATTTTTTGTTTTGTGGTGAATTTATGGATCTTTCGGGGGTTTTGAACCTTATAAAAAAAGAAAAAATACTGTTCCTCGACGTAAACGAGCTCTGCCCGAATCCGCTTCAGCCGAGAAAGAATTTCGATATCGAGGAGCTGAATTCGCTATCTCTGAGCATAAAAAAGCACGGACTTATTCAGCCGATATCGGTAAAACGGCTCGAGCCGCTTCCCCACCCCATGCCAAAGCCGTCCGCAAAATACGAGATAATCGCCGGGGAACGGCGTTGGCGCGCCGCGGTAATGGCGGGGCTTACGCATATTCCCTGCACGCTTTTCGAGACCGACCGAAGCGGCAGTGCGATGCTTGCGCTGATCGAAAACCAACAGCGATGCGACCTATCGTTTTTTGAAGAGGCGATAGCAATGCAGACCATCCTGCTTATGACCGAGATGACACAAAGCGAGCTTGCACACGCGCTTTCTATCTCGCAATCGACACTCAGCAACAAGCTGAGATTACTGCGACTGTCCGAGCGCGAGCGGCTGCTTGCCGCCGAGAACAACCTATCCGAGCGGCACTGCCGCGCACTCGTGCGGATAAACTCCGAAAAAGAACGCTATCCGATACTTAACACCATCCTGCGCGAGAACCTGTCGGCAAAGCAGACAGAGGACCTTGTCGAGAGCCGCCTGTCCGCCGCCCCTGCCACGCGCCCGAAAAAGCAACCGAAAAAAGCGCCCCGTATAAAAGGCGCTCTGCGCGATATGAAGCCGCTGTTTAACACTATCGACAAAACGGTTGACCTGCTGCTGCGCTCCGGCTATTGCGCCGAGTGGGACAAGCAGGAGGACGAAAACGGCGTCACCATAGTCTTGAGAGTTCGTCGGTAAGGAACGAGATGAGAGCGTGCGAGAGGAAAACCTTTTAAATGATCCTCATATTAAAAAAATCCCCGAAAACAACAGTTTTCGGGAGATTGATTGCTTTGAAGTCAAGAAACTTTCTTTTTTAAAGAAAGTTTCAGTTTGCAGACAAAGTCTGCAAACTGAACAGAGCGAGAGAAATGAGGATATTTTTGGCAAAAAGCGAGCGTCGCTGTACAAAAGTACAGCAGTCGAAGTTTTTTGTCAAAGCCCTTGAAAATACAATAAAAAATAATATTCCTTATGAAAAGAAACAGAGCTTCAAAGTAATCAAAGTAATAATGAAGCTCTGTTGTTTTTTATATTATTTTCTTTCAATGGCGTAAATAGACCATTTATCCGCGCTCTGAAACTTTCTTTTTTAAAGAAAGTTTTTTGTAAACAGCTCCGATCGCGTAATACGCACCGAGTGCGGCAAGAACGCCTACGGCTATACCGCCGAGAATGTCTGTCGGAAAATGCACGTAGAGGTAAAGGCGCGAGAACGCGATAAGCGTTGCAAAAACGAGCGCGGATATGCCGTACCACCTTTTGTTATACATAAACAGCGCGAAAGCGGCGGCAAAGGATGCCGAGGTATGTCCCGACGGGAACGAAAAATCGCTCTGCTCGCCGATAATGGGAACGATGTTAACGAGCACGTACGGGCGCTCGCGCGCGATAAGCGGCTTTAATGCAAGATTGCAGACGATAAGGTTTATCAGCAGCGCAAGGCACATTGTAAAGCCGATCTTGCGTGTTTTCGGTATCGCGGTGAGCACCAAAGCGAGTGCGATCCAAAACCAGCCCGCGTTTCCGAAAAAGGTGATAAACTGCATCAGCCCGTCCATAAACGAGCAGGAAAGGGTATCGCGTATAAAATCAAGTATTGCGTATTCGAAATTCATATTTTGCCTCTATTTTGCCTGTTTCATCTCGTCGGCGGTGTCTGCCCTGCGGTTGATCTCCTCGGGGGTACGGAAGGTGGGAACCACCTTTGCGACAGCCGCCTTGATGATCGACGAGCCGAGTGTATTTGCCGAGCTTTCGACAGCATCCGACAGTATAGCCAAACGTTCCTCGACCTCAGCGCGCGTATAGGGAGCATCGCGCTCGATGAATATCATATTATTATCGGTCTTATCAAGCGTTTCGGTCTTCATCAAAAGCTCCTCATACAGCTTTTCGCCGGGACGGAGACCGATCTCCTCGATCTTGATGTCAACCTCGGGCTCGAATCCCGAAAGGCGTATCATATTGCGGGCGAGATCGTATATACGTACGGGCTTGCCCATATCAAGCACAAACAGCTCGCCTTTTTTTGCCATTGCGCCCGCCTGCATAACAAGCTGGCTTGCCTCGGGTATTGTCATAAAATAGCGGATAATGCGCTTGTCGGTTATAGTTAACGGACCGCCCATGGCGATCTGCTGCTTGAACAGAGGGATTACCGAGCCGTTGGAGCCGAGAACGTTGCCGAACCGCACCGCCGCAAACGATGTATCGCTGTCGTGACGGCACTGAACTATCATCTCGCAGACACGCTTGGAGGCGCCCATAATGTTGGTGGGATTTACCGCCTTGTCGGTGGAGATGAGAATAAACTTGGAAACACCGTATTTCTCTGCCATATCGGCGGTGTTATAGGTGCCGAAAACGTTGTTTTTTATCGCCTCTGCACCGCTCTGCTCCATAAGCGGAACGTGCTTATGCGCTGCCGCGTGGAAGACGATATCGGGACGGTAGTTTGCAAAAATACCCTCAAGACGTCCTCTGTCACGCACCGAGCCGATCTCGACCGCGAGGTCAAGCCGATCACCGTATGTGCGCAGAAGCTGCTGCTGAATGTCGTATGCGTTGTTCTCGTATATATCAAAAATTATCAGCTTTTTGGGGTTGCATTTTGCTATCTGACGGCAAAGCTCGCTGCCGATAGAGCCGCCGCCGCCCGTAACGAGCACGGTTTTTTCGGAATAAAACTTAAGCTCGTCCTTGTCGGTAATATCCACCGGCTCGCGAAAAAGAAGGTCCTCTATCTGAAATTCACGTATGGTCGGTCTTGCGTTGCCGTGACTGTCCGCCTCACGCACGGGGGTATCGTAGATCTTTATCTTGCATCCGCTTATCGAGTAAAAATCGTAAAGACGGGTTGCATCCTCGCTCGAAAGGTTGCCGAGCGCGATAAAAACCTCGCTCACTCCGTCACGCTTGATCTGCTCGAACACGCCCGCATCCTCAAAATAAACGGGGAGTCCGTAAACTCGCGAGCCGACCTTTGTTCTTTCCTTATCGATAAAGAATACGGGGCGGTATACCGAACGGCGATTGTTTGTAAGATCGCTCGCCAAAAGAACGCCGAGCTGTCCCGCACCGACAATAGCGACGTTTATACAGGGACCATCGCCCGGATCGGAGATATTGCGCGATTTGTAGATAAGACGGTAGATATAGCGCGAGGTTATGGCAAAAAGCGCTGTCAGCGAGCCGACAGTGAGAAAATGCCAGATTCCGCGGTAGGACATAAACGCGCGCGAAATAATAAGCGCAACGACAGAGCCGCACATATCGGCAAGTATCAAGCTGAGATACGCCTTTGTGCTGGTGTAGCGCCAAACGTGAGAATACACTCTGAATGCAAGGCGGAAGGCGAACACCGCGAGCACAATCAGCACGGCATTATTGATATATATGTCGAGATCATATGTAGGCGAGGTATCGAAAAGGTTGGTCGAAATATAATAGCAGGAGTTGACCAACAAAATACTCAGCAGGTCAAACAGGATCAGCACCCAATGTCTGCCCCTGCCCCTTTTGAACAAAAAGTCCATTTTGATTTCCTCTCAGATTCAATTCTTCTTGGGTTCGGTTTTTTGGGACACGCCCATAAGCAAGCCGTCCTCTATGCCCAAAACGTCAAGCATTCTGACATAGGTATGGATGTAAATATGGCGCTCTCCCTTGAGGATCGCCATCATCGAGGAATAGGAAATACCCACCGCCTCGGCAAAGACTGCCTGAGTATAGCCCTTTGCCTTTATTGTAGCGCGAAGCGCATTTCCGAATTGCTTGTAATCTAATTCCAGCTTGGAGGGTGATATGGGGACAGCTTTTTTGCGTGGCATAACATTTCCTCCCGAAATGGTATTTCGTTTTAGTCGTGCATCGTTTTTCTCTGCACTTATAGGATAGATTCATCTGATTAACTTAATTATAACATATTTCGCACCAATTGCAAGAGGCAAATTCAAACAGCGAAAATCGCAACAAAAAAGACCGAAAACCATCGGTTTCGGTCAAATTTGTCATTGTTTTCGGGTAAAAACGATTATTCGGCGTATTCGATCTCCGCCTCGGGAGCATTCTTCTTAACGCTTTCGATACCGTTTACACAGCCCGCCTTTGCCTTGTAGCCCTCGGAAACAGCGATAATCTCGCCGTTGCCTGCCTTAAGACGAAAACGGAATTCGCCCGCCTTGTCCTCGTAGATCTCGAACTTGGGGTGCTTTACCTTTTCAAAATTCTCAACAGTCTGATCCTCGACCTCGCCTACGCAGTTCTTCTTAACGCTTTCAACACCGTTAAGACAAGCGGCTTTGGAATTGTAAACCTCGGAAACAGCGATAACCTCGCCGTTGCCTGCCTTGAGATCGAACTTGAAGCCGGTAGCAGTTTCTTTTACCAAAAATTTGCCCATGATATGTCATCCTTTCGTTTTGAATATTTTGTATTATTATTGTATCACCGCAAAAAAGATTTGTCAACAGAATTAATTATTACACCAATCCCATAGCCATTTCTACCGCAAGCGCCACAACGACAACCAACGCCGAAATGACAAAGCCGTGTATCATCGGACGGATGCCCGATTTTTTCAGTCCCGAAAAAGAGGTATTGATGCCGATAGCCGCCAACGCGCAGACCATAAGGAATTTGCTGACCGATTTGGTGCCGCTGACCACCTCTGCGGGAACGGTAAACACGCTTGCAACCACAGACATAGCCAAAAATCCGAGAATAAACCACGGGAATATCTTTGATATGCTGAAATTCGCCTTTAATTCGCCGCCGGTTTCGCTCTGTGCAAGAGCTTCCTTTTTCTTCAATCGGAGCTGAACAAAAGCAAATATCACGACCGTGGGAATGATAGACAAGGTTCTGGTAAGCTTGACCATTGTGGCAAAATCACCCGCACCCTCGGAATAGGCATATCCGGTTGCGACAACAGACGAGGTATCGTTTACCGCAGTGCCTGCCCAAATGCCGAATGCCTCGTCGGTCATGCCCATCGCCGCGCCCATTATGGGAAACAGCACTATCATCGCCATATCAAAAAGAAAGGTAGCCGACATAGCGTACGCCACGTCGTTATCGTCGGCATCTATAGTCGGTGCGATGGCCGCAATAGCCGAGCCGCCGCAGATGCCTGTGCCCGCGGAGATAAGATTTGACAGCTTCCAATTAAGCCCCAGCGCTCTGCCGATAAAATATCCACCGCCGAAGCAGGTGAGCAGAGTAAATATCATAACCGTAAGCGACAGCTTGCCTACGTTTAGTATCGTGTTGATATTAAGCGATAATCCAAGCATAATTATCGCAAATTTGAGTATCTTTTTCGAGGTAAATTTCAGACCGGATGCGAAAACCGACGTGGTCTTGAGAAAATAATTAAGCGTCATGCCGATAAACATAGCAATTACGGCAGAGCCGATAAGATGTATCGGCAAAAGCGACTCCAACCAACACGCCAACGCCGCCACACAAACCGACAACGCAATACCCGGAATAGTTTTTAACGTTTTCATAGTTTCTCCTGTAGTTGTTTGTTTGTCGTTTTGAGCATTGTACACCTTTTCGCAAAAAAAATCAAGGTCATGAACAAAATCGCATCATTTCGAATTGACATTTAATGCAGTCGAATGTATAATGTAATTATTCCTTAAATATGTTATTGTGCTTTGCTAACACACAACAAAATAATGATGGAACAATAATATAAACAGATAGGATTGAAGTATGGTAATAATCAAAAAAATAAGATGCAAGATTGATGCAATAATTTCTAATATTCTTAATAAAACTCGTCAAAAGCGTTGGCAAAAGAAACTGACGAATGATAAATTTTCCATTCTCTGCCCAACTTGTATCGGTGGAATTATTTATCATCGTTTAAACAAACAATTTTTATCTCCCACAATTAATATGTGGATGCATCAGTATGAATTTTTGATTTTTCTTGAACATTTGGAAGAATGTCTAGCAAGTGATATCCATTTTGTCGAAACGGATTATACCTTCCCGGTAGCTGAGATTTTGTGCAGCGGCGGAAGCGTTAGATTGTATTTCAATCACGCGAATAGTGCAGAGGAAGCTCAAAACGATTGGTATAAAAGAAGAAGTCGTGTACAACTCGACAATCTATATATTATCATGTACGATTTAGATGGCATAACCGAAGACGACTTTATGCGTTTGAAAAAAATCCCCTGTCAAAACAAAGTAGTGTTGTCCAAAAATCAATATCCTCATATTCCGTTTGTTAAAACCATCGTTCCAAATCCTAATAGTACTCAGACGAATTTTTTGGATAAAGATAGATATGGCATACGCACATTTGAAAAGCAATTTGATTTTGTCGAATTTTTGAACACTAAAAACACATAACTGTTACTGCAACAACCAATCTTTCTAAAAAACAGACAGTCGTTGACTGTCTGTTTTTTATGGTCTGAGTGAGAGGATTTGAACCTCCGGCCTCTTGGTCCCGAACCAAGCGCTCTACCAAACTGAGCCACACCCAGATGTTTGCTTGTGATTTTTTAACGAATGCCCAAACTAAGAACTCTTCCCTAAACTGAGCCACGCTCGGATTTTCTTGTTCTATTCCTACAAGCGCCCGATTATTATAACAAATGCACTTTCTTTTGTCAATGCTTTTTCAAAAAAACGAAAAGGACACATCTGTGTCCTTTTAAAGCTTATTAAAAATCTCTACGTTTTGTTAATCTTTTTGTAACGCGATTGAGGTTTGAAATAACGACGTCGACGGTGAGACGGCGCGAGGGTTTTGTATGATTTCGGTTCGATACCTCGATGATTTTATAAATATGCTCGAGATCATCTTTTCCTTTTTCGAAAAACGGCGCAAGTTTTTCCATAGTAAACTCATATCCGATGCGCATCATATCGTCTATCTTTTCTCTTGTGAGCACAAACGAATGAGACAGCATACTCTCGGATGCGAACGAGACCTTGATTATACGGTTGTCGAAATATGCGTTCTCGAACTCGTAATTCGCCTCGTCGAAATAAAAGCAGATAACGTAATCAAGCTCGGTATTTACGAGCGGAGCAACCGGAATATTATCGACCAAGCCGCCGTCGTAATAAGAAACGTCGGCAACCGTAACGGGCGCGTTATACGGAGGAAGCGCAACCGAGGCGCGCAGATATTTTCGCAATTCCCCGCGCTTTACGTCGGCAAGATTCTGATAAGCCAAGGTCTGATTGCGCCAATCCAAAAACGGACAGTACAGAGGTTGCGACAGCGGTTGTGCACCATTGACAAGGCGGTTAATATTCTCCTGAAGCAGATTACTGCGCATCAAGCCGGTAATAAACCGCCTGCCGCCGTGCTCGACCGCCTCGTGCCAGAGCTTCTCGGCGCCGTCGAGATTGTCGGTGGCATAGGCATAGGCATTCAGCGCACCGATAGAGGCAGCGCTGATACACAAAACGTCGCTTTTCGGCACAAACTTCTCGAGTGCGCGCAAGGCACCGACCTGATATGCGCCTTTGGCAAATCCGCCCGCAAGCACCAATCCGACTCGCATATTAACGCCCCCCCTTTCCCTGTTTTTCGTCCTTTATTTACAAAAAATACGTATACCTATTTAATCTACCACGAAATACGACATTTTGCAACAATTTTTTCGTATTTTTATCAAATGTGCTTTTATTTTTTTAAAAAGCAGGCAACAAAAAACGGAGACACTTTTTTAAAAGGCATCTCCGTATAAAAATTATTTCCTCTCACTGTCGAGATACGACTGCAAAATTATCTGCGCCGAGAGTGCATCGACGACCGAGCGGCGCTTTTTGCCGTTGAAATCGGTTATATTCATATAAGTATACGCCTCGACGGTGGACAACCGCTCATCGACAAAAACGACCTCGAGCCCTGTCGATTCGCTTATCATCTCGGCAAACGCCTTTGATTTATCGGCGCGGAAGGATTCCGAGCCGTCCATATTTTTCGGCAAGCCGAGAACGATTTTCGTGCCGCCGAGCTCTTTTATCTTGTCGGTGACCTTTTGGCAGGCATCGCGCATACCGTTTACGTTCACGGTGCAGACCGCGCCGGCAAGAAATCCGGTGCCGTCACTCGCCGCGATACCTACGCGCGCATCGCCGTAATCTATTCCGATGATCTTCAAAAAAACACACGTCCTTTCCCGAATATTTTAATTTATTTTCCTTAATTTGTCAACAAGATCAGATGTATTAAAAAAGGTTTTTGTGCAATAATAGTATCGAACGAAAGAGATTCGTTCGGACAGGAGCATCGTTAAAAAATGGGAAAACGAAGCATATACAGGTTTCCCAAAGGCATTAACGAGATCGACAGATACTACTTCCCTCATCCTCTCGCGCAGGGCGCGAACTACAACGGAAACATCGTTACCGATCTTTTGACCGACAGCGGCAAGCAGAAAAGTAATTTTGATGTTCTCGGTAGCTACACGGGTGTGACGAAGGATAATTCTTATCCGATTCAGGATGCCGATGACCTGTAATTTTTTCGGAAAGTAACACTTTCCAAGAAGTGATTTCTTTAAACACCTTTTGGCTCTTCCGAAGATACGAAAAACGCCTTTTTAAAAAGTGATAACGGTAAAAAATTACTGCAATTAACGCTTATATCGGGCATTTTTCGATCTCCTTGATGCCCATAAAGCGTTTTTTGATTCACTTACCCCCCAAGGAAGCATTGTTATGGAAATAACGGTGCTTTCTTTTTTGCAAAAAAGCGTTTAACTGTCCCGATTATTGTACATCTATCCGATTATAATAAAGGCGTAAGATAAAGGAAAACAAAATTTTAAGGAGGATATAAAAAATGAAAGAGCTTGTAGCAATCGCAAAAAGAACGGTAAACGACCGCGACGGATTTATACACGGATTTATCAAGGGAGTGGTCGGTTCCTCGATCTTTATCGCGCTGTTGACTCTGTTTACTGCGTGTGTCGGTTGAAAACACAAAATCCAATCGGGGCACCTTCCTTGCGGATGGTGCCCCAATTGCGTACTTTTTTGTTATAATCGTTATAAAATATATTAACTGAACTTAAACGTACCGAACGCGATACGCTTTATCGAAACGTAGTCGGCGGAATCGACCTTGCCGTCGTTGTTAACGTCGGCGCGTGCGGTCTGCTCGGCATTGAGCTTAAACGAGCCGAAGCAAGCGCGTTTTGTAAACAGGTAGTCGGACGAGCTGATCTTTGCATCGCCGTCGAGATCGCCGTATTCGCAGTTTTTGGGGTTGTTGATCTTTACATAGGTGAGCTTTTGAACGATCTCGGAGAGCTCGTCGTCGGTCAGCTCCTCAAGATCGACCTCCTCGAGCTCGGCAAGCGCTGCCTGAATCGCCGCCCACTCGGTTTCGCCGTAATCCGCGGAGTTCAGCGATTTCAGCTCGTCGATAAGCGTGACCGCCTCGGCAAGTGCTGCCGAATAGCCCCAATGAACCGTTGCCTTGCAGTTACCGAGCCACTCATCGTCCCAGCCGGACGGCTTTTCGGAGGTAGCAACGTAGATATCGGTCATACCGCCGCACTCGTTAAACACCCAAGTACCCATTTCGGTAACCGATTCGGGTATAACGATGCTCGTAAGGTTAACACAGTTCTGGAATGCATACTCACCGATGCTCTTTACGTACTCGGTGATGGTATAATCAAACATTCCCTTGCCCTCGAAAACGCTTGCGTTGATGCCGCGGACACGGAAGGGATCGGAAATATCGGTAAGTTCTGTCATTGCGGCAACGATTGTCTGTGTGTTTGCATCGATAAGGCAGTTGCCGTCTATATAAAAGTTCTCGTTTTCGTAATTATCGATCCTGTTAAGCGAGGTATAGGCAAACGCGCCCTTGCCGATAGAGGTGATATTTACGTCAACTACGAACTTGGTCATAGCGGTACAGCCCTTGAAGGCATAATCGCCGATAGTGGTAAGCGGGATGTTATAAAGGAATCCGCCGGTAAACGAGGTACAGCCGTAGAACGCGCCCTCGCCTATCTCGTCAACCTTGCTCGGCAGGTTGCAAACGGTTATCGAATAGCAGTTAAAGAAGGTGTACATCGGCACCTTTGTGATATTGGAGGGCAGGAATGCGCTCGGAAGCAGCTCGCATCCCTCGTAAAGATGCACACCGATCTCGGTATCGGGGTTGGAGTAGGAAACCAACGTAAGCGATTTACAATCGGCAAAGGCATAGTTTCCAACGTAGGTCACGGTGTTGGGAATATTTATACCGGAAAGCGAGCTTCCCGAATATGCGTAATCGGCTATTTCGGTAACGCTGCCGTCGCTTGCAATAACTCCGCCGATACCCGAAACGAGAATCTTATCGTCGGTGTGGATGATATTGTTTTTATACGAATGGTAGACCTGATTTTCGAGTGCTACCTCCATTGACGTAATCGCAGGGCAGTATGCAAACGGGTTGTTGCCCAAATGGGTAACGTTTGCGGGGATGCTTACAGCGGCAAGCGCGGTGCACTGCATAAATGCAGTATCACCGATAGAGGTAAGCACGCTGCCGAAATCAACGGTGCGCATTGTATCGTTGAACATAAACGCGCAGTCGCCGATAGCGGTAACCGGTTTTCCGTTATACCAAAGGGGTATCGTAACCTCCTCTGCATCGCCGGTGTAGGAAATTATTGTATACTCGGTGCCCTCTTGGTTCAGCTCAAACGCAAAGCCGTCGGTCGCGGGGTTTTCAATTCCCCAATGAACCTCAGCGGGACAATCCCCGAGCCATTCGGCTTCCCAGGTCTCCGGCTTTTCCTCTGCGCCGCAATAAATATCTGTCATACGCGAGCAGCCCTTGAACACGTCGGCACCCATATTGACGACCGAGGACGGAATATATATATCGCCAAGCGCCATGCTGTTATAGAAAAACGCCTTGTCGCCGATAGTTGTAACGGTATCGGGCAGAGTATAGGATTTTACAAACGGGCAGTTTGCAAATGCTTCGTCTCCGATAACTTCAAGCGCGTTGCCCAGAACCACGGTCTCGAGATCCTCGCACATATAAAATGCGCGGTTTCCTATTGTTTCTACCTTTACCATGCTGACCGCCTTAAGCGAGCTCATAGATACAAACGCATTATCCTCGATCGCCGTAACGCTGTCGGGGAGCGATATATGTGTATCGGAATGACCGTAGAAGGAATAGACGCCGATGATCTTTACGTCGGAATTTACGCTTGAATTGGGCTTGCGCGCGATAAGCTTGCCTGTTGCAAGCTCAACAAGGTTGCCCGCGCTCTCTTTATAATAGGCGCTGTTTTCGGCAACGTAAAGCTCGTTTATCTTCGTGCAGTTAAAAAACGCGCTTGTTTCTATATCGCTGACGGTTGCGGGGATATTTACCGTTTCGAGCGCAAAACAGCCGACAAATGCCTCGGATTCCACAAATTCGGCACCGTCCTTAAGCGTGACCTCCTTAAGCGCCTTACAGCTCCAGAACGCATAGGAGCAAACGCTTGCCGCCGCGCTGACCGACGTGAGCGAGGTACAGTCCTTAAAAGCATATCTGCCGATGGTAATCGGCGACACGGGGAAGGTGACCGCAGCAACGGTATCCTTTCCGTAAAAGGCATACTCGCCGATATCGGTAACCGAATCGGGTATAACGATACTCTCGGCAGTTACAACCGCTCTTACCGTAACGGTTCGGTTTTCCATATCGGTCTCGATAAGACAGCCGTTTTCGGATTTAAAGCGGGCATTTTTGCCGTCGACCTCTATCGTCTCGAGCGAGGTCGTGCCCGCAAACGCACAATCACCGAGCTCGACAAGCGTTGCGGGGAGAAAAATGCTCTTAAGCGAGCCCGAGCCCCAGAAGTTATACGCCCCTATGGATTCGAGATTTTCGGAAAGCACAACGCTTTCGAGGCTGGAACAGCCGACAATGGCGCGCTCCTCGAGATAGGTGATCGTATTCGGCATAGTGATGCTCTTTACCGTTACATTATCATTAAAAGCGCCGTACGCGATACCGATGACCGTATTTCCCGAATTATCGGTATCGGGGATAACGACGTTTTCCTCGCTGCCCTCGTAATTTACAATAACCGCACCGCCGAGAACACTGTTATAACCGAACATCAAGCCCTCGGTACCGACAGCAAACGCAGTAAACGGAACAACGGATAAAACGAAAAGAACAACGAGTACAAACGATATGATTTTTCTAAGGTTCATAATCTGCTCCTTTGCCATTATTTTTTATTTTTTCGGTTTGCCTCCGTTAGAAAGCAACTCGTTTTTAAGATCCCACAGCTTTTGCGAAAGGTCAACGTAATACCTGTGCGGATTCTCGAAACGGCAGACCTCGTCCCAAAGCTTGCTTACCTGCTCTTTGCAGTAATCGCGGATCTCGGTAAGCGAGGGGGTATCGTAAACCTGCACGCCGTTTATGAATATCGGCTTTAACAGCTCGACCGCGGTATAATCGGTAACCGTCTGGCGTTTCCAGGTATAAACGGGATCAAACAGCTCAAGCGGCTTACTTTCGTCAAGCACCTCATCGCAGAGCATAATATAATCGGCAATAGCTCTGCCGGTGCTCCTTCGGTAAAGGCGGACAAGCTTTTTAAAATGGGGGTTGGTGATCTTTTCGTGGTTTTCGCTTATTTTTATTTTCGGGATGATATGTCCCTCCCCGTCCTCGACCGCCGCAAGCTTATACACACCGCCGAACACGGGGTGGCTCTTTGCGGTAATAAGCCGTTCGCCGACACCGAAGGCATCGACCATTGCGCCCTGACGGAGAATGTCCGCGATTATCTTCTCGTCAAGCGAGTTGGAAACAACTATCTTACAATGCGGATATCCCGCATCGTCAAGCATTTTCCGTACCTTTTTGGTAAGATAAGCAATATCGCCCGAATCTATCCTGACCGCGCATTTTGTTATACCGCAATCCCCAAATGCCCTTATCGCGTTGGGGACACCGCTGTGAAGCACGTTATAGGTATCGACAAGCAGAGTGCAATTATCGGGATAAAGCTCGCAATAGGTCTTAAACGCGGTATACTCATCATCGAACATCTGCACCCAGGAGTGCGCCATCGTACCCGATGCGGGGATATCGTAATCCTTGGCGCTGAGCACACAGGAGGTCGAGCTTACACCGCCGATAAACGCGGCTCTTGCGCCGTTTATCGCCGCGGATGCGCCCTGAGCACGTCTTGCGCCGAACTCGCTTACGGCGCGCCCATCGGATGCGCGCACTATACGGTTTGCCTTGGTGGCAATAAGCGATTGGTGGTTAAACGCGGTGAGAATATAGGTCTCGATAAACTGCGCCTGCATAATAGGCGCTCTTACGGTAAGCACCGGCTCGCGCGGGAATATAGGGGTTCCCTCGGGAACGGCATATATATCGCCGGTGAATTTGAAATCCTTAAGATATTCCAAAAAGCGTTCGTCGAAAACCCTTTGGCTTCTTAAATATTCGATATCCTCATCCGAAAAGCCGAGATTTTTTATATACTCGATTATCTCACCGAGCCCTGCGGCAATAGCAAATCCGCCGCCGTCGGGCACATCGCGGAAAAACACGTCGAAATACGCAACCGTGTCCTTTTTTCCGCAAAGAAAATAACCGTTTGCCATTGTGAGCTCATAAAAATCGCATAGCAGAGTGAGGTTTCTTTTATCCATTTTATTTGTCTTTTCTTCCCTTTAAAACAAGATAGGTTATTCCCAAAACAGCAGCAACGCCAGCGCCGACAAGCGCCAGTTTTTTGATCTTTTGACGTCTTTCCTCGATTTTTTGCTCATCGATGCCGAAATCAAAAACGTCATCTTCGTCAGCCGTTTCGTCAACCTCTGTTTCCTCAACAGGCGCCTCAACGGGCTCCTCAACAGGCACCTCAACGGGCTCCTCGATCGCCTCATTGACCGTGTCGGAGGCAGATCCGACATTTTCCAAATCAACCTCGGGGGCGGGATCGGCATCCAAAATAATCTCCTCTTCCGTTTCCGATGCATTTTTTTCAAAATCCGATTCCGAAAGTGTGCCTTTTATGAACTTATAAAGCTTATCGTAAACCGCGCGCTGCTGATCGAGCTTTGCATAGGCGCAGAAATGGAAAACACCCGGTCCCGCCACCTGATAATAGGTGTGCACCGTGTCGGTCATCATACCGTTGCGCATACACGCGATAAGATAGTTATCAAACAGATCGATATATTTCTGCATCGTGTCGGGATTCTTTACGCCGTGGTGTATCTCAAGCTCGACACCGAAGCCGTATTTTTTGCAAAGCGCGGTGAAATCCTTGAACATTCCCTGCGGATCACGCGCAAGCACCTCCTGAAACGAGAGTCCCGGCTGCATAGTGGTGCAATCGAATCCGATCCTGTCGGTCTTTTCGCATCCGCCCGCCTGAAAATAGGGTATAAAAATACATTTATATCCGCGCTCGTGGAGCTTATCCATACAGCCCTTGGCAAATACCTCCTCGTCATCGCGGCTTGCGCGGGATGCCGATTCGTTATTCCAGAACCAGCCGTCGAGCAGGATGTTTTCAAAATGCTCGGCATTGAAGCGGCGGGTGACCTGATCGACGTACCATGCGTATGCGTTTATACAATCCTCGGTGGAGAGTATCTTTTCCTCTATTCCGTCGCCGTTCATATCGCCGAACGGCTCGTTTGACACCTTGGGAACCGGCGCGGTGAGATAGAATTTCAGCTTATAATCGTTATCGAGCGACAGCGCCTTTTTAAGATCGGCAACCGCAGAATCAAGCGCCTTTAGGTTATATCCGTCCAAAAACATCTCGTCAAGCAGAAATTCCCAATCGGAAAGCACCGATCTCGGACCGTGATAGCCCAACGAGCCGCCCGAGGGGCATCTGCCCTGCACGTTTAAAAACATAAGTGCATCGAACATGGTGTCTATCGGCTTGCCGTCGCGGTCGATATATGCGATAAAGGGGAGATAATCCTCTTTTCTTAACCTTGCAACACGCTCATCCTCGGGATAATAGCCCCAATAAAGCAGAGGGATATCGCAAACGTCCAGCGTATCGCGCGGAGCAAAGCAGCCCTTATTTACCTCGGTGCGAAGCTCGCCCGAGGGCTTGAATTCATATCCGTCGGAGGTATTGCCGAAAACGCAAAGCTCATCGCAGAATACGTTTACCTCTACCTCGAAATCGATCTTTACGTATCTCGCACGGCAGACCTTATCAAACGTCTTTTCGTATACCGCTCTTATCTGCATATCAAAGGAGGCAGGATAGGGCGATTCCGCAGTTGCGGCAAGATAATAATCGTTTCCGTCCTCGGAAAGATAGCATCTTACGTTTTCGGGGGAATAAATACCCATTTTATTATCGTGGATAAATCCGATCGAAAATCCGCTTACGGCATAAAAATCGCCAAGATCAACGGTAAGCGATCTGCCCATTCCGCGATAAAAATGCACCCATTCGCCGTTGTAGCAGCTCGAGGGATCGCCGATAATACCGTTTGTGAGAATATCCTTTCTTCCCTTTTCAACGGCGGCGTAGCTGTTTTCTATCGGTACAAGGCTTGTTATCTCAACGCTTTTACCGAATGCAATATTCTTCTTTTCCATAGGTCATACCCCTTTCACTCCGACACGCTCGCCGTATCTCACGACCGTCTCGACAGCGTTTTTACTGTTTTCGGTTATATCGCCGTCTGCTGTAACGGCATCCTTTTTATAAAGCATTACTATTGTAGAGCCGCCGAACGAAAAATATCCCTTTTCGTCCCCGCGTTTAAACCGCTCTGTCGGATGAGAATTATTTATCCGTCCGACCATCATCGCACCGACCTCGATATACGCCACGCGACCGAAATTATCGGTATCCAGCACCGTCAGCTCACGGCAGTTTTTGCCGTAAACGTCAAGCTTTTCGGTAGCGATGGGATTTACCGTATGGTAGATGCCCGGTATAAATCGGTGCTCGAGCTCGATTCCCGAATCGGTATAGCAATATCTGTGGTAGTTATCCACAGTCAATCGGTAAACAAAGCATTTTCCGCCGATATATTCATCAGCCAGCAATTTATCACCGCCCAGAAGCGTATAAATACTATATTCGCAGTCCTTGATGCTATACCTGCCGTCACAGGTGATATCGTAGACCGTAAGCTTTGAATCGGCAGGCGAGATCACCGCGCAGGCATCGGTATCTATGCTTCTTTTTCCGTCCGCGAGCTTTCTTGTAAAAAAGTCGTTAAACGATAAAAAATCGCGTTGCTCGTAATCGGTCATATCAATGGAATGCTGCTTTATCAGCCGTTTTATTCTGCACTTGGAAAAGCGCGATTCCATATAAGCGCGTCCAAGCTCGGAAACCCATTTTTTCACGAGCACTCGGCATATTATCCTGCCCAATGCGTTATTATACAAAAACGACAGCGTTTTGTTTTGAGAATCGTCCGGGAGGATATGCCCGTTTCGGTCCTTTATCATTTTTCGCTTCCTTAATTATACATATATCTATCTAATTTAACATTATAAAGCATTAATATACAAATGTCAACAAACTCCTTAAATTAAAAAAGCTTTCTCAAACCGAATCGGACCGAGAGAAGCGAGGTTGTTTTTGGCAAAATGCGAGCGTTGACGTACGATCGTACTGTAGCCGAGCTTTTTATCAAAGCCCTTGAAAATACAACAAAATTCAACTCCTAAAAAAAAATCAAGCTTCAAAATTAAAATGAAGCTTGATTTTTTGTCTTGATCGTCTCTTTCAAGGACGTAAAGAACGAGCTTATCCTCGGTCTGAATTATCAATACTTGGTCTTATACGGCATACTGTTGCGGTAATACTTGCGGTAATAATACTTTTTGTTGCTCTGCTTGCGGTTATTGCGTATAACGCCGAGCATCTTACATCCGCTCTTTTTGATCTGCTCGACAACCTCCTGCGCCATACGGTAATGCACCTTGGAGTTACCAAGCACCATAGCCATACCGTCGCATTTTTCGGCAACGACAGCGGCATCGATAACCTGTCCCAACGGGGGAGTATCGATGATTATATAGTCATACACCTTGCGGCACTCGTTAATAAGCGACGAAAAATACTTGCCGCTGAGAAGCTCAACGGGGTTGGGGGGATACTGTCCCGAAAACAGAATATGCATCTTGCTGTTCATGACCGGATAAAGACACTCGGTTATCGGGCACATGCCTGTAAGCACCTCGCTGAGTCCGCCGGGCGACTGCGCGGTGGTATTTCTGCCCGCGAGAACCGATTTACGCATATCGGCATCGATAAGCAAAACCCGCTTATCAAGATCGGAAAAGCTTTTTGCAACATGCAACGCAACGGTTGTTTTGCCGTCGTTCTCGTTACAGCTGGTTATGCCTATAACCTTTATATCCTGACCGCAGAACTGCAGATTGGTGCGCAGAACCTTATACGCCTCTTCGGTAAAGAAATCCTTGTCGCCGGGTAATTTAAGTTGAATGGGCTCCATTATTTACCCTCCTCCTTTACTTCATCGCCATTGTTGCCCGCGTTGCCGCCGTAATAGCCGTGCGTGCCGTAATAGCCGCCGGAACTGCGTTTTTTGTATTTGCTTTTAGAGTATTTACTCTTTTTCTTGGGTGCATCGGCATCGGGTATCTCGCCTATTACCGAAAGCCCCAGATATCGCTCTATATCCTCCTCGGTGTGAATATAATTATCGAAAAGGAACATACAAAGGAATATGATATACACCGCAGCGGCTGCGACAATGCCGTATTTGATATAGCTCATAAAGCTAACGACGTTTACCGGCCAATTATTAAGAGTACCCTCCTCGAAAACGCGGAGATTACCGTAGCTGAGCTGTCTTTCCGCCGCCTCGGGACCGATCTTGGACAGCGAATCGACAATATTCTTGGCAAGCTCGGGGCTGGATGCGGTAACGGTGATCTCAAGCACGCGGGTGTCCTCGGGGTTAACGATGGTTATTGCCGACTGCAGTGCGCCGTAGCCGTTTTTGATACCTACCTCATCGCCAACCGCATTGAGCACGGTACGGCTTTTGAGCAGATATATGGTATCCTCTATGACGACGTTTGCAAGAGTGTAGTCAACCGTCCATTCGTTTTTGGATTGCTCGTCGCTCTTGTTCCCGTTGATAAGATAAAGCGTTCCCTGAGATGCATACATCGGAGAATAATTCATTTTAGCGCGAACGTATAAAAGCGAGGTAACAAGCAGTCCCGCCGCGATAACAAACAGAAAGCAACCGCGAAAAACGTTCCACAGGTCTTTAAGCGAGATGGTCTTTAAGGTTATTTTATTCATTACCCTTCCTCCGAGCCCCTATTCGATAACAAATTTTTAGCGTTTTTATAACATAGCTTATCGGCAACATTACTGCCGTATTTATGTAACAGATATTCATACGCGGATGCAATTTGCGGTGTTCGCCTTGTGATACCGTGCGCATCGCTGGCAACAAAATCTATAAGATCATCGGACAGCATACGCTTTAAACGGGCTTTTATCCCGAACATAAGCGGATGCATATCAAATGCCTCTGCATTCACCTGAACCAAAGCGCCGTTTTGCTTTAATGCCCAAAGACGACCTATGCCGAGCTTACCGTACCGCTCGGCATGAGCGATTATCGGAACAAAGCCCGCATTGAGAATACGGTCGACTCCCTCGGCAATATGATCCTCTTTTGCATCGACGTCAAACTCAACAAGCACTGCTCGGGTATCACCCAGCGGCTTGCAGATATTGTTTTTGAGCCAGCTCACCGATTCGGGCATATAATACAGCTCGTTTCCGAGATAAAGCTCGATATCGGGATACCTTTTTTCGCAATATTCGTTAAGCAGCGCAAAGGCGTGCATGGTTTTATCGCGGTTGTCCCCGAAATATCCGGGGTGAAAATGAGGAGTGGCGCAGATAAGCCGTATGCCGTTTTTATACGCGAGATCGACGGTCTTGTACATTACCTCGCACGATTTTGGACCGTCATCCGTGCCGAACAGTATGTGCGAATGGATGTCGGAAAAATACATCTGCTTCCTCCTGTATATTTACATTATGTTCTATTATCGCACAATCGGCACCAAATGTCAAGAGAATATGGTGCTTATCGCCTCGAGCGCCGATTTTCTGCTCGAAATCAGCGAGATGTCCCTGCGCATCCTCGCACTGCCCGAAAAGCCCTTGCAATACTGCAAAATATGGTGTCGGAACTCGCGGATACCGTTTACACCCTTTTCGTTGATAACGGTATCAAGCTGGCTTATAAGCATTTCCTTTTTTTCTTGATTTGACGGCTCAACATAGGTCTGTCCGTTAAGCTTTGCGATAATTTCCTTAAACACCCACGGCGAGCCGTAGGCGCCTCTGCCTATCATAACTCCGTCACAGCCGGTATCGTTTTTCATGGCAATATAGCTTTCAAACGAATTCACATCGCCGTTGCCTACAACCGGAATCCTTACCGTCTGCTTTACTTTTTTTATTATTTCCCTGTCCGCAACGCCCGAATACATCTGATTTCGGGTCCTGCCGTGCACAAATACCGCGCTCGCGCCGCCGCTTTCGCAGGCAAGCGCAATTTCGAGTGCGGTTATATCGCTGTCATCATCACAGCACTTGCGGAATTTTGCCGTTACCGGCACGTCGATGGCACGCCTTACCGTATCGACAATTTTCTCGCAAAGCTCGGGGTTGCGCATCAATGCGCTTCCCTCGCCGTTTTTGACAAGCTTGGGAACCGGACAGCCCATATTTATATCGATATACTTGGGCGAGTACTGCATCATCAGCTCTGCCGCCCTTGCCATTATATCGGGATCGTTTCCGAATATCTGTATGGCCGATATCGGCTCGTCACCGTACAGCTTTGCAAGCAGTGCCGTTTTTTTATCGCCGTAGGTCGCGCCCTTTGCGCTTATAAGCTCGCTCGTAACACATTCCGCGCCGTTTTTTACACACAGCGCGCGAAATGCGTGGTCGGTTATTCCCGCCATCGGCGCAAGAAACAGACCGTGCTCGAGCGTAAGTTCTCCTATCTTCATTATGTCAGTTGACGGTCTTGCCGTCGCCCGTCCTTTCGAGAAATCTGTCCGCCGCATCAAAAATATCGGCGTATTGAGGATCGCTTCGGTTATCCAAAATGCGTTTTACCAGCGAATCGGCGGTTGACAAAAGCGTAACGTCGCTTATCGCAGCACAGGCAAACGAAAACTCTCCGCTTTGTCTTTCACCGAAGAAATCGCCGGGACCGCGCTTTAGCAGATCCTGCTCGGCAACCGCAAAGCCGTCTGCCGTATCGCGCATAATATACAGTCGGTCCGCGCTTTCGGGACCGTTGCTTCCGTTAACAAGAATACAGTAGGATTTTCTCTTTCCTCTGCCGACACGTCCGCGCAGCTGATGAAGCTGTGAAAGACCGAAGCACTCGGCGTTTTCGATAACCATCACCGTCGCCTCGGGCACGTCAACACCGACCTCGATAACCGTTGTCGCAACAAGCACCTTTGTGATGCCCGAAGCAAAATCCGCCATAACGCTTGCCTTTTCGTTTGCCTTCATTCTGCCGTGGAGCAAACCCATCGGGATGCCCTTTAACACACCGCCCGAAAGCTCGGCAAAGTAGCTTTCCGCCGCTTTTTTGCCGTTTTCCGTATCGTCAGATTCGATCAACGGGCAAACAACGTACGCACGTCCGCCCGATTCGATCTCCTTTTTTACAAACGAATATACCCTTTCGGCATCCTGAGCACAAGCCACCCTTGTCTCTACCCTTTGTCTTCCCTCGGGGAGCTCGTCAAGAAGCGAAACGTCGAGATCGCCGAAGATTATCAGCGAAAGCGAGCGAGGTATCGGCGTTGCCGACATAACGAGCATATGCGCACGTCTGTCATCCCTCTCGCTTTTATCGAGCAACGCCTTTCTTTGCTTAACGCCGAATCGGTGCTGCTCATCGGCAATAGCGAGCGCGCAATTATAATACTCGGTATTGTCGGTAATAAGCGCGTGTGTACCCACCGCAACGTCTATACTGCCATCCTTAAGTCCTGCGCGCACCCTGCGCTTTTCGGCGGCGGGGAGCGACGATATCAAAAGCTCGGTTTTTATACCGAAGGGCGACAAAAATTTATCGAGCGTCCTCTTGTGCTGTGCCGCCAGAATCTCGGTCGGCGCCATCATACACGCCTGAAACCCGTTTTTTACACACAGATATATCGCCGCCGCGGCAACTGCCGTTTTACCGCTGCCCACGTCGCCCTGAAGCAGACGCGCCATAGGCGTTTCTTTTTTCAGATCGGCAAATATCTCCTTTACCGCCCTTTTCTGCGCATTTGTAAGCTCAAACGGCAGGTTCTCGAAATAATGCTTTATTGCGGTATCCTTTTGACTTAAGGAGAACGCGGTGTTTTTGTGCAGGTTTGCGCGCATACCCGAAAGCGCAAGCCGAAAAACAGCAAGCTCGGTAAGCGCAAGCGTGCGCTTTGCCGCCTTTAATTCCTCTTTTGTGCGCGGGCGGTGTATATACCTTAGCGCATCGGAGCGCGGAATAAGCTTGTATTCACTGCGAAGCGGCTCGGGGATTATCTCCTTTTGCCTATCGCACAGCGGCAACACCTCGTTGACCGCGGAAAACACCGCCTTTTGTGTCAGCGGAGGCGAGATCTTGTATATCGGAACGTAATAGGGCAGCTGCTTGCCCTCGGTAACCGCCTCTAATTTGGGCGATACCATTTCTCTGCCGTAAAGCCCTATCTTCATTCTTCCGTAAGCGCGAAAGCGCCTGCCGGGAGTGAGCGATTTTGCAAGGTACGGCATATTGAAAAATACCAGCTCCATAACACAGCTATCATCATAAACTGTCGAGCGGAAAACGCTTAATTTCCCTCTGAGCTGCTTTACCTTTGATGTTTCGCGCACGGTTATCTCGACCGAGCAAAGCTCGTTATCGCTTGCGCTCGCAACGGGGATCACCCTGCCGCGCTCCTCATAAGCGCGCGGATAGAAGGCAAGAAGCTCGCCCGCTGTTTCTATACCCAAGCGGTTAAATGCGCTTTCTCTTGCCTCGCCTATTCCTTTTATGTACCTTATCGGTGTCGATTCGGTCAACCGTGCGGACATTTAATTACTCCTGTACCTGCTTTATCGCTATTTCGTTATATCCCACACCGAGCTCGTCAAACGCATCCTTCTCGCGTGAGCCGTGGGTGAGAATAAATATCTGATGATTCTTTGCCGCCTCGTTAAGCGCACCCGACATCATACGGAGGCGCGTGTCGTCGATCCTGCCGAATGCATCGTCGAGCAATATCGGAACTCCGCATCCGCCGAACAGCATATCGGCAAGCGCCAATCTCAGCGAGAGATATGCGCTGTCGCGCGTGCCTGCCGAGAGATAATCGCAATTTCTGCGGATATCCTCGCCAAAGCTCATCGACATGCGTGTATCGACCTCGAGCGAGGAATACTTGCCGCCGGTTGCGGCAGAAAAATACTCGTCCGCACGCTCACCTATACGCGGTGCGACCATGCTTTTCATATAGTCTGCCGATTCCTCGATATATTTAACAGCGGTCTCGTACGCCTTGAATTTGGTGTTAAGCTCGTCCAGACGGGCATTAAGCGAATCACGCTTGCCCACCATAGCCGCCATGTCTCCGCATCTTGCCTCGTGTCCGGTTATCGCAAGCTCGTCGCGGCGGTTAAGGTCTGTAAGCTGAGTAAACTGAGAGGTATAAAAGCTTATTTCACGGTCAACCTTGCTCTTTTCGCGTTCGGGCGTTTGAGCACCGTCGGATTCCTGCTCGAGAGAGGCGATATCCACACCCTCGGTCAGATTGTCAAGCTCCTCCTTTTTAACCCGCCATATAGCAAGCTTTTCGCCGCTTTCGGCGGATACCGAGAGAATATGGTTTAACTGCTCGGCATAATTCTCGCCGGTAACGTCGATATAATTTCCGATACCCTCATCGAGCTCGCGCTTTAATTTAACGCACATCGCCTTGCTTTCGTTAAAGGAATCGGTCAGCGTGCCGATGCGCGACTCGATATCGCGCAGCTGCTTTTCGATCATCGGAAAGCTGTTTACGGCATCCTTTAATTCGCCTATACCGTTAAGACCGATATCACGCGCAAAGGACGACGGCTTTGACATTATCACCGCACCGACTGCGGCAACGATAATACCGACAGCGGCAAGCACAATTCCCAAGCCCATACTGCTTTTGCTCGCAAGCGCGGCAATAATACCGACAACAACAAGCACGGCGGCGCACACAAACAATATATTGGAGGTCTTTTTTGTCGATCCAAGAAGCTTTTTGGCGGTTTTTGCATCCTCGGTATCTATCTTCACCTCGGATAAAAGCTCGTCCCGCTCGGCCTCTGCCTGATGCAGTGCAAGCGCAACCGAATCGCACTCGCGGCACTCGGCAACGTACTCGGTATTCTTTGCAAAAAGGCCCATAAAAGCTTCGTCATCGCGCTTTTTAAGTCCCGCCGATGCCGACATATATTCGGCACGCGCGTTTTCCTCCTCGACACGCACTCGGTTGATATTACGCAGGCGGATCGCGGCTTCGTATTTTTCAATATTTCTGCGCTCGGCTTTAAGCAGCTCCAATTTTTTCTCCGCCTCGTTAAGCGTAGCGGTACGCTTGTCCATTTCGGCACTTAACCGCGCGATCTCGCGCCGTGTGTCCGTACCCGAAACGATAAGCTCATCAAGCTCGTCGCGCTCCTTTTCCGCCTTTGGTATAAGACCGCTTCCCATACGGCCCTTCAGCTCGTTTTTGGATTCGTTGAGCCGCGAGATCGCCTTTTTTGTAGAGGTCTGCTCATCGGCGCTGATAGCGATATTTTTAAGGCGGTCGGCAAGGATCTCGTCCTTGCTCTGCGGTGTGGTGAGTTGACGGAAGAACAGAGTGCGGGTAAATACCTCCTCACTTACCCCGAAAAACGCCTCGCCCGGCACCTCTCCGATATACTCGGGACGTCCCGTGCCCCGATTGGTCACCTCCGCCGTTTCCTTGCCCGATGCAACGCATCTGCGGTGAACGGTATAGCGATTGCCGTCTGCGGTTATATAAATACTTCCCTCCGAGACCTCGCCGTCCCAAGGAGTATACAGCTTTTTCTCGTTATCGGCGAGCGTTTGCATCCTGCTGCCCGCAAAGCCGTAAAACACAAATTTTATAAACGATGCAAGCGTGGATTTCCCGCTTTCGTTGGGGGCGGAAAGTATGTTTATGCCCTTTTCGGCGGTAACCACAACGTTTTTCAGCTTACCGAAGGCATTTATCTCTATTTTTTCGATAGCTACGTTCATGCCTTTTCACCTCCCGTATAGTCAACGACACTGCGGTCGTCGAGCGCGGACAAGCCGTATTTAAGCGCAAGCGCAAGCACGCGGTATTCCTCGCTCTCGTTATCAAGCTCTGCCATCTGCGCGGTTATCTTACGCACAAAAACACCCTTTAGCGTGTTGCTCTGCTCGAGCTCGCCAAGCTCGGGCTGTATATACGTTTCGTCAATTATCTCGATAAAATAAGGAAATTCGCATCCCTTGCCGATCTCGTTCGGGCGGATAACAAACGCGCTTTTGAGCTCGCCCTCAAGCACCAATCTGAGCGCAGTATCCTCGGTATACTGTCGGATCGACTGACGGATGATATCAAGCGCCTCCATTTTTTCGGTCACACCCGAAATATCAACTCTTGCTATCTCGTAGCGCGATTTCGAGAAACGCTTTACCTGCATATCGACGTTGCCCTTTTCGACAGTTCCGAAAAGCGCTCCGCGGTATCCGAGCTCGTCAAAGCCCCTGCCCTCGATACAGCCGGGATATGCATAATATACGCCGTTCTCGTTTAACAGCCCTGTCGGCTTATGGATATGCCCGAGCGCGATATAATCAAAGCCGGAATCGGCAATATCACGTCTGCTTATAGGTCCTGTCGTTTCGCTTCCGCCAAACATATCGCCATGGCAGACAAGAATGTTTATGCGCGATTTATCGCGTATTGTCCAGCCGGTAACCGGCGACGAGAGATACTGCTTGCTGTCATAGCCGAAGCCGTAAATATCCACACCGAGCTCGTCGATCGAAACGACCTCGCGCTCGCTTTTGAAAATATGCACGTTTTCGGGAAATTCGGTAGTTTCGTAGGGGGAATTGGGCGAAAGATGGTCGTGGTTGCCGGGGGTTATAAAAATACGCATACTTCCGCATTTTGAAAATTCGCGCACCAAAAGCTCGCGCGTGTCGCGGGTTACGTACTCGCTATCAAAAAGGTCGCCGCTGATAATAAATATATCCGCGCCCTTTTCTCTTGCGTACATAAGTGCCGAGGTAAACGCGGCACGAAGCTCGGTACGTCTTTTTTCCGCCTCACGCGGAGAGAAAAGCGAAAACGGAGAATCCAGATGGATGTCCGCACAATGAAACACCTTTGCCATTTTTAAAAACCTCTTTATATATGAATAAACGCGCTCATGGTTCCGCGGTCAACGCCGCTTAAGCGATGAGAAAAGAACTTGTCGCCGTTGCATTTTGTGCATATCCCGGCAACCGAAATATTGCTCTCGCAAATCCCCGATTCCATAAGTATCGTTTTGTTTGCGAGATCAAGATCGAGCATAAATTTATCTCCCGACGGAGTAAAAAACCCGGAATAGCTGCTGTTTTTATCGCAAAACTCGTTATATACCTCGCGCCCTACCTCGTAACAGCATTTGCCGATACAGGGACCTATCGCGGCAACGATATTCTCAACCCTGGCGCCGTTTGACAGCATCATTTCGACAGCATTTTTCGTTATTCCGCCAACCGTTCCGCGCCAGCCCGCGTGGACCGCGGCACAGACCTTTTTTTCGGTATCGCAAAGCAAAACAGGCACGCAATCGGCGGTACGCACCGAAAGAAGCAGATCGCTTTCGACCGTGACCAGCCCGTCAACCCCGAAATCGAATTTCGGCTTGACGGTTCCCACCCCGCGCATATCCTCGGCAGCAAGAACCACCCTTGACGTATGCGTTTGATAGGTGCGGCAGATATCATCCTTGTGCAAGCCGAAGATATTTGCGGCTATCTCGTAATTCTGCATCACGTTATTTTCGCTGTCCTTGATTTCACCTACGCCCTCGGCAAAATTAAGCGATTCGAAAACGCCACTGCTCACACCGCCCTTTTTGGTAAAAAAGGCATGCTTTATCTGATATTTGTTAAACAACTCGCTCTGATAATACGGCGTTTTGCCGTCCTTGTAAACAAAACCGTTTGCCATAGTTATCACCTTAATACAGTTATTCAATATATTATATCAAATTAATAATTAAAAGTAAACCCATTTTATACGGCGGTTTTTAAAAACACAGCATGTTTGTAATGCGTACATGTCCATGTAATCCACACGGCATATCGTTTTTTGTATTACGTGAAAATTTATTATTTATTGTAGGGACTTCGGTTTTAATTGTTTTGTTATTATATTTATTCGACACAAATTTAAAACCAATACAATAAAAATCCATATTTTCCGAGGACATGCGCCTCGGAAAATATACATATGATGTCCGCGAACGGTGAGTGAGGCGCGAGCGCACGGACATCACAAAAGAACGAATAAAATGCTTATCATTTTATTCGAGAGCGTTAGCGATAAAACGGATGCAGAATGAAAAAACAGCACCCGAAGCTGTAGAAATCTACTGCGAGCGGTGCTGTTTTTTTATAGCATTTATGCGGTCTGCGCCATTACAGGCGGTTTTAATTATTCTGCTGTTTCTGCTGCTTCTGCTGCCTCTGCTGCCTCTGCTGCCTCGATAATCTCTGCCGCTTCTGCATCTGCCGCCTTGCTCTCATCCTCCAAAAGTGCGCGGATGGAAAGCGAGAGACGTCTTCTCTCGATATCGGCTGCGGTGATCTTAACAGTCACCTTGTCGCCGATCTTGAGAACGCTTGCAGGGTTGGGAATGGGCTTATCGGAGATCTGGCTGATGTGGATAAGTCCGTCGAAATCGGGGAATATCTCTGCGAATGCGCCGAAGGGCATAAGCGAAACGATGGTAGCATCTACAACGTCACCTACGTTGTAGTTCTTCTGGAAGATGTTCCAGGGATCGTTTTCCTCGGTCTTATAGCCGAGAGAGATTCTCTTCTTTTCCTTGTCGATCGACTTGATAAATACGCTGATGGTGTCGCCCTCGTTAAGAACCTCGGACGGCTTCTTGAGACGGCCCCAAGAAAGCTCGGAAATATGAAGCATACCGTCAACAGCACCGAGGTTGATGAATGCGCCGTAGCTCATAAGAGCGCGGACCTTACCCTCGAACTTATCGCCCTCCTGTGCGGTAGCAAAGAATTCCTCCTCTGCTGCCTTGCGGGAAATTCTGTTGGATGCCTTGATAGAGCCGACTGCTCTCTTTTTCTGATCGTTAACGTCGATGATCTTGAAGCTGACCTTCTGACCTTTGAGCGACTCAAGCTCCTCACCCTTGGGAACACCGGTCTGCGATGCGGGGATGAATACCTTGTTGGGACCGTAGAGCGCGATCACGCCCGCATAGCCCTTCTCGTTCTTGATGATCTCCTTAACGATACCCTCAACGAGCTCGCCCGATTCGTTAGCCGCCTTGATTGCCTCCCAATACTTGTGCATATCGATCTTCTTTTTAGAAAGAAGCACAGTACCGTCGGAATCACTGAACTTGCCGCAGATGACCTCAACCTCATCACCGACCTTGAAAAGATCGTTGAGATTAACGCCGCTTTCGGCGGTAATTTCGTCATACGGGAGAATACCCGTGTGCTTCGTACCAAGGTCAACCTTGACCTCGGTAGGATTGACTGCCGAAACGATTCCGGTAACCCTTTCACCTGTATTTAAAGTTTTGAATGACTGTTCGAGCATCTCTGCAAAGCTGAGTTCCTCTCTTGCGATGTCTGACATCTTGTTGTAAACCTCCTGTATTATCCCGCTCGGAGTCGATGCTCCGGCGGCTATTGCAATTTTGTCGGCGGACCTGATCCCGTCCGCATAATTATCAAGCTCGGATGCCGATTCGATCATGACCGAATTTTTGCATACCTCACTTGCTATGGCAAACAGCTTTGCCGTGTTGGAACTGTTTTTGCCCCCGACGATCACCGTCATATCGCTCTCGCAGGCAAGCTCGCGCGTTTTCTTTTGACGGTTTTCGGTGACACTGCATATCGTCTCGTAGATACGCACGTTGGGATAAAGCTCCTTTATCCTCTCCTTGCATCTTATCCATTCGGCACCCGAATAGGTCGTCTGGACACAAAGAATACAATCTATATCGCTTTTAAACCCCGACGGATGCGAAGCGTCTATATCCGTACTGTCGGCATAAACGGCGCTTTCGCCCTTTGCGAAGCTCATAATCCCCTCTACCTCGGGATGAAGCGCATCGCCGATGACGATGACCTTTGTTCCCTCCGGCTGAGAAGCAACGATCTTATGAATTTTGGTGACATAAGGACAGGTCGCATCTATAAACGCTTGTCCCTTTTCCTCTAACCCCGCGATAATTTCCTTTTTTGTGCCGTGAGCACGCAGGAAGACCACCGCTGTATCGGGCACGCCCGAAAGCTCGTCCGCGCCGATAAACACAACGCCGCGCTTTTTAAGCGTATCGTTGAACAGACGGTTATGTATAAGCTCGCCGAGACAGTAGACGGTTTTGTCGGAGCTTTGAAGCTGGTCGTTTATCATATCGACCGCGCGCTTTACCCCGAAGCAAAAGCCGCTGTATTCCGAAATTTTAATATCAGCCATGGTTGTACTCACAAAAATCGGCACATAGCTTTGAGAAAGCATACGCAGCTATCTCGTGCGAATTGGGGTGATCGTTTATCGCAGAATATTCCTCATAGGGAATCGGCTTGCCTATATATACATGTACCTTGCGGAACATATTTGGCTTTAGGTTCTTTTTGCCGTAGCAGATGGTAACGGGAAGCAAGGTCGCCCTTGTGCGCGCAGCCATAAGTCCCAAGCCGGCAAGCGCCTCCTCGCTTTTGGGGAATTCCTGCTGAATTCTCGTTCCCTGAGGATAAATGCCGACGTTGTTGCCCGATTTTACTATATCGCAGGTCTTTCTCAATGCGGCAATATCGCTCTCGCCGCGGTTGACGGTAACGACGTTGCACAGCTTAAACAGCCAGCGCATGAATGCATGCTTTGCCAGATCGCTCTTCGCCATAAAATACAGCGATTGCTTTACTGCCGAGGCGGTAAAGATAGGATCGTAAAACGAGGTGTGGTTAGAAAACGCGATATAACCGCCCTCTGCCGGCTCATTTTCTCTGCCGTGAAACTCTACACGGAAAAAGAGCTTTGCAAAAACAAGAACTACCGCACGTACGAATCTGTATCCCTTCATTGCGCGATGACCTTATCGATTATCCGCATAGCGCTCTCGACCGTTTCCTCAACGGTAAGCCCCGAATTGTCGAACATAATTGCATCGGGCGCGGGAACGGCAGGCGCGATATCGCGGTTGCTGTCGTTGGCATCACGCCATTTCATATCGGCAAGTACCTCGTCATAGGTGGTCTCGACACCCTTTTCGCAAAGCTCGGCATAGCGGCGCTTTGCACGTGCCTCTATCGATGCGGTGACAAACATCTTCACCTGTGCATCGGGCAGAATAACGGTGCCGATATCTCTGCCGTCCATGATAACGTTGTTCTCACGGGCGATGCTGCGCTGAGTTTCAAGCAAAAATGCGCGTACCTCGGGAATTTTCGAGACATCGGATGCATATTTTGAAATAACGGGGGTGCGTATTTCATCGCCGATGCGCCTGCCTCCGAGATAAACGACACCGCCGCCGTTTTCGAGCTTCATTTCTATTTTGATCTCGGGAAGAACCGAAACAACAGCCGAAGCATCGTCGGAGGCGATACCCTTTTCGCAGACAAACAGGCCGATAGTCCTGTATAGCGCGCCGGTATCGATATATACGAAGCCATATTTCCCGGCAAGATTTTTTGCCAAGGTGCTCTTGCCCGAGCCCGAAGGCCCGTCGAGAGCTATCTTATAGGTTTCCTTTATCATAAATATCACCAATTAACGATTATACATCCTTTTTATAAAAATTTCAATAGCTTTTTTTGATTTTTCATCACCTTTTACAAAAAAAACGTTTTGTTTGGAAACAATAATAATATTATATGTAACAAACCGCCCCGAAAACCGTCTTCATACGCATTGCTGGCAGATATTAGCAATTTTTTCTTGACATCGGGGCTTTGTTAGTGTATAATAGCGACAGCAATTAAAGCTAAAATTAAAAAAGGAGACTTTAACGATGAAGAAATTATCTCTCGTTCTCGCACTCATTCTTGTCTTCACCTGCTGCGCATTCGTAGCTTGCGGTGATGACACCGACACCAGCTCTGCTGATTCCTCTGCAGCTTCTTCTGCAGCAACCTCTTCCGATGCTTCTTCCGCGGCTTCTTCTGCTGATTCCTCTGCAGATGCTTCCTCTGAAGATGCTTCCTCCGAGGACGTTTCCTCTGAGGATGAATCCTCCGAAGACACTTCCGGCGAAGTTTCGACGGGCGAACCGGTTGGCGACGTTACCGGCACCA
This sequence comes from Eubacteriales bacterium, assembly GCA_045531135.1. Lineage (GTDB taxonomy): Bacteria > Bacillota > Clostridia > Oscillospirales > CAG-382 > Coliplasma. The sequence continues at coordinate 9,968 of JAZSDL010000005.1, read as the reverse complement.
ACGTAGCACTTAACAAGTCCTACACCGGCGCTGATCCCGCTACCTCTGTTGACAGCATCTACACCGCTAAGCTTACCGACGGCGTTGTCGGCACCGAGCCCGTTTATGACGGTTCTTGGTTCGGTTACTGGTACAATGCAGGTTCTGCAGCTCCCACCAACATGCCCGGCGGCGTAGGCACTCTCGTTATCGACCTCGGCAGCGCTCAGACTCTTAGCGCTATCAGAGCTCACGTTTGGAACTGCAACGCTTCCGGTATCGGCACCGCTAAGAGCATCGTTGCTTCTGTTTCTGAAGACGGCAACAGCTGGACCGAAATCGGCGCACTCGTTATCCCCGCAGTTGACGATCCCGCATGGGCTTCCATCAAGGTTGACGGCGTTTCCGCTCAGTACGTTAAGCTCGTAATCACCGCTGGTGACGGCGCAACCTGGACCTTCCTCAACGAGGTTGAAGTTTACAACTAATAAGTAAACACGTTTATAGAAAAAGGACTTCTCTGCGAAGTCCTTTTTTATTTCTTGTGCATCTTTGATCGTTATAAACGGGAGGAGCTGCTCCGAAGGAGCAATATAACTCCGCGTTTACGCGGAATATAACTATCCCGCAGGGACAATATAGCCGCACGAAGTGCAATAAAACTGTCGGCGTTAGCCGACCATGCCCCTCCCCTACATTGAGATTTGTTGATTTGTATTGCGTTTTCCTTGATGGTTACGCAACCCCTACGGAAACGTCAATTTATATTTACATCAAATTACATATACCCGTATTTTTTGCGGTTGGCGATCACAAACGCGACAGACAGCAAAACCGCCATAAACTCCGCTACGACTATCGACCACCAGATACCGTCGATGCCGAACCGGATCGGCAAAAGCCACACCGAGATAACCTGAAAAACAAGCGTACGCAAAACCGAAATAATTGCCGACACAAGACCGTTGTTCAGCGCCGTGAAGAACGACGAGGCAAATATTGCAAACCCCGCAAACAAAAACGACAGCGAGAATATCTTGAATGCGCGGAGCGTTAATTCCATAAGATCGATGTCATAGCCGACAAACATATCCGACAGCGGTTTGGCAAGCAGCACCGACGAGATCAGCATAATGACCGAGCAAACGGCTATCAGAACGGCACTTTTCCGCAATAAGCTCTTTAATTCATCGCGGTTTCCGGCGCCGAGGTTATAGCTTATTATCGGCGCGGTGCCAACAGAATAACCTATATACGCCGAAATAAATACAAAATTAACGTACATCAGCACGCCGTATGCGGCAACGCCGTTCTCGCCGATCATAAGGTTAAGCTGATAGTTATACAGCATTACAACAAGCGAGGTCGATATATTTGTCATCAGCTCGCTCGCACCGTTGGCACAGCCCTTTAACAGCGCCATACCGTCCCAATCGGCTTTTCCCAAGCCGAGCAAGCTTGTGTTCGGGCAAAGGAAATATATAAGCGGAACAATGCCGCCGATGCATTGGCTTACCGCAGTCGCAACAGCCGCACCCGCCAAGCCCAATGGCCAGACGGCAACCAAAAGTGCATCGAGCACCATGTTTGTAACACCTGCCGCAACCGTGACTATCAAGCCCATCTGCGGCTTTTCGGCGGTGATAAAAAGACCCTGAAACTCAAACTGCAAAAGCAACGCGGGCAATGCGATAAGATTTATCCGTCCGTAAAGCAGACAGTTATCAAGCATCTCGCCCTCGGCGCCGAGCAGAATTGCAATATCCTCCAAAAAGACAAAGCCGAGCACCGACAGCAGAATACCCACCGCTATCGAAAAGTAGATAAACAGCGAGAAGAGTCGGTTTGCCTTTTCCTGCTTTCCCTCTCCCATTGTTTTTGCGATCAATGCGCCGCCGCCCGTACCGAACATAAATCCGAACGCGCCGAGTATCATCAAAAACGGGAATATAAAATTGACCGCTGCAAAGGGCGTTTTGCCGACGTAATTTGAAACGAAATAGCCGTCCACCACACCGTATATCGAGGTGAATATCATCATCGCTATCGACGGCAGAGTGAATTTTAACAGCTTACCGTAGGTAAAGTGATCAAACAAATGTATTTTCATATTTTCAACTCATAAAAAACTCAACCAAAAAGGCGGTGATGCACGATGCGACCGCAACCGGTGTCAGCCCCTTTTCGAGCACCGCCACCGCAACGGCAACCAAAAGCGCCGCCGATGCCGAATATATATTTCCCGTAGCATAAAGAGCAAGCGGAAACGTCATCGCCGCAAGAACGGTATACGGGATATAATAAAGAAACGACCTTACAAATCGGTTGGTTATCTTTCCTTTTACCATTGCAAAGGGGACCGCGCGTATGATATAGGTAGAGCCGGCAAGGATCAAAAGATAAATAAAAAATTCCTTATTCATCGCCGTCCTCCTTTATCGGAAACAAAGCCGCACCGAAAACCGCCGCAACGACCGCCGCAACGCTTACCGATATTCCGCCGCTGATAAAATCAAGCACAGGCAGATAATATATCAGACAGCTTACAGCAACCGCAACCGCGATGACCGACAGCATTTTAAGCGATCCTTTTGCAACCGGCGCAACTATTGCAACAAACATGCCGTAGATCGCAATGCAAAGCGAATTCATAACGATTTCGGGCAGTATATTTCCGAGCACGCTCCCGAAAAGCGTTCCCAACGTCCAGCCGATATACGGCGCAACGGCAAGTCCCGCAAAAAATCGGGTGCTTACCTCGTTTTGCACCGATGCAACGGCAAATATCTCGTCGGTCATAAAAAAACCGAGCAACCAGCGCTTTATCCCGCAAAATCCGCTGTCTGCCTTTTGCGAAAGCGACACCGACATAAAGGAATATCTTATATTTATAGTCAGCTGAGACACAAGCATCTCAAAATACCGGGCGGGATTTACCATAACGCTTATGCCCGCAAGCTGACCTGCCGAGGTAAGCGTTAACATAGATATAAGCAACGCCTGCCACCACGCAAACCCGTAGGAAACGGCAATTATTCCAAAAGAAAACGATACCGGAATATATCCGATGCCTATCGGTATACCCGATTTTACACCTCTTATAAACAGCTTCATGGTTATCTTTTTTCTCGCTTGTCAAGCGCATTTCTTAACACTGCTATCGCAAAACGGCAAAACTCGGGCATTACCTCAAGTCCGTAGCGCGATATCGAAAGCTCAAGGTTATAAACCCCGTTATACCCTATATCATCAAGCGCATCGAACACGCTATCCCAATCGATAACCCCATCGATAGCCGCGCCGCGTTTTTCGACATACGGGATAAGATGCTGATCTGTCATTTTGTTGTTATCGTTAAGATGCAGGCAGGTGACACGGCTGCCGAGCATACGGATCGCCGTATCGGGAAGCGGATTGTTATTAAATCGGCTTGCCTTGTTGGTGTGTCCCGTATCAACGCAAACGGTAAGCCAATCGGCATTGTCGCCGTACGCGCAAATGCGCTCGTAGCTATCGATAAACTCGTTTATATTTCCGAAAAAGTCACAGCATTTTCCGCCCAACGCATCCCCGAACGTTTCGGTAGCTATCTTTACGCCGTAACGCTTTGCAAGCGATATCATTTTGTTATACATATCAAAATTAAGATCGCGCATATACTGCGGCTCGGCATCGGGATGGAACATGGTCGTCACCGCATGAACGATGCACACGGGCGCCTTTAATATCGACGTCACAAAAAAATCGATCTCGGCGTTATGCAAAAGTGCATCGTCATCGGGCCGCTTTGCCATAAAGCCGTAGCCGCGTCCGTGTGTCTGGCATATCTCCAGCCCGAGCTCATCGGCATAGCGCTTTATATCGGAAAAATACCCGTATATCTCCTCTTTGCTTTTTGCATATACCGAATCTGCGTTGCGGAAATCATATCTTCCGCAAAAATCCTCAAGGCAAAAATCGACCGCATCCGCGCCCGCCTCCTTTGCTATCCGCAACGCCTCTTTATCGCCGTAATAGCCCTGAAGCTCGCCGGTTGCAATGCTGATCCTTTTCATAACGTCACCTCTTTTACCCGGTCATTTTATCATAACAAAATACAAATATCAATAAGAACGGCAAAAAAGAGAGAACCGAGCTCAAATCTCCCGATCCTCTCATATTTTTTATATTGCCTCTCTGCGCTTGATAGTGATTACCGCGCCGAGCACACAGCCCGCCATCAATATGCACCAGAACCAGACATCCGAGCTATCGCCGGCCGCGACAGGCGGCTTACTGCTTGCGGAACCGCTTTCGGAGCTGTTTTGCGAGGGCTCGCTTTCGTCATCACCGGGATCCATATTGCCGCTGTCATTGCTGTTTACGTCGCCGCTTATAATATCGCCGTCACTCGAGGTGTCGTCGGACGAGGTATCATCGCTCGAGGTGTCGTCAGACGAGGTATCGTCGGACGAAGTGTCATCGCTCGAGGTGTCGTCAGACGAAGTATCGTCGGACGAAGTATCATCGGACGAGGTATCGTCGCTCGAGGTGTCGTCAGACGAAGTATCGTCGGACGAAGTGTCATCGGACGAGGTATCGTCGCTTGAAGTGTCGTCGGACGAGGTGTCGTCGCTTGAAGTGTCGTCGGACGAGGTGTCGTCAGACGAGGTATCGTCGCTCGAGGTATCGTCGCTCGAGGTATCGTCGCTTGGAGAATCGCTGCTTGTAGTATCATCCACCTTTTCGCTTATCGCAAGCTTATAGGCAAAAAAGTCCTGCTGATTTTCGAGTTGAGTTTTCATAACCAAAAAGTCAAAGGTTATTATTTCCTCACCGTGCTCGATGCTGTAACCGTTATCGGGGATAACAAGTCCGCCGTTATGCAGCTCATCCACCTTTGTGACCAAGGTCTTTATCTGTCCCGAGGGCCAATAATTGTTGGTGTAGTGCCAAACAACGCCCGCGATCACGTTGGTGTTGGAAATAGTATATCCGCCGTTGCCGTCGGAAACAAAAATATCCGCAAAGCATTGGGTGAACAATATCTTAAGACGGTTGGACACGTCCTCGCCCGTGCTTACGTTATACGCATTGCTGCCTATCTCGGCAGGAACAAAGGTATCGCCCGCGGTTGCGCCCTTTTTGGTAGAATCAAGGCAAAAGCCGATATAGCCGTTGGTGAAAATAATGTGCTCGTTACCGGTGTTTGTGGCTGTTTCTCCCTCGGCGGAGGCATAATATACCGCGACCGAAAACAGCATAAGCACCGCAACAACAACGGCGAGTGTTCTTTTTATCATACAATCCTCTTTCTGCCGCTCTGCAATATAACAGCAAAAGCGACATTTGTTTACATAATTTCGCAAGTTTTTGTATTATACATAAAAATCCTTTCCTTGTCAATAGGTTTTTGTGCAATTTTTAGTTTTTTGACAAAAAAATGCGGCGGTTTGTACAGACCGCCGTTTTTATATGCATTCGTTTTTACAGCTCGTCGGGGAAAAATCCGCGGGTATCCGCCCAACGACCGTAAATATCTCTTACCGAAACGCGAACGTAGCGCGCGTTTTCGTCTATTTTGAAATCGGCTGAGTTGACAAACTCGCCCTCGTTTGCGATAATACAAAGGGGTGTTTTACTGCCCATATACACAAAAATACTCTTTACGTCCGAGCACTCGATATGGATATTACCGTCCTCGACCGATACTTCCTTAAATGTCGGTCCCATCGAGGCATACATCTCGCCGGTCTCCATGGCGTTAAAAACGCTGTCGTAGCTGAACTCGTCGGGCATTATCATAGCAAACGCACCGAACGAATCGAACCGCGGATTCCCCTCGGGAAATGCGTTGTGGTTATCGTCGGCACCGTGGCAGAAGATACGCTTGCCGTTGTACAGCATTTTATCGTAAAGCGCGCCGCAATACTCTAAATTGTTTATAAGATACGAGCCGTAGTTGCATATCTCCAAGCTGAAGCAGCCCTCATAAGCAAGTATCGCGGATTCGTCATCCATCGACCAATAGGGATGGTTGTATGCGACGATATATCCGTGCTCCTTTGCGGTGCGGATGTATTCGTTTATATATTCCGTAGTGTACTCACGAGGTCTCTCGTCGCCGACGCGCACAAGCTCGTCTATTGCGTTATCGCGCTTGAGATACGCGGCATAACGCTCATCGAAATTTATCATCTTTACGTTATGCGGATCGCGCGCAAAGAGGTTAAGATGTATCTCTTTGTCGTACTTATCGTACCGCGCGTTCGGACGGATATAGCACTCATAGCCCGTAAGCATAATAAAACCGTCATCGGCAAGCGCCTGATGATCGCGCGGGCGCTCGTGGTCGGTTATGGCAAGGATATCATAGCCGTGGGATTTGTACAGCTCCTTTAATTCCTCGGGGGTTTTGCGTCCGTCGGACAGAACGCTGTGACAATGCAGGTTTGCCTTGTATTGCTTTTTATGAGGCGAGATCAAATATTTTTTCATTATCCTTTACTCACTTTACGTTTTTTGTTCAACAACAGTATACAACCGTATCTCATATAAATCAACCGTCAAACCGCAAAAAAGACATAATTTAATACACAACACCGCTCTACCGACGGTAGAATCCCCACACTCAACCGACGGTATGTGGATTTTTTGTAAATTCGGCGCTATACTAAAAGCGCAAGGAGGAAAGCTATGGATCAGATCAAAATAGGAAGGTTTATTTCCGAGCGCAGAAAAGGCGCAAATCTTACACAGGCACAGCTGGCGGAAAAGCTTAATATCACCGACCGCGCAATATCAAAATGGGAAAACGGCAAATCGCTGCCCGACTCGGCGCTTATGCTCGAACTGTGCAATATTCTCGGTATTACCGTAAATGAATTATTAAGTGGGGAGAAATCAGATATGGAAAACAACGAACAGAAAAACGAACAGCTTTTGCTGGATATGGCAAAAGAGGTAGAGCAAAAAAACAAAACGATATGGACATCCATGTGGGCGCTTATGATCGTTAGTATGATCGGATTGTTCGGAGGAATTGCGGTTTCCGCATTTTTAATACCCGAGGGTGTTTGGCAGCTTGCGGCGATCATCGGGATCGTTATTTTGTTTTTGATCCCCTGCTTTTATGCATTAAAGCTCGAGGTAAGCGTCGGTGCATATAAATGCAAAAAATGCGGTCACGAGATCGTGCCCACTTATTCCGAAGCACTTAACGCAATGCACATGGGAACCACACGTTACTTAAGGTGTCCCAAATGCAACGAGCGCTCCTGGTGCAAAAAGGTATGGAAAAAATAACCCTTCGGTTTTAAAAAAAGCGGCTTTAGAGACCAACCTCTAAAGCCGTTTCGTTTTTTATTTGACAAATCTCTGTGCGTATCCGCATCGCTTGCAAAGCTCCTCGCTTGCTTTTCCGCATTTAAATCCATCGCGCATCGCCGAAGCACGTTTTGACGAAAGTATCTCGTTCAGATCTTCATCGAAAATATTTCCGAGCTTTATAACACCGTCGCTGTCGAGACAGCAGGGCACAACGGTGCCGTCGGCAAGAATACCGAACTGATCCTTTAATCCGTAGCAATAAAATCTGTTGCCCTTTATATCGGCATCCTTATCCGGCCACTCAAACCGCTCTCCGAGCTCGACAAAGATCTTATCGCGGATCCTTATACCCTTTGAATTCTCAGCCCATTCGCCCGATATGCTCTGTCTGAGCGCGCTTAGCGCAGGCCCGTTTTTGCCGTTGTCGCATCCTCTGTTCCAAAGCCGAAAAACCACGATAGTCCCCGCGTTTGCCGCTTTTATCGCAAATTCGGCAAGCGAACGCATATACTCGGCGTGAGCATCGTCGCCGCCGTTTTCAAAGCTGTGAACAGATATGTTCACCTTGTGCACGCCCGACTCCAAAAGCGCGATTCCTCTGTCGCCCAAAAGCGTTCCGTTGGTGGTGATTATCGATTTAAAGCCGCGTTCGGACGCTTTTTTTATAAGCTTCGGCAGCTGCGGATGCATAAGCGGCTCGCCCATTAGGTGATAGTAAATATACTGCGTATGTCCGACAAGCTTGTCGAGAATATATACAAACTCGCTCTCGCTCATCTGCCTCGGCGCGCGGCTGTGCCCGTGACAAAACGAACAGCGCATATTACACTTGTTTGTGATCTCTATGTATACTTTATTGTACATCGGTTCCCTTTTTCGTTTTAAAAAGCGGCTCGAAAGCCAAGCTCCGAGCCACTTAAAGTCAATATTTTATTCCCACTCTTTTTCGGGAATCTTCTTTAGCTTATTTGTGCCCTATATTATATTCTAAAAGGCGATTTTGACACCGCTTTTCTACCCATTATTTCTTTTTTTAAAATTTGTGTTGCAGAAAAAGTTGCAAAATCGCCTGCGGGATAGTGTCGGGGGGCTAAGATGCTGTCATAAAGAGCTACAGGTTTATATGCCGCATTACCTGTTTCAAAAAACGACTTTTGCGCTTTGTTGCTTTTGCTTCAGCATTTTATTGAGCTTTGTAGCATTCCTTTTGATAATGGAATAAATGATCGCCCAAATAACGATATATCCTACAACAAAAATTGCCGTAAAAACTACAATAGGAATGATACCAAAGTCCAGCCAATCGTTGAGAAGATAAGTGCCGAGATAGCCGATATATAAAACTCCGCCGTGAATCAGAATTGCCACCATCAATGGCAACTGTTCGATTTGATAAATAGCATTCATACCTCCTGCAATAAAAGCAAGCGCAGTGATTGAAAATATTCCAATGCAGACCTGATTTGCGGATAGGGTTTCAACAGCAGAAGTCTTTTGTAATATCAGATATACAATAGCTAAAATAATCGGACCGATACCGGCAGCAATCACGCCACGGCGCAAAAATTCCAAAACAAATTTTTTCATATTCCTTCGTACCTCCTTTTGATTTCCGCAAAACAGCGTCTTGAAACATATTCCCGATAACCGCACCGAAACACGGCATCCACACCGCCGCTGAATACAGCATCAAATCGTTCGATACAGTGTTCGTTGGCAAGAGTAGATTTGTTAATGCGGATGAAATAAGAGGGCAAAATATCCTCCAAATCACGAAGCCTGTCTTTGAGCGAATAGTGGTTGCCATCCGTATCAATGGCAATCACTTTTCTGTCAATTATGGTAATACATTCAATTTCCGAAAATTCAAGTTTCCGCATCTCATCATCGCTGTATCCCATAATGCTCTCCGCACCGGAATAACTACAGACAAGATCTTCGATCTGTTGTGTCAGAGAGGAGGGTGCATGAACGATTGCTATGATTTCCTCGTCTGCATTTTTGTCGATAATAAGCTTGTATTTCATCGCCGGGGCTCCTTACTGTTTTTTCATTTGTCTTAGGAAGCAGAACACAGCAACCGCCGTTATTACTACACTATACAGAATAATCGGCAGAATGTGTGAAGCTGCGCCCTCAAAATTTCCGTTAAATAACGCTTTTTCCAGTTCTGCTGCGTGAACAAATGGAAGTGCATTTGCTATTTTTTTGAAAGCACCTCCCACAAGATTCAAATCAAACCAAACGCCCGAAAACCAAGCAGAAAGATTGGTAAGTAGTGCTCCGCAAATACCGCCGACCTGTTTCACCCCCAAAACACTGCCACACAAAAGTCCGAGTGCAATATTAAAAATTGCCATAGGGATAATACCAATAACGGAATAAATAATGTTTACACTCACTTCGAGTCCTAAAGGAATCGCAAACAAATAGCAGATTACGGTCTGCCCGATTGCGATGGGCAGGATCGGGAGCATATAACCCATAATGAAATCAATTCCTGTGAGTGGCGTCGTATACAATCTCTGCAAGAGGGCGCTTTCCCGGTCTTTGGCAATCAGAGTCGCTGAAAAAAGTGTCATAAACGACAATCCGAATACGGTAATACCCGGAGTCAGTGTGTTAATCTCAAACAAGTTCACCGGAATATTCGCTTGAATAGCGCTTAAAAGCACTAATAA
>JAZSDL010000028.1:0-53871 GCA_045531135.1 Eubacteriales bacterium | reverse complement strand
TAGGGGAGGGGTTTATCCCCTCCCGTTTGTAACGGTTAAGGAAAAGGAAATACATAAATAAAAATACAATCGTAGGGACTTACCGTCCTCGACTGTCCGAATATTTACATACGTTTTTGCAATAACGAATATTTTTTTGTTTTTTTAATTTAAAATATCATAAAAATTATACGTTAATTTAAATTTACACACGGACAGTCGAGGACGGTAAGTCCCTACGATTGTATTTTTATTTATGTATTTCCTTTTCCTTAACCGTTACAAACGGGAGGGGATAAACCCCTCCCCTAAAATAAAAACCATAAAAATCGGCGACATGTGCGTCGATTTTTATACCTATGATGTCCGCGAACGGTGAGTGAGGCGCGAGCGCACGGACATCACAAAAGAACGAATAAAATGCTTGCCATTTTATTCGAGAGCGTTAGCGACAAAAACCGTGTGTTTTTCATCGAGAGCGAAGCGATCTTTCCGCCAAAACGGTCAGTTCCTCCGCCGTTTCGCTGTCGGTCGCCTCGGCTATGAGCTTAAAACGTCCCGATGCGCTGGCAAAAACGTTTACTCTGCCGTCACCGAAATCATATCCGACACAACGCATATTTCCGCAATCTCTCCTGAGCTGTGAGATCATCGCGCTCATTTGATCGCGTTCGGCGAATATCATTTTCGTCACTACCGAAAAGGGCGGCAGACGGTCGGCAAGCTCGGCAACCGTCACACCCTTTTTCTCGGCTATCGATTGCGCGGTAAGCGCCAAAAGCACGCCGTCGCGGTAAATGCGGTCGCCCGCGGCAAGCGAGCGCATGTCCGATTCGCTGTCGCCGAAAAACGCAACGTCCACCGAATGACGCTTTAATATCCTTTCGACAGAGGTAGGGGTGTCGTTGGGGAGGATTATTCCGTTTCGGTTGCCCTCGATACAGCAGACCGACAATAACTGCCAATAGGATATTTCGCCTCTGTCCTTTGCCGTCGCAAAAGCGCGCTCGCCGCTGTCGTAAAGCGAAAATGTTATCCCGCTTTCGTCATTTTTTATATCAAGTTCCTCGCATATCTCGGCTAAAATACGGTTGGCACTGCCGTTTGCGATGTTCATTGTTTCGGGGATATCGGTGTTCTCGCGCAGGTAGCGCAGATAGCGCTTTATAAGCGCGCCGTGGGGCAAAAGATAAACACTGCCCGCCTTGCTGCTCGGCTTTATTTCGGTTTTGCCCAGATTCCTCAGCTTCTCGCGGGAGTAGGGCATACCGTCATGGTCAAAAAGACGTATCTCGCAGCTTTCGCCGTTTTGCTCGATATATGCGGTTTTTTGATCATATTCAAGCGCGGCAAAGGAGGCAAGCGATGCATTACCGCCCGAGATCACGGTTGCCGAGCTTCCGCTTTCCGAAACGCCGCAGGCGATCTGACACGCATGCGGGAGAGTAAGGTCTGTACCCTCCGCAAACACCGTCACCGATTGGCTTTCGGCAAGCATTTTGCCGAGCCGCACAAAATATCCGTCGTCACTGCAGTCTGCAATTATCGAATCGTCACCCAGCTCGAGCGAGACCGACGGTCTTTTAAAGCTGTCTATAAGCGAATCTCCCACCACGGCAGCGCCGTTGCCGATAACGGTTCCGGGGGACAACGAGCATCCGTCGCGTATTTCGGCGTTGTGTCCGATAACACAGCCGACGGGAATAATGCAATCGTTGCCGATGACCGCGTTTTCTCCCACGATGCTTCCGCGGATAACGCTGTTTCCGATAGTGCTTCCTTTCATTATTACCGAGTATTCTATACGCGCCGAGGGGTGCACAGAGGTGCTCTCGCCGATACAGTTGTTTCCGCCCGATGCCCACATATTGCATCGGTGGTATTCGCCGAGCGTGCCTATATCAAACCAATGCCCCATCGGCTCGATAGCCGATATCGGCATGCCCAAACGCAGTAATTCGGGGAAAAGATCGCGCCCGAAATCGTATTTTTTTTGATTCGGTATTCTGTTCAGCACCTGCGTTGTGATAAAATAAATTCCGGTGTTTACAAGATCGGAAAGCGTGTCGCGGACAGACGGCTTTTCGCAAAAGCCGATAACCCTGCCGTGATGAACGCATACCGAGCCGTACTCGCCCGAGTCTTTTGTACGGCAGAGCACCATTCCCGCACAGCAGCCGCTGCTTAAAAAATCCTCCCTGGCACGCTTCAGATCAAAATCGCATACCGCATCGCCCGAGAGTATCAGTATACAGTCCTCGGTGCGCCCCTTCAGCATTGCAACGGCGCCCGCACTGCCCAGCGGAGAGGTCTCGCGGATATACTCGACACTGCCCGAATAATCTCCGCAGGATTCGATGATTTCGGGGAGATACATCGTTGTGACCGCGGTCTTTTTAAAGCCGTTCTTTTTTAAAAGCGCAATATTCCGCTCGAATGCCGATATGCCGTCTATCCGAAGCATCGGCTTGGGCAGCGTGTCGGTAAGCGGCGATAAGCGCGAGCCGAATCCGCCCGCGAGTATGACCGAATCGAATTTTGCGTTTTTCTCATTCACCATAAATAACACCCGTTCCTTTTGATTTCATGGAAATATTATTTGCGGTGATGCGAAAAATATACCATTCCGATTGACAAAGCGGAAAATATTGGGTATTATGTAAATGTTATGAAAAAGATCGTTTTGAATGATAAGGATATAAATAACGGTGTCTGCGTTGCCGTCGGCACGTTTGACGGCGTTCATCTCGGTCACCGCGCGATGCTGAAAACGCTTACCGAAACGGCAAGAGAAAAAGATCTCGCCTCGGCGGTGTTCACCTTTGATACCGACGATAACCCGAAATCGCACAGCAAGCTGCTGGCAAGCGAGCAAAAAAAGCTCTCGCTTTTTAGGTCGCTCGGTATCGATTACGTGTATTCTGCGCCCTTTTCGCAGATAAAAGATATGAGGTCGGATGATTTTGTATTGCAGGTGCTTCATAATGAGCTTAATGCGAGATCGGTCGTCTGCGGATACGATTTTCGGTTCGGGTGCGACCGTATGGGTGACGTTTCGCTTATAAAAGAGCTTTTGTCGCCTTATGGGGCAGAGGTAATAACTCAGCCGGCGGTCACCTATGAGGGTTCTCCCATAAGCTCCACCGCGATCAGACAGCTTATTGCAAACGGCGATACCGTTTCTGCAAGCAAGCTGCTCGGACGCTCGTTTTCGATAGAGGGCGAGATCGTTTGCGGCGCCAAAATAGGCAGATCTATCGGATTTCCGACAGCAAACCAGCTTTATCCCACACAGCTTGCGGTGCTGAAATACGGCGTTTACGCGGTAAGGATCACTATCGACGGCAGGAAATATAACGGCGTGGCAAACGTCGGCACAAAGCCGACAGTTCAGAGCACCGATATTCCGCTGTGCGAGACCTATCTTTTTGATTTTGACGGCGATTGCTACGGCAGGTATGCCGAGACCGAGTTTATCGCTTTTATCAGAGAAGAAAAACGCTTTTCGTCGCTTGACGGGCTCAGAGAGCAGATAGAGCTTGACAAGCAGACCGCGAAAAGCATCCTGAAAGGAGAGAAACAATGAAATTAACGCGCGTAACTGCGCTTGTAATAGCCGTTTTAATGCTTTTTGTGCCCGTGTCGGCGTATGCCGAGGGCAGTGAGAGCTCCGAAATCATCGCAACCACCCCCGAGATAGATTCGGGCAACGTTGCGGTTGCATACTGTATCGATGACGATCAGTTTCTTTATACCGACCGTATCGACGAGTCGGTTGCCCCCACGGTAGCGACAAAGCTCGTCGCCTGTATGGTTGCAAGCGATATTTTAAAGGAGCGCGGGCTCGCCTCCTACGATACGATGATAACCGTAACCCAAACGGCTATCGATAACTCGGGCGATATTGCCGACGTGCGTGTGCCGATGATGGGCTTAAAGGTGGGCAACACCTATTCCGCAAAGGACCTGCTTGCCACAACGCTCGTCGCCTGTGCAAACGATTCGATCTCCGCCATCGCCTGCGATTTCGGCGAGAAATACTTGGGCGGCGGTATAAACGAGTTTGTTGACAGAATGAATCAAAAGGTATCAGAGCTCGGTCTTACCGAGACCAATTTCGTTAACCCCACGGGCTTGGATGCTCCCAACCAGAAAACCACACCGCGTGAGGTTGCTCTTATCGCAAGCGCCTTTTATCAGTATGACAGTCTTGTAAAGCTTTGCGATGTGGAATCCTATTTCTTTAACGGAAGCTCTACCGTCCGTAACAAGAATTATTTAAAGAGCAACTATTACGTTGACGGATTTCTTAATAAAAACGCTATCGGTCTTATTGCCGGTCAGCTCGATAAAAGCGGCAATTACTGCCTGATAACTGCCAGCCAAAAAGAAGGTAGGACCTACATTTTTGTCGTAATGTGCGCAAGCGGTATGGTCGTCGAGCGCGATGAGAATAACAAGACCACCTATTATTTTGTCGACGGCAACGCCTACGTCGATATGAACAAGCTTATCGATTGGACACGAAAATCCTTTACTCTCGTAACCGTCGCAACGCAGGATACGATAGTCGGCGAGCTTCGGGTAGAGGCGGGCAGTAACTCCCATGTTATGATAGTTCCCGGCGAAAAGGTCGAAAAGCTTGTGCTCGATATCGAGGGCTATCAGATCGATACAAAGGTCGAGTACGACAGCGATATCGTCTTTAAAAAGACGGTCAACGAAACCGAGTACGATACCGTAAACGCTCCGATAGCCGCAGGCCAAAGGGTGGGAACGGTTACGTTTTCCTACAACGGCAACGTGCTTTGCACGGTCGATGCGGTTACTAAGGACGGTGTATCGTCCGACGGGCTTAAATCCATGTTCGCGCAGATAAAGGAGATACTTTTCGGCAAGACGGCAAAAACGATAATTTATCTGCTTTTGGGGATCGTGGCGCTGTGGCTTGTTTTTTCGGCGGTTATGGCAATAGTGCGCGGTGTCAAGAGTGCAAAGGAAAGAAAAAAGAAAAAAGCAAAGGGCAACAACAAAAAGCCGACAAAGCAATCAAAGCCGACTGCAAAAAATACCCCGAAGCAGCAGGATCCCAAGACAAATACGCGTGAGATCCGCTAATTGTGAACAAATTATTAATTTTTATACCGAGTATTGCAATTGCAAATCATTTGTGGTAATATTTAGTTTAGCGCCGTGTGCGTGAAGTTATTAAACAGATATTGAAAGGAAATAAATCATCATGGGTGTTCTCGAATACATCATCGGCGGTATACTTCTCGTTCTCGCCGTAGCACTTATAACTCTTATCGGTCTTCAGCAGGGCCGTCGCCGCGGACTCGGCAATTCTATTGCAGGTCAGGGCGCGAGCGAGTCTTATCTTGCCAAGAACAATATCGGCGGTAAGGATAAGCTTTATCAAAGAATCACTCTTATCGTAGCTATCGTCTTCGTGGTTCTCGTTCTTGCTCTCTACATCATCGTTTCTACCGATTTTGAGTCTAACGACACCACCTCCGATGCGGCTTCCTCCGCAGTGACCGAGACCTCGGCTACCGAGTCGAGCGAGGCAGAGTCGAGCGATACAGAATCGAGCGAGGCAGAGTCGAGCGATGCAGAATCGAGCGAGGTCGAGTCCTCCGATGCAGAATCGAGCGAGGTTGAGTCCTCTGCTGCAGAGTCGAGCGAGGCAGATTCCTCGGTTGCCGGCTAATAAAACAGGCGATAAAAAGAGCTGTTGCGTACAGCTCTTTTTTTGTAAAAACATTGACAAATAATGTGTGTCGGTGTATTATTAAATAACAATTTTCAAACAGGGGGGATACGGTGGATAAAAAGAAAGCTCTGCTCAAGGAGCTGCTCAGGTATCTTGTTGCGGGCGGCAGCGCATTTGTCTGCGATCTGCTTGTAAAAACGCTTTTCCATTCGGTAATTCTTCCCGAGGATATGGGCGGGTTTTCGATATTCGGCTTTTCTAACGAGTGGAACGTGACAATAGCAACCGTGCTCGGTTTTTTGGTCGGACTTATCGTAAATTACGTCGTATCGATATTCTTTGTCTTCACCACCGACGATCAGAAGGCGCTCGGCAAGGGTGTTGTCCCGTTTCTTATCTATTTCGCCGTGTCGATAGTCGGTCTGCTTGTCAATCTCGGTGTCACCCAGCTCGGCTGTAATGTTTTAAGTGTCGGCAAAGAGGATACGGTTTTGTTTATGCTCGTAAGCTGTGTCGCCGCAGGCGTTGCGCTTATCTGGAACTATATAGGAAGAAAGGTATTTATTTACCGAGGTAAATAATAAAGAGGTGTTTGGTATGAATAGTAAAAGGATCTCAACCGAAAAGCTGGTTTTGGGCGCAATATTGACCGCGCTCGTTATAGTGCTTCAGCTTTTGGGCAGCTTTATCCGCTTGGGCGGTACGTTTTCTGTCTCGCTTGTGCTTGTTCCGATAGTAATCGGCGCGGCAAAATGCGGTGTTCGTGTAGGCGGCTGGCTCGGATTCGTTTTTGGCGTTGTGGTGCTTCTAAGCGGCGACGCGGCGGCGTTTTTGGCGATAGACGTTTTCGGAACGGTTTTGACCGTTCTTGTCAAGGGTACTCTTTGCGGCGTTGCGGCAGGCGTTGTTTATAAGCTGTTTGAGGCCAAGAATCAGTACCTTGCGGTAATTCTGGCGGCGGTCATCTGCCCTGTGGTAAATACCGGTATATTCTTCCTCGGATGCGTTGTGTTCTTTATGGAGACCGTTGCGGCGTGGGGAAGTGCAATGGGCTTTGAAAATGCGGCGGAATATATGTTTATAGGCCTTGCGGGCGGTAATTTTATTGCCGAGCTTGTGTCGAATATCCTTCTCGCCCCTGTGATCCTGCGGATTTTGAATCTCAAAAAAGCGTAATAAAAAAGGCGTTCGTTTTTTCACGAACGCCTCAGAGCGAAGACAAATGGTCTATTTACGCCCTTGAAAGAAAATAATATAAGAACAACAGAGCTTCACTCTTACTATGAAGCTCTGTCTCTTTTCATAAGGTATATTATTTTTTATTGTATTTTCAAGGGCTTTTCCGCAAAGCTCGTCTACCTTACCTTTGTAAGTCTACGCTCGCTTTGCGAAAAAAATAACTTCGTTTCTCTCAGTCTGCTTCAGTTTGCAGACTTTGTCTGCAAACCGAGGCGTTCGTTTTTTCACGAACGCCTTGATTTTTATATCTCTCTGTACACAATACCGCAACGGTTGGGGATATACGCAAAAAATCCGATCCTGCCGTCTTTTGTTTTTTCGGCTTTGTAAACAAACTCGCTGTCGGTCCTGTTAAATCCGCCGAAAACGCTGTCGTCGGTCGATAGGATTATTTTGTAAAATCCCTCGGCTTCAACCGGAACAAAATAATTCTCAAACGACCTGTCGGGGTGGAAATTAAACGCAAAAACGACCTTCTTTTTGCTGTAGATTATTACCTTGTCGTTTTGGTCTATCCATTGGCTTTGAGGCGCTTTTGTCATAATGCGCTCTTTTTTGAGCAGCTTTATCATTGCGCGGTCGAACTCCTGCAACCCCTTGTATTTAAGCCGATCGCTGTCCGCGAGCGACCATTGGCGGCGGCAATAATGATAGCTCCAATTATTGCCCTCGCGCGGAAAATCGATCCACTCGGGATGACCGAACTCGTTGCCCATAAAATTAAGATATCCCTCGCCCGCAGTTGTCGCGGTGATAAGGCGGATCATCTTGTGCAGTGCAATACCGCGGTCGATTATCGGGCTTTGTCTGTCCTTCGACATGCTCCAATACATCTCGCTGTCGCACAGACGGAAAATTATTGTCTTGTCGCCCACCAGCGCCTGATCGTGCGATTCGCAATAGCAGACCGCCTTTTCTTTTTTGCGGCGGCTTGTAAGCTCGTACCAGAGCTTGAACATATCCCAATTCTCGTCGCTGTATTCCTTGATATACTTTATCCAAAGGTCAGGAATACCCATAGAAAGTCGGTAATCAAACCCGATTCCGCCGTCCTTTATCGGTATACACATACCCGGCATACCCGACATATCCTCGGCGATCGTTATTGCGTTCTCGTTGACCTCGCGGATCAGCTTGTTCGCGAGCATAAGATAGGTAACCGCCTCGGTATCGGTGTTTTGCGAGAAATACATACCGTAATCGGTAAACGCGCTTCCTAAGCCGTGGTCGTGATATAGCATCGAGGTCACGCCGTCAAAACGGAATCCGTCGAAATGGAATATCTCCATCCAATATTTAAGGTTCGAGAGCAGAAAATGCAGAACCTCGTTTTTGTCGTAATTGAAAAGCTTGGTGTCCCACGCGGTGTGGTATCCGCGCGCGCCCTCGTGGAAATACTGATAGTGTGTGCCGTCGAAGTAGTTTAACCCCTCGCCGCCGTTTTTTACCGCGTGTGAATGTACAACGTCCAAAAGCACGGTAATGCCCATTTTGTGCGCCGTGTTGATAAGCCGCTTTAATTCACCCGCATGACCGTAGCGCGAGCTTACGGCAAAAAAGTTCGACACCTGATATCCGAACGAGCCGTAATACGGGTGCTCCATTATCGCCATTATCTGTATGGTGTTGTAGCCGAGCTTTTTTATGCGGGGAAGTATGTTTTCGGTAAACTCGTTAAAGCTGCCTACACGTCCGTCCTCCTGCGCCATGCCGATGTGACATTCGTAGATAAAAGGCGTTTTTGCGGGGGTAAAACCACCGTCGGTCCACTCAAATCCGTCGCAGAGAATATCGTCTACCTCTGCACACCAATCGTATGTGCGTGCATCCTGAACCACGCGGGTCGCATAGGAGGGCACACGGCGCATAAGCTCGCCGTTTTTAATAACTATCGCCTGTATCTTCTGCCCGATATGTAATGCATCCGCGCTGTCGAGATATATCTCAAAAACACCGTTCTCTATCCGCTTCATCGGATAGGCATAGCAATCCCAATCTGCAAAATCTCCGGTAAAGTACATAGAATCCGCACCGGGCGCCCACTCGCGGTATACCCAGCCGTTATCGGTTTTATGGATACCGAAATACTCGTATCCGTTGGCAAAATCGATAAGAGCGCCGCTGTTGTCCGAAAGCTCTGCCAGCTTGTGCTCATACGCTTTTATTCGGTGCTCCAGCGCACTTTTATACGGAGTAAGATAGGGGTCGGTCTTCAAAATATTAAGATTCATAATAAACCTCGGTGTTATTTTGATGATACCATTATAATTCATATTTATTCATTTATCAAGAGGGGTTTACAAATCTGTATATCGGTGATAAAATAGATAAAAACAAAAAGCAGAGAAGAAATATGATACATATTGTACTTTACGAGCCCGAAATACCTCAGAATACGGGAAATATCTCGCGCACCTGCGCGGTTACGGGATGCCATCTGCATCTTATCGAGCCGCTTGGGTTCGAGCTTTCCGAGCGCTCTATACGCCGCGCGGGGCTGGATTATTGGCAGTATTTAACCGTTGATACCTACAAAAATTGGGACGATTTCATCTCGAAAAACAACAAAGGCGAGTTTTATTTCTGCTCTACCAAGGGGCAAAAATGTCATTCCGATATCGCCTACCGCGCCGATGCCGACACCTATTTTGTTTTCGGCAAGGAGAGCCACGGTCTGCCCGAGCCGCTTTTAAAGGATAATTACGACCGCTGTATACGTATTCCCATGCGCGGCTTCGTACGCTCGCTCAATCTGTCAAATTCGGTTGCCGTTGTGGTATACGAGGCGCTTCGCCAGCTCGGATACCCCGATCTTACGGATATAGGTCACCTTACCGGCAGAGAAGATTAAAAACCGCCCAAAACGGAGCAGACCGCATAAATGCTATAAAAAATCGACATCGCTCGCAGTAGATTTCTACAGCGTCGGATGTCGATTTTTCATTCTGCATACATTTATGGGGGGGAGTTTATTTGCGCCTAATGCAAAAAAACTATTGACAAACACAAAAGCCGCTGTTATAATACAGATAGTACAGATGGTACAGACAATACAGATCAACAGAAGGGAGCGATGCAAATGCCCAAAGGATTTACGGGAAAAAGGGAAGTATACATTGAAATAGCCGAGCGATACGAGCGATATATCGCGTTGGGTGTGCTTGGCGAGGGCGACAAGCTGCCCTCGGTACGTACCGCCGCCGCCGAGCTGGGAGTAAATCCCAACACGGTTCAAAAGGCGTATGCATATCTCGAATCAAAGGGGGCAATATCCACCATCCCCAAAAAAGGCGTTTTTGTTACCGATGCCAAGCCGAGCTTGGATTCAAGGCGGCAGGATATTATAAAAACGCTTGAGGAATATCGCGATCAGGGTGTTTCATACTCTGAAATGACTAAATATGTAAAGGAGATATACGGCAATGATTGAGGTAAAAATGCTTTCACATTCCTTCGGTACAAAGCTTGTGCTGAGCAATATAAAGCTAAAGGTACCCGACGGAACGATTTTGGGCATCGTCGGTATAAACGGCGCCGGAAAATCGACGCTTCTCAGATTGCTCTCCGGCGTTTATGAAACTAACGGTCAGGTTCTCTACGACGGCAAAAGCCCTATGGATTACAACACAAGACAGGATATCTTTTTCCTGCCCGATGAGCCCTATTACTCCTCGTCGTCAACTCCCGACAAGCTTTTTGAGTTTTATTCGGCTTTTTATAATAACGTTGACAAAGAGGCGTTCTACGGCTATATTTCTCAATACAAAATAAACCCTAAGCAGAATATGCGCAACTTTTCAAAAGGTATGCGGCGGCAGGTGTTTATCGCGCTTGCGCTTGCGATAAAGCCGAAATACATTTTACTTGACGAGGCGTTTGACGGACTGGATCCGTTATCACGTAAGATATTCAAGGATGCAATCATCTCGCTTGTCGAGGAAATGAACATCACCGTGCTCATCTCCAGCCACTCCCTGCGCGAGCTCGAGGATTTTTGCGACAGGTTTATACTCATCGACGAAAACGAGATAAAAAGTCAGGGTGATATTGCAGAGCATATAGGGCGCCTGTGCAAATTCGAGCTTGCCTTTGTAAACCCGATAACAGAAAATGATTTTGCAGGTCTGCCCATCGTTTCGCTTGATATAAAGGGCAGATTTGCCACCGTGGTATTAGAGGGCGATAAGAGCGATATGCAAAGCAGATTAGAGCTTTTGTCTCCCGCGGTTTTGGATGAGATGCCGCTTGATTTCGAGGAGGTATTTATCCACGACGTCGAATCGAACAGAGGTGATATGTAATGCAAAAGAAAAAGTATTTCCTTAATCTCTTAAAAAACAATTCGCGCGCTTTGATAATAATGTCGGTCTGTGTTCTGCTTTTCGGAATTTTTATGGCGGAAAGCGCTATGCATTATACCTCCCAGCGACACTATAACGATGCTGTCGGACGGGTGGTTTATATCTCCAAAAATTATCCGAACGGCTATTACTACGATTACGAGTACGGAGATATCCGTCCCTGCACGACCACCACGCGCGTTGTAACCTACCGCAGCACGCTTCTTGCTTATCCTATGGCGATAATTATGATAACCGCCGTATTTGTACCGGTCTGGATGCTTGCGTATACCAAAAAACGCAAAAATCTCGATTGCTTTTATTCGCTGCCGATAAGCCGCCGTTCCTTTGCGATGATGCACTATCTTGTCGGTCTTATTATGGCATTCGTGCCGTTTGTTCTGGCATATATTCAGGTGCTTTTGTCGTATCTGATAACAGATCACGAGATGTTTTTAAAGCTTCCCGCACTTACGATAGCGGTACATTTTGCATTGTGCGTGCTTATGGGGCTTGTGCTGTACAGCATTTCGGCGTTTGTGTTCAACGAGGCAAACTCGGTATTCGACGGATGTATTTTTATAATAACATATCTCGTTTTCGGATATTTTCTGTTAGACGTGTTCAACAATATGCTGTTAAAGGATAACCTGCTCAATTATGCCGAATATGCAATGCCGCATCTGTTTTTCGGCGAGGTCCTTAATGAGTTCGAGGAAAGCATTACGTTTTTCGGGCTTGTAAAATGCACCGTATTTTCGGATAAGGGCGTTATCGGCTGGATGCTGTTCTACGCTGTGCTCGGTGTGCTTTCGTTTTTCGGTTTTTACTACTATTCGGGTGTCAAAAAAGCCGAGAACGCCGAGTCGGTCTCGGATACCCCGTTCGGCTATAAAACGCTTATACCGATACTTGCTGTTCCCAACGTGATGTACGCCGCCGGCATCGGCAAGGAAAACACCGACGGATTGCCGTATTACGCTATGCTTATAACCATAGCCGCGCTTATCGGATATACGGTTTACCGCCGCGGTGTAAAATACAAAACAAGCGATTATATAATATTGGGTGTTATGGCGTTTTTCACCGTTCTTGCGGCTTTTTAGCGTTTCATTTACCGATAAAACAGGACAGAGAATGTTGTTTTCTCTGTCCTGTCAGAGCGAAGACAAATGGTCTATTTACGCCCTTGAAAGAAAATAATATAAGAACAACAGAGCTTCACTATTATTACTATTACTTTGAAGCTCTGTTCTATTACTTTGAAGCTCTGTTTCTTTTCATAAGGAATATTATTATTTATTGTATTTTCAAGGGCTTTGACAAAAAGCTCGACTACCGTACAATCGTACGCCAACGCTCGCTTTTTTTCAAAAATATCCTCATTTCTCTCGCTCTGCTCAGTTTGCAGACTTTGTCTGCAAACTGACAGGACAGAGAATGTTGTTTTCTCTGTCCTGTTTTCTTATTAATATCCGTAAATTTCTATCTCGTTGATAAACATATGATAGCCGTCGCCGAGAGCAGTGTACTCAAGCTTTACGTAGCGGGCGCTTATCGGCTCCACGTCGCCTGCTGCCCAGCCCGCCTCTGCCGTTTCGGGAAGTTCGAGCGTGACAGGGCTTGTAAACTCCTTGCCGTCATCGGAGAACGAAATTACTACCTTTCCGACAGCCGCGATAGATGCCGAGGGCACGCTGTTTGCGAAAATATTGGTTCTTGCGCTTGTAACCGTCTTTTGAGCTCCGAGGTCGAGAATAACGGTGCCGACACCGTCGATACGGTTTGCCTGTCCGTCGCTGTCGGGTTCGGAGTTAAAGGAAAACCAGCTGTCGTCGTATGCCAGCTTGTCGTTAGCCACGCCGTCGGTAAGATCTGCGCTGTAATTTGCGGGCCATTGGTCGTTCTTAACCACATAGCCCTTTCCGCCGGGAACCTCGTATTCGCAACCTCTTGATATAAGCTGCGGCTCTTTCGGCTGCTCGGAGGATTCGGTCTCGGAGGTGCTTGCCTCGGAGGATTCGACCGCAGAGGTATCGGCAGTACTGCTTTCGGTCTCGCCGCCGCAGGAGGCAAGCGATGCACAGGCAAAAATAAGCGCCAATGCGAGTATAAGGGATAAATGCTTCATTTAAAACTCTCCCGTTTATTTTAACTTTTTGATTATTTCCGATAATTTATCGATAACAAGCGATATTTCGCTTTCGGTATTATCCTCGGATAACGAAAAACGTATGCGGTCAACCGCAAGTCCGTATTCTATTCCGAGCGACAAGAGCACTCTGCTCGGACTGCGCTCGCCCGAGTGGCATGCCGCGCCCGACGATGCGCATACACCCGACTCATCAAGCAGCATAAGCATCGCATCGGAATTAATGCCGTTCAGCGAGAGATTTACGGTATAGGGAAAACGCCTGTCTGATTTTCCGTTTAATACACATTCGGGTATTTTGTTTATCCCGTCTGTAAGCATCTGCCGCAGCCGAAATACCTTTTCCCGATTGCTCTCTATATTTTTATCTTTATCCGAAAGCGCCTCGTACGCCGTATAAATACCCAATATATTCTCTGTACCCGCGCGCAAGCCGTTTTGCTGATTTCCGCCGAGTATCATAGGATAAACGGGTATGCCGTTTTTTACATAAAGCCCGCCGACACCCTTAAAGCCGCCGAACTTGTGTGCCGAAAGCGAGAGCATATCGACATTATCGCGTGCAACGTCGGTTTTTATGTGCCCGACCGATGCAACCGCATCGGTATGGAAAGCAACGCCTTTTTCGCGGCAGATGCGCCCGATTTCGCCTATCGGCTGAACCGTTCCGAGCTCGTTATTCACTGTCATTACGCTTACCAAGGCGGTACTCTCGTCAACCGCTCGCGCAATGCTTTCGGCTTTTATAACACCGTCTGTCGTTACGGGCACCGTCACGATCTCAAATCCGTCCCTTTCAAGCGCTCTTGCGGGGACGTAGACCGAGTCGTGCTCGATAGCCGAGATAACTATCTTTTTTTTGTTTTGCAAAAGACCGATATTTCTTGCGGTGCTTATTGCAAGGTTGTTAGCTTCGCTCCCGCCCGACGTGAAGATGATATCATCATCCTTATCTCCGCCGAGCAGCTCTAAAATGCCGCACCTTGCGGTTTTTAAAAGCATGCGCGATCTATCCCCGAGCGAGTGTGAATTGGAGGGGTTTCCGTATTCGTCAATATGCGATAAAAACGCTTCCCTTGCCGCCTTTGACGGTTTTTTCGTGCTCGCGTTATCGAGATATATCATTTATTAAGCTCTTCGAGCAGATAGGGAACAGCGGTTTCGAACTTAACGCCGTATGTGTGGTTATCGTCGCCGTCGGTGTTCTCGATACAGCGCAGAGTGTAGTTTGCCGCAACACGTGCCGATTCGTATTCGCTCTTGCCTCTGAGCAACGCGCCCGAAAATGCGCTGGCAAATATGTCGCCGGTGCCGTGGCTGTTTCTTTGGTGCTTGGGATGACGGTAATACTCGGTATTGCCGTTTTTGTAAATAACCACGCCTGTCGTAGCATCGTCATAGCTTACGCCGGTAAGCACAACGGTTTTCATGCCCGCCTTGTTAAGCGCATCAAGCAGACCGTTTATGTAGCTTTCGTCATATTTTTCCTTATATTCGTAGCCGACCATAAAGCATGCCTCGGTCACGTTGGGGATAACGATGTCGGCGCTGACGCAGAGCGATGCCATAGCGCGTGCATACGCCTCGTCAAAGCCGTAGTAAAGCTTTCCGTGATCCGCCATGGCGGGATCGACTATCCTGATTCCGCCCTTGCGGGTGTGTGCATCAAAAAGCGCCTTGATCATATCGATCTGCTTTATACTGCCGAGATATCCCGTGTAGATGGCATCAAAATCGATACCCTCCTTTTGCCAATGCGCCGAAATGGCGGGGATATCGTCGGTAAGATCGCGGAAGGTAAATCCCGTAAAGCCGCCCGTGTGGGTGGAGAGCACGGCGGAGGGGAGAATGACCGTCTCGACACCGCACGCCGAAAGTATCGGCAGAGCAACGGTGAGCGAGCACTGTCCGAAGCAGGATATATCCTGAACCGTCAAAATTCTTTTGTAGTCCATTTTTACAAACCTCTTGAATTCTATATGTTTCTTAAATAATCCGTAGAAAGATATCTGTCACCTGTATCGGGTAAAAGCACAACTATATTTTTGCCCTTGTTTTCCTCGCGCTTTGCAAGCGTTATTGCCGCGTGCAACGCCGCACCCGAGGAAATACCGCAGAGCAAGCCCTCTTTTCTTGCCAGAGCTCTGCCTGCCTCGTACGCCTCGGACTCCGAGACGGCAATTATCTCATTTATGACCGACAGATCAAGTATTTCGGGCACAAAATTCGCACCGATGCCCTGCAGACCGTGCGCGCCCGCCTTTCCGCCCGACAAAACGGGGGAATTGCTCGGCTCGACCGCCGCGATACGTATATCCCTGTTTTTTTCCTTTAAATATCTTCCGATACCCGTAACCGTGCCGCCTGTGCCGACACCCGCGACAAAAATATCGATATCGCCGTCGGTATCGCGGTATATCTCGACCGCCGTCGAATCATAATGCGCCTGTGCATTAACGGGGTTGCAGAACTGATCGGGAATAAAGCTGTTTTTTATACCCTCATTCAGCTCCTTTGCCTTGGCGATAGCACCCGACATACCCATGCTTCCGTCGGTAAGCACCAGCTCGGCACCGAGAGCGCGCATAAGCGTCTGGCGCTCCTGCGACATATTATCGGGCATAACTATAATAACTCTGTAACCCTTGGGCACCGCAACGGCGGCAAGACCTATACCCGTGTTGCCGCTTGTCGGCTCGATGATCGTCGCGCCTTTTGTAATGATACCGCGCCTTTCGGCATCCTCGAGCATTGCTTTTGCAACTCTGTCCTTTGAAGAGCCGCCGGGGTTAAAAAGCTCGGGCTTTGCGATAATATCGGCAAAGCAGTTGTATTCTTTTTTTATGTTGTTAAGCAATACGAGCGGAGTGTTGCCTACAAGCTCGCTTGCGTTTTGGTAAATGTTTTTCATATTAAAGCAGATGAATGTTGTTTTGTTTGCAGATCTCTATATCCTTTTCCTCCCAGCGCGACGACTGAACCTCGCCGATGTGCGCTTTTCTGAGGAAGAACATACACATTCTCGATTGACCTATACCGCCGCCCATTGTGAGAGGGAGCTTGTTATCGAGCAGTGCCTTGTGGAAGGGAAGCGTTGCTCTGTCCTCGCACCCCGATATCGACAACTGTCTTTTAAGCGTTTCGGCATCAACGCGGATGCCCATCGACGAAAGCTCAAGCGCGATATCAAGCACGGGATAATAAACGATAATATCGCCGTTTAACGTCCAATCGTCGTAGTCGGGTGCGCGTCCGTCGTGCTTGCTGCCCGATTTAAGCGCGCCGCCTATCTGCATAAGGAACACCGCTCCGTGCTTTTTTACCGCCTCGTACTCGCGCTGCTTGGGGGTAAGAGCGGGATACTCGTCCTCCAATTCCTGTGCGGTGATAAAGGCGATCTTCTCGGGCAGGAACTTGCCGACAAAATCATAATCCTCGGCGATATATGTCTCGGTGTGTCTCAGCGCGGTGTATATCTGCTTTACCGCGCGCTTCAGGGTATCTACCGTACGCATTTCCGCGGTGATGACCTTTTCCCAGTCCCATTGGTCAACAAAAACCGAGTGGATGTTGTCGGTATCTTCATCGCGGCGGATGGCGTTCATATCGGTATAAAGCCCCTCGCCCGGAAGAAAGCCGTACTCGGCAAGAGCCATACGCTTCCATTTTGCGAGTGATTGAACTATCTCGTTATTACCCGACATACCGCGTATATCAAAGGAAACGGGACGCTCGACACCGCTTAGGTTGTCGTTGAGTCCGCTGCCCGCATCTACAAAAAGCGGCGCGGAAACGCGGGTAAGGTTAAGCTGTATTGCAAGATCGCGCTCAAAAAAGTCCTTTACCTTTTTGATAGCCACCTCGGTCTGTCTGATGTTTAAAACGGGCGAATACCCCGAAGGAACCGTAACTGCCATTTGTTTATCCTTCTTTTTCGTTGATTTTTTTATCTTTTTTGGTTTTTCTGTGATTTAACAGCTTGCGGTATAATAACATTCCGATTATCGCAAGCGCGCCGGTAACGGCAAATATTATCAGCGTGGCGAGAAAATTCTGCTTTGTCGCCTGCTCCCCCGCGACTGTCGATGTGACTATCGACGGAATACGCGCCAGTGTGGAGATCCAGACAAAATCGACAACGCTGATTTTGGTCAGGCCAAAGAAAAATATCAGCGGATCCTTTGGCGCGCCGGGGATAAGATAAAGCAAAAACACGGTACGCTTAAGCTTTTTCTCGCTGTTGATAAGCTTTAGCTCGTTTATCCTGTCGGCAGATACAAAAAGCTCTACCGCCCTGATACCGAATTTCTTTACAAACAGCATTATAACAGCCGCGGCAACCGCACCTCCGAGCAGGCAGATAACAGCGCCTCCGAGCCAGCCGTAGCACAGCCCCATGCCGACCTCGATCACCTCACCGGGAATAGGCGATACCACTACCTGAAGCACCTGTATGCCGAAAGCGACAAGTATGCCCCATTTGCCGTAGCTCTCGATAAGCTCCTTGAAATTTTGTGCCGTGTTCATCAGTCCGCCGCCCTCATCGAGCGAAAGCAGAATGACCTTTGTGAGATAAAACGCGAGCAAAAAGAACAGCCCGACCGCAATCAGCAGTGAAACTATGGATATTAACCTTTTGTGCTTTGCCGTTTTTTCGGCATCGTGTAGCTTCCTGTTGCTGTGCATTTATTCCTCGTGCTTTGAAATTTAAATTGACCTATTATAAAATTATACTCTCCCCTTTCTTGCTTGTCAATAAAAAACGTATCAAATTAACGCATTTTACTCCGATTTTTCGCCAAAACATACCGTGTCTGACTGTCGGGAAGCCCTGTCGGTGTAAGTCCGTTGCGTATCTGCCAATCGGCAAGCGCGTGTCGGCTCTTAAGCCCGAATATCGGACCTGCGCCGACGTTGATGCCGTTTTGCCGCAAAAGCTCCTTTAATTCCGAAACGCTTATGCTCATATCGGCATCGTCGGCAAATACGGGTGATGTGCCGCTTTCTGCGGGAATACAGCCGTTTACGGTTGCGGCGTATACGTAATTTATCAGCATCCACGTGCTTTCGTTAACAACACCGCTTTCGGTAAGTCCGAACACGCGCTGAAGCGCGATAACGCTGTTTTGTGTCTGTGTTCCGTATCTTCCGTCGGGCTCCGGCTGACCTACGTAGGGGATAGCCGTATATATTCGGTTTATACGCTCCTGAACATACAAAACCTCGTCTCCCGAGCTTCCGACCGAAAGCGTATTGCCCGCAAAATCGCGCTTGCCCTCGCTTTCGTCGGTCGAGAAAATACATTCCGACAGAACCGATGCGTATATTTGGTTTATCTTATCCCACAACGCCCTGTTTATCCTGCCGTTTGCCGCAAACCCAAAGACCGTTGCAAAGATATTTACCGCGTTTTGCGTTTGGTTTCCGTATATGCCGTCAACCTCGACCTTAGGGACGATAAGAAATACGTTGCTTATTATGTTAAGCACCTCTTGGATATATCTCACGTATTCGCTGTTCATATTCGGGGTTATCTCAAAATCGGGGTAGGGTATGGGAGTTACGGCATTTTGCGGCTCGTCTACGTTGTCAAGCGTGCCGTTGTATACGTTAACGAGCGTGTTCCAATCGGCTTCGTTTATCTCGCCTGTCGGAGTAAGTCCGTATGCCTTCTGAAACGATATCACCGCGTTTACCGTGCCTCTGCCGTATATACCGTCAAGCTCGGGCGATTGCACAACGGGGTTGAATCGGCTTATACGCTGAAGATAAAACTGTATCTCCTGCACCTCCGACCCGCGTGACGTGAGCTTTATCGTATATCCGGGGAAAAGCTGTTGGTTGTAGGCGGCTCGCTGTCCCTCGCCGCTTATCTCGGACAAACGCTTTACCGACGAGTATATCTGCGATATCCGATACCACGTAGCCCTGTCAACCACACCGGTTATCGGCAAAACAAAAAGACGTTGAAATTCGCTTACCGCGTTTACCGTCGATTCGCCGTATTCTCCGTTTACGCTTATCAGCGGAATACGCGGATAGTTTATTGCGATTCGGTTTAATTGCTCCTGAATGATCCGTACGTCTTCGCCCGTATCTCCGCTTGACAGCGGCACACCGCCGAACGATTCGGTGTTTGCGCGGATGTTGTCGGTCTGCTCGATATTTACGTCGCCGTAATAAAAGGTAACTATGCTCTCGCTGTCCTGTCCCGATTCAGCAAGCGCGACCGTGCCCCATTGCGAAAGTCCCGCGCAGGTCGTGGTGGTGCCGTTGCAGTAGGAGGCAAAAAGCGGCGATACGCTTCCGTTACGCACGATATAGCGGTTGAATATCTCATCCACCACCGCGCTCGTCTCGTCAAAAATATTCCTGCCGTAGATAAACGCCTGATCAAAGGAGGTCGAGTTGGTTATATCAAAATCATACCCCTGACTGCGATACCACTCGGTGTAGATCCGGTTTAACGTGAGCGATATCTGCGCGAGGATATTTGCCTCGAGCGATGCCTTCGGCCAGGTGGGATATATCTCGCTGCTTGCCACGTTTTTTATGTAATCGATAAAAGGAACCGTGACATTTTGCGCGCTTTCGTTCGGCGCACCGAGATGCACCGTTATCGTCTCGGGTATAAATACTCCCGAAACGACGTTTACCGTGGGGACAGCGTTTTGGTTCGCTTCCTCGGGCGGAATTTCGGTCGGCCTTGTGCGCAGTATGTGCTCGGGTACGGTTATAACTATGATATCGGCATCCTCGGGGGAGGAAACACCCTCGGGCAGAGGGATAAGCTCTATCGGCAGATTGGTGCTTTCGCCCTCAAACATCTGTATTCCGTCGATTTCTATTCGGTAATTTCCCTCGGCACGCACCGACACGTTGTATATCGAATAGGGGCGCGCCGTGCTGTCGCTGTCGAGCGATATGCTCTTGCTCGGTGTCTCAAGCGTTGCGGTTTTCGTAAGTCCGTTGCTTGCCGCGTTCAGAAACTCATAAAAAACCGTATCGCCCTGCTCGTTTTTTACCGTGATCGAGCCGTTGTTGATAGGCAGTGCGCCCGATGCCGTCTTTAACACAAAAACAATATTGCCTGTCGGCATAAAAATCACCTCTGTTTATTGTATGAGGGATTTTTGTATTGTGACCGCCGTAAATGATAAAAAACCCCACGTAAGTGAGGTTTTCAGAGCGAAGACAAATGGTCTATTTACGCCCTTGAAATGAAATAATATGAGAACAACAGAGCTTCACTATTACTTTGAAGAACTTTTTTTCAGAAAGAATATTATTTTTTATTGTATTTTCAAGGGCTTTGACAAAAAACTTCGACTGCCCTACATAAAAAACCCCACGTAAGTGAGGTTTTAAAAGGCAATTATAAACCCAATTCGGTTAACATAATGTCGATACTGCTATGATCCCTGTCGCCCTTAAGCTCGTTGCGTGCCGAGATACGCTTTTCCTTATCCAAAAGCGAAAACCAGCGCTTGACCTGATAAAAGGGGATAAGCATCGGATGCCTGTCGATTTGCGGATAAACCAGCCGAAGCTTGTTTTTCGGCATAAAAATACGGTTTTTGATATAGCCGAAAAGCGATCCGTTCTTGTGCCGTCCCGTTGCACCGAGGTTACTGCGCGATCCGTATACGCCGCCCTTTTGGATATAATCGGCCATCGCTTTTGTCAGCTCGGTGTGCTCCCCGCTTCCGAACCATACGTCCGCAAGCGCATAAGCGCCCTCGAAAAACGCGGTGCAGCCCGCCTCGTTCAACAGGGCATACAGCTTATCCTTACATCGCTCCGCCGTATTAAAAAGCAGGGCAAGATCGGCAAAGCTGCGTACACCGCAGCCGCCCTCGGTGAAATGAGTCTGCATATGCGCGATGTGATAAAACACAAAAAATTCGTCGGAGAAGGTATATTTGTGACTGTCGGCTCGGCTTGCAAAATCCCACGCGCGTGTGAGCACGCTGTCAAGCGCCTTGTTATCGCAGGTTATGCCGAAATGAAGCTCGATGTTCATGCCGCTTTTTGACAAAAGCGAGCAATCGCGCTCGGCATCGGTATCCACAACGTACGATCGCTTTTTCTTTAGCAGCTCTATCGCCCTTTTGCGCTCGTCGGGGCGGATAAGTATATCAACGTCCGAGCTTGTCCGCATATAAGGCATCGGATACAGCTTTTTTATCTCCGCTCCCTTTAAAAGAACATAATCTATGCCCGATTCCTCAAAAAGCGAAGCGACCGAGCGCTCCTCGTGATCAAGCTGCTCTCTGCGATATACCGCCAACAGCTTTTGTCTTGTGAATTTCGGGTGGGAGATGCCGCGCTTTTCCAAAAAATCGGCAGCGATATGCGCCATATCGTGCTTTTTCGATACCGCATAAAGCGGCTCAAGCTGTTCTGCTTTAAGCTCTGAGATATCTGACTTTATGCCGAAAATCTCTTCCCGCAGTACAGCGATAAACAGCGTATCGGTCGTCATACCGTCGATCCTCCTTTATTTTTTGGCAAGCAATGCCTTTTCCTGCTGTAATTTATAAAGCTCGTAATATCTGCCCTTAAGAGATAAAAGCTCTGTGTGGCTGCCCGATTCGATTATCTCGCCGTGCGATAGGTATATTATCCTGTCGGCGTTGCGTATCGTCGAAAGACGGTGCGCCACCATAAGCAGAGTGCCCACGTTCATCAAACGCTCGAGCGAGTCCTGAATAAGAACCTCGGTCTCGGTGTCGATGTTTGCCGTCGCCTCGTCGAGTATCATTATCTCGGGCTTGTGGATTATCGTTCTTGCAAAGGATATAAGCTGTCTTTGTCCTGCCGAGAAATTGCTTCCGCGCTCGTTGACCTCCTCGTCAAGACCTTTGGGGAGCTTGTTTAACAGCTTGTCGGCGTTAACGTACTCACAAGCCGTTAATACCTCTCTGTCATCAACGTTTTCAAGCGATAAAAGTATGTTGGAGCGTACCGTGCCCGAAAACAGAAATACGTCCTGAAGCATCTGACCGAAATGGCGGCGGAGCGATGATATCTTGATCCTGCGCACGTCGATGCCGTCTATAAGTATCTCGCCCCTTTGAATATCGTAGTTGCGGCAGATAAGCGAGAGTATTGTCGTCTTGCCCGAGCCGGTAGAGCCGCAAAAGGCAACCGTTTCACCCGCGCTTACGGTAAACGACACGTTTTTAAGCACCCAATCCTCGCCCGTGTAGGCAAACCAGACGTTGCGGAACTCGATATTGCCCTTGACGTCATCAAGCTCTATCGCATCCTCGGCATCAACTATCTCGGGAGCGATGTCAAGCACGGTAAATATCTTTTCAGCCGATGCAAACGCCGATTGCAGCCAGTTGAACTGCTCGGCAAGACTCTGTATCGGGTTAAAGAACTTGGTGATATACATATAAAACGATACCACTATACCGCTCGATACCGTCTGCCCCAAAAATGCGGTGTCCTTTATATATCCGCGTCCGCCGATATACAGCAGACAAAGCACCGAGGTGATGTAAAGCATATACACCATCGGTCTGAATATGCCGAAAACGAGTATCTGTCTGTATTTTGCGGATCTGAGCTTGTTGTTCTTGCAGTCAAACTCATGCATCTTGCGGTCCTCGCGGTTGAATATCTGTATTATCTTCATACCCGAAAGGTTTTCCGACAAAAAGGTGTTTATATCGGTGGTGCCATCCTTTACCTCCCTATATGCCTTGCGCGAGAATTTGCGGAATATAAAGGTAAACAGCGCGATAAAGGGTGCAAAGCAGAGCACCATCAGCGTAAGCGCGTAGTTAAGCATAAGCATCGCGCCGATAACGCCGAATATTATAAACACGTTCTTGAACAGGTTTACAAGAATGTTTGTAAACAGCATCGATATCGCGTTTGTATCGTTGGTCACTCTTGTTACAAGCTTGCCGACAGGCATACTGTGCAGCTGGCTGTGCGACAGCGATTCTATGTGCGAAAAAACGTCCTCGCGGAGCGTGGAAAGGATCTTTTGTCCGGTTTTTTGCAGTATTATCGCCTGTATGTACGTGCTTATCAGCGATACGACAAGGATAGTGGCATAAATAATAACGTAAACGTATAAGGAACCAAGCTCGAAATCCTCCTTTATCATCTCCTCGATACTGCCCACAAGGGTAGGGGAGACGATATCGTAGGATATCGAAAAAAGCATTATCACAAAAACCGTAATAAAGCTCTTGTAATACGGTTTTGCGTATGCCAAAAGCCGCTTTATTATCTCGGAGTCCTTCATATTGCGGTCAAAGCCGATAGCTTCCTTTCGGTCCTTGATAGAAAAAAAGGCAATAATAAATACAGCCGACATCAGTCCGATGACCGCACCGACGATCAAAAGAGGATAAAATTCACGCATGTCGGTCACCCCCCTTACATTTCCGATTCCAGCCCCGTCAGGCGCTGAAGCTCAACGAGGTTGCGGTAATCGGTACAGCTTTGATAAAGCTCTCGGTGTGTGCCGACGGCGGATATTTTTCCGTCGTCGATAAATATAAGCTTGTCCATGTTTTCGATAGTGGATATCCTGTGTGCGATAAGAACGGTGGTCTTGCCCTGTCTTATCCTTTTTAAGTTATCGAGAATTATCTTTTCGGTCTTTACGTCAACCGCCGATACCGAATCGTCGAGTATAAGTATCTCGGCATCCTTCATCAGCGCACGTGCAATAGAAATACGCTGCTTCTGCCCGCCCGAAACGGTAACACCGCGCTCGCCCAGAACGGTATCGTAGCCCGACGGGAATTCGGCGATGTTATCGTGAACGTCGGATAGCTTTGCGGCATTTTCGATATCGCTTTGATCGTTATTCTCGGATGCAAAGGCGATATTCTCGGCAATCGTGTCCGAGAACAAAAAGTTGTCCTGAGGCACGTAGGCGGTATGCCTTCTCAAAAACTCTATCGGCATATCGTTTACGTCAATGCCGTCTACAAACAGCGTGCCGTCGGGTACGTTATAGGTGCGCAGAATAAGGTCCGCTATCGTTGTCTTTCCGCTTCCGGTACGTCCGACAATACCCACGTTTTCGCCCGCCTTTATCGAAAACGATACGTCGCTCAGCACGTCGTATTCGCCGTAGGGATAGCGGAACGTAAGGTTTTTAAACTCAATATCGCCGTTTATTTTTTCGGGCGCCCTTACCTGCTCTCTGTCACAGATCTCGGGATCCGAATCAAGCAGCTCGCCGATACGCTTTAGCGATGCTTTCCCGCGGGAGTTCATTTCGATAAGCTGGGATACAGCCATTGTCGGCCATACGGTCGCGTTGAAATAACCTATAAATTCAACAAGCTGACCTGCATCGAACTCTCCGAGATAAACAAGATATCCGCCGTAGCCGAGTATAACGCAGATGACCGATTCGACAAAAAGCGTCACACAGACGGTAAGCGTAACCGAAAGCCGTGTGTAATCGACGTTTGCGTTTTCGTTTTCCTTGTTCAGCTTGCGGAACGCAATAAGCTCGTGCGCTTCCTTTACAAACGCCTTTATCACCGCGATCCCCGCAAAGCTCTCCTGTGAAAAATCCGACAGCTTTGAAAATGCTGCCTGACGGTTTTCCCACTTGAGCGTCATATACTTTCTCAGTATCATACCGCATACAAGCAATATCACCATAGGGATCATCGAAAGTGCGGTCAGCAGGGCATCCATTGAGAACATCTTGTTTATCGCAAGAATACCGAGCAAAATGGCATCGAAGAACATCATAATGCCCATTCCGAAGCAGTCCTGCACCGTCTCCAGATCGTTCGTAAACAGCGACATAAGGTTGCCGACCTTGTTTTTCTGAAAATAATGCTGATCGAGCTTGCGGCAACGGTCGAACATCTTGCTTCTCAGCGCGGTCTCTATACGTATGCCCGAGCCGAAAAAGCATATTCTCCACAAAAATCTGCCGAGTATCATTGCGATGATAACAAATATCATCGGTCTGCAGACCTCGTCAAGCAAAAAGTCCATATCAAAGGCAACGTAAGCTCCGTCCTTTAATACCTCGCCGTTGTTCATTCCGTTTATTACCGTGCGGTATATCTCGGGTATGATAAGCTGGAGATAGTCCACCATTACCAACGACAAAATACCCGGCAAAAGAACGGGTGAATATTTAAGATAATATTTATTTATGTGTTTGCCGAAAAGCATATATATACCCCAAAAAGATATTTCCGAAAGCGATTATACCACTCATTTATCTATCTTGCAATAAGCAATTCGCTCGTCGCCCGATTCGAGATAAATAATTCCGCATTTTGTAAAACCGTTTTTGGTCAGCGCGCTTTGCATGGGGCGGTTGTCCCTGTGCGTGTCTATGCGCAGCTCGCCTCTTTTTGCAAGCCCGTAATCAAAGCACGCCTTGGCAACGCCGCGGCCGTTTTTGTCGGTCGCAATGCGGTGGATAACGCAGTAATCGTTGTTGCTCGGCCATTCTCCGCCGTATATCTTCAGATAGGTTTTGTCGGGACCGTCAAACAGACAAAAAACACCCATTATCTCGCCGTTTTCCTCGCAAACATAGCAGTTTTTGTTACCGATGTCGGTCAGAATAAGCTCGTCCGACGGATAATTGCCCGACCATTGATCGTGATTACCGTTGTCACGCATGAATTTCTTTGCGTTTTCGTATATTTCCTTTATTCGCAAAAGGTCGTCTCTGCTCGCGTTTCTTATTTGCATAATTACCCTCTTGAAAAATGACGTTATCGGTGGTATAATTTAGAAAAATTTGTAATTTCGGTGATTTTTATGGCAAAAGGCAGAAATTCCGCACTTGCGCGGCTTGTATATTCATCTATGTTTCTCGCACTCGCGTTGCTGCTCCCGTTCCTTACGGCGCAGATAAAGCCGTTCGGCTCGGCGCTGTGTCCGATGCATCTTCCGGTTATCCTTTGCGGGTTCGTTTGCGGTCCCACCTGGGGTGCGGTCGTCGGGGCAACTGCGCCTCTGCTTCGCTCGGCGGTGTTCTCTATGCCGGTTATGGTGCCCGATGCGATCTCTATGGCGTTTGAGCTCGCGGTCTATGCCTTTATCGCGGGTATGCTCTACCGCAAGCTCGAAAAGAACCTCTTTTTGTTCTATGTGGAGCTTATAACCGCTATGGTGTGCGGACGTCTTGTTTGGGGCGCCGTTACCTTTTTACTTATTTTCATCGGCGAGGCGGAGGGCGAGATAGCGCTTTCGGTCATCTGGACAAGAACCGTGCTTCAGAGCATACCGGGTATTATACTTCAGCTTGTGGCTATTCCGCCTATAGTTTCGGTTATGCGTAAAAACCGCCTTATGCTGAATTAAATATTACAACTACTGCCGCATTGTTCGATGCGGCAGTTATTTTTTTATATTTCTATAAGCTCGTAATCGGTCGAGCCGATATTCAGCTTTTCGGCGGCTGTTACGGTAAGCGCGCCGTTGCGCGATTCAATGCGCTCTATAAGATGCGCCTTGCCCTTGTCGCCGCTTGCGTAAACAAGATCAAGACACGCCTTGTCGATAGCAACGGGATCGCTCGATGCAAGCATGCCGATATCCGCCATGCAGGGATCCTCGGCAACCGCACAGCAGTCGCAATCCACCGACATGTTTTTCATAATGTTGATATAAACTATTTCGTTATCAAAAAGATCAACTACCGATTTTGCGGCATCCGCCATCGATTCGAGAAACGAGTCGTGGTCGGCAGTCCATATCTTTTCGACCTCGCCCGCACCGTGAATATACGCCTTGCCGTAGGAGGATGCGACACCGATGGACAGCTGCTTCAACGCTCCGCCGAATCCGCCCATGGGGTGACCTTTAAAGTGCGAGAGCACCAGCATCGAATCGTAATTGTCGATGCCTTTTCCGACGTAGTTTTTCTGTATGCGCTTGCCGCTTGGGATATCAAGCACCTTGTCGGGCCCCTCTGCATCAAGCAACTCGAATTTAAAATATCTGCTCCAGCCGTGCTCGTCAAGCGTTTTTATGTGCTTTTCGGTGGTGTTGCGAGTGCCCTCGTACGCGGTGTTACATTCAACCGCAACGCCGTTTACACGCTCGATGACAGGCGCAAAAAACTCGGGACGCAGAAAGTTCTGGTTGCCGGTCTCGCCCGAGTGGAGCTTAACGGCGATCTTGCCCTTTAATTCCTTTCCGACAAGCTCATAAAGCGTAATAAGCATTTGCGGCTCGAGAGAGTGCGTGAAATAGACCTTGGACCTCATAAAAAACCTCACAGTGATCACATATATGTAAATAATTGTACAATAAAAACCCGCTTATGTCAATGAGATCGTGTTCGACAAAAAACGAAAAAATAAATCAAAGAAAATCAAAAATAGCTATTGACATAACACGGCGTTTGTGATAATATAATCGAGCGGACTACGCCGGAGTGGCGGAATTGGCAGACGCCCTGGACTTAAAATCCAGTGAGGTTAACCCCTCGTACCGGTTCAAGCCCGGTTTCCGGCACCAAATTTTCAAGCAATGCTTTGGCTGAGCATTATATAAATCAATATCGCGGGGTAGAGCAGTTGGTAGCTCGTCGGGCTCATAACCCGGAGGTCGCAGGTTCAAGTCCTGTCCCCGCAACCATAATACCTACCCTAAATTGATACAATCGTATCGGCAGGGGTAGGTGTTTTTTTATGTTGTTTTTTCGCATACTAAGTTGTATTATATTTTAAAAGCAGATTAAGGAGGAAGGTATATGAAAAATGTGTGGAACAAATATAAGTGGGTATTTTTACTGCTGATCAATGCGTTACCTTTTGTTTTGGATGTTATTTTCTATCCTGCTGGTGCAATGGTTGACCTATACCTGTTTTTGCCTGTCTTTACAGGGTTAACTGTTTTAAACTACAAAAATTGTCAAAAAGTAATTCCGTATTGTCTTTATCAAGCATTTATGCTTATTTGCATAGTTTGCGCCGGCTATGCCTCTACATACCTGTATTATCATAATGTCAGCAACGATTTTATGACACTGGTCGTGGGCGAACTCATGACCTTTTCTGGTGCAAGCATTAGCATTGTTGCAACGGTCATAACCGCTGTTGTAAAAGCTGTCACGAACAAAAAACGTGCCGTTTAACGAATGCAACGCTCCGGCGCTTAGCGTTGCATTGTATCAAATTGTGCAGTATATGCCAAAACGAAAACCACCCATTTGGGAGACACTTCGTAATGAAGTTTCTCCCAAATTTCTTTTTATATAAAAATTGACACTTTCATGCCGAAAGTGTCATAGTGGGTTACACACATTGAAATTATACCTAACTCAAAGATAAAAACAATTAGTGTTTTTGTGAGACAGGTCTCACAGTGATATTCTTTTGGAATACCTCGCCTATGGCGAGATATTTCCTAAAAGAGTGATATTGAAACTGTCGTTTCAGTGATATTATATTCGCCCTTAAAACTTGCGAAGCGAATATCACTTGGGCGAAGCCCAAATATAACTGCTTTAGCAATATAACTCGCCGATAGGCGAATATAACTGAGGCACACTTCCTTACGGAGTGTGCCTCTTCGGGTGGTTTTTTCGTTTTGGTTCTGCGGTAAGCGTTGTCTTGCCGCATTTGGTTATGAGACCGACGAGCGTGGTACTGCAAGGCGGCGAGATAAAACAAAGCCGATTTGACTTTACAAACTATCGAGTTTAAGTTATAATTTTAGAAAATCAAAATCAAATGGTTGGTTCATATCTTCGGAAACAGGTGATACACAGGATGTCGTTATATAACAAGTTGAAATACAAGCTTTCGGAATTTAATATCGAATCGGTGACTTTAGATAATGTGTCCAAATACGAAAATATATTCTATTCCAACAAAGAATATTATATGATTACCGACGGACACGCCGCATCTAAACAAGATGTTATAGAAGTAATAGAATACGGCAATGATTTTCCCGACGATATGTGTTTTTCCGTCGGCTTTTCAAAAGGCGACGAAGCAATTGCTTTTCTTTCTTTTTTTGAGGGATATCCTCAA
Source organism: Eubacteriales bacterium (assembly GCA_045531135.1). Taxonomy (GTDB): domain Bacteria; phylum Bacillota; class Clostridia; order Oscillospirales; family CAG-382; genus Coliplasma. The sequence goes on along the minus strand of JAZSDL010000028.1, from coordinate 24,441 downwards.
AAAAACATTTTGTATATCGGTTTGTTTTTAATTGATTCCGATTATCAGCGCAAGTCGTATGGCACTAAAATTATTCAAGCTCTTATTGATGAAGCATTTGAGTTAAAATACGATTATATTAAGCTTTCGGTGCAAGAAAACAATGTTAGCGGGTATCCTTTTTGGAGGAAATTCGGATTTAAAATTGTTGATAAAACCAAGTGCGACGGCTTTTATAATATATCAATGGAATTATCCCGTGTGTAGTTTTGTACTTCCGCTCCCGCCAAAAAAACACAATCCAAAGGCAAGGACTTGTTTTTTTCTTCCGCACGAGGTATAATCAAAAAAGGAAAAATTTTTTGCGATAAACCTGATTTGCAGGCGGCGGAGGGAGGATAAGAGCGCATATGAGCAACGGCAAAGACGTTTTGATACACGGTTACAGAATCGAAGCCCAAGGCGTGAAGAAAAAAATCATATATCATTTCAGCGACGTGCATCTTACCGAGTACGATGCTTTTTCGGATGAGCAGGAAAAGGATACCGCCGTTAAACGAAAACAGCAGTGGGAGAGCATACGGCGCTCGTTTGCGGAAATAAACGGCGAGCCGTATATAAACGAGAGCGAAAAAAGCACATACGAGCATTTTTTGAATATGCTTGAAGCCGCAAATGACGGTGACGCGCTGGTTCTTACGGGAGATATTTGCGATTATATCAGCGGTGCCAACTTGCGTGCGGTGAACTCGGCGCTTGAGCAATTTATAAAACCGATCGTGTATGTAAAGGGAAACCACGAGCAGACCGACGAGCAGACCGACGGGGAACCGGTCGGTATATGCTTTTCGGGTATAAATAACCCCGCGCAAACGTTTGAGTTCGAGGATATGATTATTCTCGGATTGGATAATTCCGATCGCAATATTACGGCGGAGCAAAACGAAAAGCTGAAAGAATTGCTGAAAAAGGGCAAGCCGATATTGATCGCTATGCACTATCCGTTGATGACGGAGGGGAATCGGGACTTGATAAAAAAAGCAGGCGAGTATTATCAATTGAACCACGATAACGCATCGGCAGAGGTTTTGGAATTCGCGGATATGATCAAACAGAACAGTGATCGGATAATTGCTGTTTTGGCAGGGCATCTGCATTTTATGAACAACTCGGAAATCACAAACGGCGTGACACAGTATGTCTCCTCGCAAGGGGCGCTCGGGAATATAAATCGGTATGAAATCGGCATATAAATATGCACACGAAACCGTGTTGAAACAGATTAAAAAATATTGACAACAATGCACGGCGATGTTAAAATTTACTTGAAATCGGTTTTGCCCGAGTATTCGGGGGCGAGACTTTTAAGGGGGATTTCAATATGAAAAAAATTGCGGGAGTTGTTATAGCGGCTTGCTTGTTGATGAGCTGCTTTTCTGCTGTGTTTGCCTATGCGGAGGATTCTGCTCTGACTATGGTAGACGGATATTACGAGCTGGATTCGCCCGAGGATCTGATCGCTTTTCAGGAGCTGATCAACAGCGGCTTGGCATACGGTGCCGAAAGCAATGCAAAATTGACTGCGGATATCGATATGGCGGGACAAAGCTGGAGACCGATCGACGAGTTTGGTCTTTTGGGCGGTTATGCGGGCATTTTTGACGGTCAGGGACATACTATTTCAAACCTGACGTTTAAATCCCGCTACGATGCAAGTCTTTTCGGCGTTTTGGGCGGTGCCACCATCAAGGATCTCGGCATGGTCAACGTCGATATGCAGGGCGCAAATGCCGCGGGCATTGCATTGTATTTTGTCAATGATGATGACACTGTCAATACAATAACCGATTGTTATGCGACAGGGAATATTTCGGGAAGCTACGAGGTTGGCGGTCTTGTGGCTGCCGCGGGCAACTACGGCACCAACAGTATTTCCAACAGTTATTTTTACGGAACTCTCAACCAGAGCGGTTCTACGGAGGATACCGGCGGAATTATCGGAAGAGTTACAAGCTATGCACATTTGACGTTGTCGAACTGCTATTTCAACGGAGCGGACGGACGTGCATACGGCACAAGCTGTGAGGTTGATAAGTTTGTTGTCGTAACCAACGTGCAGTGCGTGACCGATGCGGAATTTGAAAACGGCAAGGTCGCTTATTTGTTGAAAAGAAACGGCGGAACCGTTTTCGGACAGAATATCGGAACCGATGCCTCGCCTGTTTTTTCGGGCCCCGAGGTGTATTATCACAACGTAAACTGTACCGACTATACCTATACCAACGCAAGCGAGCCGAATTACGACCACAAGGTGCTCGATGAGGTCTGCATATTCTGCGGAACCGATTTTCACCGTCACGTTTATAACAAGGACGGCGTTTGTGCCTGCGGCGATACAACGCATGCTCACGTATATGATGAAAACGAGGTCTGCTCGTGCGGTGTTATCTGTCCCGGCGAGGATTCCGACGGCGACGGATTTATAGAGATCGGTACGGCGGAGCAGCTTTCCAAGTTCAGAGACAGCGTAAACCACACCACTCCGTTTAAGAACGCAAACGCGATTCTTACTGCGGATATCGTGTATAATGCGGACGTGCTCAACGGTAATTACGGATTGAACGGCTCGGATTTTAAGCAATGGGAGCCGTTGGACAGCTTTGCCGGTATTTTTGACGGCTGCGGCTACACTGTATACGGCTTGTACAACACAAGAGGCAGCGTTATGGATGCCGCATTTACGGTAGAGCTGGCAGAAGACGGCATAATCCGCAATCTGAATATTGCCGACAGCTATGTCGGAGGCACCTATACCGTCGGCGGTTTTGCCGCCGAATGCCGCGGCATGATAGAAAACAGCAGTTTTGACGGCTTTGTTTGCTCCAAGGACGGCGAGGCAGAGGCGGGCGGACTTGTCGGCTATTCGTATAAGACTGCCTCTATCGTGAATTGCTATTATCTCGGCAAGGTTCAGGTCGAGGGCGGTGTCATGGGCGGTATCGTCGGCATGGATGTTAATACGCTTATCAAGAATTGTTATTTCGCCGGAACACTCAGCAACAGCAGCGGCACGGCAATAGTGTACGCGATTGCGGTAAACGGCTCTAAATGCAAGAATTGCTATTTTGATTCCACCAAGGTGGGAAAATACATTACGGGCTCCAATCTCGGAAATAAAGAATGTTTCGGAAAAACGACCTCGCAATTCAGCAGCGGCGAGCTTGTTCAGTATCTGGGTGATGCATACGGACAGACGGTGGGCGAGGATGCCACCCCCGTTATCGGCGGACCGGAGGTGTTCTACGGACACAAGGACTGTCTGAGCACCCAAAAGGATTACGGCAACGAGATCCGCTATGAAAGACCGATCGATAATCATCTTGCTATGAGTGACGACGGCTTTTGCAGTTCCTGCAACAGATCGCAGGAGGGCACCTTGAACGCAGACGGCGTTTATGAGATATCCAATATCGGACAGCTTTTCTGGCTGAGCGAGGAGGTAAACGGCGGCGATAATACAATTAATGCCGTTTTGGTCAATGACATTGTGTTAAACGAGGACGTTTTGACCGATGACGGACTGTTGAACCGCGGTATATTTACTCTGTGGAAACCTATCGGCAATACCTCGTCTGCCTATAACGGTATTTTCGACGGAAACGGACATACCGTAAGCGGCTTGTATTATTCCGATGTAAACGGTCTTTGTGTAGGTCTTTTCGGGTGTGTCGGCGCAAGAGGCGTTGTTCGCAACGTAACGGTTGCCGATTCCTATCTGCTGGGCAAGAATGCCGTGGGCGCCGTTGCCGGATATAATGCAGGCGTGATCGAGAATTGCATCAACGCAAGCTCGGTTATCGGCGGTGCGGCGACAGATGCGATTGCCGGATTGAACGACGGAACCGTGGAAAACTGTACCGATAACGGTTGGGTTACAAGCGACGACGCGCTTAACGGCGGTACGATAGGCGGTACGCAGGGCGGCGAAAGCTCGGGCGGCGGTTCTCCCGATGCGGGCGATAAAAACGATATTCTCATCTGGTCGCTGATGCTCGGCATCGTTGTTGCGGCAGCAACCGTGATTTCGAAAAAACGCCTTAGAAGCATTTGAGCACATAAACGGTAAAAAAACAGCCATCGCACGATGGCTGTTTCAGTTTGCAGACAAAGTCTGCAAACTGAGCAGAGCGAGAGAAATGAGGATATTTTTGGCAAAAAACGAGCGTCGCCCTACATAAGTAGGGCAGTCGAGCTTTTTGTCAAAGCCCTTGAAAATACAATAAAAAACAATATTCCTTATGAAAAGAAACAGAGCTTCATAATAATAGTGAAGTTCTGTTGTTCTTATATTATTTTCTTTCAAGGGCGTAAATAGACCATTTGTCTTCGCTCTGAAACAGCCATCGCACGATGGCTGTTTTTAATAGCTCCTTATATGAGCAGAGCCGTCCGCCGTTTTTTCTGCGTATTGCGGCTAAGCTTTATTAAATTTGTTTAAATAAAGTTAAAATCATATTGTTTATTTTAAAGTGTTATGATACAATATAAAAGAATGTGCAAAATGCATTTCTTATTATGATTCAAGGCGGGTGAAGCAGGTTGAAGGAGTTATGGGCAAAGATCCGCGAGGCATTGGTTTCGGCGTTGCCGATCACCTTGCTGGTATATTTGTTGGCGTTGATGCCTGTTTTTTCCTTTGACGGCTCAGAGATCATCTCGTTTACCGTGGGCGCGGTGCTTTTGGTGCTGGGTATCGGATTTTTCAATCTGGGTGCCGATATCGCAATGACACCTATGGGCGTTCACGTCGGCTCGGGATTATCAAAGCAGAAGTCTGTCGGGCTGTTGCTCACCGTTTGCTTTGTGCTCGGTATGCTTATCACTGTCGCCGAGCCCGATCTGCAGGTGCTTGCAAATCAGGTAAGCTCGGTTATGAACGGCAAGCTTTTGATATATACAGTCGGATTCGGTGTCGGTGCGTTTTTGGTGGTCGCTATTTTGCGTATCGTTTTCAAACGTCGGCTTTCCAACATCCTTATGCTGTTTTATATGTTGCTGTTCGCAATGGCATTGATGCTTTCGATCAACGATAACATCGATCTGCTTCCTATGGCGTTCGACTCGGGCGGGGTTACAACCGGACCTATCACTGTGCCGTTTATTATGGCGCTCGGTGTCGGTATTTCAAAGGTTCTCGGCGATAGACGCAGTCAGGAAAACAGCTTCGGTCTTGTTGCGCTTTGCTCGATAGGACCTATACTCGCGGTGTTGGTTCTCGGCATTTTTGCGCGCAACGATCTTGATTACACCGTAAATTACGGCGCGATAGAGGGAAGCATTTTCGGGGCGTATATCGACAGTCTGCTCGGCGTGGCAAAGGAGGTTGCCGTTGCGCTTGGGCTTATTGTTGCGTTCTTTATGATTTGTCAGTTTTTCTTCCTCAAGCTTTCAAAAAAGCAGTTGATCAAGATAGGTGTCGGCGTTGTATTTACCTACATAGGTCTGGTTATATTCCTTACCGGCGTAAACGTCGGATATATGCCCATCGGCTACAAAATGGGCACCCGGCTTTCCTCGCTCGAGCCCGCGTGGCTTGTGGGAATCGGGCTTCTTATGGGTGTGCTTGTCGTTATGGCGGAGCCGGCTATACACGTGCTGAACTCGCAGGTCGAGGAGGTTACGGGCGGCTACGTCAGCAAGAGATCTATGATGCTCGGGCTGTGCGCGGGTGTCGGTGCGGCGATCGCACTTAGCGTTGTCCGTATAATTTTTGATTTTTCCTTGATTTATTATATAATTCCGGGATATTTTATCTCGCTTGCGCTGTCGCTGTTCGTTCCTCCCGTGTATACCGCTATTGCGTTCGACTCTGGCGGGGTTGCAAGCGGTCCGATGACATCGGGCTTTATACTGCCGTTTGCTATCGGCGTTTGCGCGGCGATGCAGGGTGAGAGCGCGGTACTGCGCGATGGCTTTGGTGTGGTCGCGTTGGTTGCAATGGCACCGCTTATTACCATACAGCTTCTCGGATTCAAGGCGGTCGTCAGCAACAAGATCAAGGAAAAACGTGCTATGCGCCGTATCCTTAGGGCAGATGATGAGCATATCATCAATTTTATGTAAGGAGGCAGTTTATGGCAAATACGATCAACGAATCGGCTATAAAAAAGTTGAAATTGGTCATAACGGTTGTCGATAGGACCAAAACCGAGTTTTATCTTGACATCCTCAGTCAGTACGAGGTCAATTTTCAGATGGTCACCGGCGGCAAGGGAACTGCAAACTCCGACATCGTGGATATGCTCGGCCTCAACGTAAATAAGGCGGTCATATTCAGCGTGGTGCGCGAGGATATGGCAGTGCCGATAATCAAGTGTCTTGAAACCAAATTCGAGACGATAAAAAATGGCAAGGGCATAGCGATAGCGGTGCCGCTGTCGAGCGTTATCGGTGTTAATATGTATCAGTTCCTTAGTAACAACAAGCAGGGCAGGGAGGAGTAAATTATGGACGTTAACAATCATGAGGTAATATTTGCTGTTGTCAATGCCGGCTACGCCGAGGATGCTATGGAGGTTGCACGCGAGCAGGGCGCACGCGGCGGAACGATAATCAGCGGACGCGGTGTCGCACGCGAGAAGGAGGCGGCGTTCTTCGGCATTACCATCCACTCCGAAAAAGAGATACTTATGCTCGTTGTGGAAAAGGAAATGCGCGATTCGGTCCTCCATGCGCTGTATAAAAAAATGGGTATGCAGCAGGAGGCACAGGGTATAGTGTTTTCCATGCCCGTGTCCGAGGCGGCGGGACTTGCCAAGCCGTTTTCGGATGAGAAAAATAATTAAAATACGTTATGTCGGCGCGGGGTGCTTTTTATAAAGCATCCCGCACGATTTTTTTAAAAACGTCAAACAAAAATACGATTTTTCTTTGACAAATCGATAATTATGTGATATACTGTATTAGTATCTCTATACATTGGTGAAATTGGACAATTTTCATATAACCGAATTAGAAATTTTAGTAAACTTTCTAATTCGCAGCTGTGTCAGACACAGACGAGAACGAAACCGAGGTGGATTATTTTGGCGATTTTGGACGTATTGAAAAAATATTTTAAAATGCTTCCCGCGCAGTTGACTATCGTTAACAAAAAAGCGGCGCAGATCGCAGACGAGATTTACAAAGCTGCTATCGAAAATAATTCATTTGCGGGCAACGATGCATTTAACTGCGATTACGCTCATCGGCTTGAAAAATATATCGTTTATTACGATATCGGCAAGCACGAGCTTGCGGCAGGCGATATAAAGATCGACCGTACCTCGACAGAAAACGAGATATCTGCAAACCGAAGGACTATGGCTATCCTTGAGGAGCTTTTTAGGGATGCAAAGCTCACTCCCGAGGAACAGATCTGCAAGGAGATCCTGTATTACGCCATCGAGCGAAACGAGCAGTACGACGGTATGGGATTCCCCAAATGCTTAAAGGGCAACGCCATCTCGCCTATCGGCAGAATACTGTGCGTTTCGGATTATGTTGCAAGAGAGCTTGCAAACGGCACTCATAAGGATGATCTTATCAAAAAGCTAAAGCAAAAGCTCGGTAAGGCGTTCGATCCCGAGGTCGTTTTGCTTGCGTGTGACGTTATAGAGCGGCTTTACGAGCGCGAAAGAGCGAGTCTTCCCGAGCAGACCGACGAGTTTCGCAGTATTCAGATGCTGTATCAGCCGATTTGCGATGCGACCGGCAATGTTGCCAGGGAAAATACCGGCTTTATCTGCCTTAACGATCCCAAGCGCGGTGTGCTGATACCCGATTTTTATACTGCGATAGCAGAGAAAAACGGCAGGATGATGGATATCGCGAAGTACGGATTTGAGCTGCTGTTTCAGGATATGGCGAACAGCCGATTGGCACCTCCCGAGGTGGCAAGGAACTTTTCGGTAGGTGTATCGACCGAGTGTCTGTGTAAGCCGAGCTTTTTGATCTTTATCAAGAAGATGATACGCGACTATTCGGTAAATCCCCAACGCCTTACCTTTGATATCAAGGCGGCGGATATTGATGTTGAGGATACGAAGCTGCTTGAGAGCTTGCAGAGCTACCGCGAGCTCGGCATAAAGCTGGCTATCGATAATTACGGTGCGGATAACTCATCGCTTAATAAGCTTCAGGATATCGATTTTGATGTGATTAAGATCGACAGAAGCTTTATCGATAAGATATGCGATAACAGAAAGACCTACGAAATAGTTAAGAGTATCGTTAAAATGGCACGGGAGCTTAACGTTGAGGTTGTCGCCAAGGGCGTTGACAACGAGCAGCAAAAGGCATACCTGCTTGATATGAAGTGCTTTTATATGCAGGGCCGCCTGTTCGGCGAGCCCGACTATTTCTCGATCTGATAGCGGAAGGAGGGTACGATCGATTTGAACGAAAAACCGAATAACAGCGCTATGGATGAGAGAATGGCGCCGTTTGCCGTCCGTGCGACCGCGCGTTCGGTGCGAAGACGTAACGTGATGCTGCGTGTTGTCGGTATTGCGGTGCTGATCCTTATTCTGCTGTTGGGTATATTTTATGCTCTTTCTGCCTTTGTGAACAGAGCGGGTCATTTCACGGTGTGGATCACCGAGGAGGATTTCGGACAGATCACCTTGAGTAATACGGCAACGTTTGATGAATGTGCTACCGTGCTTGAGGCGGATGTTATCGAGCAGATGGATAACATCACAAAATCGTGGCTCCCCGACGATATCGATGATATAGACGGTCCCCACAACGGCGAAAACTACATAGCTTATACATTTTACATGAAGAATACGGGCGAGGATGCGGTGAAGTATTCTGCCCGGATCGATATTCACGCCGTTACCAAGGAGGCGGATAACGCAGTCAGGGTAATGGTGCTTAAGAACGGCGAAGAAACGGTTTATGCAAAGACACAAAAGGACTCTGCCGAGCCGGAGCCCGATACCGTACCGTTTACTTCGGATACACAGGTGCTTGAAAACATCACCGACAGGTTTGAGCCGGGTGAGGTCGATAAGTATACTGTTGTAATATGGCTCGAGGGAAATGATCCTGAATGTGTTGACGATATACGAGGAGGCGTGGTCAAAATGTCTATGACTCTCAAGGTGCTCGAAAAGCTCGGCGGGGACGCATAAGCCGATAAGCTTTTTGATGAGTATTCGAGAGCATTGCAAAAGACCTGTATTCTCATTATTTCAACGCGTTTAAGATATTAAAACAAAAAAACAAAAAAAATTTTTAAAAAGGAGAATTCTCATGACAAAGAACTTGACAAAGAAGGCCATAGTTCCCGCACTTGCTATGGCTTTGGCATCTGTTATTGCTCTTTCGGGCGTAACTTATGCATGGTTCACCACCGGTAATACCGCTACTGTCGAAAGCTTGGACGTTAACGTTATGACAGCAAACGGTATTCAGGTTTCTCTTGATGCTGCCTCCTGGAGATCCTCTATCTCCGGCGAAGACATCAAGGAAGCTATCACCAAGGCAACCTCTTATGCAAACCGTCTTATCCAGTTGCCTGAGGGTGAGATCGCTCCCGTTTCCTCTGCAGGTAACGTTGTTGACGGCAAGCTGCAGATGTTCTACGGCGAGTACAACAAGGACGGTACTCTTAAGTCCGAAATCGAGGTTGAGCAGAACCGCACCAGCGGCGGTAACTTCGTTGCATTCGACTTGTTCTTCAAGTCCAGCGGCACTCAGAAGCTTACTCTCGGTATGGGCGACGGCAAGTCCTTCGTTAACGGCATTGACGTCAACACCGGCGAGGAGCTTGACATCGGTACCGAAAATGCAGTACGTGTTGCTTTCATTCCTATGGGCAATGCGGGCACTCCCGCAGAAGCTCGCGCACTCACCGCTACCGGTGTTAAGGCGATGATCTGGGAGCCCAATGATACCGCTCGTGCAGACGGCGTTGACGTTGACGTTGTCGGCACCGGTAAGCTCGGCTACAGCGGCTTTAAGGCAGAGTTTGCAGGAGTTGCGGAATCCGCACTCAGCGCAAACGAGGTTGAAGCAGTTTCCACCTTCAATGCCGATACAGACATTATCGAGCTTAAGGCAGGTATCAACAAGGTTCGTGTTTACATCTGGCTCGAAGGTCAGGACGTTGACTGTATCAACAACATTTCCTTCGGTGACTTCACTGTAAACCTGTTCTTCTCTGTTCCCGAAGTAGAGGGTTGATCGGTTTAAAACATAGGTTTTAACCAATTTGCACCCAAGGGGCAGTTTTTCTGCCCCTTGGGAAGACAAAAAAAGGAGGGAAAACACTTGAATAAAGTGATCAAAAGGATCGGCAACGCGGTCGTTACTGTTTTTATCGTCATGCTGGTTTTGCTCTCTATCATCATTTCTATTTCTTCTATAACAGCCAAAGCGAATAACGGTGTCCCCGATTTGTTTGGCTATACCCCGTTTTCGGTACAAACCGATTCTATGAATCCCACACTCAAAAAGGGCGATTACATTTTTATCGAGAAATGTGATGCCGAGAATCTGGCGGTCGGAGATATTGTTACCTATTATACCTTTATCGACGGTCAAAGAGTGATAAACACCCACAGGATCGTAGACGTGTATAACAATTCGGGCGTGCTGCAGTATCAGACACAGGGTGATAACAAAGAAACCAACCCCGAGCCCGATAAGCTGCTGCTTTCTCCCGGCGACGTAATAGGTAAATACACCGACAGTAAGATCCCCCTTATGGGCGGAGTGATCGATTATCTGAGCACTCAGATGGGATTTTTCTTGGTTATTTTGCTTCCGGTTTTATTGTTCACCCTTTATCAGATATATAATCTTGTTATGGTAATACTCCATAACCACAAGGTCGATACGATCAATGCGGCGAACGAGGCCACGAGCGACGAGGTCAAGGAAGCAATTATCGCGGAGTATCTTGCAAAGCAGAAAAATGAAGAGGCAGAAGACAAAAACGAGTAAGTGTGCAGCTTAAAGTACATAGCTTAAGCTGTAAAGAACACTTTTATGGTATGTCTTTTAAACTGCACACTTGAACGGAAGGATTTATTTCACATGGATGTTTTTATTAAATTTCTCGTTGACTTTTTAGAAACATTTTTCGGTTCGCTGTGGTCCGGCATCAGCGGGCTGTTCAACGGCTTTATCGGCATGTTCAATGTCGCAAAGTACGTTGAGATATTCAAACAGTATTCCGGCGATTTCGACGGACTTGCGTGGGCACTCGCTATCATTACGGTTATTTTGCTGATAGCGTTGCTTTGCGGTATTGTTTTTGTTATTTATCTGGGCATCAGAAAATACATAAGGATCAGAACCAGCATGGTCAGCCAGGAGGAACTTCTTAACGAGGTCGGCAAGCTGAACCACGAGGTGATAAAGCTCTCTACCGAAAAGGAACGCATCCTTGCGATGAAGGTGTCCCAGCTCGGTCTTAAGCCCGATGAGAGCGCACTCATCGAGGAGGATCCCGATGAGGATAAGACTCCCTTGGGAGAGGGCGAGAGCCGTTTCTACAAGTGTACTCTTATCGACGAGCAGATGAAGGATTATGTTCCCAAGGAATATAATAACGATATCACGCTTGAAGAAATTTGTGATATGTTCAGAAATTTCGCCTGCTCGAGAATGGGCTTGTTCTATGATATAAAGATCATTCGTCTGTTTGTTGCTGCGTTTGCCTCGACCAGACTTATAATTCTTCAGGGTATTTCCGGTACCGGTAAAACCTCGTTGCCCTACGCTTTCGGTAAGTTTATAAAGAACGATACAAATATCGCATCTGTTCAGCCCTCGTGGCGTGATAGAACCGAGCTTTACGGTTATTTCAACGAATTTACCAAGCGCTTTAACGAGACCGAAACTCTTAAGAGAATGTACGAGGCGACCTACACCGAGGATGTGTTCCTTACCATCCTCGACGAGATGAACATTGCACGTATTGAGTATTATTTCGCAGAAATGCTTTCCATTTTGGAAATGCCCAGCCGCTCCGAGTGGGTTATCGACCTTGTTCCCAGCGGTTGGCCCAACGACCCCAAGCATATCGTAAACGGACGTTTCCGTCTGCCCGAGAATATGTGGTACGTCGGCACCGCAAACAACGACGACTCTACGTTTGCTATCTCCGATAAGGTTTACGACCGTGCACTTCCCATTAATATCGATACCAAGGGCGTTTATTTCGAGGCACCCTATACCGAGCATCTTAACCTTAATTACAAGCATCTCGAAAAGATGTTTGACGAGGCAAAGGAAAAATATAAGGTATCCGAGGAAAATCTTAAAAAGATCGAGGTACTTGACGACTACGTTATCGAGCACTTCCGTCTTGCATTCGGTAACCGTATCGTTAAGCAGCTCCGTGATTTTGTTCCGGTATATGTTGCTTGCGGCGGCACCGAGATCGACGGTATCGACTACGTTTTGGCTAACAAGATACTCAGAAAATTCGAGAGCTTGAACCTTGCGTTCATCCGTGATGAGATAGAGGGCTTGGTTTCCTACCTGAGCGAGCTGTTCGGCAAGGAAAATATGGGCGAATCGAAAGCATACCTGTCCAGACTTCAGAAGCTGTTTTAATTGATAACGGCAAAAATCAAACCGATCAAAGTATAGGAGAGATAGAATGACCTTAGATTTTGAATTACTATATAACGTATATACTCAGGACTTTATCTCTCTTGTACAAAGCGAGGAGTTTTATACCGAGTTTATGAATAAGGCGCGCAGCGGCAACTCCGAGGTGTCGTTTATGCACCGCTTTATTGATAAGCAGATCGATCTTACCTGGATCGAGGCGATCGAGGAGGCAATAATTCCTCTTGATAACATTATCCGTAATCCCCGTCGCTTTATCGTACAGGAGGAGGAGATCGTTAATATCGAGCTGGCGAGAAAGATCTCGCCCGAGTCGATAAGACACCTTGCTCAGCACACCAATATGATCGCAAAGGTCGAGGAGGATACGGTTACCCCTAACCGAATTCTTAATATATTTAAGGAAGAAAGCTTTGAGACATACGAGAATCGCTTTATCTACACTCTGCTGATAAACCTGCAGTATTTTATCAGTAAGCGGCTAAAGGCGATCGATGAATGTGTTGACGGTAACAACGTCACCTCCATTCTGTTCAAGGATAATTTCAGCATCGGCAGGGAAAATGTAAAATGCTCCTTTGAGATGACTATCGATTCTCCCGGCTTTAAGATGGACGGCAATCTTCTTGACGTCGATCCCGAAAAATTAAGTAAATTCCAGAGAATCGAGAGAATCAAAAAGATACTCTACGATTTCCAGAATTCCCCCCTTATAAAATCGCTCAGCGGCACTACGTTGGTCCGTCCCCCGATCATGAGAACCAACGTTTTGCAGAAAAACCCCGATTTTAAAAAGGCAAAGGCGCTCTGGGACTTTATCGAGACCTACAGAGAGTCGGGCTTTAACGTTGAGGTCACCGAGACAAACGAGATCCCCAACGAAAGATATCTCGCCGATCTCTATTCCACTATGATCCTTAACTACTCGTTGCTCAAGCATCATATCGGCAGCGAGGGTGAGTATGAGCCGCAGAGGAAGAGAAAGATAATCACTCCCACCATTATCGAGCGAACCTTTTTCGACGTACTGGACGATCTTACCTTTGATATCGATGTGATCAAACGTATCTTCGACGAGCAGGTGGCAAAATCCACCAAAAAGCGTCAAAAGCAGGAAAAAGAGATCCTTGCGGTCATCGATCGCGCTCTCAAAACCGAAAAGGACCGCAGAGATGCTATCGAGCGTGCACGTCTTGCCGAGATAGAACGCGAAAAAGCGGCAAAGCAGGCGGAGCTTCAGCGTATCCGCGAGGAAAAGCAGAGAAAGCTCGAGGAGGAAAAGCAGCTTAAGCTCCTTCAAAAGCAGGAACTTCAGCGTATCCGCGAGGAAAAGAAGCAAAAGCTCGAGGAAGAAAAGCAGGCAAGGATTCAAGCGCGGCTTGAGCAGAAGCGCTTAAAGGAAGAGGAAAAGAAGCGTCTTGCCGAAGAAAAACAAAGAATAGCCAAGGAAAAAGAAGAGCAGAAAAAAGCCCTCGAAAAGCAAAAGGAGCTCGAAAAGAAGCAAAAAGAGCGCGAGCGCCTGAAGCTCAAGAAAGAAAAAGAGGCACTTGCTCAGAAAGAACGTCAGCGTAAGGCGGCAGAACAGAAAAAGCTTAAGGAAAAGAAAGAAAAAGAGCAAGCTTTGCAAAAAGAGGCCGAGCGTAAGCGCAAGGAGCGCGAAAAGCAAAAGCTCCAAAAGGAAAAAGAAGAGCTTATAAACAAAGAACGCGAGCGTAAGGCGGCAGAGCAGAAGAAGCTTAAGGAAAAGAAAGAAAAAGAGCAAGCTTTGCAAAAAGAGGCCGAGCGTAAGCGTAAGGAGCGCGAAAAGCAAAAGCTCCAGAAGGAAAAAGAAGAGCTTATAAACAAAGAACGCGAGCGTAAGGCGGCAGAGCAGAAGAAGCTTAAGGAAAAGAAAGAAAAAGAGCAAGCTTTGCAAAAAGAGGCCGAGCGTAAGCGCAAGGAGCGCGAAAAGCTAAAGCTCCAAAAGGAAAAAGAAGCACGTCTTGAAAAGGAAAAGCTCCGCAAGGAAAAGGAACGCGAAAAGCTAAAGCAAAAGAAAGCAAAAGAGCAAGCGTTGCTTAAGGAAAAAGAAGCCAAGATCAAGGCGAGAGAACGGGCAAAGCTCGAGGAGCTCAGACAAAAGAGCAAAAGCAAGTAACTAAAAACCGTTAAGACAGGAGGTGGCGATTATAAAAAGAATACCGGTTTGGAAAAACGTAGTTTTGATACTTTCGGCATTCATTATCGTTGTAATTGCCACTCTGGCGTGGTTTTATACCGGACCTACCGCCAACGCGGGCTTGATTTCGGCACAGGTGGGCAAGGCGACCTATATTCAGGTATCCGGCGATAACGGAAACAATTGGTCGGAGGAGCTTGATACCGAGTTTGGCGCAAATAGGAATTTCAAAGAAATATCGGGCAACGGAAGTCTGTTTTTTGCCCCCGACTACGATTCTGTCGAGGGTGATGACGGCTCGATCTCCACACAGCTCGTTTCGTTTGAATCGGCGGATCCGATATATTATTTCGAGCAGGTTATCGACCTGCGCTCCGATACGGCGCAAAATATCTATCTGTCACCCGAGAGTGTTGTTGCTTCGGTCGATGCACAGGGCAACGGATTTATCGACGGCGCATTAAGAATTGCGTTTTTTGAGCTCGATGCCGACGGCAACGAGACACTGCGGTTTATCTGGGCACCCAATTCCACCGTTGAATATTTTGCGGCAACCAACTCCTTTACGAGAGAGGGTGGCGTAGAGCCGTATTATTATTACCAAAAATCATTAAATCCCGTTGATGTCGGCAGCTTGGAGAAATCAAGCGGCGACGTTGCAAAAATCTCTACCGAGAACACCGATGAATCGGGCTGCGGCTATAATTCGGAATACAAATTTATGTGGAGCAACGGACAGAATATGCCTGCCGATGCACCCTATGCCGTAACGTTGGATGATTCGGGCGATGACAATCTTTTCTACAAAAGATTAAAGATAAGAGTTTGGCTTGAGGGACACGACAGAGAATGTGTCAGCTTGCTAAACGGTCAGAAATTCACTATGAAGCTCCGATTTTATGCAAAGGAGGGCGAATAACAATGAATAGAAAGCGCATTATCTACAGCAGTGTTTGTGTTATTCTGCTGGTTGCATTGATCGGCGGCACGCTTGCGTGGTTTTATATCAACGATGAGGTTACCGTGGGCTACGGCAACAGCATCTTCTGCGAGGCGGGCGACAGCTTGGAGATCGCGTTGGTAGAGAACGGCGTTGCAAACAGATGGTCGAGCACTATCGATTACAGCGCGGACGATTTTACTGTCGTTGATATTTCGGGCGACGGCACCCTTTTGTACCGCCCCTCCGAGATAAACGAGAATCAGCAGCCGGTCAATATGCTTCCCGCGGTCTCCTCGCAGGAAAGCGAAAACGGATATGATTATATCGAGCTGGAGGTTGCCTTCCGTTCGGTATCCAAAATGAACGTTTATTTAAGCGGCGAATCGTTTGTCGAGCCGGCAGATCCCGATGATGCCGATTCCAACATTTACGGCGATTTCAGCCGTGATTATATCGCGGGTGCTATGCGCGTTGCGGTGGTTGACGACAGCGGTCTTAAGATGCTTTGGGCACCCAATTCCAAATATCAGCTTATCCAAAACGGAAACGGCACCTATTCCTTTAAGACCGGCGAGAACGGTGATTCGGTCCCCGAGGATACATATTATTACTACGGCGAGGACGAAAACGGCAATATCGTAAAGAAAGAGATATCTGCCGATGCTTATGCGGGCAAAAAATTCGTCGTTGATTCTACCGGAGCCACTGCGGGCTATACCGGAAATTCTGCGGCGTTGGTATCGCTCATTCCCGAGAGCGAGGGTGAACACGCACAGGAAACGGTTAAGATCCGTATCTGGTTCGAGGGCACCGACCGCGAGGCACATCAGGCGCTTGCGGGCGGTAACGTAAACATAAAATTGAAATTTATCGGAATTGCCAAGGAAGACGATGCCGATAAGCAGGCGGCGATAGATAATATCACCTTTGATCAGAACAGCTCTGCTTTCAGCGGGCTGGCAGAGGGTATGGTGTTCTCTACCGACGGTAAAAGCTGGACAGCGTACAATCCCGCTTCCCCCAACCTTCCTGCTATGGAAAGCGGTTCCGCAATTTATATAAAATACCCCGAAACCGATAGCCATTACGAAACCGATTATATCAAGATCGTCAAGGATTGACAGAGTATCAGAAAGAGGCGAGAGCATGCCGAAAATCAGAAGAGTATTATCAGTTGTTTTAGCCGTATGGCTATGCGTGATGTTGGTTGCATTTACATATACATGGGTCTCTCGTAACTGGACACCGAGCATCAAAAGCGACGAGATCAATATAGCAAGCTCGGGTGCGTTGGTTATCAGTATTCTGAGCGATTCTGCCGTATATTCCGAGGTTTCCCTAAACGACGTTTGCGGCTTGGCGGTGGATAGCGGCTTTACCTTTAAGCAGGTATCGAGTCAGGACGGTGTCAATTTCTTCTGGAAAGACTTTTCTCCCACCGTTACAGGTGAGGATCCTGCAATATTTTACAAAATAACCGGTACCGACACACACAAGAAGGATTACATCGATACAAGATTTTGTTTAAAGCTTGATGATTCTCTCACACAGAGCAAGTATATATTCATCCATCCCGAAACGATCATAAGCTATGTCAAGGACAACGTAAACGATCCCGATCTTAACAAGGCGATAAGGATCTCGTTGACCTATGATAAGGAGATCGTTACCGATTCGGGCACACAAATAGTGACCGAGACGGTTATTTTGGCGGACCTTGATGATAACGAAAGCGTTATCAATGCACGCGAGGATGATTCGGTAAACGATCTGTACAAAGCGGTACTGAATGATGCGGACGGCAAGACCGACGAGGACGATTCGGGTGCGTTGGGCTATCAGATCGTATACGGTCTGCAGTATTTCAACTGCGGCAGATCATTCTTCGATGCCGACGACATATCTAACGATGCAAATTATAACTTTGTACGTGACGAGAGCAGGGCGTTGTTCACCCTGAATCCCGGCGAGCAAAAATGGGTAAATCTCAGGATATGGCTCGAGGGCCAGGACGAAAATTGCGTTAAGGAAATCGCGGGCGAAAAGTTCAATATGGTTTTGAAGTTCGACTCTGCGTTTGTAGAATAATTTTAAACGGTAAATTATAAGAAAAGGAGGCACAGGGTTAATATGCGCAAAAACAAAAAGCTGATAATTTCCATACTTTCGTTGACTCTGTGCGTTCTTGTTTCGTTTGCATGGATAAACGAGCTGCAAAATCCCGAGGGACGTGTGCTTACGCTCCGTTTTAACGAGGCGGACATTGCCACCAACGAGCTTGAGGTAAAGCTTTCGGTTAACGTCGAGGAGGATGTTTTTGACGATATCACAAAGCTTTGTACCGAGGTTACCGATCAGGAGTTGGAATCTTACGATGATTTCGCCCCCGGATCGAGAAAGAAATTCAAGGTGGATATTACAAACCTCAGCACGAGTCCGGTTGCGTTGCGTGTTATCCTGTCGGATATCGTTTGCGAAAACGATGAACTGCGCGATAATATCATCATAGGCACCAACGGCTTTGCGGGCTTTGATTCCGATTATCCCGCACCTACTGTTCAGAACAAGGTACTCTCGGACGGAATGGATGCATCGGGCGGCTTTACTCTGGTTGACAGTGTTGAGATACCGCCGAATAACGTTGGCGAGCCGGTGTCGATCTATTTTTACGTGATATTCTCGGCTGCCGGAAGCGAAAATCTTGAGGATATGTCTTTTTCCATCGGTACGATTAACTTTCTGACATTATAATTCGGAGAAAACATGATAAAGCGGATTTCCAAAATTTTCAAAGTAGCTTCATACTGTTTGTTCGGCTTGGTTATTTGCCTCTCTTTGTTTGTGCTGATATTGCGGTTTATGGGCGAAACTCCGAGTGTTTTTGGCTATTCCTCTTATTATGTTCTCACCGAAAGCATGGAGCCGGAGATAATGGCGGGTGATCTGATACTCTGCCGGTATACAGAGCCGAGCGAGCTTAAGGTAGGAGATATCGTTACCTACAACGGCAGATCGGGCGAGCTCAACGGCAAGATCATCACACACAAGATAGTTGATATCGACGGCGATATTTTTACAACTCAAGGCGTTGCGAACGACGTTCCCGATCCGCAGATCAGATCTTCGCAGATCCTGTCGCGCTACGTTGCCACTATACCCTTTGCGGGAAAGATATTTTCTCTTATTAACAGTAAATTCGGTTTCATTTTTCTTATCGTAACGCCTCTCGGCTTGCTGATAATCAATGAAATTTCTACTATCGTAAAGGCCTTTAAGGAAGACAAGGAGGAGCATTTAAGTGAATAATACGGCGAATAATTTATTAAATGCGATAAAACGAATATTTAAAAGCGTGAAGCAGAACGTAATGCTGAGGAATATAATCATCGTTGCGCTTGTGCTTACTCTTGTCGTTTCCGCTACGTTGGCCTGGTATATCAATAATCTGGGCATATGGGGTATGGAATTCAATACCGGTAATATTGATTTCAATACCTACGTTTATGACGAAAACGGTGCGCTTTTGGTCGGCCCCGTGTCGTCTGATGATGAAAACGAAAGCAAATACATAAATGCACCGCTTATTACTATCAATAACGCCGAGGTGGGAAGCACCTGCACGGCGTATATTGCCGTGGAGAGCACCGGCTCGATCGGTATTCAGTATAGGATCGCATTTGATATTTCGGGCAGAACCGAAAGCAGCGAGGCATATCTCGGCGGATATAAGTATAAGATAACCAAGGTTACCGATACTGCGGATTTCGATTGCTCCGATACATTAGGTGTTGCCGACTGTGCACGTCCCGAGAATATCGACGGCGAGGTCGTCACGATCGACAGAAACGCCGTTAACGGTACTATCGAAAAGAAAAACGGATATGACGTTTACCGTGTGGACTTTACGCTCGTTCATAAAAACGAGGAATACACCGGCGGCGGTATAAATATTTATTTCAATATTTTTGCAACTCAGATCGACGGCGATTTTGAGGATGACGAGCTTAGGGGCTATACCTATTATTGCTCCACCCGTGAGGATATCGACCGCGCAAGAGTAGAGGCATATCCCGGCGATATCATCAAGCTGAGCTCCAACATAATTTATTACGGAGATCTGGTGTTCAACAAGCCGGTACATCTCGAAACAAACGATTTCACTCTTACCGTTAACGGTAACCTGATGTATGATTACACTTTGGGTAACAATCTTAGGATCGATGCGGGCGGCTTGGGTAAGATCATCGTTCAGTGCACCAAGGAGGGTGTGGGCGGTAATTTCCGGGTCAAAGCACCTCTCAGCGAGGTTATTATAACCGGATCCAATGCCGCAGACGGCGATATTGTTGTCGAAAAGAACATCACCGTCGATGCGACAAACTCCTTCGGCTCTGCGGGTGTGAGCTTTAACGAGGTCAGAATAGTTGACCTTAAGAATCTGCGCAAAACCGTACGTCTTGAGTCAAACACCAGAGCGACTGTATCCTTCGGCACAACTATCGGCGTGTTCCAATCGGTCGGCAAGGCAAATAATATAGAGATCGTTAACAACGGCGAGATCGGCGAGATCGATCTTTCCGGTATGTCGTTGCTTGATCAGACAAACAGTCCTCAGATCTATATTTTAAATAACAATGATATCAACAATCCGATAAAGCTGCCGAGCTGGTCGGTTAAGTTCCAAAAGGATGCTTTCGGAAAGTGCACCGGCAATACCAGAATAGTTCAGAGCTATTCGGGTAGCTCTATGACGGTTGACGGCGTTTGCGATTTTGGTAACGATGATATCGAGGTCGAGAAAAAAGACTTCCTGGTCGAGCAGATCGAGGAGGGTAACGACGGCCGTTTGAGGATATATTATCAGGATATCGACGGTCAGACTACTACGATCCAATCCATTCTCGAGGATTATCTCAAGTACGAGGCGACTACGGGCTGTGCGGTTTACGAGGTGCTTCAGCTGGAGATAGTTTCTGTCGGCGATAAGGCGATAACAAACGATGATATTGCCTTTATGAACAGCGACAATATGCTTTCGCTTAAGTATCTGGATATGCAGCGCGCGAATATGTATGACAAGAGCACGGATACTTATCATAAGCTCCCCAACAGTGCATTCAGCAGCGTGACAAAGTATGAGACGCTTGTTCTTCCGCAGAATCTTGTTGAGATAGGCACATATGCGTTTTACAATTCCAAGGTGGATAATATTGTTACTATCCCCTCGGGCGTTACTATATTCGGATCAAACTGGTTCCACAGCGGTAATTACGTTGGCTTCGCCGCCTCGGTACCGGTAGCCGAAGCATCTGCCGGATTGCTCAACACAAAGGCAGTATTTGTGGAGGAAGCGTATATCGCTTCATATAAGTCGGTATATTCGAGCTATTCGACCAGGATCTACCCCGTATCTGTATTGGATGAGTCGAAAACGCATTTTGTAAGAAATACCAAGGCGGATGAATGGGAGATCACCTATTATATCAGCGGCGAGGATGCCGTTATAGGCGAGAATATCACCATTGACGGCACTGTTTTAAAGATCACAAGCATTTACGATAACGCTTACAGACATAATTTCACCGGAACTCAGGTGAGATTCGCCGATACGGTCGAAAATCTGGGAGCGGGTAACTTCTACGGCAGTAAAACGGTCACCTCGGCAGAGCTTAATAACATCAAGTATGTCGGAGACGAGGCGTTTTATAACTGTGCCGGCTTGGCGCAGGTTGGATTCGGCAATTATCTCGAGACAATAGGCGCGAGCGCGTTTTATAATTGCGTCAGCTTGAGTCAGGATGTCCTTTTGCCCGATACGATGCAAAAGATCGGAGCTTCGGCATTCCAAAGAAGCAAAATCACCTCGGTAAATACCGGCGGCACAACCTCTATTGACGATTATGCTTTTGCGTATTGTTCAGGTATGATCTATGCTGAATTGCCTAATGTGAAAGTTGCAGGTAATACTAACAGTACTCGTGTATTCCAGTTTTGCGATTTGTTGGTAAGTGTCAAAATGCCCTCGCTTACAACGGTGAACGGATACGGACTGTTTCTCGCTTGTTCGTCCTTGCGTGAAGTATATATGTCCGTGAATAATGACGAGCTTACTCTTGGTGATACTCCTTTCGGTGCGGTTCCGACTGCTACGCTTAAGCTTTATGTTCCGGAAGAATATATAGAATTCTACCGTAACAAATGCCCGGGTGGCATCAGCGCTACAAAGATCTATCCTCAGGGCGAAAAAATGGGTGAGGAGCTTGTTAACGGCTTCAATATCGGTACATATATCGTCAGTGAAAACGATGACGGAACCTATACCCTGATCACCTCTAACATTGGTTATACCGACAGCCTGGTGATTCCCGAAAGCTACAACGGTAAAGCAATTACCCATATTTATGATAATGCGTTCAGAAATCAGAGCTTTACAAACGTCACATTGGATATCAGTAACAGCCTCACTTCAATAGGAAATTCTGCGTTCTATGGTCTAAGCGGCTTGGTAAAGATCGACTTTGGAGATTCTCTTAAAGTAATCGGCGATTCGGCTTTTGCATATTGCACAAGTTGGGATCAAGATGCTGTTTTGCCGGACTCCATGGAAAGCATAGGAATCGAGGCATTTAGAAACACCGGAATATCAAGTATAAATACCGGCGGAACGACATTTATGGATTCACGAGTATTTTATAACTGTACTTCGTTGGTTTATGCAATAATGCCGGAGGTTACCGAGATCGGTAGTGCCGGTAATAACGAATTTTTCACATCCTGTAATGCGCTTGTAAGCGTAGATCTGCCCAAGCTGTCAAGTGTCAACATTAGTTTTATGTTTAGAGCTTGTCCGTTGTTATCCGAGCTGTATTTAGGCAGTGATAATGCAGGGGTGTCTCTTGGCGGAACTCCGTTTTTAGGCACCTCTACAGCACAAATTAAGCTCTACGTACCCTCGCATTTGGTATCGTTCTATCAGGGTAAGAACTTCGTTAGCGCAAATCAGGTTTATCCGAGAGGCGAGAAGGTCGGCGACAAGTCGGTGAACGGATTTGTTGTGGGCGACTACATCGTTTTGGATAACGGCGACGGATACACTCTTGTCACCTCGAACCTTGAATTTACAGGAACCACCGTCGTTCCGAACGAATACAACGGAAAGCCGATCACCGAGATATATGCAAATGCATTCCGTAATCAGAGCTTTACCGATGCGACCTTGATTTTGGGCAACAATGTCAAGGTGATCGGAACCGCCGCTTTCTACGGAAGGACCGGTCTGAAGTCGGTCGTTATGGACCGTGTCACCACGATCGGTGCAGATGCATTTTACGGAAGCGGAATTCAGGTGCTGAATGCGCCTGATCTGACCGACATCGGCAACAATGCGTTCAGAAATTGCACCTCTCTCGAAATCGTCAATCTGCCAAAGCTTACAACCGTTAGCAGTACGTATGTCTTTGCGGGCTGTACATCGCTCAAGTCGGTTTATTTCGAGAACGTGATGTCTCTTAATCAGTACACCTTCAACGGCGACAATAGCATCGAAAAGATCACTATCAACCGATTGATCAACAGCAACGGCGACAATATGCCCTCCGCGATGACGATCGAAAGTGCGGCACCCTGTAAGATATATGTTCCTTACCGTGCTTTGTCGGCATATTCTGCCACCTGGAGCGGAAAGCCGGTCGTATCGTTTGATATTTCCGCAACGAATAACGGAAATACATTCATTCTGGCGGATAATAACGGAAGATATACCCTGATCGATTTCATTCCCGGTCAGGCGGTTGCCGATTTCACAATGCCGTCTACCGTATATTCGGCAGATATCGGCAATATCTCGATATATGCTATCGATGGCAGTGCGTTCACCGCGGTTTCCGCAACGTTGAAGAATCTTACTCTCTCTTCTACGGTTGCCTTGCTTAACGGCACCGCATTGAGTGAATGTGCCGCGCTCGAAAATATCTACGTGGCTTCCGGTAATATGTACTATATATCCGTTGGCGGCGTGCTCTATTCCACCGATGCAAAGATGCTGGTCAAGTATCCTGCGGGAAGAAGCGGAGCGTTTGATATGTCCGGCGATGCATATGCGTCCACGGTCGGTATCAGTGCTAATGCATTTGCAAATGCCGCAAATCTGACACAGATCGTGTTCCCCGAGACACTTATGGTTATCGACAGCACCGCGTTTGAAAGCTGCAAGCAGTTGAGCACCGTTGAATTTACGGGAGATACACCTCCTGTATTGATGGGCGCCGGTATTTTTGACACATCGGTCGATAATTTCGAGATGGTCATTCCCACTACCGACGGCGACGTGGTGCTTACCTACCTCTGTGCATTTAATTTCGGCGAGTACGAGCCCTACATCGATCTTAACGGACATGCAGGCCCCGATGCCGATACACCTCGAAATCAGGTTCCGTTGGGCGATCCCGCGGTTCGCAACAACACCTATGCTATGATCAGCAACATCAAGACCGACGAAGAGGATGAGGAAGCATTGCCCGAGGAAGAGGACGAAACCGACGGCGAATAATCGCATATAAGAAATGAAAAAGGTGAGTTTGGATAAAACTCACCTCAGTTTGCAGACAAAGTCTGCAAACTGAGCAGAGTAAGAGAAATGAGGATATTTTTGGCATCGGGGGTCCCCAAAAATCGTTGATTTTTGGGGTATAAAAAAGCGAGCGTTGGCGTACGATTGTACGGTAGTCGAGCT
>JAZSDL010000009.1:0-53152 GCA_045531135.1 Eubacteriales bacterium | reverse complement strand
TTCCTTTAAATTCAATATCTCTGTTTCGTATTCTTTGATGTGGCGATAACTTCTCGGCATAAAAATTCCCTCCTATGGTTTTTCTTAATTATACCATAGGAGGGTTCTTTTTTCATTGTCCGTTTTTAACGGTTCGGTTCACTTATTTGGCGAAAGCCCTTTTCTTATTCGTTATTATCCGACGATTTTGCTTCATCATTTTTCGTTTTATCGTTTTGATCGTTAAATTCCTTGATGATTCTTTTTCTTCTTGCGTTAAGAAGCAAATATATAGGAATACCGACTATACCGAATGTCATAATGACCATTGAAGCAACTTGAAAAATCTTCTCAACTATCATTTTTTCGCCTCCGTCACGACATAATCATCCGCAATATCAGTATTAATTGCAAGTGACAGCAGAAGCTCCATTTGTGACTTCCCTTTTTCACCCGAGTTAATAAAGGTAAAGCTGTTGGTTTGCTTCATAGGATAGAACGTATTAATCAACTCACCGTCGGGATTGATAGTTGTTTTGAGCATCGCGGCAGTAAGATCATAAGGAGAAAATACAAAATTGCCAAGACTGTAAACGATAAGTTTACCGTTATAGTGTTCAATACCTTGCATACAATGCGAGTGCATTCCAACAACAACATCCGCGCCTGCATCGATAAATGCTTTACCCATATACGTTTGTCCGTAGGTAAGCACGGTGGTTATTTCCTCGCCCCAATGAACATAAGCGAAAACATAATCCGCTTTTTCTTTTGCGGCAATTATTTCATTCTGCATTGAAACAGTGTCGAATATTTGGAATACACCGCTCTGATTCTCACGAGCACCGCGAGTGCTCCAAGGATCAATAGCTGTGCCGGCAACTATACCGATACAATAGCCGTTAACAATGTAATAGTACGGTGCTTTTGCATCATTAAGATTTTCTCCCGCGCCGACGTGAGCTATACCGGCGCCATCGAGAGTAAGCAAGGTATCCGTAAGCGAATCGGGACCGTAATCAAAAGCATGGTTGTTAGCAAGGCCGACTATATCAACACCCATCTCATGATAAATATTGACGTTTTCGGGGTTGCCGCGAAAAGTCCATGTTTTATCGGGCACGGGTGAACCGCGCTTTGAAAGTGTAAATTCATTGTTCGCCATGGTTATTGTCGCGGAATTCATAATTTCAAGTACTTCTTCTGAAACCAACCCTTTAGCGCCTTTGTTGCGTGCCTCATAAGTGTACATAACACTCGAGCCGTCGTTAAAGGTAACATCGCCTACAAAAACAAGGTCGGTGACCCCGTTTTCGGTATTTTCAAGTACAGTTGTTCGCTCGAGATCGTTATTCATCAAAGAAACGAACGCTTTTTCGCTATAACCGAGAATGTCATGCAAAACCTTGCTATCCACTTCACCCTCGGAAAGTGCATTGGCAAGCTTTTCTACAGCATCGCTGCCGAATTTCTCACAGATCTTATCGATATACTCGGCATCGACGATGTCTACAAAAGAGGTTTTTAAGTTGATTTTATTTTCTATAATCTCTTGAACCGCGAGCATATACGAATCCAAATTATCGGGTTTTTGATTTTCCGAAGGATCCGAAACGCCTTGAGGGGGCGGGTTTACGGGTGTGGGCGAATATCCACCGGTTGCGTTATCATATCCGCATGAAACGAGAACCGAAGCAACGAAAGCAATACAGATGAAAACTACAAGTGAATTTCTTAAAATTCTCATCACTTATTATTTATATTAACGTTAATGTGCGGATAAGGAATGGTAATATTAGACGTTTTGAAAGCATTGCGTACGCCCGAAACAAGACTTTCTCTGACCGCCCAATAATCTGCGCCGTTACACCATACGCGAAGAGCGTATTTTATTCCCTTTTCTCCGCAATCAAGCATGACCGCCGCAGGTTCGGGATCCTTTAATGCTTTATCGCAAGATGCAACAACAGATAGCATTACAGATTTGACGGATTCAATATCATTTTCATAATCTGCAGTAAATTCAATATCAACGCGGCGAAGCTTTTCGGATGAATAATTGGTGATAACGGAATTTGTCAAACCGCCGTTAGGGACGGTGACAATCTTATTATCGACTGTAACTATTACAGTATAAAAAACCGAAATTTCGCGAACCGTTCCCGAAGCACCCTGCGCCTCGATATAATCACCTACGCGGAAAGGGCGAAACAGCAGTATCATAAGTCCGCCCACAAGATTGGAAAGAGCACCTTGGACAGCGAGACCGATAGCAACACCTGCAGAGGCAATAAGAGCTATAACAGAACTCATAGGCACACCGAGTATCGCAACAACCGTAACTATCACCAAAGTTTTCAGAGCTATAGAAACAAAGCTTGATATAAAGCTCGCGGCAGATGAATCGATATTCTTGATCATCTTACCGTTTTTAATGCTTTTGGAAACTATATTTGCAACTTTAAATCCTATTAAAAAAACTATAATGGCTACAACAAGATTTTTTGCAAAGGGTACAACAAGAGCAGAAAGATCGTTAAGAATCTGTTCCATATATAAAAACCTCCAAAATATTACTCACTTCATAATATCCGATTATGATACGGTTGTCAACACAAAACAGAAAAAGTGTCAATAAATACGAGAAAATATTCGCTCCTTATTGACTTTTGCGCTCAGTTTGTTATATTATATAATGTATATAAATCGTCATTAAGATATTGGATGTAACAAAATGAGCAATTGTAAAATAGTATGCTTCGCCAATCAAAAAGGCGGAGTCGGAAAAACCACAAGTGCCCTTAACATAGCCGCATGTATTGCACGTAGCGGCAAGCGAGTATTGTTTATCGATTCCGACCCGCAAGGCAACGCTACAAGCGGTATAGGCATTTCAAAAAGAAGTGTCAACAAAAGTGTATACGATCTGTTAATCGGTCGTTCGGTGTGGAAGGATGCTACTATAGCCACAAATGTGCGCGGTCTTTACGTTATCCCATCGAGTATGAACCTCGTAGGTGCCGAACTCGAGCTCGTCGACGAATCCGACCGTGAATACAAATTAAAACATGCGCTCAAGGGTGCTGAAAATGAGTTTGACTACATAATAATCGATTGCCCTCCTTCGTTGGGTCTGCTTACGATTAATGCGCTTACAGCGACACGTTATGTTGTAATACCGGTTTTGTGCGAGTATTATTCTCTCGAGGGACTATCTCAATTGACCGCAACTATAAAGCAGATAAAAAAGCGTTATAACCAGGATATTGAGTTGTTGGGAGTTTTGGTCAATATGTTTGACGGCAGGCTTAATTTGTCTATCGCCGTTCTATCCGAAATCAAAAAGTTTTTTGCTGATAAGTTATTCAGAACGCCTATCCCGAGGAGCGTTAAAATCAGCGAAGCTCCCAGTCACGGTATGGCGATAACTGATTACGATAAAAACGGCAAGGGCGCGGCGGCATACTCCGCGGTTGCACTTGAGCTTATGCAACGATGCGAAAGATAACGGAGGTATGGAATGGCAAAAAAAGGACTCGGCAGAGGGCTTGATGCACTCCTTGTCGATAACGCAATAGAAGAAAAAGAGTTGAGCGGCGTTACGGTTTTAAAATTATCGGATATAGAACCAAACCGCGCCCAAGCACGCAAAAAGTTTGACGAACCCGCTTTGCTCGAACTCTCGGATTCGATTAGCAGACACGGTATTTTACAACCGATTGCCGTACGCAAAAAGAGCAACGGTTATTATGAGATAATTGCCGGTGAACGAAGATGGCGAGCTTCTAAGATCGCGGGGTTGAACGAAATACCCGCTATTGTTCACGATGCCGATGATTTGCTCGCAAGCGAATTATCGCTTATAGAGAATCTGCAACGTGAAAATCTTAATGCCGCCGAAGAAGCACGCGGTTACCGTGACTTGATGGAAAAGTTTTCTTTAACACAAGAGGAAGCGGCAGAGCGTGTCGGCAAATCACGTACAGCGGTTGCTAACATATTGCGTATTTTAAAGTTTCCCGAAAGCGTACTTGATCTTGTTGAGAACGGCGATCTGACTTACGGACACGCGAGAACGCTGCTTGGCTTAGTCACGGGCTGCGACGAGGAAGAACTGCTTAAGCACGCAGAGTACGTAATCAAAAACGAGCTTTCTGTAAGACAGACAGAGCAATACGTCAAATACGTTATTGAGGGTAGCAAGCCCAAGAGAGTTGATTGTGTTTCAAATGTTAGTAAGGCATATTACAAAAAGGTTGAACACGATATGAGCGACGTGCTCGGAAGAAAAGCAACCATAAAACAGGATGTCAACGGAAAAGGCAAGATAACGATTTCTTTTTCAGGCACCGATGATCTTGAATTACTTATAAAACAAATTTGCGGAAACGAATTTTTCAATAACGAACAATAAACAGATGGAGAACCAAAAATGATTGACATTAAATTTTTACGTGAAAACCCCGATATCGTACGCGAAAATATCAAAAAGAAATTTCAGGATGACAAGCTTCCCCTTGTTGACGAGGTTATAGCTCTTGATATTCGCAACCGAGAAATCAAGACCGAGGTTGAGGCACTTCGCGCTAACAGAAACAAAGCATCCAAGCAGATAGGCGCATTGATGGCACAGGGCAAGCGCGACGAGGCCGAGGAAGTAAAAAAGGCAGTTGCCGCTGACGGTGGCAAGATCGATGCTCTTACCGCAGAGGAAAAGGAAGTCGGAGAAAAGCTCAATGCGATCATGATGCGCATCCCCAATATTATCGATCCTTCTGTTCCTATCGGTAAAAACGACGAAGAAAACGTTGAGGTTCAACGTTATGGCGAACCTCTTGTCCCTGATTTTGAAATCCCCTACCACACCGACATACTCGAAAAGCTTAACGGTATTGACCTTGACAGTGCCAGAAAGGTTGCAGGCAACGGATTTTATTATCTTACAGGTGATATCGCACAGCTTCATTCTGCGGTAATATCCTATGCCCGAGATTTTATGATCCAAAGAGGTTTTGAGTATTGTATACCTCCTTTTATGATCAGAAGCAACGTTGTTACCGGTGTTATGAGCTTTGCAGAAATGGAAGCGATGATGTATAAGATCGAGGGCGAAGACCTTTATCTTATCGGTACAAGCGAACACTCGATGATCGGCAGATATATCGACACCATCATTCCCGAAGCACAGCTTCCCAAAACACTCACCAGCTATTCACCCTGCTTCCGTAAAGAAAAGGGTGCTCACGGTATCGAGGAGCGCGGTATTTACAGAATACATCAATTTGAAAAGCAGGAAATGATCGTTATCTGTAAACCCGAGGAAAGCCCTGTCTGGTTTGACAAGCTTTGGCAAAACACTGTTGATTTGTTCAGAACATTGGATATCCCCGTACGCACTATCGAATGCTGTTCCGGCGATTTGGCTGACCTCAAGGTGAAATCTGTTGACGTTGAGGCATGGTCCCCCAGACAAAAGAAATACTTTGAAGTCGGTTCCTGCTCCAATCTCGGTGATGCACAGGCAAGACGCCTTAAGATTCGCATTGACGGCAAGGACGGCAAGTATCTTGCGCACACACTTAACAATACCGTTGTTGCGCCTCCCAGAATGCTCATCGCTTTGGTAGAAAACAATCTCAACGAGGATGGCAGCGTTAACATTCCCGAAGCATTGAGACCTTATATGCTCGGAAAGACTATTATCAAATAGGTGAGTTATGGACGTTTCTTACCTTATTTGGATGTTTGTGATCGGCGCTTCGATAGCAATGATCGTTATGTATTATAACGTGCGTTTTTTGGGTAAGTTTGTAAGAAAGCTGATACAGATCGACGCCACCTCACCCGAAAGTGCAATGACTTTTGAGGAATTGGGACTAAAAATGTCTCCTGCAGTGAAATACTCGCTGCGACCGGGAACGAGCTTTTCCGAGACGGTACTTTGTACTCAAGACGGACGATATTATATCGCACCCGACAAGGTTTCGATGGCTAAATCAAAATACAAAGGTAAGGATACAACGATTGTTTTTATACTGCTGTGTATTCTTGCGCTGATAGTTGTTGCCTTTGCTTTTTCGAAGATTTTTCCGGATTTGCTTACAAAGGTCGGCAACGAATTTTCACAAATGTTTGACGGAGGACAACGTATATGAGCTCTTTGACAAAACGAAAAGTCAACCCTATACTTGTCATTTTGGTAGCCGCCGTTGTTTTGGTGATTATAACCGCATTGGTCATACTCATAATGGGCGGCAGATTCACAACACTTGATAATGGAGCAAAATTCCTTGGCAAATCCGAAAACGGACAACCCGTATCCGGTACAATCAAGTATCAAAACGGAACAAAGGCCTTATTGGATTATTACAACCGCACTATCACTTACGACAACGGCGACGTATATGTCGGCGAGATCGTAGGCGGATGCAGACACGGTTACGGTGTAATTTCCTTTTCGGCAACCGGTGATATCTATGAGGGTTATTTCCAGAACGACGAAATAACAAACCTTGCCAACAACAACGGAAAGTTTAAATACTCTAATGGTGATCTGTACGAGGGCGGTTTTCTTAATTCGCTCAAGCACGGACAAGGAACCTTTGCATACGCAAACGGAAATAGTTATGTAGGTAATTATGAAAACGACGTACGCAGCGGCAGAGGCGTTTTCAAATGGGCTTCCGGTGCCTCTTATGAAGGTGACTTTTCCAACGACCTAAAACACGGATACGGTGTAATGGTCTACGAAAACGGTGACCGTTACGAAGGATATTTCAAGAACGATATGTGCGACGGTGAAAAAGGACTTTACATTTGGTCCAACGGCGAACGATATAACGGTACTTTCCGTAACAACCGTATGGACACCCGAATGGTCGATGAGGACGGCAACTTCCTGCGCGACGAAAAGGGCGAATACGTACACGGTGAAATGGCGGTTTATACCTTCACTACAGGAAGAACCTACACCGGATATTTTATCGAAGGACAAGCTGTCGGAGTAAATATCGGTTAAATAAGCAAAAACTATATTTGTTTTGGAGAATCATTATGGCTAAATTTATATTTTCTGCATTTTCGGATGAAATCGATTCCGATTTCGACAAACAGATCGAAGGTGTCAAAGCACTTAACATTCATCATATAGAGCTTCGCGGTGTTGACGGAAAAAGTTTTATTGAACTGACTGACGATGAGGTTCTTGTTGTAAAAGACAAGCTTAATAAGAACGGAATCAAGCTTTCGGCATTAGGTACCCCTATCGGTAAAATCAACGTAGACGGTGATTTTGAAGCTCATAAAAAGCTGTTAAACCGCATAATGGATATCGGCGATATGCTTGATTGCAAGGTATTAAGAATGTTTAGTTTTTATCCTGCGGAGGGCATGAGTGATTGCGAATTTAAAGAAATCGCTTTCAGTTATATCGCTGAACTTCTTGATATGGCGGATGCACGCGGATTTATCCTTTGCCACGAAAACGAAAAAGATATTTTCGGTTATTCCCCCGAGCGCGAGCTTGAGCTTATGCAGTATTTCGGCGGCAGATTGAAAGCGGTACTCGATCCCGGAAACTTTGCTTTCTGTTTCGAGGATGCATCTAAGGGATATCCGCTTCTCAAGGATTACATTCACTATTTTCATATCAAGGATGCTGATGAGAGCGGTGCAATAGTGCCTCCCGGAAAAGGTGTCGCCGGTCTTGCAGACATACTTGCGGCTGTAAATGCCGACAGAGACGGAGCGGTTGTTCTTACAATGGAGCCCCATTTAATGAACTTTACCGGTCTGTCAAACCTTTCTAAGCTCGATGATATTCACCACGTATATTCTTTTGAAACGCCTTTTGAAGCTTTTGAAGTTGCTACAAATGCCGTTCGAGATATGATCAGCAAGCTTTAATGAGAAACAAGCAGTTATTCGGCGCGGTTTTTGACCGCGCCGTTATAAACAAAAGGTATTCCTGTTTAATATGTCTTATTGCGGGAGTGATCGGCGCAGTTCCGTACTATATCGAATCTCTTTTCGTATGTACTTTTGTTTCATTGTTCCTATTATTTCGCGTTGTAATATTTGAAAAGCAGGAACGGAAACGTCATTTTACACCGTTCTTTTGGTATTATTTCGGTCATTACACATTGTTATATCTATTTTTGTCCGAGATGTATCCGTTCAGCAGATTCGGATTTAGTTCCAATCAAGCATTATTTGTATTGATTTGCTCTTGTGTGGCAATTCCGCTGTTGCATACAGCCGTTGTTTCTGCTGTTATGACGCTCTCGCGTTTTTTTAACAGTGAATTGTCAAATGTTTTGGGATACTCTTCTTTGTTCGTTATCAGCGAATGGTTGTTATCCTTGGGAATTCTTGCTTTTCCTTGGGGTAATATCGCCGTTTCTCTGACAGGGTTTCTCCCCTATCTGCAAACCGTTTCATTGTTTGGTAAATATTTTATAACATTTATTACAGTTTCCGGTTGTTACCATTTGGCTTCTTACAGCTATAGCAGAAAGTGTAAAATCGCTATCTGCGGCGTTGCTGTTTTACTGACAAATATGCTGTTGGGCACCGTACTTTGGTACATACCGTCACAAACTACCGATAGCGTATCTACTGCTGTAATTCAGGGGAACGTTCTCTCGAATGAAAAATGGGAACGTGATAACTCAAACATAATTTTTAACAGATACGTAGAAATGACCGAACAAGCCGCTATTGACGGATATGATATTATTGTTTTGCCCGAGAGTGCGATACCGATAACCTTTTCCCCCGGAGGTCGTATTCACGGCGCTTTGTCGGATATTGCAAACGAGTATGACGTAACGATTGTCTGCGGAGTACATTATTACGATAATTCGCTTAAAGAGTATTACAACTCGGTTATAGCAATTTATCCAAACGGATCTTTATCAGAACGTTATGACAAAAGACATTTGGTTCCTTTCGGAGAATTTATACCCTTTGCCGACGTAATCGGAAAGTTTATCCCCTTTGTCGCCCGATTCAACAACAGCACAAGTGATTTGATAGAAGGTAACAAGGCGGTGATAATTGACACCGAGAACGGAGATATCGCACCTTTAGTTTGTTTCGACTCTATATTCCCACAATTTGCTTCCGAAGCAGTCAATGCTGGTGCCGACTATATTGTTATTGTTACAAACGACAGTTGGTTTAACGACAGCGCAGGTATATATACACATCTAAGACATTCCCAGTTGCGTGCGATCGAGAACAAGCGTTATGTAATACGTGCTGCTAACACAGGCATCTCCTCGGTTATAAACGAACGCGGACAGATAATTGCGGAAACCGAGCCGCTAACACCCGATACGGTTGGCGAAACGGTTTATAAAATCGAGATCAATACTTTGTACTCAATAATAGGCGATATTGTTTTGTATATATCTTTTTCTATTATTTTATACTCAATAATTGATTTTTTAAGGAGATATCACTATGGAAACCATCCAGCTTCATCAAAACGAGATTTATGACGGCGCTTTTGAGGTTAAGCTTGAGCTTATGATCCACCGCACATCACCCGAGCTGACCAAGGGCAAACGTCCTGCAATGATCGTATTCCCCGGCGGCGGATATCAGTTCACATCCGACAGAGAGGCAGAACCGATAGCGAGCGCTTATTACGCAGAGGGCTATAACTGCTTTATATTACGCTATATTACAGGTGATAAGGCAAAGGTCGCTAACCCCTTGTATGATGCTGCAGCGGCTATTGCTCACGTGAGAACCAACGCGGATGAATACGGCATAGATCCCGACAAAGTTGCAGTTATAGGTTTTTCTGCAGGCGGACATTTGTCCGGTTTTATCGCTACACAATGGCACCGCAAAGAGATTGCAGAGAAGCTCGGTATTGATAACGAGCTTTGCAAGCCCAATGCCGCTATTCTCGGCTATCCGGTAGTTACTCAAAACGTACCCTCGCACGCAGGTTCTTTTAATTATCTGTTGGGATTCGAGCGTGATGAAGAACTCAATCATATGGGTAATCTTGATGAGAACGTTGATGAAAGGACATGTCCCTGCTTTATTTGGCATACCGCTACCGATCAGGCAGTACCTGTTGCCAACTCACTTGCATTTGCCCGCGCATTAACAGACAAGGGTATTAATTGCGAGCTGCACATCTTCCCTTTTGGCGGTCACGGTCTTTCTCGTGCTACAACCGAAACCGCACCCGACTGGGGTGTAAAGACGTACGTATTGCCCTATATTGCACGTTGGGTCAATTGGTCGGTAAAATGGCTTGAGCAGGTACTCTACAACGGTAATTACATTATAAATATTACCGAATAGGAGTCGTTCTATGGAACCATCTGCAAAAACAGTTTATACAGAACAGCTGTTACTCAATTTTCATTGGTTTTCGCTCAAGAGAAAAATTGTTTTTTGGATAATAATGACTTTATATAATATTTTTATGATCGGAAGTTCATTGTTGATTCTGAAATACGACGGCTTTCTGTCTACTTCTATTAAGCTTTGTCTCGGTATGACTGTAGCACTCGACATATTCATTTTGGTTATTTACTTCATATTGCCCTTTTTCACTATTAAAAAATCCAAAAACATCGGAACGGGAATAGTTTATACTTTTCATGAAGATGAATTTAATATTAATGCGGTCGGTATTCACGCAAGTGAAAATTCCACATTGAAGTATACCGCTTTGAAAAAGGCAATCAAAACCGATGACGCGATTTATTTGTACATAAATAAGATCAATGCATTTATCGTAGCTATCGATGACCTTAATTATGAAGAATTATACTTTATTAAAAACGCTTTGACTGATTCACTCGGTGCAAACAAAGTCAAGTGGAAAATTTAACGTATTCGGAGTATACATTTTATGTATGCTCCGTTTATTATCTTCAAAAATGAACATAATATATACAAAGGAGTGTTAATATGTTTATTTTGGGAGTTATAACCGGCGGTGTTATCGGCGTTTTCTTTATGTGCATTATACAGGCAAGCAGAATTTAGAAAAACAGGTGCTTAACGCATCAGTTTTCAACTATCATTTGATTATCAAACAACTCATTGATTATTGATTTAGAAACAAGTACAAGCTATAATAAAAGCACACCGGTGAAATTAACATTACAGAGGTTTTATATGAAGCTTACGCTTGGAGAAAGAATAAAAGAATTAAGAAAGCGTGATGGCAGAAAGCAAGAGGATCTTGCAAATGCGCTTGGTGTTTCTAACCAAGCAGTTTCTCGTTGGGAGAAAGACGGCAGTTATCCCGATATGGAATTGATCCCCGCTATCGCTAACTATTTTGGTGTTACAATCGACGAGCTTTTCGGATATGAAAATGACCGCGAAACCAGAATCAATGAATTGGTTTCAAAAATAAGCAATATGAATTTTAAAAACAACGGGGTTGATATCAATATCGACGAATGTGTCGCCCTTGCAAGAGAAGCAATGATCGAATTCCCCGGAAACGAGCAGATAATGCATTGTCTGGCAGATGTGCTTTATAATGCAGGATATGTTCGTTACGGTGAATATCATCTTATAGATGACGAAGGTTACAACATTTATGATAATGAAAGACACCGCAACTATTCCGAGTGGAAGGAAGCAATCGTGATTTACGAGAAGCTTCTTAAAACTTTAGATGTTGGGGAAACGCGGCATAACGTATTAAATAATCTTACACAGCTTTATCTTAATATGGGCGAAAGTGAACGAGCGCTCGCGGCAATTGAAACTGCACCGACCATCTACGGCTCATATGAGTGTCTGCGCATAAATGCCTTTGACGGAAAACGACGTGCCGAAGCATACGGCATGGCGCTATTGAAGACCGTCAGAGCAAGCGCCGAATTGATGATCGGAACTATAATATCATATGAGCAAAATATGTCGCCATCTGTGAAGGCACAAAGCATCAAGAATGCAATCCGAATTTTCGACCTTGTTTGCACCGACGGTAATTATGGAATACATAGTTCATATATTGCAAGAATGTATACCCTGCTATCATTGTATCTTTGGCTTGACGGCAAGCACGATGAAGCATTTGACGCATTGGATAAATCGCTGTCTCATTTCAAGGCATTCGAAGAGCTCTGCAACAAATCCAATTCGTCATATACCGCGCCGCTTTTAAAGCTTGTTAAGATTGATACAGAAAAACGGCGCTTTGACAAAACGCACCCACATACCGAAGCAATCAGTCTTGCAGAAGATTGGCCTTGGTGGTCTGTGCAGGAATATTCTATAGTTAATGACGAAATAAAATCAGATCCTCGATGGAACGAATGGGTGGAAAGACTAAGCGACAACTAACAAAAAACCTCCGTTTTTTGAAAAACGGAGGTTTTATCTTTTGTAAATACGGATTAATACATTCCGCCGCCCATACCACCCATAGCGGCCGCGTTAGCAGCGGCAACAGCAGGATCTTCCTTCTTGTCAGCAACAAGCGCCTCGGTAGTAAGAACCATAGAAGCAACGCTTGCGGCATTCTGAAGAGCGCTTCTGGTAACCTTGGTGGGATCCACGATACCGTTTTCTATCATATCAACAAACGTCTCGTTATATGCATCAAAGCCAACGCCCTTGGGTTCGCTCTTTACTCGCTGAACAATTACAGAACCCTCAAAGCCAGCATTTTCCGCAATCTGACGAACCGGCTCCTCGAGAGCGCGAAGAACTATCTTAACACCTGTTCTTTCGTCACCCTCTACGGTGTCTACAAGCGCGCTGACAGCAGGAATACAATCGCAAAGTGCTACACCGCCACCTGCTACTATACCCTCCTCTACAGCCGCCTTGGTTGCGTTGAGAGCATCCTCGATACGAAGCTTCTTTTCCTTCATTTCGGTCTCGGTAGCGGCACCGACCTTAATAACGGCTACACCGCCAGAAAGCTTAGCAAGGCGCTCGTGGAGTTTTTCTTTATCAAAGTCGCTGGTAGAAACCTCGATGGAAGCTTTGATCTGAGCAATACGGTTCTTAATCTCACCCACATCGCCTGCACCGCCAACAATGATAGTGTTCTCTTTATTGATCTTAACCTGACGTGCACGACCGAGCTGTGCAAGAGATGCCTCTTTAAGCTCAAGACCGAGTTCGGAGGAAATAACCTCGCCGCCGGTAAGGATAGCGATATCCTTAAGCATATCCTTGCGTCTGTCGCCAAAACCTGGTGCCTTAACAGCCACGCAAGTGAATGTGCCGCGAAGCTTATTAACAATAAGGGTGGAAAGCGCTTCTCCCTCAACATCCTCTGCAATGATGACAAGCTTCATACCGTTTTGAACGACCTGCTCAAGAACGGGGAGAATCTCCTGTACGTTGGAAATCTTTTTATCGGTGATAAGAATAGATGCATCGTCGATAACTGCCTCCATCTTATCGGTATCGGTAACCATATAGGGAGTGATATAGCCGCGATCAAACTGCATACCCTCGACAACCTCACAAGAGGTCTCTGCGGTTTTGCTTTCCTCAACGGTAATAACACCGTCAGCAGTAACCTTTTCCATAGCGTCAGCGATAAGAGTACCTATAACCTCATCGCCTGCAGAAACAGTACCTACGCGAGCAATATCCTCGCTGCCGTTAACCTTCTTGGCAGATGCCTTGAGTGCATCAACAGCAGTATCAACAGCTTTCGCAATACCCTTTTTTACAACCATAGGGTTAGCACCGGCGGCAACGTTCTTCATACCCTCGCGGATAAGCGCTTGAGCAAGAAGAGTTGCGGTGGTAGTACCGTCGCCTGCAGCATCGTTCGTTTTGGTAGACACCTCTCTCACAAGAGAAGCACCCATATTCTCAAATGCATCGTCAAGCTCGATTTCCTTGGCGATAGTAACACCGTCGTTAGTGATAAGAGGTGCTCCGAATTTTTTATCGAGAACAACGTTTCTTCCCTTAGGTCCAAGGGTGATCTTTACGGTATCGGCAAGCTTATCTATACCACGCATAAGCGCTTCTCTTGCTTCAATACCGTTCTTAATATCTTTTGCCATAATAAAATCCTCCGTATATTACTCTACTATTGCCAAAATGTCGCCTTGGCGAACGATAATATATTCATTGCCGTCAAGCTTGATCTCGGTTCCGGAATACTTGCTTGTGATAACCTTATCACCGACTTTAACAGTCATAACAACTTCCTTGCCGTCTACGATTCCGCCGGGGCCCACCTCGACTACTTCAGCAATTTGGGGCTTTTCTTTTGCGGCGCCGGTAAGAATGATACCGCTTTTAGTGGTTTCCTCTGCCTCGACCATCTTAACAACAACGCGGTCGGAAAGGGGTTTGAGTTTCATATTATTACCTCCGTTTGATAATCAAATATTTACGAGTATGTTATACACGCATATTATGAACATTTTATGTCCAAACAATACCTAATTTGTAAATAGTTAGCAATCCATTCTGCAGAGTGCTAATAAAATTTAATCTCACAAGAAAATCAGATTACACTCGACATTTTTCGGTGCTAATAACGTTAACGTTTCCTTGGTTTAAAGTACTGATACAAATTACATTTGATCATTCCGTTATACAGCACGCGCTTTTTATCGCACCGTCTGCCGAAATGGTGTTCAAACTGTTCGTCTGATGTTATCATATACAATTGCCATGACGGAACATTCTGCTCGAAAGCTTTGCCGAGCGATTTATATAATGCACGTGCATCGTCGATATCACCCATGCGTTCGCCGTATGGCGGATTTGTAATAATTGTACCACGAGCATCAGGTATGGGCGAAGCAAAGATTTTTGCATCAGCTCGTCGAAATTCAATATACTTGCCAACACCGGCTTTAATCGCATTATTCTTAGCAAGCTCAAGAGAATCGGGTTCAATATCCGAACCGAATATTTGAGTTATCGGTTCACGAATTTCACTGCGAGCCAATTCCCTTTCGTCAGACCAAACACGTTTATTAAGTAACGGAAAATCCTCGGATATGAAAGAGCGCTTTAAACCCGGCGCTATGTTACAGGCGAGCATAGCCGCCTCGATAGCAATTGTGCCGCTGCCGCACATAGGATCGCAAATAATAACATTATCACGCATACGGGACAGCTTAACCATAGAGCAAGCAAGTGTTTCGCGCAAGGGCGCAGCATTCGACAATGCTCTGTATCCCCTCTTGTGCAATCCGATACCCGAAGTATCAATCATAAGAGTAGCAATATCGTTAAGGATAAAGAACTCTATTTGATACTTGACTCCATTCTCGGGGAAAATCCGAATGCGATACTTTTCCGACATCTTATTGACTATCGCCTTTTTTACGATCTTTTGACAGTCGGGAATAGAAAATAATTTACTTCGTATCGAATGTCCTTTAACCGGAAACATATCATCCTTGCCGACATATTCATGCCAAGGAAGCGCTTTTGTCCCCTCGAACAGATCGTCAAAAGTGTACGCTTTGAACGAACCCAGCTTGATAAATAATCTTTCGGCTGTTCTCAAGCGAAGATTGCAACGCGCTATTGCCTCTATCGGAGCATCAAACGTAATACGTCCGTCAATGGTTTCGATTCGTTTATATCCAAGCGTGTCTATTTCCTCACCGAGCAAACCCTCGAGTCCGAACAGACATGTGGCTACTAATTCCATTATTATCTCCGATTAAGGTTTACTTTTTCTTCTTTTTTACAAACAAAACCGCTACGATAGCGCCAGCGGCAAGAATCGCACCGACAGATACCCAGACTATCCAGCCGTTGTCGGATTTTTTATTATCCGAGGTCGAAGCATCGGAATCCGACGCTATTTCCGAACCGTTTTCATCAGTCGCTGTGTCGTTGTCGCTATCAACTTCGCCGGAAGAAACATCCTGCTCATTGTCAGAATCGTTGTCATCATCGGGATATTCTACAACCTCTTTTGCGATACCTACAAGCGCTTCGCCGCAGAACACAAAGTTTGCATTACCGGGGCTGAACGTATACTTGACATATCTTGCGTTAGTGCCATCGCATCTGTAACGGGCATAAGAAAGGTTCCCGTTAAACTCGAGAGTAGGTTGAGCCAAAAGCTCAAAATTCTCGCCGTCATCGGATGTATAAACGTTAATTACGTGTGCAGGATCATCGATGCCGTATTTTTGTATATGACTGAATTCTATGACGAAATCGGTCAAGCCCTCATAGGTCTTTCCGAGATCAATAGTGACATTGAAATATCCGTTGGGATCTAGCAAGGTGTTGTGGAATGCGTGCCAATCGGTGCCAAGCTCTGTCGATGCAAGAACACCGTCGGTAAGCTCTTTTCCGTCATTAAGCTGATATTCTGCACCATTACCATCGAAAAACGGTTTAGAAGCCGTATACGACTTACCAATGGACACCCAATCTACGCTTTCGTCAAGCTTAAGCTCATCACTGCGGTTATTATCGATATCACTTTGTGTCAGAGTGCCCTTTGCATATTTATATGTAAGATCATAGATAGAACGTGCCCGAGCGTCAGAGGATTCCCACGCGCGATAGAAAACACCGGGCATACCGTCTTGGTAATACATCTTAATACTGTCTATTGCGCCTTTTTTCATGCAACCCTCGAGATAATCGAGATAGCGGTTATAATACTCTGCGCTCGTCAAAGCACGGCCGTCGATCTCTATCTCAACACCCATTCCCAACGTGCTGGATTCCGTAGCACATTTTGCCACACGGGTATCATCTGCCATAGTCATCCAATACATATTAGGCTGCATACATGCGACATCAAAGCCAAGTCGCTTCCATTCCTGATAGCCGCTTGTTTGATAATAAGGGATCCAAATGAATTTTAAGCCAAGCGAATGAAGATACTCGGAGGTATATCTGAAAAGCTCGCGTTCTTGAGCAATCGTTTCGTCTGCTCTCAAATATTCCTCGAGCCAATAGAAGCCGATAAGATCAAGATTTTCATATCCGCGCTCATTATATAGCTTGAGTTGCTCATCTATTATCCACTTAATGGCGTACTTTCTATCATCAAGCTTGGAAAAATCAAGCTGTTTTCCGCCCAAACTGCCAAAACTACTGCCTGCCTCTATACCGGGATATAAAATAGTCAAAATTACGCCGGCTTTTGCATCGGGTTGGTTAAGCTCATCCTTTGCTCTGCCCATTGCAGTCTCGAGTGCATCGACATTCTTGCCCTTATAAAATGTATCCTCTACATAACTGGTCCAGTCAATTGCCTTTGTAGGATTTTCTTTGTCATAATGTATTCTTGCGCCCGAAGCTCCATCTTTGACACAAGGAAGGAAAAGATAGCTATCGAAAAAGAAATCCTGCATTTTCCCGTTTGTATCATAATAAGCAACAAACGGCATAAACGTATCGGCATCAAAACGACCGAAATCGGATCTTCCCGGGTTCCAGGTATACGAAAGACAGAGATTTTGATATCCGTCCATACTGTCTGCCGCAGGATATTCGGCGCCGGCATTAACAGCAAAAAATGCCAACAACGAAAGGATCATTGATAAAGCTAGAATAAGCGAAAGTGTTTTTTTCATAAGGACTCCTTTGTTTTTTATTCAATGAAAAATATATACGAATAAAATTCTTTCAAGCCGTAAAGATCTTTTCTGCATATCCCATGGCAATTCCCATTACAGCAGAGCCCAATATCAAATATATCGGACTGACTTTTTTAAATGTCAAAATACAGACAATAATAACAATCACGGCCGAATAGGCGAACGTAAAATCAAATGCCGACATCGATATCCCGTTAGGAAACAAAACTCCGCCCCCAAGAGAAATCACAGCCGCCGCAATCAAACCGACTACTGCCGGTCTTAATCCCGTAAGACAGCTTTTTACAACAAAGCTGTTTTGATATTTCTGATAAAACTTTGCAACGAGAAGTATTACTACAAAAGACGGAAGAACAACACCGAGCGTTGCACAAATTGCACCAAATAATCCTCCGGTTTCCACACCGATGTATGTTGCCATATTTATAGCAACAGGTCCGGGGGTTGACTCGGCAACAGCTATAAAGTTAAGCAATTGTTCCTCGGACATCCAATCATTTGCCAATACTTCGTATTGCATAAGAGGAAGCATTGCATAACCACCGCCGAAGGTGAATGCGCCTATCCTCAAAAATATGAGAAAGAGCTCGAGATAAATCATTGTTGATTACTCCTTCCCTTTGAAATTATCGCAGCCGAAAGACCAATCAACGCGCCTCCGAGTATAATATACAACACGTTAACGCCGCTAAACAATGCAACCGAAAATGCCAAAACCGCCAAAATGGCAGAAAACAAATTTTTCGGGCATTGCTTTGCCATGCCCCAAAGCGCCTTAACAATAAGTGCAATTACACCGGCACGTATGCCGTTAAAAGCAAAGCGAACCATCTCATATTCAAGCGCTCTTTCAAGCACGAACGATAGGCAGGTTATTATCAAGAAAGACGGCAGTACCGTGCCGAACGTTGAGAAAAACGCTCCCCAAAAACCTGCCGCACGGGTTCCGACAAACGTTGCAGTGTTTATAGCAATAGGCCCGGGAGTTGACTCGGCTATAGCGACGATATCCAACATAGTGGATTCGTCAATCCATTTTCTTTTTTCGGCAACCTCGCGTTGTATCAGCGGAAGCATCGCATAGCCACCGCCGA
The DNA here is from genome assembly GCA_045531135.1 of Eubacteriales bacterium. Lineage (GTDB taxonomy): Bacteria > Bacillota > Clostridia > Oscillospirales > CAG-382 > Coliplasma. The sequence goes on along the minus strand of JAZSDL010000009.1, from coordinate 34,521 downwards.
TCGTAAAAGCGCCTATCTTAAAGAACGTGCCGAAAAGCGAAATGCACATTTTAAATTTGTTCATATATCTATCCAACGGTTACTGTAACGGTACATTCATCAGACCAACCAAGGTGGTTACCGATTCTGTAGGTAAATGTATCAGTGCCCGTGAATCCTTTATTGGGATAATATACGTAGGAACCGTCTTCGGCTATAGAAACTGTGCCGTGAACAGGCGAATATGCGATTTGATACTCTTTTGACAAATCGGAATACGGGTTTAACGTGCCTATCAAAGCTGTATTTGCGGACACGCTCTTTTTGATTTCGGAAACTGTATCCGGAGTTGTATCAAGCGTACCTTTAATAAATTGATAAGTATATTCGTAAATCAGTCGCACACGCTCGTTGGAAGAATAATATGCCGATGCTATAGTACTTCCGCCTTGATAGTACATGTGTATAGCATCATTCATATATCCATATTCAACGCCTCCGCCGAGATATTTCATATATTTATCAAAATACCGTTTATCGCTGAGCTCCTTACCATCAAGCTCCATTTCAATACACATACCAAAATGATTTGCAATAGTTGCAGCAGAAGAAATACGAGATTCTTCAACTGTAAGCTTGAATGCATAGTTGGGTTGCAGACAGCCGACATCAAAACCGAATTCCTGCCATTTCGTATATCCCGCCGCGCTGAAGTACGGTATCCAAAACATCTGTGTGGAATATTCGTCATGAGCCATTTTGTTGACTGCCTTCACAGTTTCAACATCATCGCCGCCTATCGTTTCGTGAAACCAATAAAAACCACATAATTCAATGTTTTCATATTCCATTGAATTAAATGTATCGATTATCATCCCGATATATTTGCGTGCAGTGTCCACACGGCCTGCGAGTGTGGTAATATCCTCGTTGATTCCGTCGCCGTTCACATCACCGAAATCGGCACGAGTACCGTCCATAAGAGGAATAGTAGCAAAAACCTTTAATTTATAATCGGAAAGTCCCAATTCGTTTTTAACATACTCGGCAGTATCATTTAACGCATCAAAGTTCATATTCGCCTTAAATAATTCGTTATAGAGATATACCCAATCCGATGCAATATTGGTGCTGTGCGGAGTACCTCCGCTGGGAAGCGATCCGGTTGAAGGTAAAAACAGATATGCATCAAACATTGTGTCTAACACATTACCGTTTTTATCAAGATACGCCACATAGGGCTTGAAAAATTCCGTATCCGCGGTAATTATATTATGATAAATAAGACATACGTCTTCGGCTCCGCCGATAAGCTCGGCATCCGGCGAAGCGTATCCGAGCGGCTGACCTGTACTTTCGTTCAACACAATATCGTACACAGGTAAACTATCAACAGGTGCCGCGCCCTCGGTGTTTTTGGTTCCAAGCACCTCAAGCTCATCAACAAAAACATGCACTCTTACATCGAAATAAAACATAACATAGCGTGCACGATAAGGGACATCAAAATCCTCGCCTACGGTAACGATGCCTTCTTCTATATCAAACAGATAAATATCGCTTGCAGTATACCAATCGGTACCGTTTTCGGAAAGAACCAGCTTAACATTATCCGGATTATAAATACCGAATTTTATATCATAAAGAAAACGAATAGAATACGAGGATATCGAAGAAATATATCCGATATCATAGAATATCTTTCGTCCGTCGCCTCTATGAAACTGGTTCCAATATCCATTGTAGCAATAGGTGTCATCAGTAGTGACGCCGTCGGTAAGAAGCGTGGTGTGTTCGGGTGCGTTGTGAGGAACCTCAGCATTCTGATCGAGATAAACATCGGTCATCATTTCTTGATTCAAACCCAAAATGAGATTTTGGGTTATATCATAATCAAGATCCTCATCCCAATAATACGGCTCATCGGTTACCGCAAATTCAAAGTCGTCGTAAAGATGAACCGAGATAACTTCTTCGACTTCGGAATTTGCGTATATCTCTACTTCCTCGATCCAACAGTTTTCATCGCCTGTTGAAATGATGAATTTTACATAACGAGCTTCGATAGTTTCGCTTAAAAATTCCGAAAAAGCATAATTTTCCTGCTCGAAATCAGCAGAATACGAAACAGCAATCGTGTAAAAATCCACACCGTTTTGACTTACTGCAATTTCCACATATTCAGGTAGTGCTATGCTTGAAAAAGGACGGTTGAAGCAATGCATAGCAAAGCCCGCAATATCGTTACGGACATCTCCGAGATCGACAACGATTTCGGCATTTTGTTCGGTATTATTAATACCGAGCCAGTTCTCGAGCTCGAGCGGCGCACCGGTTAAAGCGCCGTTGGTAAGAATAGTGTCCGACTCCTCGGTACGACTGTCAAAGCTTGCGCAGCTGATGGTGTATTCTGCACCGAGAGCAACATTTTGTAAACCGAGAGACTTATCAACGCTGTTTCCGGACGATACAAATTCGCGGTTCGTAATGATCATCTCATCATTAAGCGCACAGTTATCATACGCATCGCCGAGGAGACCGGAAGAACCAACCTGCAAATTCTCGGAATATATTAGTATCTCATCCAAGAAAACCCATGCGGTTTTTTTCGTGATAACGTACCGAATATAACGATAGGATACAGACGTATCGAGTACAAGCGAAGCTCTATCCACTACCCCATTCTGAAACTCAGGGATATCCATCGAGCCAAGATATTGCCAATAATATGAGTTATCGGAAGCATATACGGCAACAGATGCAGGGACATAAATTCCTGCATTATTTACACTAAGGTACGATAATTCGAATTTATTTAAATCAACACCGTCATTTTCAAGATCGACAACGATCTCGACATCCTTGTTATATCCCGAAAACACGTCGGCCGAATAAGATACCGAGGTATCGAAAAACATATCCGTCAATTCGCAATTATAGCTATCAGGATAAGAGGAACTTGCAGAAACGCTTGTTGTATATGTTTTTCCTGAGCTTACTAAATAGTTATACGGATTATAGGGATTAACCACATCCGAGCTTGAATCATCACTTGAATCGTCGCTCTCGGAACCGGAAGTATCATCATTATCGGGTTGAACAATAGTATAAGTACCGAAAGCGTGACGTTTCAAGAGAAGATAATCAAGACCGTTTACGTCCCCATCAAGATTTACATCTGCGGAAATAAGCTGTGCATCGCTGAGAGCACAGGTTCCCAACACATAACGCTTGCACAAAATATAATCTTGTTCGTTGATTTCACCGTCTCCGTTAATATCGCCCAGAAGCTGCACATCATCCGATGTGTTTGCCAAAACCGTTAATGCGGATATGAGAAATACGGCGACAAGCAGTAACGCAGTTGTCTTTTTAAACATAACGCAACCGTCCTTTGTTAAAAAACATTGTTTATCCGAGATCGGGAGTATCTACAAACTCGATTGTATTATCATCGCTACCGTGAAGCTCGAATACAACAATCTCGTTTTTACCCTCTTTAAGTATGGGGGCAGGAATATACAAGGTCTTTTGAGGGCCTGCATCTGTCCAATACCTGCCGACATTAAAGCCGTTTACCTTGACAAATCCCTTATGGAAGGAATCAAGACGAAGGAATGTATCGCAGGGAGTTCCCTCAATCTCGAGATCGGCGCGATAGAAGGCAGGTCTATCCTTATTAACCTTTACAGGCGCGTATTTAAGACCGCTTATATCGTCCATTGTAAGAGGATACATTGACCAATTGAACATATACTGCTGACCGAGACGAGCGCCGTTCACTAGTCCCTTTAGGTTATCCCACATAGTGGTACCGTAGTTTACACGTCCCATATTTTCGACAAGGATGTCTATTCTGACCGATTCGCCGCGCTTGCAAACAAATTTGATCTCATCATTACGGCGGCTGCGCTCTTTAACACCTTGGAATACACCGTTAAAGAAAATCATAGCACGATCACGCAGGGGCTCAATAATAAGAGGCGCCTCAACAGCATAATCGATTACGGTAGAATACAAGGTGAATCCAAAGTCGCAGCCAAGATCCTCCATAGCCATAGGATACGCGCTCTTGACCGCGGTAGATATATTATCAAGCTGATCGATGAGATCCGCAGATTCGGTGAGCTGTAATTTACCGTAGCCCTTTTTAAGCGTATTTTTCACTGTAATCTCGGGAAGATTATCAAAATATTTTTCGGCTACCGCACGTACCTCATAGAATCGTTTTGTGAGATCGCCTGCCTCGGTAAGTGCCGCATCATAATCATAGCTAGTGGTTTGAGGATCATAGTTCTCGAATTCGTTTGCACCGTTATTAAAAGCGAAATTGGTGCCGCCGCAGAACATATAAAAGTTTACATTACCGCCCGCTCCGAGCATACCGTCAAGCATTTCTGCAACATCATCGGGTTCTCTGCGGTGGTGCGGACCGTACCAGGTATCAAACCAACCCTCCCAAAACTCCGAACACATCAAGGGCTCTTTTTTATCCGAGTAGTTTCTGATAAAGTCAAAATAGGTTTCCCATCCCGAGCCGAAGTTACCGGTTTTAAGAAGACCGTCGATGGTGCCGCCGCCGAAGAAGAAGTCCGAAGGACCGTCGGAGGTAAACAAAGGAACGTCGATTCCGTTCTTCTTGTAATAATCGGCAAGGAAGCGTATGTACTCATGATCGTTACCGTAGGAGCCGTATTCGTTCTCAACCTGCATCATGATTACGTTTCCGCCGTTTGTAATAAGACGGGGACGAACAATATCAAATACACGATCAAGATATCTTGTTTCATATTTAAGAAATTCGTCATCCATACAACGAATATGCATATCACGATGTGTGAGCAACCAAGAAGGAAGTCCGCCGTAATCCCATTCTGCACAGATATAAGGACCGGGACGAATTATGCAGAGCAAACCAAGTTCATTAGCTGTGTCGATAAAACGTGCCAAATCAAGAATACCGGAAAAATCAAAGGTCCCCTCCTTGCGCTCGTGAAGGTTCCAGCAAATATAGGTCTCTACGGTATTAAAGCCGCATTGTTTAAGCTTTTCCAATCTATCGTACCAATATTCAGGCACAGTACGGAAATAGTGAATGGTTCCCGACAACACCTGAAACGGCTCGCCGTTAAGATAAAACTTGTCCTCTCGATAAGTAAACGTTCCCATTATTGTCCTCCATATACGATAATATCGCATGTTTCATTTATTTTGAATTTGTTTATATATTGTTCCTCACAAGGAATCCAAATGCCAACAAATTTTTCCAGAGCCGATTCTCCGTTGCGGGCTTTGATTCTTTGAAGCTGTACTTCTCGTTCGACATCAAAAAACAGCTTAATATCAGCATAATCACCAAGCTTTGGATGCAAGCAATATGCGCCCTCTACGATTACACAGCCGTAATCGGTTATTGTATCAAACCTGTTGATTATCCCCTCTTTGCAATCAAACACACCGTATTTTATGGGGCGGTAATTTTCAATCGAAGAAACAACCTCTGATTTGAAACGATCTACATCAAAATTACCGCTGTATTCACTCAATTCAAGCTCGCCGAATTGATTTTTAGGACGATAAAAATCGTCGGTATGTATGACGGGGATATTCATTTCGCGTTTTAATCTCTGAGCAAGTGACGTTTTTCCGGATGCAGAACGTCCGTCTAAAGCAATCACAAAGGGTTTACATAGATTATTGTCAATCAGATCGTGCAGATACGTATAAACGTCGTTATAATCAATTCTCATCTTGATGCCACGATATCCTTGATCCGTTGAAGCACCCAATACGGAATCTGCATATTTCCCTGACCGATACCTATTTCAATATGCGGCTTCATCTTCGCGTGGAAATCGGTACCCCCGGAAATCTCGAGTTCAAGCTCTTTAGCGAGATTCTGAAAATAAGCTTCCATTGCGGGAGTATACTCGTTGTAATAGCCCTCTATTCCGCAAAGCCCATACTCTTTTAACTTTACAAGAAACTCACGCAACGCACTATCGTCAATCCGTATAAGATGCGGATGTGCAACAAAACTTACACCGCCCAAGTCATTAATAAGCTTAACAGCAGCTTCGGCTGTAAGATACTGTGTTCCGTCATAAGCAGGTCTTCCGTTTGCAAGATACTTATCAAAACCCTCTTTTACGCTTTGCGTGTAGCCCTTTTCTGCGAGAATACGTGCAAAATGCGCTCTGCCAATAATTCCGGAGGGTGCAATAGCCATCGCCTCTTCAAGCGTAACATCAAAACCAAGCGCACGCAGGTTGTTACAGGTATTTACAGTTCTTTGCCAACGGATCGAATTAATATTCTCGAGCGCTTCTTTTATCAGATCGCCACGATGATCTATATAATACCCAAGTATATGAGTTTCGGTATCCGATTGAACCGAAAACTCTATTGCCGGCACAACCTCGACGCCGTACTTTTTACCCGCCTCGAGTGCCTCGTCAATTCCGGCAACGGTATCGTGATCCGAAAGTGCGATAGCTTTTAATCCGCGTTCTGCCGCATGTGCAACCAGCTCAGTCGGCGACATCGAACCGTCGGAGCAATTTGAATGTGTATGTAGATCAATAAATTCCATTATTCTTCGTCTTTTCTTACATGTATGCCCTTTAAACGCATAAAATGGTTCGAAAGGCGTATTTCGTTTTCACCCTTGGGAATAGCATCAAAAAAGTGATTGTACCCATAGGTTTCTTTGTAGACAGCTCGTGTCTCGGTGCCGTCCGACCAACGAATGATAACCTTATCACCCGAATCAAGTATACACTCATCTACGAGATAACTCATAACGAATATACCTCTGTAAACTTTTTATCGAGATAATCAACATATCGATTGGGATCAAACTCGCCGCAAACCATATTGAACAATTCGGTAGGATCGTACAGACATCCGAATTTCCAGATCTTTTCGCGCAGCCAATCGTTAATAGCGGACATTTTACCGCTTGCTATTACAGCATCAACGTCGATATCCTTCTTCATCTCGTCAAGAATCTGAGCACCGTACGCAGACCCAAGCGCGTACGACGGGAAATAGCCAACGTTTGCATTTGACCAATGACTGTCCTGAAGAACGCCGTGCTTATCATCAGGAACATCAACTCCCAAATACTCTTTATAAAGACGGTTCCACTCGGAAGGCAGATCCTTGGCACAGATCTCTCCCGACATCATTTTCTTTTCGAGCTCATAACGAACCATAACGTGCAACGCATACGTAAGCTCATCCGCCTCGGTTCTGATAAGCGAGGGCTCTGAACGATTTATCATACGATAAAATCTATCGTTATCAACATTCGACAACTGTTCGGGGAACTCTTTTTTCAAGAAAGGCAGGATTAAATTACAAAAAGGACGGCTTCTTCCGATAATATTCTCATAAAAACGGGACTGACTTTCGTGTATAGCCATTGATACACCGCCCTCAAGCGTCGAACGGAAAAGCTCGGGCATAGAGTTCATATCATAAAGAGCGTGACCGCATTCGTGAACAACGCTGTAAAGCGAACTGGCGAGATTGTCCTCAAAATAGTGCGTGGTAATACGAACATCCTTTCCCGTAAAGCTTATTGTAAAAGGATGCTCGGTTTCACCGACTGTAAAATGACTGCGATCTATATCAAGAACATCCACAAGATACTCGGTAAAGTCCTCTTGTCTTTGCTTTGGATAAAACTGTTTCAAAGCAGAATCGTCGATTTGATCTGCATTGCCAACCTTTGTGATCAACGGAACAAGCTTGGATCTAAGCGCATTAAAGAACTTATCACACTTTTCTTTTGTAAGTCCGCGTTCGTATTTATCGAGGCAAACATCATACGGATCCTTATCCGGATCGGTATACGATGCAAATCTCTTTAATGTATCAAAGGTCTTTTGAAGGTATGGCTCGAAAGAAGCAAAATCGTTATTTTCTTTGGCGGTATGCCATACAGCAGAGGATTCGGTGAGATGAATATTAAAATCGATCATCTCCTGCATCGGAATCTTTCTCGTATTATCGTATTCGCGGTAAAGTTCCTTCACCTTGCGTTTTTCTATATCCGAAAGCGATTCTTGATTTGCATTAAGAACCTCAAGTGCCTCAATAAAATCGGGTGCAGTAATAAGCTCATAACCGATTCTTGAAATTTCACCCAAAGTCAGAGCGCGTATCTCAACGCTTCCCGAAGGAGCAATAGTGTCTCCGTCATAATACAAAAGCCCTGCGGCGTGATTGAGTGCCGAATTAGTGTTCTCAAACTTTTCTATTTGATTCAATGCCTCTTTAACAGTCATATTGTTCTCCTATACCTTGATTTTTTGCCAAACACCGCTTGTGAATCTATACATAGAAAATCCCAAGCGCATATATTGGTCTATTGTAAGACTGATCCACGCACCAAACAGTCCGAGACCTAACGGATAACAAAGCAGATATGCACTTAATGGTCTTATTGCACCTATAGAAATCGCCGAAGTTACGGCAACGTATTTTGTGTCACCTGCTCCTCTGAGTGCACCGTTGTAAATCACCTGAGATATCTGTCCCGGCGAAATAAAAGCGATATAGTAGGTTAAAATACGTCCGTTTTCAATAACATACTGATAATGCTGATCCCCCGGCTCGGCAAAAAGCTTAACCATAAACTCGCCGCCGAAAACCATTAACAAAATAAGCAGAAGCGAGATAACAACACCGACACGCTGTCCCGCTTTTGCATAAAGCGTTGCAAGATCGGGCCTGCGTTTACCCAAATTCTGTCCGATAAGAGCGCTCGCGGCAACACTTAATCCATCACCGCAAGCAAACGAAATCGTAGTAATATTCATCGCGATGATATGTGTTGCATACTCTGCAGTTCCCAGCTCCGCAACCAGCTTTGCGTAAACGAAAAATCCGATTCGCATAAAGAGCTGTTCTGTTCCTGAACCAAGCGATATTCTACCAATAGTCGAAAGAAGATCCTTTTTCCAACGCATCATGCCGGACAAATTGAACCTAAGATATTTGTTCTTGCCTATGATCGAATAAAAGCTCATACAAAACGATGCTATATTACCGATCAATGTAGCAATAGCCGCGCCCTTTACCCCAAGCTCGGGAAAGATCCATATGCCGTTGATCAGCAACGCATTGAATATAACATTCGTCACGTTTGCAACGACATTTGTCCGCATCGATATCTTTGTGTTGCCGCTGGCTCGCTGTGCTGCATTAATGATCATACCGAACGACGTGAACATAAGACCTATCATCGTTATGCGGAAATATGTCAATGCATAATCAAGCGTATCCTCGTTAGCACCCGCAAAGTCAAGCAACGGTTCAGCAACCAAAACGGCGGTTCCGCACAGTACGATCGCCAGCACGGTAACAAGACCGAGCGATTGAGCGAGTGTTGCATTTGCGCCGTCTCGATCACCCTGTCCTTTTCTGCGTGAAACTATAGTAGTTACCGAAATACTCAAAGCAAAGAACACCGCATAAAAAACCATTCTCGGCTGAGTGGTTAAACCCACAGCGGCAACTGCATCTATACCTTGAGAGGATACCATTATCGAGTCAACGAGATTAACAAGACTCATCAACACAGACTCGACCATTGCAGGCCAAGCGACCTTTAAAAAAGCTTTATATAAAGACTTGGTGCCGGGAATATCCCCTGCGGGATTCAACCTGCGAGACATACCTGACGAAGTAAATAAATCAGTAATATTCATCTTGGATACAAATTAAGTATGGAAAAGTTTTTTTGTTTGATACTTTGGCTCACAGGTAAGATTGATTCCCAATTTTTTTAACAACTTTTCATCAACCTGCGAAAGCAAAACCGACGAATGCATTTCACATCCCGAAAGATTTTTTAATTGATCGAGCGCAAGACGCGCATTTGAATCCGTCACCGCGCACACCGATAATGCAATAAGAGTCTCATCGGTATGTAAGCGAGGATTGTTGTTTCCGAGATGCTCGATTTTAAGTTCCTGAATGGGCTCAATAACCTCAGGCGACATAAGAAGCACATCATTGTCAATTCCCGCCAATGCCTTTAATGCGTTAAGCAACATCGCACTTGATGCACCTAACAAAGAACTCGTTTTACCTGTGATAATCCGACCGTCGGTAAGTTCAATTGCCGCAGCAGGACCGTTGGTTTCCTCCGCTCTTTGATTAGCGGCTATTGTAACAGCGCGATCATCCTGACTGATTCCACACTGATTCATAAGAATTTCAATTTTATGAACAGTCGCCTCTTCGCCCAGCCCTTTTCGTTGTTGACATTGTGCCTCGTAATAACGGCGAATTATTTCTTGTTTTGCGGCATCACGGCAAACCGCATCGTCGCAAATAGCGTTTCCGACCATATTGACACCCATATCGGTCGGAGATTTATAAGGAGATTCACCGTAAATACGTTGGAATATCGCTCTGAGAACGGGGAAAATCTCCACATCGCGATTATAATTAACCGTCTGTATTCCGTACGCATCCAAATGAAAGGGATCGATACAATTCAAGTCATCAAGATCGGCGGTCGCCGCCTCATACGCAATGTTAACAGGGTGGTTTAGAGTAAGATTCCAGATCGGGAACGTTTCAAACTTTGCATATCCGGCTTTGACGCCGCGCATATGCTCATGATACAGCTGAGAAAGACAGGTTGCCATTTTGCCGCTGCCCGGACCGGGGGCGGTCATAACAACAAGACGCCTCGAGGTCTGTATAAACTCGTTCCGTCCGTATCCGTGCTCGCTCACGATCAATTTTACGTTTGACGGATACCCCTCTATAGGATAGTGCTTATATGTAGTAACCCCAAGGTTTTCAAGACGTTTCTGAAAAGCCACAACCGAGGGTTGAGAGTTATATTGAGTAAGGACCACACTTCCGACATAGAGACCGCAAGCGCGAAATGCATCGATAAGACGAAGCACGTCCTGATCGTACGTTATACCCAAATCGCCGCGAACCTTATTCTTCTCAATGTCGTTACTGCTGATAACGATAACAATTTCCGCCTCATCCTTAAGCTCGGTCAGCATATCGATTTTGATCCCGGGTTTAAATCCGGGAAGAACGCGCGATGCGTGATAATCATCAAAAAGCTTGCCCCCGAATTCAAGATAGAGCTTACCGCCGAATTTATCGATTCTTTCTCTGATATGACGTGTTTGAAGTTTCACGTATTTTTCACAATCAAAACCAATTCTTTTCATCACAAGACCTCATTGGAAATAGTATTCAAAAGCTCGTTTATATCGGCAAAAACCGTCGCACCTGTTTTTAACAGCTTTTCCTGCGGTTGATGTCCGTTTGCTATCAAAATACAATCGGCGCCAATCGCAGATGCCACCTCACAATCGTGAACCATATCTCCTATAAAAACGGTTTTTTCGGGAGAAATAGAATTCTTAATAATAAAATCACGTGTGCGTTCTGTTTTACTACCGGCATTATAATCATCCGCGCCCAAAACGGCATCGAAGTAGCGATCGATTTCCAGGCGTTCAAGAAATGGCAGAATCCTATTCTTGTGACTGGATGAGAAAATATATTGCTTGACACCGTTGTCACGAAAAAACTCTAATGTTTCTTTTGCTTTTTCGGCAAGCGGATCGACCGACATATGCTTATAGCACAAATTATGAAACTCTGATGAAAGATCATCTATAGACTCGTTCGATATATCCATTACCTTTTCGTAAAAACGTATTATCGGAACATCAACGTATTCCTTATACTGCTCAAAGCTGACGGAGGGCAATTTTCTCGCCTTTAACATATCATTTACCGCCAACCAGGACGCAGTTGCATCATTAAACAATGTGCCGTTCCAGTCCCAAAAAACATTATCGAATTTCATATTAATACCTCATTTAAATATATTAACATACACGCGTTTTATTTGCAACCGTTTTTGCCAAATTTATACCAACAAATTCGCGGTTACGGACCAAAAAATTCATAAAAAGACGCCTCTTTAACAGAGACGTTTTTAAGTTTGATTTATTTTTGCTTCAATGCACGCTCAAGCCAGATCGTACCGATTTCAAACGCATCGTAAAAATTACGCTTTTCACATTGCTTGATAACCTTTTCGTTAAACGAAATTTCATCATCGGTATCCTGTATTTGAACAAGAACCTTTGTTGCAACCTCGATATCTCCGACCTTTTTGGTATCCAGAATATTCATAAAAAGAATATATTTATCATCGGGATAACCATAGAACACAAACCTTCCCTGACGGACTAACGGTTTGCCCTTATACATAAGAGTTTTCATAATAAGAAATCAACCTTTCTTCTTATCCGTATTGATGAAATCCTCTACTAACGTACGGAGCAATTCATCACGGTCTATCTTGGAGATGATTGCGCGCGAATTATTGTAATTGGTTATATAAGTCGGATCCTCGGAAACGATATAACCAACTATTTGGTTAATAGGATTATAGCCCTTTTCAACCAGCGAATCATAAACACACTGTAATTGCTCGCGCATTACCTCTTTTTCTGTCTCCATAACGGGAAACATACGGGTTTTTTGTTTATTGTCAACCGGTTTCTTGTTCTTATCCAGCATATTCAACCCTCCTCGACAGATTGTCTTTGCTTAACTTTATAGTATTATACAACAAACTTTTGTTCTTTGCAAGTGTTTTTTGCAAATTATGAACGAAGAACAATTCCCTGCTCTCTATCAAGTTTTTTGAGAATCTTGTTCACGCCGGCATCGGCATCCTCATCGGTAAGAGTTTTGTCGGCAAGACGGAATACCAATCTAACGGCAACGCTCTTTTTGCCATCCTCGACACCTTTTCCGCGATATACGTCAAATACATCTGCAGACTCGAGCGATTTGCCGGCATAGGATCGGATATCCGACAGAAGCTTGCCTACCTCATGGTCCTTGTCACAGATAAGTGCAAGATCTCTTTCCATAGCGGGATAAACAGGGAGAGGAATATATCCACGCTCGTTTTTAACAGAATCGAAAAGCTTTTCTGTTGAAATCATTGCGGCGCAAACACCCTTGGGGAGATCATAGTTCTCGCATACGAGAGGATGAATTTCACCCAAGCGACCTATCACGGTATTACCGACAGCAATATCAGCGCAACGACCGGGATGGAAAGATGCATCATCGGTTACAGCCACGTAAGCACGTTCACAAATGTTCAAACGAGAGAACAGCGCTTCGGCATCTGCCTTTAACTCATAAAAGCCGCCGCAATCGGGTGTAAACGCAAAGCAGAGCGTTTTAACCTCGTTAGAAAGCTCGCCATCACGGAAATAAAGTGTCATAATTTCAGACATACGGCACTTTGATACCTTACGGCTGACGTTCCTCTCAAGAACCTCGAGAATAGAGGGCAGAGGGTGTGTACGCATAACCGAGGTATCCTCGCCAAGCGGGTTGATAAGGCGGATAAAATCACGCAAATTGCTGTCTGCAGGAACATTGATTTTATCGAGCGACTTAGGCGAAACAAAAGAATACGTGCAGCTTTCGCAATAACCAAGCCCTGCCATTACCTCGTTTATACGGTAGCGGAATGCCTCGTGGGGAGTTCTTCCGCCGAGATCAGCCGCGCCCTTAAACATCGTGGGCTCGATATTGTCAAATCCGTAAAGGCGTACCACCTCTTCTGCTATATCAGCGGTATTGATAATGTCATTTCTGTACGGGGGCACAATAAGACCGCCTTTTCCGTCCGAAATCAATTCCACGGATGCCAAGATATCATCCATTTCCTCATCGGAAATATTCGTACCTAACAGAGAATTGATCTTTTCCCTGTCGTATTTTACTACACGTTCGGAAATATCTGCGTTATTGATATCAATAATGCCCTCTACAACATCACCGCATGCAAGCAAATTGACTAATTCAGCAGCGCGATCAACTGCAGGCAGGGTGTTACACGCCGGCAAGCCCTTTTCAAACTTTGCGGAGCTTTCGGTACGCAGACCGACAGTTTTAGAGGTTTTACGAATACTCTCACGAGCAAAATTAGCGCTTTCAAACACTACCGTTGTGGTATTATCGGTAATCTCGCTGTTTTCGCCGCCCATAACGCCGGCAAGAGCAACAGCCCGACTGCCGTCCGCGATAACCAGCATCTCGGGAGAGAGCTTACGGATAACACCGTCAAGCGTGATTATTACTTCACCCTCGTTGGCATTTCTTACGTTTATCTCGCGGCTCTTGATATACTCATAGTCAAAAGCATGCATCGGTTGTCCGTATTCGAGCATAACGAAATTAGTGATATCAACAATATTGTTTATAGGTCTTACGCCTGCGGCGCGCAGTTTTGCACGAAGCCAAAGAGGCGAAGGTCCTATCTTTACATTTTTTACAACACGAGCAGTATATCTTGGGCAAAGCTCTTTATTGAGAACGTTGACCTTGATATAATCGTTTACGTTATTATCTTTCGTTTCATTAACAACAGGCGTGGGAATGTTCGCCTTTGTACCGAAGGTAGCAGCTGCCTCGCGCGCTATACCGATGTATGCAAGGCAGTCGGGACGGTTAAACGTGAGTTCAAATTCAACGATAGTGTCATTGATTTTGCAGACATCGCGGATATCATCACCGAGGTTACAATCCTCCTCGATGATGAATATACCGTCTTCAATAGCATAGGGGAAATCATTTACACTGAGTCCAAGCTCCGAAAGCGAGCAAAGCATGCCCTGAGAAGGAACTCCGCGAAGCTTTCCGTTTTTTATAGTCTTTCCGCCGGGGAGCTTCGCACCATCGAGACATACAGGCACAACATCATCAGCTTTTACATTTTGAGCGCCGGTGACGATCTGAAGCTTCTCCTCCTTGCCGGCATCTACCTGACAAATAATCAGATGATCGGAATCGGGATGCGGTTCGGTTGACATAATTTTACCGACAACAACCTTTTCGATATCACTTCCGAGAACCTTGTAACCCTCAACCTTTGTGCCGGTCATAGTCATCTTATCACAGAAGCTTTTTATATCATCGGGTATGTTTACATAATCTTTTAACCAATTAAGTGATACTTCCATTTGATGTTACCTCCGAATTAAAACTGTTTTAGGAAACGGGCATCGTTCTCGAACAGCAAACGAAGGTCGTCAATGCCCGACATAACCATAGCAACGCGCTCAACACCCATACCGAAAGCAAAGCCGGTATAAACATCGGGATCTATTCCGCCGGCGCGAAGAACCTCGGGATGAACCATACCCGAACCGAGTATTTCCATCCAACCCTCGCCCTTACACAAGCGGCATCCTTTTCCGCCGCAAACGAAGCAAGAAACATCAACCTCGGCAGACGGCTCGGTAAACGGGAAATTATGCGGGCGGAAACGTGTTTTTGTTTCAGGGCCGAACATAGTCTTTGCAAACTGCGAGAGAATACCTTTAAGGTCGCCCATGGTTATACCCTTATCAACAACAAGTCCCTCAAGCTGATGGAACATCGGCGAATGCGATGCATCGGCAACGTCGCTTCTGTACACTCTGCCGGGAGAAATTATACGGATTGGCGGTGTCATTCCGCGCATCGCACGGATCTGTACCGGGGATGTCTGTGTACGCAGAAGTGTTGATTCGGTAATATAGAAGGTATCCTGAAAATCGCGAGACGGATGGTCGGCAGGTGCATTCAATGCATCAAAATTATTAGTTACCGTTTCGACTTCAGGTCCCTCGGCAACCGAAAATCCCATATCAATAAAAATCTCTGTCATACGCTCAAGTGCTCTTGTAATAGGATGTATGTGTCCCGCAACAGAGGGAACGGCGTTATATGTTACATCGATTTTTTCATCGATGAGCGCCTTCGCGAGTGCGTTCTTCTTGAGTTCCGCACCGCGAATTTCAAGTGCCTGTTCAATACATCCTCTAACCTCATTTGCAATCGCGCCGATTACGGGGCGTTCTTCGGGAGAAAGCGAGCCCATGCCGCGCAATATTGCAGTAAGCTCACCTTTTTTGCCGAGATATTTAATTCTTATTTCCTCAAGAGAGGTTTCCGCAGCGGCAATTTCTGCCACAGCGGTAGCTTTTATAGATTCAAGTTGTGCTTTCATTAATCTGTGCCTTCCAATCTTATTCGAGATAATCCTTTAATTTCTTCGATCTGCTCGGGTGGCGAAGCTTTCGCAGTGCCTTTGCCTCGATCTGACGAATACGCTCACGTGTAATATCAAAAACCTTGCCTACCTCCTCCAGCGTACGAGGTCTGCCGTCCTCAAGACCAAATCGGAGCTTGAGAACCGCTTCTTCACGCGGGGTAAGAGTATGGAGAACCTCTAACAAGTGTTCTCTAAGCATCTGATAGGATGCGGCATCGGCAGGTGCGGGAGTGTTATCATCCGCGATAAAATCACCGAGATGAGAATCCTCCTCCTCGCCGATAGGCATTTCAAGAGATACTGGCTCTTGAGCGATCTTTAAAATATCGCGGACCTTATCGACAGGCATATCCATTTCCTTTGCGATTTCCTCATCAAGCGGATCTCTTCCCTTTTCCTGAAGGAGTTGGCGTGAAACGCGAAGCACTTTGTTGATCGTTTCGACCATATGCACGGGAATTCTTATCGTTCTTGCCTGATCCGCGATCGCGCGGGTTATCGCCTGTCTTATCCACCAGGTAGCATAAGTAGAAAATTTAAATCCCTTTCCGTAGTCAAACTTTTCTGCTGCCTTCATAAGGCCCAAGTTACCTTCTTGAATAAGGTCAAGGAAAAACATACCGCGGTTAACATATCTCTTTGCGATACTTACAACAAGTCTGAGGTTTGCCTCTACAAGCTGTTGCTTTGCGCTGAGATCACCGTTTGACATACGATTGGCGAGCTCAAGCTCCTTTTCTGCAGAAAGAAGAGGCACCTTGCCGATTTCCTTAAGGTACATTCTCACGGGATCGTCAATAGATACACCGTCCTGAGTAAGAATGGTATCAACGTCCTCAAGAGTTTCCTCAAGATCCTCGCCCTCAATATCCTCGTCGGAAATATCCAATACAGCGTTTGCATGCTCGGTTGTAATTTCGATGCCGTTACGCTCAAGCGCCTCGCATACCTTGGAAAGCTTTAATATGGTGATATCGGTGTCTGTAACTGTTTCGAGAAGTTCGGAAACCTTAATGGTACCCTTATTTTTTGCCTCCTCGATCTGTTCGGGTTTAAATGCCGACAAATCTCTATCCATTTTCATCCTCCTGTTGCTTTGACTTTTTATTTTTAATTTTATTTAAATACTCATTAAGAGCTGTTGCCGGGTCCTCATCGATCTTTTTATCATACTCACTACGTTCACGCAGAGTTTTGAGCGCATCTATATGTGAGTTGAAAGCGCTTAAAGTAATGTCTCCGAGAGACAGACGCGAGGCACGGCAATTTTCAAGCGCACCGATCTCTTTCGGCGTTAATGCGCCGTCTTTTGAAAGCGTGATTTCACGTCCTTCTTTAAATTCCTCATAAAACAGAGAAAAGATCTTTTTATTAAGAGCGGTTGCAAAATCCGCCTCGGTCAAGCGCTTAACTGCCTCGGGACCGAAATCGCTTCGTATAAGAAGCAATCCGAGTATAGCTTCTTCGTGAGATGCCTCGGACGAAAAGCGCAGCTTATCGGAATTTGCGCTTCCGCCAAAACCGCTTTGCTCACGAAGTGCGCTGTTTACAATCGCTTTTTTCGCCTTCGCATCCTGACGTTTATTTTTACGCTCGACTTCGGAAATAATAGATTGCGATGTCAAACCGAGCTTTTCGGCGGCACGTGATGAATATACCTCCCTCTCGGGACGAGATGCCAGGGTAGCTATAAACGACGTCACCTCATCAACTGCGCGAAGCTTGTCCTCGGCAACAGTAATATCATAACGTGAAACGATCTCTAATATACGATAATCGATCTGCCCCGAAGAACCGGTCAGCTTTGCTTTAAATGAATTCGCTCCGAATTTTTTTATATATTCGTCAGGATCCTTTGCCTCGCTTCCGAGATTTATGATCTTGGTATCGACACCAACCTGATTCAAGAGATCTATTCCCTTAAGCGTTGCTTTTCTGCCTGCTTTATCAATATCGTATGCAAGATACACAGTACGGCAGTATTTTGCTATAATGCGCGCGTGTTCGGGTGTTATTGCGGTACCCAAGGTAGCAATAGCGTTATCAAAGCCCGCTTGATGCATAGCAATAGCATCGGGGGCACCCTCGCAAAGAATCAATGTGCCGCTTTCGGTATTTTTGGCAATATTCAATCCGAAAAGAATACGGCTTTTTTTAAAAACCGGTGTATCGGATGTATTTATATATTTTCGTTCATCCTCTTCGTTAAGACGTCTGCCGCTGAATGCTACGACCTCGCCGTTGACATCAAAAACCGGAAACATCAAACGGTTACGAAACATATCGTACATCTTGCCGTTTTTTTGACTTTCGCCGCCAAGAAATGCGGTCCTAATCTCGAACGGTGTAAAACCGAGTGACATAAGATGCTCACAAAGCGGAGCTTTTCCGTAAGGTGCATCGGGAGCGTATCCAATACCAAAGCGTTTTACAGTAGCAGCGGTAAACTGCCTTTTTTCAAGATAAGCACGTGCATTGGCACCCGCAGGAGAGAGCAAAGATTTATAGAAAAATCGCGCCGCCTCTTTATTTAACTCGAACATTCTGTCTCGCTTGACAGTCGGTTCAGATGATTTGCGGTTTTCGTAATTCTCGTCAATTTTTATCCCTGCCCTTTTTGCAAGGAATTCAATCGCTTCTCTGTATTCAATATTTTCGGTCTGCATAACGAACGTAACAACGTCGCCGCCGGCACCGCAACCGAAGCAATAATAGCTTGAGGTGGCAGGAAAGACCGTAAAGGAGGGTGTGCGTTCACTGTGAAACGGACAATTACCGACAAGATTACTTCCCGCACGTTTCAGGTTGACAACTCTGCCGATAACTTCCTCGATATTATTACGCATTTTAAGTTCTTCCAGAAATTCACGTGTGAATGCCATATTATCCTCCTTTCAAAAAATAGTTAAAATAATCATTTATACTGCCATACCTTTGGCACAAAAAGTTCATTGAAGCAGCCCAATGCGTAGCGATCGGTCATGCCTGCAATAAAATCGGCAGTGATAACACCGATACCGTCTCTCTCGGCATACTTGAGATACTCTTTCGGGATACGTTCAGGATGAGCAGAAAAATGCTCGTACAAAAAGGTTATCATATTGCAAACCTTTCCGTCCTCGCTCTTGGCGGTCGGGTTGCGGTAGACGCGCTCAAACATAAAGTCGCGCAGTTTGTCCATCGCTTCGCCGTATGGTTCTGTAAGGCCAATATCGTTATCAACGCCGTGCTGTATGGTTGCCGTGACCAACGACGTTATTCTATCCCCGTGAGTTCTGCCAAGCAGATCACTTATCGCCTTTGGGATATCATTGATATTAAGTATTCCCGCACGAGCGGCATCGTCTATATCATGATTAATATATGCAATTCTATCGGCAAATTTAATAATCCTGCCCTCGAGAGTAGCGGCGGGTTCATCGCCCGTATGACAAAGAATAGCATCACGCACCTCGAAGGTGAGATTAAGTCCCTCTCCGTCATTCTCAAGAAAATCCACAACGCGCAAGCTCTGCTCGTTATGTCTGAAACCCTCGGGCAAAAGATAATCGAGCGCCCGCTCGCCCGAATGACCGAACGGAGTATGGCCGAGATCGTGTCCCAAAGCAGCGGCTTCGGTAAGATCCTCATTAAGACGAAGTGCACGCGCTATCGTACGAGCGATCTGCGCAACCTCGAGAGTATGAGTAAGACGGGTTCTGTAATGATCCCCCTCTGGTGCGAGAAAGACTTGCATCTTATGCATAAGACGTCTGAAGCTTTTACTGTGGATAATGCGGTCACGATCGCGTTGGAACTCGGTGCGCACGGGACAATCGTCAATGGGATGCAACCGACCGCGAGTATCTTTAACACGAAACGCAGCTTCACAAAGATAAGAATCCTCGTAATCAAAAGTGCCTTTTTTGAACATAAACAAAGCTCCTTTTTTGACATACAGTAATATATACGCACAACACTTTGATTTTACTTTTTTCGATATAAATTTTAAATATTATTTTTCTAACGTATCACTTGTGTTTTGATACCGAATATGTTATACTCGTATAAGTATTATTTATTGGTGATATTATGTTTGGATATATACGTCCCGTAAAGAGCGAATTGCTTGTAAAGGACAGCGAATTGTACTCCGCGATATACTGCGGAATGTGCAGATACGGCGGAAAAAACATATCACATCTTACCAGATGGCTGTTAAACTATGATTTTGTTCTCCTCGCTCTGTTAAGAATGGCAATATGCGAAGAAAATATATGCATTTATAGCAAACGCTGCCCCTACAAGCTCAAAAAAAAACCCTGTGTCTGCAACGACAGCGGTTATGAATACGTTTGCTCTGCTTTCGGTTTACTCACGTACGCCAAATTGCTTGACGACATTAATGATGAAAAGGGATTTAAGCGTTTCTGCAAAAAGGCAGTCAAGCCCATTTTTGCACATATAGCAAAAAAGTCTGACAGATTTGACGGTTTGAAGGCAATAATTGATATCGGAATCGATTACACAAACAAAATCGAAAATGAGAAGTGCAATTCTGTTGATAAAGCGGCTGACGGTTTTGCAACAATGATGAAGAACATCGCCGCTTATCAGATCGACGGTGAAAAAAAGCTTATTGCCGAAAATTGCGGATATCACATAGGCCGATTTATTTACATCGCCGATGCGCTTGACGATGCCTATTATGACCTGCAAAGCGGCAACTATAATCCGCTGTTGCAAAAATACGGCAGCTTAGACGGTATATACGAGAACATAGAAGAAATCAAAGAAACCTTATGCGACAGTTTAAATGCATTTTCAAACCATTATGCATTGACGGCTCGTGCAGATGCAAACTCTATCGACCACCTTATATATAACATAGTTGAATTAGGCGGCAGAAGCGCTATTGCACGCATTATCGAAAGGAAAAACAAAAATGACCAATCCGTATGAAGTGTTGGGCGTTTCCGAAAACGCCTCGGATGAGGAAATAAAAAAAGCATATCGGAAATTGGCAAAGCAATACCACCCCGACAATTATACCGACAATCCGTTAAAGGATCTCGCCAACGAGAAGATGAAATCCATTAACGAGGCGTATGATACAATACAAAAGATAAGGTCAAACGGTAACCAAAGCCATGGTTCTTCGTACGGCGGCAATACATACGGTAGCTCGGGCAATTTTTACGGCGACACCGGTTTTGCGCGCATACGCCGTCTAATAAACGCCGGCAGGATAAGCGAAGCGGAAACGATTTTAAACGGTATGAGTCAAAACGAAAAAAATGCCGAGTGGCATTTTTTGATGAGTTTGGTTTTGTATCGCAAGGGGTGGCTGCAGGATGCGCGAAACGAGATCAATCTTGCCTGCCAAATGGATCCCTATAACAGAGAATACCGCGCTTTTCAGCAGAGAATGAGCAGCGGTGCCTATTCCAGTCCGTATTCCGACAGAAACAAAAATTCGGTAGAATGCTCGCCTTGCAACACCTGTGTCGGCTTGTGCTGTGCCGACTTATGTTGCGAATGCATGGGCGGTGACTGTATACGGTGCTGTTAGATGAATAACGTCAAAAAAATCGCATTAGCCGGTATTTTATCGGCATTATGCTTTATTTTCCTGTTTGTCGGTTCGATTTTTCAAACGCTTGATCTGACATCGGCCGCTTTGGCAAGCATTATCGTTTTGATCGCCTACATCGAAATCGGCTCCGGAAACGCATGGTTCGTTTATGCCGTTTCCTCGGTGTTGTCGATTTTGCTTTTGCCGTACAAGACCTCGGCGGCGGTATTTGCTTTGTTTGCCGGGTATTATCCGATAATCAAGGTGTGTCTTAACAAGATAAAGCCATTGTGGCTATCTTTCGTCATCAGAATATTGTGTTTCAATTTGGTTTTGACCGCAATGATTTTCATAATGAACCGCTTGTTGAGTATCGAAGATGAATTTTTTACCTTCGGCGCTCTGATATATGCAATGGCAAATATAACGTTTGTGTTCTATGATATGGCTTTGGAGCGAATTTCGGTTTACTATTTACACAGGATAAAGCCCAAGCTATTTGGACGAAAACATTGACAAAACGAAACTCACGTGATATAATTATATGATAATTTTTTCGGAGGATCGGCAATGATTAAGAGTATGACCGGCTACGGCCGACACCGCGAGGTGATTGACGGGCGCGATATACTTTGCGAAGTCAAATCGGTCAACAGTCGTTATCTCGACACCAATATAAAAATAGGACGCATGTACAACGCGCTGGAGGACACGGTCAAGCAATATGCATCAAGCCGTGTGTCCCGCGGTAAAATGGATATTTACATTTCCATTGACAACATCCAAGGTGATGACAACGGACTTTCGGTAAACGAAAAGTTTTTGGAAAGCTACGTAAACCTACTCCGTGATATCAAGAGCAGATACCAGCTCGGCGGCGACGTTACCATACAGACCGTTGCGGGCCGTAACGAAGTTTTTGTTACCACACGTCCCGACGAGGATACCGAGGCGGCGGGCAAAGCGTTGCTTGTCGTTATGGAAAAGGCGTTTGACGGCTTTACAGCCATGAGAGAGGCCGAGGGCGAAAAGCTAAAGGCGGATCTTTTGACACACCTAAGCGTTCTTGAGGGAATTCGTGCCGGAATAGTTGCGCGCGCACCCGAATCGATAAAAGAAAACAACGAGAAGATGAAGGCGCGCATACGCGAGCTTCTTGACGGAGCCAACTATGACGAATCGCGTCTTCTTACAGAGTGTGCAATATTTGCCGATAAGGCGGATATCAGCGAGGAGCTTGCACGCCTTGATTCTCATTTCTCTCAATTTAAGAAAATTCTTGAGGAAAATCTACCTGTAGGCAGAAAGCTCGACTTTTTGGTTCAGGAAATGAACAGAGAGGTCAACACCATCGGCTCGAAATGCAACGATTCCGAAATTGCAAAATCGGTTATCGAGGCAAAAAGCTACGTTGAGAAGATACGCGAACAGATCCAGAATATCGAATAGGAGTTTTTTATGAAGCTGATTGATGCGGGATTCGGAAATTTTGTCAGCCGCGACAGAATAGTATCGGTTGTATCGCCCGAATCGTTACCTATACGACGTCTGATTCAGGATGCAAAGAACGCAGGCCGCTTGATCGACGTAAGCTGCGGCAAAAAGACAAAGTCGGTTATCATCACCGACAGCGATCACGTTATCTGTTCGTCATACGAACCCGAAGCGATGACCGAAGCAATAGAAAAATAATCAAATCCATAAATCTAAAGAGGTATTTTATTATGATGCTCTACCCTACCGTTCAGGAGCTTACAAACGAAAAAGTCAACCGTTACAAGCTGGTGATCGCAACCGCAAAGTGCGCACGCCATCTTATTGACAAGGCAAACGACGAGCGCGAAAACGAAGAACTGCACAAGAATGAGTTTGATCGTTATTCGAAGGAGCCCAAGTCTAACTACGAGCTTCTTCTTTCCGAAAAGCCGGTATCCGTTGCCGTACAAAAGCTGTACGAGGGCGAATACACTATCGCTGACAATAAATAATAATGGACAAAGCTTATGCCTTTGTACACATAACCGATATTGCATACGGCATTGATCGCCGTTACAGCTATTTCGTTCCCTACGAATTACGCGATGACATCAATATCGGTTCTGTTGTCGTTGTACCGTTTGGCAATACGAACAAAAGAGTCAGTGCAATCGTTGTCGGTTTTTCGGATGACTGTGAATACCCCCGAGTAAAGCCGATTGATGACATAATGCGCTATCCTTTTGATGTGCCCGAATGTCTCATACGCACCTGCACTTTTATGAAAGATCGATTCTTTTGTACGTTCGGAAGTGCGTTCCGAGCTGTTATTCCTCCGGGAGTGAATCTCGACAGCGAGACCGCTTATACTCTCGCGGAGAATGCCGACATTTTGGGATTGAACAGTGCCGCCGAAATTCTTATAAGGTACATCACTCACAAAGGCAGTGCAAGCGAGCGCGAAATAATTTCGGAATACGGTGATGAAGCAAAAAAGCTTTTGAATTCGCTTTGTAAAAATAATATTTTAAAGCGCGAAACACGGGTTCCCGAAAAGCTTAACGAAAAAAATCTTTTCACCTACACGCTTGCAATCTCAAGCGAAAGCATACAGGAAATCACCGAAAAATTAACCGATAAGCAAAAAGGGCTTATTGAGTTGCTTACACATTACCCCGCCGCTACAATGCGCGAGATAGAAGAAATCGGCGGATACACCCAAGCCATTGTCAATGCCTTGATCAAAAAAGGCCTTGTTGAAAAGCGCGAAACATCTTTTTACCGCGAAGCATACTCTTTTGAAGGCATTGAGCCCGAAAGCGAATATGAGCTTTCAACCGAACAGGGCTATGCAGTTGGCGGATTGACTGCGCTTGCCGAATCAAACGAGCCCAAGGGCGCATTGTTGTTTGGTGTAACCGGCAGCGGTAAAACAAGAGTTATTATCGAGACTGCAAAGCATATAATCAAGAGAGGCCGGCAGGTGATAGTTCTTCTTCCCGAGATCGGACTTGCATCGCAGGCAGTGAAGGCATATGCCGCCGCTTTCGGAAAAAAGCTCGCCGTTATACACTCTATGCTATCGGTAGGCGAACGTACCGACACATACAGAAAAATACTATCGGGTGATATTGATATCGTAATCGGTACAAGAAGTGCGGTTTTCGCCCCTTTTAAAAAATTAGGCATGATCGCCATCGACGAGGAACATGCGCACACCTACAAAAGCGAAATGCAACCCAAATACAACGCCATTGACGTTGCGCGGTTCAGGTGCTCGGATAGTAAATGTCTGCTTTTATTGGCATCTGCCACACCCTCTGTTGAAAGCTATTATAAAGCAAAAAAGGGCACTTTGGCTCTTTTTACACTTAACAACAGATTCAGCGGAGCCGAGCTGCCCGAGGTTATCATAGAGGATATGCGCGAGGATACCTCATTGGCATTGCAAAAGCTGATAGGAACGCGCCTGAGCAACGAGCTTGTATCGGCAAAGCGCGACGGCAAGCAGGCAATTCTTTTTGTCAACCGCAGAGGTTACAACTCGCATATTTCATGCCGCGAATGCGGATACGTTTTTACCTGCCCGAACTGTTCGGTATCGCTTACGCATCACGAATACGACGGCAACGTGAAGGGCAACAAGAAAATGTCCTGTCACTACTGCGGATATACAAGCCCCCTGCCTGACAAGTGCGTAGTTTGCGGCGGCAGCCGAATCGGTTACTCGGGATTCGGAACACAAAAGCTTCAGGATGAGCTTGAAGTAGATTTTCCCGATATCCGTTTGACGCGAATGGACTCCGACACCACCGGCGGAAAGTTCTCGCACGATAAGCTTATTGACGAATTCAGCCGCGGTGACACCGATCTTCTGATCGGGACCCAAATGATCTCAAAGGGGTTGGATTTCCCCAACGTTGTTCTTGCGGGCGCGGTCGGTATAGACAACTCATTGTATATGGACGATTTCCGCGCAGGCGAGCGTACATTTTCGCTAATCACCCAGCTGGTCGGACGTGCAGGACGCTCGGGTGCGCGAGGAAAAGCCATATTACAGACCTATAATCCCGAAAACGAAACGTTGAAGCTTGCCGCAAAGCAGGATTACGAAAGATTTTACGAGAGCGAAATTCGTCTGCGAAAGGCGGTTGTATTTCCCCCTTTTTGTTCAATAGCGGTTTTTGGATTTTCTTCTGTTGAGGAAAAGGATTGTGAAGTATTCTCGCAACGGTTCGACACTATGATGCTCTCGCTTTACGATAAAGAATTCAAGGACATAAAGATAATCAAATTCGGTCCTTTCCGAAGCGGAATTTATAAGGTTATGGGAAGATTCCGCCAAAGGATAATTATTAAATACAAGGATAATGCACGCTCAAGAGAGTTTTTGGCACGTCTTCTTTCAGACGGACTTGCCGCGGCCCCGAGGGGTGTGAAGCTCGAGTTGGACACTAACCCAACATTGATTTAGGAGACAATTATGGCTGTTTTGAATATTTTAAAAGAGGGCGAAGAGACTCTTCGCAAGAAATGCCGTCCCGTTGAGGAGATAACTCCGAGAATTCTGCAATTGCTCGACGATATGCACGATACACTTGAGGTTGCTCAGGGGGTCGGGCTTGCCGCTCCTCAGGTCGGAGTTCTGAGAAGGATCGTTATCGTAGAGATCGGTGATAAGAAATACGAGATGATCAATCCCGAGATAATCGAGACAAAGGGCAAGCAAGAGGAAATAGAGGCATGTCTTTCGGTCCCTGACAAATACGGACTTGTAAAACGTCCCGCTTGGGTAAAGGTTCGTGCTACCGACAGAAACGGAAACTTATACGAGGTTAGCGGCGAGGGACTTATGGCAAGATGCTTTTGCCATGAGCTCGATCATCTTGACGGCACATTGTATATTGACAGGGCTATCGAAATATACGATGCCGACGATATTGAGGACGAAGAATGAGAATTGTTTTTATGGGCACGCCCGATTTTGCGGTTTCATCGCTTGAAGCGCTTTATGAATCGGGACACGAGATCGTGCTTGTCGTTACACAGCCGGACAGACCGAAAGGTCGCGGTTATACGCTTACACCCTCACCGGTTAAGCAATATGCGCTCGCAAGAGGCACCGAGGTCATTGCACCTGTCAGCTTAAAGGACGAAGAGGTAATACAAAAGCTTATCGATACAGATGCCGATTTGTTTATCGTTACCGCATACGGAAGAATCCTGTCAAAGCGCGTTCTTGACATACCGAAGATCGGTTGCTTTAACGTGCACGCATCGCTTCTTCCGAAGCTTCGCGGTGCCGCTCCCATTAACCGTGCAATTATGAACGGAGATAAGGCGGGCGGCTCTACCCTGATGTTTATGGACGAGGGGATGGACACCGGCGATATGGTTTTGACACGTGAAATCGAGATCAAGGACGAATGGTGCGCCGAAGAGTATCACGATGCACTTGCCAAAGACAGCAAGGAGCTGATACGTGAGTTTTTAGTTCTTGCCGAAAACGGCGATATCCCGAGAGTTAAGCAAAACCACGAATCTGCCACCTATGCCGCAAAGATCGGCAACGATGATGCATTTCTTAAATTCGACGAAAGCAGCACAAACGTAAGGAACCGTATTCGAGGGCTTTCCCCCTTCCCCGGATCATATTTCTTTTTGAACAAAAAGAGGATCAAGGTGAGAAAAGCCGAGATCGGCTTTGGAAACGGTGAAGCGGGAACGGTTATTTCCACCGACAAGGGCGGTATTGAAATTGCATGTTCCGAGGGAAGCGTTATTATAACGCAGTTATGTCCCGAGGGAAAAGGCGTTTGCGATGCCGAAAGCTATTTAAGAGGTCACAGAATCGAGATCGGAACAAGGGTAAATGACTGACAAAGCAAGATATGCCGCGTTTAATGCAGTAAAACGTGTAGCCCGCGGTTCTTTTTCAAATCTAATAAGCGTTGGTGATTCGCTCGACGGCATCGACAGAGCATTTGCCGAAAGCATAGCAATGGGAACGATCGAGCGTGATTTTACACTCGGTTATGTTCTTAATAGGTTTGTGGTCAAAAAAACCGATGAAGAGCTTTTGATCCTATTGAAAACAGCGGTATATCAGCTGTTGTATATGGATCGTGTTCCGGACAACGCGGTGTGCGACGAAACAGCGAAATTGACAAGAGCTGTTTTCGGACAAAAATACGTCGGATTTGTAAATGCTGTCTTAAGGAACATTTGCAGAAGCAAAGCCGAGATATATGAGATGATCGATACTGCGGATGAGCAGATAAAATATTCTGTCGGAAATGAGCTTTTTGAGCTGATCAAGGCACAGTATCCCGAGGATTACAGATCGATATTCGATGCATTTTTCGGCAGAACACCGACTTTTCTGAGAGTAAACACCATAAAAACCGATGCAAATTCGGTTGCCGAAAATACAGGCGGTCGGGTTATTTCACCAAGCACCGTCGAATGTGATTCGCCAAGCAAAGCGATCGAAAGCATTGATTGCGGTGACTATTATATTCAAGGCCTTGCGTCGCAAAAGGCGGTTGCGCTGTTAGGTGCACAACGCGGCATGACTGTGATCGACGTGTGTGCCTGCCCCGGAGGAAAAAGCTTGGGTGCGGCGCTGGATATGAAAAACGACGGAAGGATAATTTCGTTTGATATACATAAAAACAAGCTGCAGCTTATACAAAAGAGCGCCGAACGGTTGGGTATTAACATAATCGAAACAGACGTTAACGATGCCCGCACCGTTCGTGAAGAGCTTATCGGTACTGCAGATCGCGTTATTTGCGACGTTCCGTGCAGCGGAACGGGCGTAATGGGCAGTAAGCCCGAGATAAAATACAAATCGCCGAGCGCATTCAGCGGTTTATATCCCACACAAAGAGCTATTATTTCGTCCGCATCGAAATACCTAAAGCCGGGCGGCGAGATGGTATATTCGACATGTTCTATCAATAAATTCGAGAATGAAGAAGTTATTAAAGAGTTTCTTTTGAGCAACGCGGGTTTTTCGCTTGTTTTTGAAGAAACCTGTCTGCCGTACGGAGCCGAATGCGAGGGCTTTTACATGGCAAAATTACGACGGGAGTTTTAGATAATGAAGGCAGATCTGCTTTCGATGTTTCCCGATGAGTTGTCCGAGCTTTGTGTTTCGCTCGGGCAGCCGAAATACAGGGGGAAACAGATTTTTGAAGGTTTATACAAGGGTGTACGTTCTGTTTCGGAATTTACGGCATTACCCAAGAATTTCAGGGATGCGCTGGACAAATCTGCTTTTATCCCCACCGCCGATATCAAGAAAAAGCTTGTGTCTGCAATAGACGGAACGGTTAAATATCTGTATTCTCTCCATGACGGCGAGACGGTTGAAAGTGTTTTTATGCGATATAAGCACGGAAACACCATGTGTATTTCCACACAAGTGGGATGCCGTATGGGATGCGCATTCTGCGCAAGCACAAAGGCAGGACTTGTAAGGTCGCTATACCCATCCGAGATGCTTTTGCAGATACTTGAAGCCGAGCGCGATCTTGGCGAACGGGTATCAAATATCGTGCTTATGGGTATGGGAGAGCCGCTTGATAATTACGACAACGTTATTAAGTTTTTGCGGCTTGTTAACCACGAAAGCGGTTTGAATATAGGTTTGAGACACATCTCCCTATCGACCTGCGGACTGGTTGATAAAATCGATCGGCTTTCTGACGAAGGGTTGCCTGTTACTTTATCTATTTCCCTGCACGCTCCCAACGACGAAATTCGAAAGCAAACGATGCCTATCGCCAACAAGTGGTCTATAAAACAATTACTTGATGCCTGCAAACGCTATGCCGATAAAACGGGCAGACGGATTTCGTTTGAATACGCGCTTATTTCGGAAGTCAACGATACGAAAGCGCATGCCGACGAGTTGGGCAGACTGCTTTCGGGAATGTTATGCCACGTGAATCTTATTCCGGTAAACCCTATAAAAGAAAAAAACTTTCGCAGAAGCGAAAAAAATGCCATAAAGGTATTTACAGAAACGGTAGAAGCATATAAAATAAATTGTACGGTGCGCAGACGCTTGGGAGCAGACATAAATGCATCCTGCGGTCAGCTGCGTGCCGAGGATAAAAATTGTTAGGAGGACGGCAATGAAATACGGCGGAAAAACAGATATCGGTCAGAAGCGAAATAACAATCAAGACAGCTATGCCGTTTTCTCCAAGGAAGGTTATTTTTGCGCAATTGTTTGTGACGGTATGGGCGGTGTTAAGGGCGGAAACGTTGCCAGCGGTCTTGCCGTAAAAGCGTTTGCCACAGTCATTAAAAAGGCGTTTTCTATAAAAAATGCAGACGATTACAGCGAATCTGCAATAAGAATGCTTTTGAAAACAGCGGTTAACGAGGCAAACGACGTTATTTATCAAAAATCGCTTACCGATCCCGATTTGGAGGGAATGGGAACGACTATTGCCGCCGCGTTAGTCTGCCTTTGCGGTACTTTTGCGGTCAATATCGGCGACAGTCGTATCTACTGTCAGCAAGACGGCGTTATCCGTCAGGTATCAAAGGATCACTCCTTTGTGCAATATCTTGTTGAAAAGGGCGAGATCAAGCCCGAGGAAGCTGCAAATCATCCCAACAAAAACATTATTCTCCGCGCTCTCGGCGTAAACGAAAGAGTTGAGGGAGATTATTACAGAATAGACAGCTACGACAGAATCTTACTCTGCTCCGACGGACTTACAAACCACGTAAGTGATGAGCGTATAGGCGAAATCATGTCGGGCGGTTATTTATCAAAAACCCCATCCTACAAGGCAAGAGTTGACAAGCTTATCGAAGAAGCAAATGCATCCGGCGGGCTTGACAATATCACGGCTGTTCTTTTTGGCGGCGAATAATGCCTTTTAAGAAAGGAATTTTAAAATGAACAAATACGAAGGATTCGTAGGGAAAGTTCTTGACGGCAGATATAAAATACTTGAGCTTGTCGGCATAGGCGGTATGGCATGCGTTTTGAAGGCGCAGGACCTTGTAATGAACCGTATCGTTGCCATTAAGATACTTAATGACGAATACAATGGAAACGAGCAGGCAGAGGAACGTTTTATCGATGAATCGAAAGCCGTTGCAATGCTTTCCAACAAATATATCGTCAGTGTATACGACGTTGCCATCTATCCCGATATCAAGTATATCGTTATGGAGTACCTTGACGGAATTACTTTGCGCGAATATCTTGACAACAAGGGTGCACTTTCCTGGAAAGAGGCATGCGTATATATCTCTCAAACCCTACGTGCACTCGAGCATGCACACAGCAAGGGTATAATCCACAGAGATATCAAGCCGCAGAATATTATTCTTACCAAGAACGGCGACATTAAGGTTACCGATTTCGGTATTGCAAAGCTTCCTAACACCGTCTCGCAGCAGAAGGATGAAAAAGCGGTCGGAACCGTTTATTATATATCCCCCGAGCAGGCATGCGGCAAGGAGACCGATTTTTACTCGGATATATACTCTGTAGGTGTAATGTTCTACGAGGCGGTAACCGGCACACTTCCCTTCACCGCCGAAACGCCGATGGAGGTTGCAATGATGCAGGTGAACGACGATCCCGTTCATCCGCGTGATATCGTGCTTGATATTCCCGTAGGCGTTTCACAGATCATTTTAAAAGCAATGGAAAAATCGCCCGACGAGCGTTTCCGTTCCGCACATACCATGGTCAAGGCGATCGAATGGGTAATACGCAATCCCGAGGTCATATTTGCCATGAGTTCGAATGCCGCAGACGAGGCATCCGGTAACAGCAGCGTTGTTTCGATCGATATGATCGCAACCTCGGAGCTTGAACCCTATGACAGTGAGGATATCACCGAAACTATACAGAAAAAAGGCGTTGCCATCGGAGGCGACGTCAATGAAAATGTTAAGGGAGCCGCTAAGGATCCTGTAGCTAAGCGCAAGAAAAAGAAGAAAAAGAAGACTAACAGAACAATGTTCCCCGTCATTGCAGGTGTTTCTATTGCTTTTGTTATTGTTGCGCTTTTGTTAGGCGTATTTGTTATTCGTGATGCTTTTAAATCGTTTACCAGCAGCGGAAACGAATACGAGGCCGAGTATCCCGATCTAACCAATCTGTTATACAGTGATGAGCTGAAAAACGATTTGAGGAACGGTGCATACGGAGCCAAATACGTTATTGACGAGGTTGTTTACGACAGCCGCAGCGATCTTGAAAACAACCGTATTATCTCCACCGAGCCCGAAGCAGGACATTTGAGCAAGCCGGGCACAGACGGCAAGCTCCACTTCACACGGGTTACGGTCAACCGTTCCGAAAAGGTTTACGTGCCTTATCTTGAGGGTTATTCCAAGACGACAGTACAAACCATTCTTTCGGCGCTTGAATTAAAGGTTGATTTTATTACAACCCGTGAATCAAATAACCCCTACGCGCAAAGCGGCCAGGCAGTTGATTGCTCGCCCGTATACGGAACCGAGGTTAAGGTCGGCGACACTATTACCGTGTACGTTTACGAAAAAGGCGAATCAACGAATACTGCAAAAATGCCCAACCTGTTTGGTCTGACCGAGGCAGATGCTGTAAAATTCGCAGAGACCTACTCGAAATACAAGGTTGAATTTGTTTATACCGTTGTTGAAGACGGCGATAATACCGTTATTTCGCAAAGTATAAAAGCAGGTGTTGTCAGCAAGCAAGGCACAGTTGTCACTGTAACGATAGGCGTTCCTCCGCAGGGTATGCCTGACTTTACCGGACTTACTCCCGATAAAGCCGAAAAGCTTTTGCTTACCGTTGCACCCGAAAGCGAGCTGATTATCAACTACCATTATTACTATGCTGTATACGACATCGAGGATGATATCGAGGATGCGCTATATGAGTTCGAAGAAGATTATGATTCTTTTGAAAGTGCACTTTCGGTTTTGGGATGTATTTCCGCAGAGGAATACGATGGCAGATCGGTTATTGTTTTCCAAAGCGTTCCCGAGGATACCCCGCTTACAGAGGATGTTGAAGAAATCAGCATAATCATTATTCAATACGTTGACGAATACCCCGAAAGCGGAAACGAAGACAGCAGTGACGTTACAAGTTCTGACGTAAGCAGTGATTCGGAGGAAAATCCTTGAGTTTTATCGAAAAAGAGGGATTAGTCCTTTCGGGCAGGAACGGCAGTTATACCGTCGAAGCTGACGGATGCATCTATATTTGCCGTTCGGGCACGAGAGTGAGAAAGAACGACGGCAAGCTTGTTGCGGGCGACAAGGTGATTTTCAGAGACAACGGCGACGGCAACGGTTTTATAACACAAATCTTGCCACGTAAGAATTCTCTTATCCGACCGCCCGTTGCAAACATCGACCTGCTTGCTATGGTCGTTGCACCGAAGGATCCTCTTCCCTATTTCTATAACATAGACCTTCTTTCTGCAATTGCCGAAAAGAACGGTATTGAATTTGCTCTAATCATTTCAAAAAGCGATCTTGACGATTGCGCGGAATTGCTCGAGATTTATCAAAAAACGAAGTTTAAGGTAATTATTACGAGCTCAGCTGCAGAAAGCGGCATTGAGGACGTGAGAGCCCTGCTGCAAGGCAAGATATCGGTCATGTGCGGTGCATCGGGTGTTGGCAAATCAACGCTTATAAATGCATTGTACCCGTTTTTGAAGCTTGAAACGGGCGGGTTGTCCGAAAAGATAGCAAGAGGAAAGAATACAACGCGAACAACAGAGTTATTTTCGCTCGGCAACAACACATATTTGGCTGATTCACCCGGTTTTACTGCGGTAAATACCGAATTATACTGTGCGATCGACCACAAAAAGCTTTATCTTTTGTTCCCTGAATTTGATGAATTCACAAAGGGTTGCAGATATGCCGACTGCACACACACAAAAGAAGCCGATTGCGGCATCGCAGATGCTGTTAAAAACGGTAAAATTTCATGTTCCAGACATGAGAGTTACAGAAAACTATACTTCGAGCTTAAAAGCATCGATAGATATAAGTAGATCACGGAGGATATTATGATTATCGGATATTATTCTTTGGCAAACGCAGTTACGTTATTTGGATTGATTTCATCGGTAACCGCTTGCTTCCTTGCCGCAAACGGCAAACCTATTTTTGCACTGTACATGCTGTTTCTTTCATGCTTATGCGATGCATTTGACGGAAAGATAGCGCGTGCGACAAAGAGGACACCGCAGGAAAAGTTCTTTGGAGTACAGCTTGACAGTCTTTGCGACGTTATCAGCTTTGGTCTTACACCCTGCTTTATAGCGTTCTCCTTTGGCTTTAACGGTTGGCTTGACGTACTGATTTACGGCATCTTTATTGTATGCGGTGCCATTCGACTTGCATATTTCAACACTCTTGCGAACGCAAAACCCGGCAAGGCGATGAGAACCTTCAGAGGTATACCGATACCGATGTCAACCATTGTTATCACGTTCTTGTTCTTACTCACAACATTTATGCCCGCGACCGTATCTATTTGGTTTTTCAGAATTTTCTTGTTTGCGCTTGCAATCGGTTTTGTGCTGAACATAAGAATTAAAAAGCCGAATTCAAAACAAGGCGCAATACTGCTTTTGATCGAGCTTGTTTTATTGATAATAATCGTTATCGCAGGTGATCTTAATGCTCCTCAGATAATTGAGGAAGTAGCAGAAACTGTTGCAGCATAAACAAAAAAGCTTCCTGTAAGTGTTGTGCCCCATTTTGTACGGACAGCACAAAAAGAACCCCTATGGTGAATATTTAGTTTTAAGCAACATACTGACTTCGTTTTTCAAGCGGAGTCAGTTTTGTTTTGGTTTGAATACGCTCGTTGTTGTAGAAACGAATG
>JAZSDL010000001.1:0-114042 GCA_045531135.1 Eubacteriales bacterium | reverse complement strand
CATTCGTTTCTACAACAACGAGCGTATTCAAACCAAAACAAAACTGACTCCGCTTGAAAAACGAAGTCAGTATGTTGCTTAAAACTAAATATTCACCATAGGGGTTCTTTTTGTGCTGTACGTACAAAATGGGGCACAACAGATCACCAAGTGGATTTTTTATTTTAATCGATTATTGAGCGTCCTTCTCGTAAACAAATGTCCAGATACATTCGGTATGGAATTCGCTGCCGGATGCCACCTTAGTCGAGCTGCTTGTATCGTATTTCGAGAGATAGAGCTTATTGCTGGTGGTGTTCATATCCCAGAATGCCGTCTTAAAGGAGTTCTTTTGGTTCTCAAGCGAATCCTTATGTGTTGTGACCTGAACGTCAAACTTATACTGAGGATAGGTCTTGCTGTACATGACCGCTCTCGTCGCGGCGTTGCCGCTGTTCATCGGACCGTCGTAGTTGGGCGAGCCGACCGTTTTAGTCTCGATAGTTGAGACCTTATTGCCCTCCTTATCAAACATATCGGCATAAAGACCGTATTTTTTCTCAATCGGGAACATACAGGTATAGGATAGCTGATAATAAGTATCTTTTACGTATTTATAGTCAACGTTAAGCTTGAACTGTGGACCGACAAAGGTATATTTTCTCGTAACCTCGGCATAAATATCGTCCTCGGTATAGGTCTCCTTATCCTTATAGCGATATCCGTAGCCGTCGCCGTCGGAATCCTCTTTAAAAAGGAGCTTTGTGTTTTCGATAACATGGAGCTTATTTACCTTTGCGCTTGCTCCGTCTTTATCGAGAACTATCTCCTGTTCGGTCTCGGCATCGTAGAACTTTAAAGAAACAAGGATCTCGTTGCCGTGATTGCCGCCCGACCAAACAACCGTACCGCCCGAGCTTCTTTGCGTACGGTAAACGTACTCAAGGTCGGTGCTTCCGCCGGTAAAGACGTGATTTACGCCTTTATCATCAACCAAGGTTATCGCTCCGAGGTTAAAGGTGCTCCAGGTTTTTTCATCGAGAGTGACGGTGAATTTACCCGCCTCGGTATTGCTTTCGATCTTATATTGAGATTTGTTGACACGTGTAACAGTCATTTCGTGCGATTCCAGAATCTCGGGACCGCCGACGTTTTCAACCGTTTCGTATTCGTAATCGCCCCAATATTCGGGATTCATAGGTTCTACCTCCGATACTTCGGAATTTTCGCTTTCATCGGAGGATACCTCCGAAATATCCTCATCGTCCTTACAGGCAACAAGCGAAGACAAGCAAAATACTGCGGATAAGAATATCAAAAGTGTTTTTTTCATTTTTTTATCTCCTATATTAAGGTAACCAGCTTGAATCAAAGCTTACGTCAGGTGCCTCGTACTCGAGCTGACCTGCTTTAAAGCCCGACGGAACCGAAAGATAGATGTTATCGGGAACGGTATTTGAATACTCTTTAATACGCATGATCATAACCGTCTGACCGTCCTCGATTATCTCGATCACCTTCAACGCGCCGCCGTCGAAATAATAATTATTACGTCCCGAGCCGGCAGTCACAAAGGTCTCGCAATAATAATCCTCGCCCTCAAACGCTTTGACGCTTGCGGAGGACGGCGACTCGAACATCGAAGAAGTATAACCGCCGAACAGAAAATCCTGTCCGTTGGGGCCGATAAGAGTATCGTAGGATTTTGAAGCGATATTGAGCTTATGCACGTTATTGCCGTCGTAAATATGATACTTGTCATACGAATTATCGCTGTGATCCTCGATAGTGGTGACCACCCTGCCGTTAGTTGCCTGAGTGAAATCATAGGTTGCGCCGTTATTGGTAAACTGCATAGTGAAATAAAAGGAATTTCGGTCCATATTGCCGTAAAACGCCGCAGTGCGCGACGGATACGAGGTATCGACCTGCTCCTCATCCTTGCACGCAACAAACGCAAGCAACAGCAAGCACGCCAGCACGAGCGCGATTGTTTTTTTCATAAACACGATCCTTTCTTAAAAAGGGTTTTTAACTAACTGAATTATATACAAAATAGCCGTTATTGTCAACACAAAACTATTGAAAACGCGGATTTAATGTGTTATAATCGATTTAGAAAAAACAATGTAAGGAAGTGCAAATATGATAGTACGCAAGCCGCCTATGGGCTGGAATTCATGGAACACGTTTGGTCCCAATATCGATGAATCGCTTATTAAGGAAACCGCAGATGCAATGGTCGAGAACGGTCTGCTCGATGCGGGATATGAGTATCTTGTTATCGACGACTGCTGGGCCGAAAGAGAGCGTGTTGACGGAAAGCTGTCCCCCGACAAAAACAAGTTCCCCAACGGAATGAAGGCAGTTGCCGATTACGTCCACTCTAAAGGTCTTAAATTCGGTATGTATTCCTGCTGCGGAAGTCTTACCTGTGCGGGATACCCCTCCTCCTTTGATTATGAGTTTGTCGATGCAAAGACATTTGCAGAATGGGGGATCGACTATCTTAAATACGATTACTGCTTAAAACCCTTAAATCAGCAAGGGCATCTGCTGTACAAAAAAATGGGACTTGCTCTTGCAAACTGCGGAAGAGATATATGCTTCTCGGCGTGCAGCTGGGGACAAGACCAGACCAACGAATGGATCAAGGAGACCGGCGCGCATCTCTGGCGATCAACGGGCGATATCAACGACAGCTGGCAATCTGTTGTCGATCTCACTATGAAGCAGCTTGATTACTTTAAGACCAACGGACAGGGTTGCTTTAACGATATGGATATGCTCATTGTCGGTATGCACGGCAAGGGCAACGTTGCTGTTTCGGGCTGTACGGATATTGAATACCGCACGCATTTTGCAATCTGGTGCTTCCTCGGCTCTGCACTTATGCTCGGCTGCGACATACGCAATATGGATGCCGCATCAAAAGAGACGCTTCTTAACAAGGAGCTTATTGATATCAACCAGGACGAAGCATACAGACAGCCCTTTATCTGCGGAACCTATTGGAACAGAGACGGTATTCTTGTTCTTGCAAGATACCTCGAGGGCGGCGACGTTGCTATCGGTATGTTTAATCTTTGTGACTACCCCGCTAATCCCTATTTTGCTTTTGACAACATCGGTTTGAGCCGTATTTCCGGCAAATCGCTGTCCTTCCGCGACGTTATCAATCACAAGGAGCTGGGTATATATAACGATATATTCCAGTCCGACATTATCGAGCCGCATGACTGCCGTGTCTACCGTTGTAAGATAGTAGATGCAAAATAACCGATGCATCAAGTGCAACGCACCGCTTTCACCCGACGATACAGGCGCCTCGAAAAAGCTTATGAACAGGGGCTTGGACAGAGATTTTTTGTGCATTCCCTGCCTCGCGCAAAAATTCGGTGTATCCGAGGAACGTCTGCGCGAAAAGATCGAATACTGGCGCGACAGCGGATGTCTGTTGTTTGTAAGAACTTAATATTTGTGATAAAAATAAAGCGAGAGGAGAGTTTACAAAAAACTTTCCTCTCGCGCTCTCTTTTTAAAAACCTTTATTTGAATTCCAATATATAGCCCTGACCGTCCTCGTAAACCCACGCACGATCATAATACGGCTGTGCGCCGCAATCAAATCCGTCGGGGGTGAGGTTAGTGCCGTTTGTCGAGAAATAATAGGTTCTGCCGTCCTTTTGTGCCATTACCACTCCGACGGTATTTCCGCCGTAGGCCGTAACCATATAATCATACTCAAAAGGTATTATAACGGTGTCGTTTTTAACAAGACCGTATTTACCGAGTTGGCTCTCATCAAGCGCAAAAACGCCGTCTTCGTCAGCGCTTTCTACACTCGCTTCCCCGAGATACTCACGGCAGATAACAAAATTATCCTCGAGATAACGCAACAATAATTTATTCTCGAGATCGCTGAAACAGGCATATGCACAGCCGTCTGTGCTTGAATAAAAATCGTATACGTTGTCTATCCTGCCGTGACCGAAATGCTCGTCGGTGACGGTGACCTCGCCCTCGTCGTCAAACTCGAACATAACGGCGTAATTGCCGTTAAACTTGCTCATGTCTCCCGAAAGGAATCCGTTACAGCAGGGATAAAGATATTTGCCCGGAACCGCGTGATAAAAGGTGCCCTTGACTGCATGGAAAAATCGGGTAACCGAGCCGTCGTAAACCGCAGTTACAGGCACGTCCATCGCCACGTTGGAAATACACGCAGTCGCCTGAAGTGCGCTTTCCTTTGTATATGCGATACGGTAGCTTGTTGCGGCACGGTCGGGGAAATCGGTGACCGCTCCCTCAACATCGAGAATCCCACCGGACAGATCATCCTCTATAGAGGAATCCTCCGATATCTCCGACGAGGACTCGCTGTCTTCCGCAAAAGAATCGGTTTGCGACAGCGACTCGCCCCCCTGCGAAACATAGCTATCGGGTGTCGATGTGCCGTACCACTTATTTCCCGATGCCGATGACGTGCTCTCGGTATTGCTATATTGGACAGCATCCGAGCTTTCGGTATCGGTATCCGAGCAAGAGGTTACCGAAAAAGCAACACACAAAATCAACAGCAACAATGATAAAACCTTTTTCATAAAAACACCTCATTTTGAAAAAGAGCCGAGAAAACTCAGCTCTTTTTGTCAAACTGATGCCTGCATCTTGGGCAGGTGACCGTTATGCTGCCTCTGCCTCGCGGCAC
Organism: Eubacteriales bacterium; assembly: GCA_045531135.1. Classification (GTDB taxonomy): domain Bacteria; phylum Bacillota; class Clostridia; order Oscillospirales; family CAG-382; genus Coliplasma. Next base: position 109,352 of record JAZSDL010000001.1, on the reverse strand, counting down.
GCGAAGCCGAGATGAGCATTTCGGACATTTAAAATACTTATGCTTGCGGTCGGCAAGGCGTTTAAAGAACGCAGTAACACCCGAAAAACGCTTTTTCAGCTTGTTCCAAAACGTCATAAAGACAAAATTTTCTTTTTGCCTTTGGTAGATATTGCGTGAAAACGCACGCATTGCCCAAAAAGCAATAAGGATAAGCTGTAAAAGCCAAAAAACCAAACCGACTGCGCCGCCTGTAAAAAACGACACAAGCGAAAACATAAGGGACAACACGAGCACGGCAAAATTGAGTTGATCGTTGCCGTACCGTCCCATCATAAATCTGCGGAACAAAATATCACACCTGAAAAATTATTTATGCTTTGCCTCGAAATTCCAAGCAGATGCACACATCTCCTCGAGACCTCTGGTTGCCTTCCAGCCGAGCTCATCATATGCTTTGGTTGCATCTGCAAAGCACTCTGCGATATCACCGGGACGGCGGTCGGTGATCTGATAAGGGATCTTTATACCGTTTACACGCTCAAAAGTATTTACGATATCAAGAACGCTGTAGCCGTTGCCGGTACCGAGGTTATAGATAGAAACACCGCTCTTTTCAAGCGCCTTTAATGCGGCATAGTGACCTGCGGCAAGATCGAGAACGTGAATAAAGTCACGCACGCCGGTGCCGTCTGCGGTCTCATAATCGTTGCCGAAAATGTTGAGATGAGGAAGAACACCCTTTGCAACGCGGGTTACGTAAGGCATAAGATTGTTGGGGATGCCGTTGGGATCATCACCGATAAGCGCGCTCTCGTGTGCGCCGATGGGATTGAAGTAACGGAGAAGAACGACGGAAAAACGCGAATCCGCAACGCAAAGATCGGACAAAATCCTCTCGAGATAAAGCTTGGTGGTTCCGTAAGGATTGGTGGTCGAAAGATCAAAATCCTCTTTTATCGGAACGCACTTGGGCTTGCCGTAAACGGTAGCACTCGACGAGAATACGATCTTAAAGCAATTATGGTCACGCATCTCGAAAATAAGATTAAGAGTGCCGGTGATGTTGTTGTGGTAATACTCGATCGGCTTTGCAACCGATTCGCCCACCGCCTTAAGGCCTGCAAAGTGGATCACGGTATCGATATCATTCTCATCAAATACCTTTTTTACACCCTCTCTGTCGAGAAGGTCAACGTTATAAAACTTAGGGCGCTTGCCGGTTATCTGCTCGATATAATCAACGACCTCTGCCTTGGAGTTGCTGAGGTTATCGAGTATTACGATATCCTTGCCCTTTTCGATAAAATCAACACAGGTATGGGAACCGATATAGCCGGTACCGCCGGTTACGAGTATGCTCATTGCATATACCCCCAAATACAATAATATTCTAACTGAAGTATAAGACCTTTGTCCCGTTTTGTCAAGCACTTAACAAAATTCTTACAAAAGGTGTAATATTTATTTTAATTCGGTTGACAAGAAAATTTTTATATTATAAAATATACATTAATAAATGCATATTCAAATATACTCCTCTTTGGGAGGGGTGTATATGAATAAAAAGAGCTTTGTTGTGACGGTGTCGGTTTTTTCGGCATTTATAATGCTTTTATCATTCTGCTTTTTGCCGTTATTTGTATCGGGAAACGAAGACACGGGCTATGCGATCGAGCAAGAATCCGTATCGGTTACAAATTTCGGCAAAAGCATACCGACAAACGCCGCAAGGTGCGCTGTTGTTATCGATGCAGATACAAAGAACACCTTGTTTGAAAGCAACGCCGACGAAGCACGCGGAATGGCAAGCACCACCAAAATAATGACGGCTCTTTTGGCTATCGAAAACGGCGGATTGGACGACGAATTTGTTATTCCCGACGAGGCGGTTGGAATAGAAGGAAGCTCGGTCTATCTTAAATCGGGCGAATCCCTTACCCTGCGCGAGCTGCTGTATTGTCTGATGCTCGAGAGCGGCAACGATGCCGCAACTGCGATCGCAATACGTGTAAGCGGGAGTGTTGATGAATTTGTGAAAGCAATGAACGGCCGCGCAAGCGAAATGGGATTGACAAGCACGGCATTTGCAAATCCGCACGGCTTAAGCGACGAAGATCACAAAACCACCGCGCGTGAATTGGCTTATATAACCGCAGAGGCGATGCAGTATCCGCTTTTCAGGGAGATCACCGCTACCAAGAGCTTCTCTGTAAGATATAACGGCATAAAAGACGGCAGACGGCTGGTGAACCATAACAAGCTGTTGTTTGGTTACGAGGGCGCAAACGGAGTGAAAACGGGATACACCAAGCTCGACGGCAGATGTCTTGTAAGCTCGGCAACGCGCGACAGTATGACGGTTATTGCCGTTACGCTCAGCGATCCGTTCCCTTCCGCCACTCACCGCTCATTGCTCGATGCCGCTTTTGAAAATTACGAGCAACGCCAAATCATCCGATCGGGCGAGATCGACATAGACATACCGATAAAAAACGGAGAAGCCGAATTTATAAACGCAACCAACACACAAAGCGTATCGCTGTGTCTGCCCAAGGGCGCAGAAATAACGGCAGAGCTTGTTATTAAGGACGATATTTCGGCCCCTATCGACAGATGTGAAATAATCGGGCAAACGATTTTCAGATACAACGGCGAAGTAGTTTACATAATTAATATAGAAACGACCGAGTCGGTCGCAGGAAAAAAGAAAAGCATATTTGAAATGATTTTCGGAAAATAGGTTAGTATGGAAGACGTAAAATTACAAAAATACGTTGCGGAATGCGGACTGATGTCGCGCAGAGCCGCCGAAAAAGAAATCGAGGCAGGAAACTTTACGGTAAACGGGATGATCGCCACGCTCGCCATGCGTATCGATCCCGATAGCGATGCTGTTTGCTACAAGGGCAAGAGCGTTGTCCCGCCGAAAGCCCGCAAGGTTTACATAATGCTATACAAGCCCAAGGGTGTCGTCACAACGATGAGTGACGAAAAGGGCAGAAAATCGGTTGCCGATATCGTCGATGTCGGTGTACGTGTCTACCCTATCGGTCGGCTTGACCTAAACAGCGAGGGTTTGCTGCTTATGACCAACGACGGCGAGCTGACAAACAAGATATCGCACCCGTCGGGCAACATTCAAAAGGTGTACCACGTTACGCTTAAGGGCAAGGTGGAAAACGAGCATCTTGACCGTTTGCGTGCCGTGAGAGAGCTTGACGGCGAAAAGATAGCGCCTGTGGGAGTTGAGCTTGTTACCCGCAACGAAAGCCAAAGCGTTGTAAAATTTACGCTTTCCGAGGGCAAAAACCGCGAGATACGCCGTATCTGCGAGGTTGTTGGGGTTAATATCACCAAATTAAAAAGAATTTCGCTCGGGCCCATACGTCTCGGCGAACTGAAGAGCGGCGAATACCGCGAGCTCAGCTCGAGCGAACTACGCGCTTTGAAAAATGCAGTCGGAAAATAACGAGGTGGATTATGAGTGAAGTTAAAAGCGAAATGACCTTTGAGGCGGCAATGGCACGCCTTGAGCAGATAGTACGCGCACTCGAGGGCGGAAACGTACCTCTTGAGGAATTGATAAACCTTTTTGACGAGGGCACGAAGCTTGTCAAGCTTTGTACCGAGCGTCTTGACAAGGCGGAGGAAAAGGTACGTCTTTTGCAGATGAAGGACGGCATACTTACCGAAGAGGAGTTTGACCAATAATGCGTTTTACCGACAGATTAAATCAGACCGCCGTTGACACTAACGCGCGGTTATGCAAGCTTCTTGACGAAAAAGCGCATTTATCCGACACGCTTGACGAATCGATTGCCTATTCGGTCACCGACGGCGGAAAGCGACTGCGATCTTATCTTGTTCAGGAATTTTGTGAAATGTGCGGCTGCGACCGGATCGCCTCGCTTGATTACGCCTGCGCTATCGAAATGATACACGCATTCTCGCTTATACACGACGATCTGCCTGCAATGGATGATGACGATATGCGCAGAGGAAAGCCCTCGAATCACAAAAGGTTCGGAGAGGCAACCGCCATTTTGGCGGGAGATTCGCTTGCGCTCGATGCATTTTACGTCGCGGCGAATAACCGTTTTTGTAAAGAAGCGCAAAACCTTTCGGCAGTTATATTGCTCTCGCAGAAATCGGGCAGTATGGGTATGTGCGCCGGTCAGCAGACCGACCTCGACGGCGAGGGCGGTATGCTCGATGCAGATATGCTCACAAAGCTTGTTGATCTGAAAACCGGTGCTTTGTTTGAGGCATCGTGTGCGCTCGGATGCATTGCCGCAGATGCGGATAGCGAAAAGGCAGAGGCGGCAAAGCGTTTCGGTCTTTTAAGCGGACGTGCTTTTCAGATAACCGACGATCTTCTTGATATTCATTCCACCGCCGAGGAATTGGGCAAGACGATAGGCAAGGATATCGAGCAGGAAAAGAGCACCTTTGTTTCGCTTATGGGCGAGGAGGGTGCGAGAAAATATGCCGAGGAATGTATAAGCGGCGCAAAAGACGCGCTGTCTGTTTTCCCCGACAACGAGGCAAAAAAACGGCTTACCGAATATTGTGATTATATACTAATTCGTAGCAAATAATAAAGGTACTTGTATTTTTATATAAGTTGTGATATAATCAGTAATGATGGCGCAGTATTCTAGTTGTTCCTTTGCTGCTGAAAGCGTGCCTAAAAATACGCGTAAAGGCAAATCGATGAAGCTCCTTGTGCTTGCTGTCTACGCCCAGTTGAGGGTGGGTGCTGGGAGAATAGGTTTGTGGGCGGGCTGTAATGGCATACGGCAATCGACCCACTTACCTTTGGAGGCTTTCTTCTGTGGATATCCGTACTTCGGCGGGGTAATCCCCCGATATAACGAGATATGTACAGATTAAAGATTAAACCTATCATGCGGTGCATTTTTTGACGCTGTGGATAGATGTAGCCTGCCTTGCGTGGATATCGGCGGATACAGGTCATGCCCTGTCGGAGATTAGCTACCGAAGACGGGATTATCCCTGTTGAAATCATATCTGCAAAAGAGGATTAGGCAGACCAAAAGGGGCATAGAGGAAAACTCCTAGACTGAGAACAATGCGTTTTTACACGAATATAGGCACAAAACGGATTGCAGTGTGGACTTATAGGCAATCAAGTCGCGGATGCAGTAATGCTCCGACGTGAGCTTTAAAGGGGAACCGCCTCATTGGCGACAAGAGGTAGCTTGCGGGGAAAACCTACTTGACCGCATGCCACAAAGTTTACGTTTTGTGCCGCCATCTATTTTGTTTTGCGTTTTATCCCAAAGGGGATTTTTTCAAAAATCCCCTTTGAAACCCCTTAAACTTTTTTCTGGAATGTTTTTTATAAGGAAACGATCATGGACGACAAACCCTCTCCGCGAAGTAAGGAAAAAAAGACCAACAAGAAAAAGGGCAACACCGCTTGGATAATAATTGCCTTTACGATAAGCTTTTTCATCACAGCGATAATCTCTGCCGCAAGCGACAAGGTTGTAAACGTACTGCCTTTGATCGTTGCGGTGTTGGTGCTTGTAACCATAATCTCGCTCGGTATCATATTCGACATTATAGGTCTTGCGATTGCAACTGCAGACATCGCGCCGTTTAACTCTATGGCGGCAAGGCGTTTAAAAACCGGTCAAAAGGCAGTATGGCTTATAAAAAACGCCGAAAAGGCAAGCTCGTTCTGTAATGACATTGTGGGCGATATCGCGGGCGTAGTCAGCGGTGCAACCGGCGCGGGAATAGCGTTAAAGCTGTTTTCCTCTATGGATGCCGATATAGCGTTTTTGCTGACGCTTGCGTTGACATCGCTGGTTTCGGCGTTTACAGTAGGCGGAAAAGCTGTTGGCAAATCGTTTGCCATAAAATACAACGTCGCAATAGTCACCTCCGTTGCAAAGGTGCTTTGCGGCTTCCGTAAATAAAATAAAGGAATATCCCTATCGCGCCGGCAAACCGCCGACGCGATATTCGGATTTGTTCAAAATGCTTCTTCAAAAGATCAATTCACCGTCCGATCTCTCGGAACTTACAACCGAGGAACTGAATATTTTAGCCGCAGAGATACGGCAGGAGCTGTTGACCACCGTTTCGCAAAACGGCGGTCACCTTGCCTCGAACCTTTGTATTGTCGAGCTTACCATAGCATTACACAGGGTTTTTGATTCTCCTAAGGACAAGATAATATTCGATGTCAGCCATCAATGCTACGTTCACAAGCTCCTTACAGGACGTCGGGATAGCTTTTCTTCGCTCCGACGGTTCGACGGCATTTCGGGCTTTACCAAGCGCAGTGAGAGCGAGCACGATGCTTTCGGTGCCGGACACAGCTCCACGAGCATCTCCGCCGCCGCAGGTATTGCCGAGGCGAACCGCATTAACGGCAGCGATGCTTTTACCGTAGCAGTCGTAGGCGACGGTGCTTTTACGGGCGGTATGATCTACGAGGCGCTTAACAACTGCGCCGACAAGGAAAATCTTATAATAGTCCTTAACGACAACGATATGAGCATCTCGCCCAACGTTGGCGGTATGAGTAAATATTTCTCGAAGGTGCGCGCAAGTGCAAAATATTTCCGTTTTAAAAACGGTATCAAGCGTTTTTTCGAGCACATCCCTTACATCGGCAATGCACTTATCAAGGGCTCGAGAAAATTAAAAAACGATTTCAAGCGCGTAGCGATGAGCCAGAATTTCTTTGAGCAATTCGGGCTGAGCTATTACGGTCCCGTAAAGGGCGACGACATAACGCATCTCGAGCGGCTTCTTACCGAGGCAAAGGACGACGGAAAGTGCAGTGTGGTCCACGTATGCACAACAAAAGGCAAGGGTTATGCACCTGCCGAGGAGCATCCCGAGCTGTTTCACGGAGTTTCGGGATTTGATATCGAAAGCGGCGAGATCAAAAACGGCGGAAGCGAATCGTTTTCCTCGAGATTCGGCAAGCTTATATGCGAATTTGCCGAAAAGGACGAGCGCATAGCCGCAATTACCGCCGCAATGCCCGACGGCACGGGACTGGCGGACTTTGCAAAGCGATTCCCCGACAGATTTTTTGATGTCGGCATCGCCGAGGAGCACGCGCTTACCTTCGCCTGTGGCTTGGCAACCGAGGGTATTATCCCTGTTTTTGCAGTTTATTCTACGTTTATGCAACGCGCATTCGACCAGCTCTTGCATGATGCGGCGTTGCAAAATCTACACGTTATCATTATGCTCGACCGCGCAGGTCTTGTCGCCAACGACGGCGCGACTCACCACGGTATTTTCGACAGCGCTTTTATATCCGAGATTCCCAACGTAACATTTTACGCCCCGAATAATTTCGATTCGCTTGCCGAATGCTTTGGCAAGGCGATCGATGCAGATGGACCGGTCGTTATCCGTTATCCCAAGGGCGGCGAGTGCCAATTGAGCGGCTTTATACACGGCGACGGATTTGATTGTACCGACGTCGGACATCAGCCGACGAATGCAATTGTTACCTACGGCCGTCTAACCGAATCGGCTGTGCAAGCGGCAAATATTTGTGCAAATAACGGCGAGAACGTGCGAATTATCAGCATAACCGCCCTCTCTCCCCTACCCGAATCTAAAATTGTCCGACTTCTCGAAAACATCGACAATATCGTTTTTGCCGAGGAGGGTATAAAAAACGGTGGCATTGGTCAGCGCTTGTGCTCTTATATGGCAGAAAACGGTTTGATAAACAACCGGCGATTTTCAATAAAGGCAATAGATGGTATTTTTCCCGAGCACGGCAGCAACAGCGAGCTCTGCTCGTTGCTGAAACTTTCGGACAGAGATATTGCAAAAACGGTTTTGGAATACCGCGGTAAATCACTATGAGGTTGGACATATTTCTTGTAGAAAACAAGCAGTTTAACAGCCGCAGCAAAGCGCAGAGCGCTATTAATGCAGGCGAGGTTACGGTTAACGGCAAGACGGTTACAAAACCGTCATTCGAGGTCGACGGAAGCGAAAGCATCACCGTTTCCACGATTAATCGTTTTGTATCACGCGCGGGAGAAAAGTTGTCTCACGCGTTGGTCGAATTCGGTGTCGACGTAACAGGGCTGACTGTGCTCGATATTGGTGCCTCGACAGGTGGTTTTACGGATTGCCTGCTCCAAAACGGTGCGAGGCGTGTTTTTGCTCTCGACGTGGGCACAGCTCAGCTAGATGAAAGTTTGCGTAATGATGAGCGAGTTGAGGTTATAGAGAATTTTAACGCAAGATACGCGAAAAAAAGCTATTTTTCGGATACTATCGATATGATAGTTATGGACGTCTCTTTTATTTCGCAAACCCTTATATACCCTGCATGCGCAGATATTCTTGACAGCGGATGCGCGATGATAACGCTTATCAAACCGCAGTTTGAGGCAGGCAAAAAGCATATCGGCAAGGGCGGTATAGTCAACGACCGAGACGGAAGCATCTTAAAAGAAATACTTTCGAATATTGATACTTGCGCAGAGCAAAACGGTTTTAAACGCGTCGCTTTTACCGATTCTCCCATAAAAGGCGGCGACGGCAACACAGAATATCTTGCACTTTTTAACCATGCATAAGCAACAAACATTTTTTAAGACATAATAAAACATTCTATATAAAAAAGATTTTCAAAGAAAGGTCAAATAATCAATATCTTTTTAGATAGGTTTGATTATACTTCGAAAAATGAATACACTGCTGATTACCGCAACGATTAAACCACTAATCAAAGTCGTTCATTGTGATCCCAAAGTCCGTTGCGAAGAATATATTCGTAACCTTAAACGCTATATTGGAGAAACAGATTTTGACACAATTATTTTTGCCGAAAATTCCGGTTATTTTTTTGATGCGACAGAAATCAAGCTGCTTGCCCAACAAAAAAACAAACGCTTTATAATGTTAGACTTGTCCGGTTCGGCAGATGCTACATCGATGTCGACAGGGGAAGCTTACTTAATGAAGCAAGCACTTGAACAGTGTGATTTTTTGAGTGATGACGATTTGATATGGAAAGTAACAGGGCGTGTTTACATACGCAATGTAAACAAGATTTTGGCAGCAACACAGAAACTGACACCCCAAAACGACGCAATTTTTCTGTATGCCCCCGTATATGACTCAATTCAAACATGGTTTTTTCGTGCAAGTGTAGGAGATTTAAAAAGATTTTTCTTGACTGATGATATCATCGAAAAAATGAAAAACGCTTGCATCGAATACGCGTGGATGGATTGTTATCGTGATAACAAGGAACAAATAGATATTAGTCCATTCCCTGTTTATCCCGACGCAGAAGGTATTAATTCTAGCGGAGTGCCATATACACGTCCATTTTGGAAACGTGTTGTGTATACATTGCTTTTGAAGTCGGGTCGTTTTACAGTAGATGCAAAACTACCCAAGAAAAACAGAGAAGGATTGTAAAAGATTCGTTGATTCGAATCATAGTAACATTCGTTGTAAAATAAACAACGTTTGATACGAGGTGATATTTATGACGGTACGCAAGGTACTATTATTTAAAAGCCCCAAGGGCAACGTAGGCGAAAATGAAATAAAACCGATAGAAGAGCGTCTTGATTCGCTCGGTATTGAGCACGTGAGATATGCAGACGGCGTCGATTATGATTTCGATGCCATTATTGCGCTCGGTGGCGACGGCACTATGCTTAATGCTTGTCGTCTTGCCTTTCGCAAGGGAACACCGATAATCTGCATTAATTTCGGCACATTGGGATATATGAGCGGTTTGGAGAACAGTGAGCTCGATATGCTCTCTGCCCTGCGAGACGGCTTTTCGACCGAAAAACGTATGTTGCTCGATATAAAAGTTATCCGAAACGGCGCGATCGTTGCCGAATCAACCGCGCTTAACGAGGCGGTTATATCCCGCCACTCCGACGGCGAAATCGCAAAGATCGAGCTCGATTGCGACGGCGCGAGGGTTTGCGATTACCGCGCAGACGGTGTTATTTTTGCAACCCCCACGGGCTCCAGTGCTTATGCAATGAGCGCAGGCGGACCTATTATCGACACCAAGCTCGATGCAGTTGCCGTTTGCCCTATTTGTCCCCACACTCTCGGCGCGAGAGTAATGGTTTTTTCGCCCAATTCGCTGCTTTGTGCAGTTTCCAACAACGAAAATTGCGATAACGTTTTTATCTGCGACGGCAAAAAGATTATCGATATCAAATACGGAGACGTAATCACCGTAGCAAAATCCGAGCGAACACTCGAACTTATAAAACTAAAAAAAGACGCATTTTACGAGACACTTTATAACAAGATGTCTTAAAGGACAATAAAAAATGAAAAGTACCAGACAAAACAAGATACTTGAACTTATAAAAGAATATAATATCGACAAGCAGGAAGATCTGCAAGCAAAGCTGGGCGAACACGGCCTGAACGTTACACAGGCAACCATCTCGCGCGATATACGCGAGTTAGGTATTATCAAATCCGAGGGCTCGGACGGTGTGTATAAATACCGCATTGCAAAAGAGCAGGATAACACCAACGGAGCAAAGTTTTCGGTGATTCTGCGTCAGGCAGTGCTTTCGGTCGCATCGGCTAACAATCTTATTGTAGTAAAAACACACACAGGTATGGCGTCTGCCGCAGGAGCGGCGGTCGACTCGATGGAGCTCGACGGCGTTATCGGAACACTTGCAGGTGATGATACCCTGCTTATTATCGCGAACGACAACGAAAAAGCAGAAAAGATCACTAAGATACTTGTTAATCTTATCTAAAAGGATAAAATATGCTTAACTCAATATACATCGAAAATATCGCCCTTATAAAACGGCTTTCAATTGAGCCGTCGGGCGGTTTTTGCGTTTTTACGGGTGAGACCGGCGCAGGCAAAAGTATAATTATCGACTCATTGGGACTTTTGTGCGGCGCTCGCAGCGACAAGGATATTATTCGCACGGGCGAGAACGAAGCACTTGTCGAGGGTATTTTTTGCATTGAGGACGCCAATAATCTAAAGGAGCTTGAGGCGCTTGATATTGTTCCCGAGGAAGACGGCAGTATTACCGTTACCCGTAAGATATCGCGCGACGGAAAATCCGGCGCAAAGATAAACGGCAGAAGTGTTCCGCTCTCTCGGCTTAAGACCGCGATGTCGTTGTTGCTCTCGATTCACGGACAGCAGGATACGCAGGCATTTGCAGACAACGACAAACAGATGAGTCTGCTCGATTCTTTTGCAAAAAACGAGGATATTCTTGCCGAATATAAAGAAAAATACGTCCTGATGCGCAGTATCGAGCAAAAGCTCGATGCGCTTAACGAAGACGGAAAAGAGCGCGAGATACGGCTTGATATGCTAAGATACCGCATAAACGAGCTAAAATCCGCCGATATCAAAAAGGGCGAAAAGGACGAGCTTGTTGCCGAACGAAAGTATCTTGCAAACTGCGAAAAGATAATAACCCGCTCAAGCGAGGCATACGAGCTGCTTTACAACCGCGACGGCTCCGCAAGCGAATCGGTTGACACCGCATTGGATGCAATAAACGCATTAGTCGGCATCATCCCCGATGCAGACGAGCTGGCAAACCGTCTTGAAAGCGCAAAATACGAGCTTATCGATATCGCCGACACGGTTAAGGGCTTTATCGAATCCGACGTTGACGATGCGCAGATACGCCTTGATGAATGCGAAACCCGCCTTGAGCTTATCAAAAAGCTTGAGAGTAAATATAAGGTAAGCTCGGATGAGTTTTCCGCCCTCCTTTCCGAGTGGTCGGATGAGCTTTCGGTAAACGAGAACAGCGAGGAAGAAAAAGAACGATTGGAAAAGCTGCTCGATTCTGCCGCAAAAGAGCTTAAAAGGGTTGAAAAATCGCTTTCCGAATCGCGCAGGGATGCGGCAAAATTGCTTTGCAAACGCGTTGCAGATGAGCTTAACGAGCTCGATATGCCGGGTGTCAGATTCGAGGTTGATATAACCGACAAGGAATTTGCGGCAGACGGAGGCGATAATATAGAATTTCTTATTTCGGCAAACAAGGGCGAGGAGCCCAAGCCGATGTCAAGGATCGCATCTGGCGGCGAATTATCGAGAATCATGCTTTGCCTTAAATGCGTATTTGCCGACAGCGAATCTATAGGAACGCTTATTTTCGACGAAATAGACACAGGCGTTTCGGGCAGAACGAGCGAAAAGATAGGTCTGCGCCTCAAAAACGCATCCGATAACGGAAAAACGCAGGTTATATGCGTTACCCACTCGGCGATACTTGCCGCCAATGCAGATGCCCACTATAAGATATCGAAAAAAGAAAGCGACGGACGTGTTATCACAAACGTCGAGCTGTTGGATCACGAGGGCAGAAGGAACGAGCTCGCACGTATAATGGGCGGTCTTAACATCACCGATACCGTATTAAAGGCGGCAGAGGAAATGCTTAATAAATGATTAAAAACAAAAAGATAAAGGCGATAGTGTTTTTATTGCTCACTGTTGCGCTTACCCTGTTTATTTTTATGAATTCGCTTGAAAACGGCGAGGAATCCGGCAAGAAAAGTGATTTTATCGTAAATATCTTTTCGTCCATCCTCGGTATTTTCGGTATCGAGATCGATGATTATATTTTAGGCGTACTCGTACGCAAGCTCGCACATTTTGCCGAATATTTTGTGCTGGGGCTTACGTCAACACTTTTTGTCTCGGAGCTCAGGAACAAAAAGCTTATTTCCCTATCTCCGACATACTGCCTTTTGATTGCTTTTTGCGATGAATTTGTTATGCAAATGCTTACCGCCGGCAGAGCACCGCGGTTAACCGACGTGCTTATAGATTTTTCGGGCGTTTTGCTTGCTGTTGCCATTGTGCTTTTTTTCAAAAGCAGAAAGGAAAATGGAATATGAAAAAGACGGTTTTGTTTATATTACTTTTGCTTACGGTCGCGCTTGTCTCATGCGTTGCAAACACAAAGCCCGCGAGCTCGATACCCATAAAAGAGGATTTTGAAAGCGTTTCCGCAATCAGCGACACCGCATCGAGTGAATCCGACACCGAGAGCGAAAGCGAAGACGATTCTGCTTCGTCGGAGATGTCGGAGGACTCGAGCGAGGGTACTCAAAGCACCGATTTGCAATATGCCACCGATGAAACGGTCGAGTTCGGCAGCTTTACTGTTGAAACCGAATTTGCAACATACGACTTTTTGGCATACGACGGAACCGGCGATTACCGCACCGATTTTACCACCGCCGATACCAATACAAACAGCATCACGATAACGCTTGCAGACGGCAGAACCATGCAGCTCAACCACACCGGCATTGTATATGACGAGGAAAACGAGATCTACCGAACCGAGATAAACGAGCTTGATTTTATGGTTTATGAATACCACGACTCAAACAACCTGCTTTGTCAGGTATACGATTGTATCGAGCCGATGGAAAATCTCGGTGATTTTAAGGGGCGGGTCATTTCGACAATTACAGTCAATTATAATCCCGAGCTTGAATGCGGTGACATCCGTATGGTATTTCTGTACGAGATTCAGGGTGATAAGGTCATCATCAGCTACCCCGACGGAAAGGTTTTAGAAAAAACCGTTAAATACGACAAAGAAAACGATAAGTATTATTTCGAATAATAAAAAACACCGCCCGAAGCAAGCATATAAATGCAAACGGGCGGATGTAGATATATTCAGAAGCGATGCGCACAATATCGCCTCACTGTTAATTTTATAACTGCAAAACACCGTATACCGAGCGCGTAAAGCTTTCGAGAGCGCGGTTTCGGTCGCGGTAGAGGGTAGAACGCTCCTTGAACCACTTTTCCATAAGGTCCTCGACAGCGTATGGGTACTGCTCAACAAAAAACATGTCGATAATATCCTTTTGATAATCGTTCAAGCCGGCGATACCCTTTTCTATTTTAAGCAGCTCGCGCTCGACAACGCTGCGTCTAAAACGGCAGTCATCGAGGTCGGCAAGCAGGTTGATAAGCCGATCATCATATTTTGTAACGTTCCCTCCTGTTGACCTCAGCCGCTCTATTGCTGCCTTGCAGTCGTCCTTTTCCTGCTCGAGTAAAGTAAGCTCGCTCTTTATCGAAGAGTAAGCCGAAACAAGATTCTTTTTCCTTGCTAAAAGATCCTTTGCGTAGTCTCTGTAATCCATTTTTCATCCTTTCGTCTTAAAATCAAAGCCATTCGTCTATAATCGGGCGCGGATGGAGCTAACCGCGTTACCGACTCCGTATGTTCCGAACATATGTTCTGCGTGTGTATTATAGCACCGCTTGATAGGTTTGTCAATACTGTTATGAGGAAAAAAATGAAAAAGTCGATAGCTTTACTTTGTTTGGTAATATTAAGTATAATTTTTTCGGGATGCGATATTGATACCGATATTGCTTATTCCGAAATCGAATCCGACATTTCGGTTATCCCCGATATCTCGAGCAATATCAGCGAGCCCGAGAGCAGCATCGTTATCGATGAGATATATGAGTTTCTTACATCGCCCTACTATGTCACCGCCACGCGCGAATCGTTTGGTACGGTTTACGTATACGAGTATTATTTTGTTGACGGATATGTCGCGGGGGCGCGTACCTGCACCACTTTTTCGGATGAGCAGACCGCCGAGGATTTTTTTGAAATGGTGTCCGAGGACAATCCGTATGCGAGCTTGGACCTGCTCACTGTTACCGATTTTCTCTCCGACGAGGAGCTTAATTATTTCGGCTACGACCTCGACAAACTCAAATTTATGCTTGAAAAATCGGGTTATGACTATGAGGTAAGCTTTGACGAATCGGTGTTTAATAATGACTTTTACAGCTCAAAAGCCGAATAATATATTCCTCGCATCTTAAAAAACGCAAGAAAAACGAAGAAAAACGAAAAAAACACCCCTAAAAACGAAAAATGTTTTTAAAAAACACTTGACAAAGGTTTTTCTTGTGTTATAATGAGCAAGCATGAAAAAATATCAGATTACTGAAAGGAAATTCAACCTATGTCTACAACTATGTTGAAGAAAGAGGCAGTTGAGCGTAAGTGGTACGTTATCGATGCCGAAGGCAAGACCCTCGGTAAAGTAGCTGTTCTTGCGGCAACCATCCTCAACGGCAAGCATCGCCCCGAGTATACTCCTCACGTTGATTGCGGCGAATGTGTTATCGTTATCAATGCTTCCAAGGTAGTTCTTACCGGTAAGAAGCTCGATCAGAAATTCTACTACCGTCACAGCGGCTACATCGGCGGTCTCAAGTCGGTTAAGTATCGTACTCTTATGGCAACCAAGCCCGAAATGGCTGTTGAGCTTGCTGTAAAGGGCATGCTTCCCAAGAACAAGATCGGCGACGCAAGCTTCGGTCGTCTTAAGGTTTACGCAGGCGGCGAACACAAGCAGCAGGCACAAAACCCCATTGCTGTGGAAGTAAAGTAAGGAGGAACTGAAATATGAATTATCAATCCGCTATCCCCTATTTCTACGGCACCGGCAGAAGAAAGAGCTCGGTTGCACGCGTTCGTATCATCCCCGGTACCGGTAACGTTACCGTTAACGGCAAGGATATCAACGAATATTTCGGTCTCGAAACCCTTAAAATGATCGTTAAGCAGCCCTTCGGCGTTACCAAGACCGAGGGTACCTTCGACGTGATCTGCACCGTTAAGGGCGGCGGCGTTTCCGGTCAGGCAGGCGCTATCCGTCACGGCGTTGCTCGTGCACTTCTTCAGGCAGCTGACGAATACCGTTCTCCTCTTAAGAAGGCAGGTCTCCTCACCCGTGACCCCAGAATGAAGGAAAGAAAGAAGTACGGTCTCAAGGCAGCTCGTCGTGCTTCGCAGTTCTCCAAGAGATAATTGTCTTGCGCAGTTGGATACGGCGCAGAACGCAGAAAAAGTTTTATTCTTATTTGCTTTCCGGAAGAGTCGGTTTTACCGACTCTTTTGTTTTTTCATTTTATTTTTTCTGCTATGAAAAAACAGAACCTCTCGCAGTAGATTTCTACAGCTTCGGGTTCTGTTTTTCCATTCTGCATCCGTCTGCAACTGTGCAAGTTTCTGTTTTGGTTGACGCTTGCAGATTTGTCTACACCGCAGAACGCAGAAAAAGTTTTATTCTTATTTGCTTTACGGAAGAGTCGGTTTTACCGACTCTTTTATTTTATTTATCTTTTCTCTTGTTTTTCTTTACAGAGTATGATATAATATCAATGCCAAACTAACTGAATATATGTGAACAATGGGTGTATTATCTTTTTTGGGGATAGGTATACTCTTTTCTGACATACTATTTTCATCGATGAATTTGATAAAATGCAAATTCCATTTATGATGATATAGTGTGCTTGCACCCTTTTTTCACATAGAGTTAGTTTGGCGACTATCGGAGTTTGCGTTTTTGTGCGGTTGCTTCGGTAGCCGCACTTTTTTGTTTCGGGAGGATCTGAAAATGAAATATTTTACCAACAAGCTCAAAGAATAACAGTGACCGCTTTTTGTCATAAATAATTGACTTTATACGTAAAATAGTATATAATGCGGTATTACAGATATACGCGAAAGGAGTAATATTATGAACAAACGTATATTAGCGGCTTTTCTTGCCGTAATGATGATGCTGTCGATGTTCCTGCTTGCAGGTTGCGACAAGTTATTTGACAAAATCATCGATTCCGATGACGAGAGTAGCAAGGTGCTCACCAACAAGGAGGAGTTTGAGGAAGCGATCACTAATCTCTTTGAGTCGCTTAAAGCAGATGCAAAGCTTAATGCTGTTGCAGATCAGGAAGCACAGGATTTTGAAGCCGACATCAAGATGAATGTCACCAAGCTTGATTACGCCGGAATGGACATTACCTCGCTCGGAAAGATCGAGCTCACCGGTAAAATGCTTTCCGACGGTGACAACACAAATATCAAGCTTGAGCTTTCGGCTTTTGACGAGACCATTCCTTTTGACTCTACCGTATACGACGGTATTGTGTATTTC
Source organism: Eubacteriales bacterium (assembly GCA_045531135.1). Taxonomy (GTDB): domain Bacteria; phylum Bacillota; class Clostridia; order Oscillospirales; family CAG-382; genus Coliplasma. The sequence goes on along the minus strand of JAZSDL010000001.1, from coordinate 92,366 downwards.
ACTGATTTATTCGGTCTTAACGACAAGCCGATAAAGGCGGATGCAGATACCGAATCGGATGCCGAGGACGGCGCAGGTGTTAACTCCGTTGTTGACTACGCAGACAAATTACCTGCCGTTATGGAGCTTATTTACACCACCGTAGAAAAGGTTTTGGGTGCAAACATTGATGATTCGCTTTTCACCTCAGAAACCAAGAGCGTAAAGGTTCTTGCGACCGATTTTGAAAATGCTAAGGTTATCACTCTTACACTTGATTCCGATAAGATCCAGAAGATCGCTACCGAAGTTCTTGACGAGCTTTTAAAGGATAACGATTTTGCGGAGATCTTCGGTGAGGATATCGACAAGGAACAGTTTTCCGAGGACATCAAGGATATCAAGGAACTCAAGATAGTTAACACCATTGTTGACAAAAAGACTGTTGCGTTTGATATTTACTTCACGGCGCTTGAGGATATCGAGCCCGAGGAGGATGAAAACGGCGTTACCGGCATTTCCGCATCGGCAGAGGACTCCGCCGATAAGGAGGAAAAGACCTTTGCCGTTAAGCTCGGATATCTTGATCTCGAGAACGAAACCGAATTTACCGTAAAAGCGGGCTACATTCTTGATGAGACCGATGATTTTGACAACGACGAGGGCGTGCTTACATTTGAGTTTTCCGAGAACGAAACCGAACTAAAAGCAGTTCTTAAGTTTGTCGATGATTTAGGCGAGCAGCAGCCGTTAAACGTCTCTGCTACCATCAACAACGGCAGATACGACGGTGTTATCACTATTGAGTCCGGCACCACCGTGCTTATCGGATTTACCGCCGAGTTTGGCGAGACAAGAACAAATCTTGTTATCGACGGCATTACCGTAAAGGACGGAAACGAGACTGTTGCGGAAATTCCGATGACACTTTCGATCAACATCAGCGAAACAAGCATCGACGGCAATATCGCGCTTACCGTTAAAGACAAATTTTCCATCCAAGCCGAGTACGATATCACCTGTGAATACAAAGACGTTACCGTTAACGAGGTTACCGACAGTGTATCTGCCGAGGATATCGACGGCGACGAGCTTATGAACGGTTTTGCCGAAAAATATCCTACCTTTTACTCGTTAATAACCAGGTTGGGCGGCAATCTCGGCGGCAACAGCGGTTCCGAAAATTATATCGGTGATGCGCACTTCATCAACGGCGAATTTGTAATAGTGCTTCCCGAGGGATTTGAGGAAACCACGGTCGAGGGCTACACCGCGGCATACACCAACGGCGAGGTTTACGTATTCGTTCTCAGAGAGGGTTACGAAAACTTTGCCGACTACGATATCGATTTTGAGGATTATCAGAACCTTGTTCTTGCTGCCAACGCAAACAGGAACCCCTCCGATATCAGCTATAACGATTACTATGTTCCCTATTTCGAGTATGATTATACTGCAGGCGGCGTAACCTATAGCTATTACACCTCGCTCTACGAGGGCAGCGATGCATACTGGATGGTTCAATTTGCATGTGAAAAGGATATTTATTCCGATTATGAATACGACTTTGTTGAATGGACCTACACCGTTGACCCCTACATTGACTTGGACGCATATGAGGATAATTTTTAATAGGATATATTACAACCGCAGAGGGTAGGCATCGGCCTACCCTCTTGTTTATTGACAATAACATATAGTTATGATATATTGAAGTTGTAAGATGTTTTTGTATAGGGGGGCTTAAACAGATGAAAAAGTTTTTAGTGCTTTTACTTGCGCTCTTTATAATGATGCCGATGTTATCGGGCTGTGCATTATCCTTGTTGTTCAACATTTTTGCCGATACCGAGTCAAGCTCGGAAATTATCGACATAAGCTCCGACAACACGGCGAGCATCAACGCCGAAGAGCTGTTTAACAAAACCGTTTCCGAGATATTGCCCGAGGGCATACTCGGGGATGACGGTGCGCTTTCCGAATTTTTAAAGTTAGCCGACACCGAGGGCGGCAAAAAGGACAATATCACCTCGATAGAGGGCGAGTTTTCACAGTTCATCATAAACGGTGCCGACCTTACGGTTGCATTGCCGATCGGTTTGAAATTAAAAACCGAAAGCGATTACGACGGCGGTTCTATGTCTCTTAACGCAGGTTTAACGCTTTTCGGTGAAAATCTTACCTTTGAAATAACGAAAGCGGACAACGTAGTGCGTGTCACCGATCTTTGCGGGTTAAATTACGCGCCTATCGATGCCGATGATCTTTATCTTTCGGTAGAGGAATCCGAAAGCACCGAAAACGTTTTTGCGCTGATAAAATATCTTTTTGAAACAGCACCGCAGGTGCTTTCGGCAAACATTACCGAGGAATCTTATTCTGCCGAAGTAAAATCGGTTTCTATTGACGGGACCGAATATGAGGATGCAACGGTTATAACGCTCTCCTTCCCCGACGGCGCGGTACGGCGTATTGCTTATGAGCTTATCGATGAAATCGAAAAGAATCAACAATTGGCAGATGCTTTGGGTATTGAATATTCCTCCGATACGATCATCGAGAAAGCCGAAAGCGTACACGAGATTCGGGTTATCAACACGGTAGTCGATGACAAATGCCGTCAGCTCGTTTTAGAGGTCGCCACGCTGGCAGAGGATGACAATCAAACCGAATATATCCTTACCTCGATGACAGTACTCGACATATACGAAAACGGATTCAAGTTCCAAATAGGTACTCTTGGGGCAAACCGCGAAATAAGCAAAAAACACGAGATAACAACGGTTGAATATTCTCTTATCGACGACACCGAAAAGCTTTCCGTAACACTTTATGAGGTTTACCAAACCTCCAAGGTATTTGAGCTTAACGGCAAAGTAAACGGAAATTCCCGCTCGGGCGAGATAACCTTTAAGCAGGACACCCGATACATCACCTTTGATTATGCGATAGAGCTTAAAGAAAACGGAGGAAGGATAGCGCTCAGCGATTTTGTCAAAAAGGGCACAGAAACGCCCTCGGACCTTCGTTACGGGATAGTTCTTGATTACACCGAAAGCGATAGCACGCTTGATGCCGATCTGAGCATCGATATTATTGCAGATACACAATTGGGCACTGTAACCGCGGTCGGCGATTTTGATATAAGCATCGTATACGAGGACGTTATCATTTATACCCCGAGTCAAAAGACCGAGGAGTTTGACGCCGCTTACTATGCAACAACATTTGCGCTGAAATATCCGAACACCTACGGGTTTATCCAAGCGTTTTTTAACGCAAATCCCGACAATGTTGACGATTCGCAGATAAGCATCGATCTGCCCGCCTACTTTACGGTTTATCCCGGCTACGATGATCCGCACAATTACGTAAATTACATCTCGGACAATGCATGGGTATACGTCCTGCGTTACGACAAATCCGAGTTCAGCGATTTTGATGAGTATATCGTAAAGCATTTTGCCGAAAATATACGTGACGAACTAACCGGAAACAAAGTATCTGTTCCTGTTGTGGAGACCGACGGTATATATCATTTTACTCTCACCACTGCGGAGGCGGTATACGACCTGTATTTCTTTAAGGGAGACGACGAGTTTTGGGAGATCCAGTTTGTATGTATGTACGACGACTACTCCAAATACAAGAGCCGATTCGAGAAATGGGCAAAAAGCGTTGATCCTACCGGAAAAACCGAATACGGCAATTCACTTGACGATATCATAGGCGGAGCGATCGGCTAAAAAAAATCACCTTGGAGAAGCTTCCAAGGTGATTTTTTTATATATTGATTATTTCGGCATCCAGATCGTAGGCATCGCGTTCATCGTGGGTGGCAACAATAAGAGTTTTTCCGAGAGTACGCGATCTCACTACCTCTACTACCCTATCGCGCGTATCGATATCAAGCCCCTTGAACGGCTCATCAAGAATGACCATATCGCTTTTTGCAAGCAGGGCACGCGCAATAGCAACTCTGCGCCTCATACCGCCGGAGAGTGTCGAGACCGCCGCGTACTCGCTGCCTTCAAGTCCCAGATCGCAAAGCAATGCGATTATTTCATCCCTTGATACCGTTTCCCCCGTGACAGCCAAAATGTTTTCTACCGCCGAATAGGGCTCGCAGAGGCGATCCTCCTGAAACACAGCGGAAATATTTTTGGGTTTGCCGTTTATTGTTCCCGAATCCTGCCTGACAAGACCGAGAAGGATGTTTAACAGAGTGGTTTTTCCGCTGCCCGACGCGCCCATAATGCAATAATTACAGCCATCGATAAAGACATAGGAAAACGCTTTTAAAACCGTATTTTTTCCATAGGATTTTCCTATTTTTAAAAGCTCTGTCACAGCGTTTCCACCCCCTTTAACGATTTCTTTAGGAGGAACACCAACGTTTTTTCAAAGCAAAGCGCCAATATAACTATAACTACCGTCCAAGCAAAAAGATCGGCGGTATCAAGATAAAGCTTTGAGTAATACAAAACCTCGCCTACAGAGCCCTCGGGATAACCTATCAGCTCGGCGGCAACACCCGATTTCCACGCAAGTCCGACAGAAATTCGGACTGCGGATATCAAGAACGGCTTTACTGAGGGCATCCATATATATTTCATTCTGCGTTCAAACGGCATTTTGAATACGTCTGCCATCTCTATCATTTTTTTATCGACCGACTTTATGCCGTCGAGCAGATTGGTATAAACGATAGGCATAACCATTAAAAACGATATAAGCGCAGAAAGATTGGATGCCTTGAACCATATTATCGCAATAACCACAAACGATGCAACGGGCACCGATTTTACGGTTATCATATACGGCCAAAGCATTGTTTCGACAACAGAAAACCGACCTGCACACAGTGCAAGCGCCACACCGACAAGCAGACCTGCAAAAAATCCGATACCGATGCGCTTTAGCGTAAACCAGACTATCGACCAAAAGTCCTCCTCGACCACAAGAGAGATAAGGCGTTTAACCACACCAAACGGAGAAACGAGGAGGAGCTCCGAGCCGATAAACAAGCTCGCGCACTGCCAGACAACAAGCGCCAGCAGTACGGCGAGAGTTTTCGTAATTAGTTTTTTATAATCAACCTGCGATGTAGAAGAAATCGTCCTCGGGGAGCTTTCCGCCGACCGATTTTTCGTTATTTGCATACAAAACTCCTAAGTAAGTATTTACAGGGGTTTTCATAGCTTCGCCAGCGATGTAGGTGATATTACATTGGGGAATCGCTTTTTCGGCTACGTCAGCGGCAAAGATACCGAACTTTTCAACAAGCTGTGCGGCATCCGATACGTTAGCATTTACATACTCGGAGGATGCCTTGAACTCATCAAGGAACAGCCTTACTGCCTCGGGATTATTCTCTGCAAATTCCTTGCGCACAACGATAACACCTGTTACAATTCCGCTATCGTTATTGATCGTTTTCCACTCTTCGTTAAGGTCGATAACCACCTCAAGTCCCTCTACCTTGCCCTTGGCAACGGTAACGTAGGGCTGGGGAAGCATTGCCACAGCGTTTTCCGCCTTTGCCATAGCCGCAACGACCTCGGTCGCCTCGGACTTGAAATCAAGCGTTACGTCGTTATCGGGATCGATACCGTTCTCGGTTAAAATATGGCGAAGCGTGTATTCGGGAGTGGTACCCTTGCCGGTCGCAAGGATGGTCTTGCCCTTAAGATCGGCAACCGACGAAACCGATTCACCCTTGGCAACGATATAAAGAACACCGAGGTTATTAACGGCAAGAAGCTTGATATTGCCGTTGGTGTTATTATAAAGCACCGATGCAAGATTTGCGGGAACAGCCGCAATATCGAGCTCGCCCTTGATAAGAAGCGGAGATATTTCGTCCGCCGCACCTGCTATGGTGAACTCATATTTATTAGCGGCAGTACCGTTGTCGTTATTTTCCATAATGCCGACCAGGCCGATGGACGTCGGGCCCTTCATTCCGGCGATACGGACAGTGGTTTTTTCTTCGGTCTTGCTTTCCTCCGACGAGGCGGAAGACGTACCTATATTATCGGAAGATACGTCGCTCTCATCCGCACAGGATGCAAACGCAAGCACAAGCATAAATACTGATAAAAACAGCGCGATAAGTCTTTTCATAATGTATACCTCTTTTCTTTGGTTACATTATACGACATATCGCGCTGTATTTGCGTTGCATTTGCAACACACTCTATTTGATTTTAAAGCTGTTTTTATAATACTCTATTATGCCGTCGCGTTGCATATTCGACAGCTCTCTCGATAGTGCCGAACGGTTAACACCCAAGTACAACGCAAGTGTCTCACGGTCGAACGGAACCGAAAAGGTCTTACTGCCGAAACGGTTGCTGTACTGCGACAAAAACGTAACTATTTTCTCGCGGATAGTCGGCTTTGAGAGTATTTGCACTCTTTCGTTCATCGCAAGAGTTTTCTGCGCCAGCATCGACGAAAATCGGTTTTGCAGCTCATGTGCGATATCGCTTCTATCGCCTTGCTTTAACGCCCGCGGCGAGAGCCAGAGCACGACCGCATCGGTAAACGCAGATATTGTGACCGGAATTTCGGTTATACCGAGCCAGCAAAGCGATTCGCCAAACGTCTCGCCCGCGGTAACGTTTGCCATGATCACCGCATTGCCGTCGATATCGCTGAAGCTGACCTGAATAGTGCCCGAAACAACAAATCCAAACCTGTTAAGCTGCTCGCCTGCCGCGGCAAGAAGCGCATTTTTGGGATAATCGGTAAGCTTTGCCGCAAGCAATTCAAGCGCAGAATCGAGCTGTTCTCTGTTCATTCCGCAAAACAACGGATTTTTTAAAAGTATCGAATTCATTTCTGATTGACCGCGTAGCTGCCGAATGCGATTCTTTTTACCATAACGTAATCGATCGAATCGATATCGTCATCTCCGTCAATGTTTGCGCACAGCTTTTCCTGCTCGCTGAACACGTAGCTGCCAAAGCAACCGCGCTTGACTACAAGATAATCCACCGAATCGACCTCACCGTCACCGTTGACGTCGCCCAAAATATAAAGTGCGGGTACAGTGCCTATCTCTAGCAAATAGTCACACACAGTGCAGTGTCTCTCCTTCGAGCCCTCTTGTCCAAGCTCTGCCTCGAGCACCGTTATCCAATAGCCCTCGTCGTGAGCATCGGTATCTACCTTTTCTCCGCAAGAGCAGAGCTGCCAATGGTTATTTGCATCACTCAGCCAACCGCCCTCACCCTCACATACATGGGGGACCGCCGGCTCATCTTCGGTGATAACATAGGTATGGTCAACACCGTTTTTAATACTGCCGTCGGTTGCAGCCAAATAATGGATCACGTTGCCGGAAACGTACATTCCGCTTATCTTGCCCTCGGAAGAATCGGGGGTGTAAAATACCTCGTCAACGAGCGAAACGGGCGAAAAACGTCTTATAGATGTACGATCGTTATAGTAGAGCCAATCGCCGTATGCACCGAATCCGATCGTGCAGCCGATATAGTTATTGTTGTTGTCATACGAATAGCGGTTACCGGCGTTAAAGATCATCTCGCTTTCGCCGGTATAAATATCAACTTTGTATATCTCGTTATAATCGAGTATATAAGATTCGCCGCGAACAAATCCGAACGGAGAATCGATAAACGACCACGATATATTGTCAAATTCGGTAGAAGTGCAGGGAAAATCGAGCTCGTATACGCCGTTGTGTGTCACATACATTTCGGCATCGCTCAAAAGCAGATTGGAGTGTACCGCTTTGCCGTAACGGTCGGCAACGGGATCATCCCAGGTGGCATCCATCTCGTACCATTTGCCGTCAACAAGAACCTCGTTCCACATATGATTAAGCGAATCGGAGGGGCTGACTACTGCACGGGACTCGATACCGAGGCGGTACAAAAGCTCATCCAGAAGCAGAGAGTATGCCATACAAACTCCCTCACCCTCTTGCATCATCGTATATGCATCGTATATCTCATAATCAAGGTCATACTGATAGTTAAGAACAATATAGTCATGCAGATAAATAACCGTCTGATAATCGTCAAGCGAATCGGGTATTGTTGCCAAAATCGCATCAATACCGTTATCAAATTCATCAAGCATAACCGCAAGCTCGCTGCCGCCGGCTTCGTACGAAGGATAGACAGCGGTCACGTTACCCGAATAGTACGACGTCTGATACCCGTACGATTCATCCGCATAAAAAATGCGCGGTTCGTTTTTCAGAACATCCTCCATAAGCGCAAAAAGACCGTCGGTAGACAAATTGTACTTTGCTATAGAAATGCTTTCTTCTAAATTGAGAATGCCCTCGAGTATAGTTTCATAAGCGGTTTTTTCTGCGGCGTTGACCGAAATCGAAGCAACGGGCAGAATCATCAGAATAACAAGTGCAAATGCAACCAAACGTTTCATAAAACACCTCCGTAATGTTATCAATAACATTATACACCCGCAAAAACGTCTTTGCAAGCGAAAACGAAATTTAATGTTTTTATTTTAAAAATCGGTTGACAAATCTTTAAATTACAGGTATAATTATCGGGTATTGTGCAAATAACAAGCAAATATAGGGATGTAGCCAAGTGGTAAGGCACCAGACTTTGACTCTGGCATTTCGTAGGTTCGAGCCCTGCCATCCCTGCCAAGAAAAAAGCCATTCGCAAAAGCGAATGGTTTTTTTCAATGAAGCGTTCCCTTCGGGAACATGATGCCGCTACGCTAATGATGTCACTGCGTTAATGATGTGTTGCTTCGCAACATTAAGGAACGCTTCGCATCATAAATGAGCGAAGCGAATTTACATCATATTGCGCACAGCGCAATACATCATATCGACGAAGTCGATGCATCGTTTTGCAAGGGTTCCAATTCATACGAAAAAAATGCCCAAAATATCTTTTTATTGTCCTTACCCAGAACAAAAGCACCTTTTCGGGTGCTTTTTGTTTTGGCAGAACTAAGTGTTCTGATTTCAGAAACGTGAAGTTTGCTTTGCTTCATACGAGCGTAGCAGGTGATTCACGTCGGCGTATCCGATGCTTCACTAAAACCATGCCCACAAAGCAGTTGAAAAACACAAAAATATATGCTATAATAAACACACAAAATTACATCATCTCCTCTATAAACACGTCTAAGATGACCAATGAACACCTACATAAAGGAAACGCAAATATGAAACGTATCACAAAAACGATTGCAATATTTGTTCTGATTGTTGCCCTAACGATATCATTATCATCCTGTCTTATGATGTACGGGTTCGGCACATTACTGTTCGGATATGAGTACGACGGCGGACACGACGATCTGTACACGGTTGCCGTAAGCAATATGTTTTACATTTCCGGCAGCACCGACAACGGCGAGATTACGTACAACCCCGAGATTTCGATAATCGAAACCGATGATTACGGCAGGGTTTTGTTTTTCTATAACGAAAGCTACGGCGTAAAAGAGACATACACGATGGCTTTTTTGATAATGCAAAAGTCCGAAAACGGATACGTTTATTACTACCAGGATGACTGTTATCTGCCGTTTATCGATGATTCCGACTATTTTTGGCACGGCACTAAAAACGGTGAGGACTATAAAAAGGCGGTTGATACGTCTGCCGATTTAATAAAAGAGTTAAAAGAAAAGAACGACTGGAACAAGGAAATCAACATAGACAAATGCTATAAAGCCGAAATTGAAACCGATATCAGCGAACGCGGCGAATTGTCTTTAGACAGCTACGATTTTGACGAAATAATCTATAAAAAAGCCAAGAAAAACGGATACACCGGCAATGACGACCGGATGGTACGCACGATCAGATACGTCAACTCCGACCGCGACGGTAAAGAATTATACGCTATTAGCTGTATGACAAGGGACGATGACGAAAACGGCAATCCGATTTTCGCGTATTATGGGTTTGCGGTCATTGTTGATCCCGATATGAAGATTTTTTCCGATCCCGAGCTTGCCGATAAGGCAATAGCCGAAATAACCGATCCGTGTGAATATTACGATGTTGTTGACGAGCTCAAAAAGCAAAACGGTTGGAAATACTGAAGGAGATAAGCGATGATCGACAAATCGATTCCCTACTTCCCTTTGATAATGGCCAAATGCGACACCGAGAATTATCCCAAGTGCTTCCTGCCCGACGGGTACGAATTTGTATTTTACAAGGAGGGCGATGCACGCATTTGGTCGGAGATACAGGCAAGTGTCGGTTCTTTTGATTCGGTCGAGCGCGGTATCGACGTTTTTTACAATGATTTTGTCAACAACCAAGCTTTGAAAGCCGAGGAACGTGTTATTTTTGTAAAAGCACCCGACGGTGAATATATTGCCACCGCTGCACTGTGGGACGGCGAGCACTACGGCAAGCGCGAGCAACGCATACATTGGGTGGCAACAAAAGACAGCCATGCCGGCAAGGGTATTGCAAAAGCGATGCTGACGTTTTTGATGGATTTATATAACCAACTCGGTTACAGCGGTTTTATTTACCTCACGACAGGAACACGCAACTACCCTGCCGTACGGATTTATCAAAAATTCGGATTTGAGATATATACCGAAAGCAGATCGCTTTTTAACGATCTTACCGACGAGGAATTTACAAAACGCAACCAAACTGCAATAGATTTGGTTAATCAAATGCTCTCGAAGTAATTTAATAAGGAAAACCGCGTTCAATCGAACGCGGTTCTTTGTTTGGTTTTAAGTTGATATCAGTGAAGCAAACTTCATGCGGCGAATGGCGCACTTAGTGAAAAAAGCACTTCTTACGAAGTGCTTTTTTCATGGTGACCCGTAGGAGAATCGAACTCCTGTTACCGCCGTGAAAGGGCGGTGTCTTAACCGCTTGACCAACGGGCCGTATGGTAGCGGAAGTTGGACTTGAACCCACGACCTATCGGGTATGAACCGATTGCTCTAGCCAACTGAGCTATTCCGCCATATATTTTCTGCCATTCTGCGACAGCTTGGATAGTATAACAGATTGATCTATGTTTGTCAAGTATTATTTTTGTATTTTTTTGTGTTTTTAATCATTTTTTTGTTTTATACTTATTGACATATGAGTGAAGGCGTGTTATCATAAAGGTACATTCTTATCAAGAGTGGCGGAGGGAGCTGCCCGATGAAACCACGACAACCTACAACATAACGCAAGGTGTCAATTCAGCGACTTGATCGAAAGATGAGATGTAGAAAAGTTAAGCATTTTTATGCCCTTTGATACATCTGTCAAAGGGTATTTTATTTGTTATAAAAAATTATTACATACAAGGAGAATTTTTAAAATGAGAAAGTTTTTCACCAGCGAATCGGTTACCGAAGGACATCCCGATAAGATCTGCGACCAGATCTCCGATGCAGTCCTTGATGCTATATTGGCAGAAGATCCCAAGGCACGTGTTGCCTGCGAAACCGCTTGTACCACCGGTCTGATACTCGTTATGGGCGAGATCACCACCACCGCAAAGCCCGATTTTATGGCTATCGCGCGCGAAACCGTAAGAGGTATCGGCTACGACCATTCCGACAAGGGCTTTGACTGCGACACCTGCGGCGTTATCACTGCTATCCACGGTCAGTCTCCCGACATTGCTATGGGTGTTGACAAGGCACTCGAGGCAAAGAACGGCGAAATGAAGGACGACAAGGACACCGGTGCGGGCGATCAGGGTATGGTATTCGGCTTTGCCTGCAACGAAACTCCCGAGCTTATGCCTATGCCTATCTCGCTCGCTCAGCACATGGCAAAGCGTCTTTCCGAGGTCCGCAAGAACGGAACCCTCCCCTATCTCCGCGCAGACGGCAAAACTCAGGTCACTGTTGAATACGAGGACAACAAGCCCGTTCGTGTTGATGCTATCGTTGTTTCCTCTCAGCACGCTGCCGAGATCTCGCTCGAGCAGATCCGCGAGGATATCATCCGCGAGGTTATTATCCCCTCTGTTCCCAAGGAATATATGGACGACAACACCAAGATCTACGTTAACCCGACAGGTCGTTTCGTAGTAGGCGGTCCGCACGGCGACAGCGGTCTTACCGGCCGTAAGATCATTGTTGACACCTACGGCGGATACGCTTCTCACGGCGGCGGTGCTTTCTCGGGTAAGGATCCCACAAAGGTTGACCGTTCGGCAGCATATATGGCTCGTTACGTTGCAAAGAATATCGTTGCGGCAGGCGCTGCTGAAAGATGTGAGGTTCAGATCGCCTACGCTATCGGCGTAGCAAGACCTTTGTCGGTTCTCGTTAACACCAACGGCACCGGCAAGGTAAGCGACGAGCGTCTTGCAGAGATCGTTAACGAGGTATTTGACCTTCGTCCCGCCGCTATCATCGAAACTCTTGACCTCCGCAAGCCCCAGTACAAGAATCTTGCGGCATACGGTCACTTCGGTCGTGAGGAGCTCGGCGTTAAGTGGGAGATCACCGACAAGGCAGACGAGATCAAGGCAAGAATCTAAGCTTTTAAAATTCAAAAGCACCTATGATGCATAGGTGCTTTTTGTTTTGCATTTTTTATTCTGCGGGATAAACGTAAAAGATATCGCACGCATTCATGCGGTACATATAATCGGCATGCTCGAGATCAAGAGCCGCGCGCATTGCGTGGATCATTTCCCATCCGTCGTAATTCTCGCTTACAAAGACCACAACGCCGTTCGAGACATCGACACCCTCAAACACAGCGGCGATCTTATCGGGATCGGCACCGATATCGCGGGCGATATAAGAATCCTCGGCTATCGAGAACATCATAATATCATCAAGGAAGCGGTTGTTGTCGGAGTCGAAGAAATAGAAGGTGGGTTTGTCGGCATTTTGCTCGATATATTCGACCGCATCTCTGCGTTCATCAAACATCGGTTCGGGCTTGATCTCGGTAACTCTCGGGGTGACAAGCATCACAGCCGCAAGCATTATCATCAAGCCGTTTCTTACCGACTCGCGTGTCATAGTGCCGAGCAATCTGTAAAGATAGCAAATAACTATAATGAACATCAGTATACATATAGGAAGCATATACCGAAGCTCTATCCAAGGAGATGATATCGCGGTAATAACGTAATAGAACAAGGTAGGAAAGCTGACAATTATAAACGCATAGCGTGAATCATCGCAAACGTGACCGTATTTCTCGCGCATACGCTTATAGAAGTGAACCAAAACAATAAGCGCAAGAATCGCAAACAGCATATAATTGAATACAGAGACCGCAACCTCGCCCAAAAACGGGAACACGTTTACGTACTTTGCGGGATCGACAAGGTTATCGATAACCCCCTGCCCTCTGTACCCGAAGAACATATGGTTAAGAGAATGAGGAAATATCAGAAGCGATACGGCAGCAGCCGCAACAAGCGATATCGCATATTTGGCGAGAAGCTTGTACTTGCTCTTTTCGATATAAGAAACCATAAAGAGCAAAAACAGCGCAAAGATAAAATAAAGGTAGAAATAATGCGTAAGCGAGCCGATAAGAGCGGCGATGCCGATGCCTATAATATACTTTAAAGGTTTTTCGTCATTCTCGTAAAGCAGAATGTGCAGATATACGGTTATAAGTATATTAAGCGTTGCAAGCGCGTACATACGGATGTAAAGCACACTCGTAAGGGTTGACAGCATAAACACCGAGAGCAATGTCAGCAACGCCGATTTTTCCTTATTGTACTTACAACCGATAAGCATCTTTTTTATAATAAGATATGTAAAAACGGTTATGAACAGATGTATAAGTATGTTGAGCGCAAGACCGCTCCACATAGTAAATTCATCCACCGAAAATCCCATAAACACGCGCAAAAGCAGATAGTAAAACGGCGGATGCACATCGTTTTTCTGGTTTTCGTAAACGGGTGAATAATCCCCTACCTCGTCGCTGTTTACGACAAGATAATCGAGATAATAATCCGAGCCGTGCCAGGTATCAAAGAAATCGTCTTTTTCGTGTATCTCGACCTGATCATACGAGGAAAGACCGAACGAATATGCCTCGTCCATATGCAGATATGCCTTTTGGCCGCCGATGTACACAAAATACACGCTTTGGATTATCAATATAAGTGCGATAACCAAAATCTCTGTTCTTTTATTTTTTATCATACCCAACTCCGCCTACCGTTAAAAGTTTGTTTACATTATAACACAAATTTCGTGCCCCGTCAATCCAAGTTTATTCCGGTCATTTCGACAATTTTGTCAAAAGTATCCTCGGGGAGCATATTGCGGCGTATGCTTGACATATAAATCATATTCCAATCTGTAAACCCGTCGCGATAGACGGTATAATAATACGGCATTTCCGTGCCCGAATAAAATACCAAGCGAAGCGGTTGTTCGGTCGGTGCGGTATCGTTTTCGGGTTTTAAGCCCAAGTGCTTGTTTGCCTGTTCATCGGTCGGTAACGGCGCGTCTTGCAAACGCTCATACATAAAATCGTAAAGCTCGATTGCTTTTTCGCCTTTTATTTCGAACACCTTTGCTGTTTCGGTATATACTTCGTATGTTATTATGCATAACGCCTCGTCGGTCGAAGAAGCTTCATCACCGATTGATGTATTATAAATCGCGCTTTCCTCAAAAAGATAGCTTTCGTCAATAACAAAGCTTTCCTCGGAAATATCGCTTACGGTTGAAGAAACAGAGCTTATATCAATCGGATCGGTCGAGGAATTATCATTCACTTCACCGCAGGAAACCAAAAGCAACGACAGCAACAATATAACCACAAACTTTTTCATAAATACAGTTCCTTTCTTCTTTATTAAGCACGAATTGCCGCAAGGAAATTTGCGGCAATTCGTTTTTTTATTACAATTATTTCTTAATGTACTTAGGTCTGGGAATATAGTGAGTGTGAAGAAGCTCGTGTGCCTTGTGGGAGTTGGGCTCGCCCAGGAACTCCTTATAAAGTGTCTGGACTTCCTCGTTCTCGTGTGACTTACGCTTTGCCTTACCGGCATCCTCGCTGTAAAGCGCCTTTGCACGCTCGGTCTTAAGGTCGATGTAGGAAAGCGTGGTTGCATCAACTATGGGAGTACCGCCGCCGGTTACACAACCGCCGGGACAGCCCATGATCTCGATAAACTCGTATTCCTTTTCGCCCTTCTTAACCATATCAAGAAGCTCCTTGGCGTTGCCTGTGCCGTGAGCGACAGCTACGCGAACCTTCTTGCCGTCAAGATCGATCTCTGCCTCCTTGATACCGTCGGTGCCGCGAACGCAAGCAAACTCAACGTTGTCAAGCGACTTGCCGGTAACGACCTCGTATACGGTACGGAGTGCCGCCTCCATAACACCGCCTGTAGCGCCGAAGATAACGCCTGCGCCGGTAGACTCGCCGAGTATCGAATCAAAATCCTCATCAGGCAATCTCTTGAAGTCGATACCTGCGTTCTTGATCATTCTTGCAAGCTCACGAACGGTGAGAACTGCATCGACGTCCTGAAGACCGTTATTGGAAAGCTCTTCTCTTGCTGCCTCGAACTTCTTTGCGGTACAAGGCATTACGGATACAACGTAGATATCCTTGGGATCGATACCCGCCTTTTCGGCATAGTAGCTCTTTATAACTGCGCCGAGCATCTCATGAGGAGATTTGCAGGAAGACAGGTTAGGAAGGAACTCGGGATAAAACTCCTCGCAGTACTTGATCCAGCCGGGCGAGCAGGAGGTGATCATGGGGAGCTTGCCGCCGTTATTGAGACGGCCGAGAAGCTCGGTCCCCTCCTCCATAATGGTAAGGTCTGCCGCAAAGTCGGTATCAAATACCTTATCAAAGCCGAGGCGGCGGAGCGAAGATACGAGCTTGCCGGTAACAGAGGTACCGATCTCCATACCAAATTCCTCGCCGAGAGTAGCTCTTACCGCGGGAGCGGGCTGAACAACAACATGCTTGGTGGGATCTGCGATAGCCGCATATACATCATCTATGCTGTCCTTTTCGTGCAATGCGCCGACAGGGCAAGCGAGAATACACTGACCGCAGTTTACGCAGGGGCTGTCTGCAAGACTCATACCGTAGATACAGCCGACGGTGGTGTTGAAGCCGCGCTTCGAAACGCCGATAGCGCCGATCTTCTGAACCTTGTTACAAGCTGCAACACAGCGTCTGCAGGAGATACACTTGGTGTTATCGCGAACGATAGAGGGGCTGATCTCGTCGATAGTTGCCTCAGATTTGTCGCCGTCGAAGGGATAACCCTCAACGCCGTACTCCTTACAAAGCTGCTGAAGCTCGCAGTTGCCGCTTCTTACGCAGGAAGTACACTCGCGGTTGTGGTTGGAAAGAATAAGCTCAAGATTGATCTTTCTTGCCTTACGGAGCTTTTCGTTATTGGTGCATACCTCCATGCCCTCGCCTACGGGAGATACGCAAGCTGCCTGAAGCGCACGCGCGCCCTTGATCTCTACAAGGCAGAGACGGCATGCACCGATCTCGTTGGTATCCTTGAGATAACAAAGAGTCGGAATATTGATATGTGCCTCACGGGCAGCCTCGAGAATGGTATAATTAGCGGGTACCTCGATCTGTACGCCGTCTATTGTAAGATTAACTTTGTTCATTTATCCGTCCTCCTTATTTCTTCGAGATAGCGCCGAACTTACAGCTGTCGATACAGGTGCCGCACTTGATACACTTGTCCTGATCGATAACGAACGGGCTCTTTACAACGCCTTCGATAGCGTTAACGGGACACTTTCTCGCACAGAGCGAGCAGCCCTTACAGAGATCACGGTCGATAACAAATCTTGCGAGTGCCTTACACTGACCTGCGGGGCAGCGCTTTTCTCTGATATGTGCTTCATATTCATCACGGAAGTAGCGAATGGTGGAAAGAACGGGGTTAGGTGCCGTCTGACCAAGACCGCAGAGCGCGGTTGCCTTGATGTTGTTGGCAAGCTCCTCGAGCTTTTCGATATCGCCTTCTTCACCCTTGCCCTCGGTGATACGGTTAAGAATGTCAAGCATTCTTCTGGTACCGATACGCCAGGGAGTACATTTATCGCAGGATTCATCAACAGTAAACTCAAGGAAGAATTTAGCGATGTCAACCATACAGTTGTCCTCGTCCATTACGATAAGACCGCCCGAGCCCATCATAGAGCCGATAGCCATAAGCGATTCGTAATCAACGGGGGTGTCGATAAGAGATGCGGGGATACATCCGCCGGAGGGACCGCCGGTCTGTGCCGCCTTGAACTTCTTACCGTTGGGGATGCCGCCGCCGATATCCTCGATAATGGTGCGGAGCGGAGTACCCATATCTATTTCAACAAGACCGGTGTGGTTGATCTTGCCGCCGAGTGCGAATACCTTTGTACCGGTGGATTTCTCGGTACCCATTGCCTTGAACCAATCAGCGCCCTTATTGATGATCTGCGCAACGTTTGCAAGAGTTTCAACGTTGTTGATGATGGTCGGCTGACCGAACAAGCCCTTTACTGCAGGGAACGGAGGACGGGGTCTGGGCTCACCGCGGTTACCCTCGATAGAGGTGAGAAGTGCGGTTTCCTCGCCGCAGACGAATGCGCCCGAGCCGAGACGGATATTTACATCGAAATTAAAGTCGGTGCCGAATATGTTTTTGCCGAGCACGCCGTACTCACGCGCCTGCTCGATAGCGATAGCAAAGCGCTTAACTGCGATAGGATACTCTGCACGAACGTAAACAAAGCCCTCGTCAGCGCCGATCGCGTAGCCGGCGATAGCCATTGCCTCGATGATCGCGTGGGGATCGCCCTCGAGAACCGAACGGTCCATAAATGCACCGGGGTCGCCCTCGTCGGCGTTACAAACAACGTATTTCTTATCCGAAACGCTGTTCTTGGCAAACTGCCACTTTCTTGCAGTCGGGAAGCCGGCGCCGCCTCTGCCGCGCAAGCCGGACTCAAGCACTACGCTGATAACGTCATCGGGAGTCATCTCGGTAAGTACCTTACCCAATGCGAGATATCCGTCGGTAGCGATATACTCATCAATGCTCTCGGGATCGATAACACCGCAGTTGCGGAGTGCAATACGGTTCTGATCCTTGTAGAATCCGGTCTCGCTGAGTGCAACGGGGCCGTCTGCCTTTTTGCCGCCGCCGATATCGTCATACACCAATCTCTGAACGAGCTCGCCGTTCACGAGGTGGGAGGTAACGATCTCGGAAACGTCCTCGGGAGTGACCTGAGAATAGAAGGTTCCCTCGGGATATACGATAACAACAGGACCGAGTGCACAAAGACCGAAGCAGCCGGTCTGAACGATCTTAACCTCTTCGGAAATGCCGTTGTTTGCGAGTTCCTTTTCAAAAACCTCGCGGATAGTCACAGAACCCGAGGAGGTACAACCGGTACCGCCGCAAACGAGAACGTGTCTTTTTACTTTATTGTCGGAAAGCGATTTATCCTGCATACGGATCGCGATGCTCTTTTTAGCGGACTCGCGGATCTCGGCAAGCTGAGCCAATGTTTTCATTTATTCAGTTCCTTTCGAGTAATAATTAATATTTAGCAAGGATGTCCTTGATATCGGCAGGTTCAAGACGACCGTAAACGTCGTTATTGATAACCATTACGGGAGCAAGACCGCAGCAACCGAGGCAACGGGTATCCTGAATAGAAAACTTGCCGTCGGGAGTGGTTTCGCCCGAGTCGATACCGAGCTGATTCTTAACCTCGTCAAGAACTGCAGCAGCGCCCTTAACGTAGCAAGCCGTACCTGTGCATACCGAGATAACGTATTCTCCCTTGGGAGTGAGCGAAAAGAGTGCATAGAAGGTCGCAACGCCGTAGATTTCGGAAACGGGTACGTCGAGACGGTCGGAGATAAGCTGCATAGTCTCGAAAGAAAGATAGCCGAAAAGCTCCTGCGCCTTTTGCATTACGGGAATGAGCGCGCCTTTCACGTCCTTCTGTTCGACAATGTAAGCTTCGAGTTCGGCATTCTTTGCCATGATCTGTTCTTGGGTAAGTGCCATTTAAATGGTTCCTCCTGCATTATTTATTGCATTTTTTTGACAAAGCTATGGCTACTGTGCCAAATGCACACAGCATCCACTACATAATAACACAATATTCCGAAAAATGCAACCTTTTTTACCTTAAATATATAATATTTTTATATATGGCATACATTTTTCGATATTTTTCCAAAAATGTAAAAAACAGGTCTTCTTGCCGTCGAAAACCTGTTTTAAAGTCTATATCACGTATTTTTCAAAGGTGCCGCAGGCGCGAGCATCGCACTCGGCGGTTATCAGCGCGCCCGAATCGGTATATTCGCAATCCAGAACGGTCGCAAGACGGTATATCTCCGAAACAGTACCCGCCTCGGAATGAGGAATGAGCATTTTAAGCTTTCTTTTCCCGCTGGCGACAAGCTCGTCCAATTTTTCGAGAAGCGCCTGCGTTCCCTCTCCGCTTCTTGCCGAAATTTCGATGCTTCCCATGGGATACGGCGTATCGCGCAGAGCGATATCGCACTTATTAAACACCTCGATCATCGGCTTATCGCCCGCACCAAGCTCGGATATGAGCTTTTTTGTAACCTCGCGCTTGCGCTCGCGCTCGGTTATTTCCTCGCTCGCATCGGTGATCAAAATGATATAATCGGCGTATTTCAATTCCTCAAGCGTTGATTTGAACGCCTTTACGAGATGTGTCGGCAAGCGGTCGATAAATCCGACAGTGTCCGTCAAAAGCATCTCGGCTCCGCTCGGAAGCTCGAGACGTCTTGTAGTGGGATCAAGCGTTGCAAAAAGCTTATCCTCGGCAAGAATACCGGCATCGGTAAGGGTGTTCAAAAGCGTTGATTTTCCGGCATTTGTATAGCCGATTATCGCCGCGGATTTAATACCCGAGCGCTCACGCGATGCACGCTTTACGGCACGGGTGCGCTCGATATTTTCTATTTCTTCGGCAAGCGCGGTAATACGGCGCTTTATATGTCTGCGGTCGCTCTCGAGCTTGGATTCACCGGGGCCTCTTGTGCCGATACCGCCGCCCAAGCGCGAAAGCTCTTTTCCTCTGCCGGTCAATCTCGGTGCGGTGTAGCGAAGACACGCGATCTCGACCTGCAGCTTTCCCTCTCCCGTAACGGCGTGGAGCGCAAATATATCCAAAATAAGCATTGTTCGGTCGATAACACGCACGTTGGGTATCTCGCGCTCGAGATTGGCTATCTGAGAGGGCGTAAGCTCGTTATCAAAAACGACCAGAGGGATATCGCCGTCGTTTTCGATAAGCTCGGCGATCTCCTTTACCTTTCCGCTTCCGATATAGGTTGCTTTATCGGGAGATACGCGGTTTTGAATCACGCGCGCCGCCTCCTCGCCGCCTGCGGTCTCGAGCAATCGCGCAAGCTCGTCAAGCGAGCGCATACACTCCTCCGTGTTGTCATCGGTGCAGACCGAAACGAGCAGAGCGCGCGATGCGGCGATCTCATCGGTTATATTCAGATTTTCCATAATTCTATACCTCGCATCAAAAAATAAAGCGGCACAAACGAGTGCCGCTTTCGGATGAATTTGCTACTTTTAGTCGAGGTTGAATTTCTTTTTGAACTTATCTACACGTCCGCCTGCATCAACAAACTTCTGCTTGCCGGTAAAGAACGGATGGCATTTAGAGCAAATATCGACCTTGACGTTATCCTTAACGGATTTGGTAACATATTCTGCGCCACAAGCACACTTGATAGTGGTGGTCTTGTATTCGGGATGGATACCCTGCTTCATCTTTAAAATCCTCTCTTTCGTATGATAAGGAGCATTGGCTCCGCTATTTCGCACACTAAAGTATAACACAGCAAAAACAAAAATGCAATACCTTTTTTCGAAATTTTATAAATTTTATTCAAGCCGCAATTATGCGCGTTTTTTGTCTTGCATTTTTTGTACGAGGATATTATAATAACAATGTTATATTATATCTTGTGGGGACTTTTTACAATGAAACTGAGATATCTCGGCACCGCTGCGGCAGAGGGCTGGCCCGCGCTTTTCTGCAAGTGTGAATATTGCGAAAACGCACGCAGAACGGGCGGACAGGATATACGCTCGCGCTCGCAGGCAATTATCAACGACGATCTGCTTATTGATTTCCCTGCCGATACGTATATGCACGCAGTTAACAATAACATAAATCTTTCTTCGGTAAAGTATTGCTTTATAACCCATTCGCATCTCGACCATTTTACACCGACCGATATGGTGCTTCGCAACACCGATTTTTATGCACACGAGCTTATAGAGCCGGTGATGAAGGTCTACGGCAACAAAAACGTTGTCGAAAAGCTTGATCAGACCATGAAAGTGCTTGGAGTTGACGAGGCATATCCTTTGATCGAGGTATACGAGATAGAGGCATACAAAACGGTTTGTGTCGGCGATTACAGGGTCACTCCCCTGCCCGCAAACCACAAACACGATGAAAACGCTTTTGTCTATCTTATCGAGAGCGACAGCGGCAACATACTGTATCTGCACGATACCGGTCTTCTCTATGACGAGGTTTACGATTATCTTCAGGAACGCGGCGTGAGGGCGGATATTGTCAGCTATGATTGCACCTACGTCATCCTCCCGAGCGGCGGAGGACATATGGGACTTGATTCGGTACCTTATGTCAGAAAACGCCTATACGAGATCGGCATTGTTGACGAAGGCACTGTCAACGTTGTGAATCATTTTTCTCACAACGGCAAGCTGAGCCACGCCGAGCTCAGCGAGGAATCGGAAAAGATCGGATTTTTGTGTGCATACGACGGAATGACGGTCGAAATTCCCGAGAACAAGGATTAACGGAGGTAATCGATGATCAATTTCAAAAAACGGCTTTCGCTGTTGCTTGTGCTTTTGCTGTCAGTGTCGACGCTTTGTATTCTACCGAGTGCCGCCGAGGATGACGACTGGATATATATAGACGGCATCAACATAACCCGTATTGCAGATACCGCGGTTATTTACAGAGACATCGCAACAACAGGACAGACACAATGGGGACACGATATTATCGTTGACAGCGAGAACAAGGTAACAAAAATAATAGAGGGCGGACTTTCGGAGGGCGAAAACCTTGAAATACCCGAAAGCTGCTACGTTATATCCGCCGCCGGTACAAAGGTGCAATGGTTTAAAAGCAACGTAAAAAAGGGCGATACTCTTTTTTACGACAGCTATACGGGGCGTCTTTTCGTTTGCGATAAAAAGGGCGAGATCGACCCGTATTTCGAGACTGAGATTGCTGTTTCGGGCGAGGACGGCTATATGATAATCGCTCCCGAGACCGAGGGTACTCCTACCTACACCTACGGTATAGCGGTTGACGAAAACGGCAGGATAGTCGCACGCGGAAGCGGTGTCACCGCACCCGAAAAGGGATTTACCGTTTCGGCATCGACCGTACGCGACAAGCAATTCCTTATCACTCACGCGCTTTTGGGCGGAAGCTGTGTAATAGATGACGGCATAGCGACCTTTTCTTACGACAAGGATATGCTTGCAGACACTCTGACCGCCGAGATCGGCATTTCCGAATCGATACTAAAAGCCGCAAAGGAATCATTTTATAACATCGATATAACTGCCGCGGAAGCGATGTTGGCAGATGCAAAGGCGGCATCCGAGGGAAAGCTTGATTACAAGCAATTATCGGAGATTCTTGACAAGCTCAAAAACAGCATTGACAGAGTTTGTATCGATAACGATGCGAACGAGGTACGCGCCGCGTTCCACACGCCCGAGGAGACCGATGAAAACGCGGTACGCGAGACCGTAAAAAAAGCAAAGGAAAACGGACTTAACACCCTGTTTTTACGTGTAAGCAACGGCTACGGAACGTTTATTCCGCTCCCCGAGGGGAATAGGTTTAAGCAGGATGCAAAATACAACGGATTTGATCTGCTCGAGGCATATATCAGGATCTGCCGCGAGGAAAATATCACGCTCGGTCTTTCGGTCGACGTTTATTACAACCAATACGCATCTATCGCAAAATCCGATTGGACGACCGTAACCAACGGTACCGAAAAGGGACTTGCGGACAGATATTACTCCCCCGCATCAAATGAATTCAAGGAATATTTTGCGGAATATATCCAATATATCGTTTCGGAATACGAGATAGACACTCTGCTTTTGGATTATCTGCGCTACCCGAAATTCAAGGAGAACTGTGATCTCGGGTACGATTACGACACACTGTCGAAATTCTCGTCGAAATACAGTATTCCGACCGACGAGGCAAATGCAATAGCAACCGAGCTTTTTGATTCGCCCCATTGGCAAAAATGGGTAGAGTTCAAATGCTCGCTCGTTACCGATATGGCAAAAACCATTTCGGAATCGGTAAGATCTGTAAGAAGCGACGTGGACATTATTGCCGTATCCGCGCGCGATACCGTGGATTATTTCTATATGCAGGACGCTGTCGGGTGGCTTGAGGACGGAATTATAGACGGCATTTGTCTGTCGCTGTACGAGCGCGACGCGCTTGAAAACGATCCGATAGATCCGCTTGCGTATGATGACGGATTGGTATACGACAAAAGCGAGATCATATCGGCGTACACCGGAAAAACCTCATACTTTTTCACCGCGCTTGAAAGTGCAAAGGGGCTTACCGCAAGCACCGTTTCGACGATGATCAAGGAATCGCGCTCGCGCAATGCCGACGGATTTATATTCGGCTCGCTTGATGAATATATTGCCCAGCATTATTACAGCGAGCTGAAAAAGGACGTTATGTCCGAAAGCTCGGTATCGGTCATCGGCGACAAAGCCGAAATGATGCGCGCTACGCTTGAATATTCAAAAGCAAAGATCGACGGATATGTTTTTGCAAACGGCGGATGTGACGAATCGGCGGTATCCAACGCACTTTCAAAGATCAATTCAGCAATAAGCGAGCTTAATAAGGGCGTGCTCACTCACGAGCAGGCAAGCAAGCTCGAGAGCGATATTGCACTTATCTTTGCATCCAGCGGAGCAAAGCAGACTGTGCTAAAGGAGTTTGCGGCGATCACAAAGGCGGCTCTGCTTTATAAGGAAAAGGAGGATGCCCCTCCCGTTAACGACGAATCGAGCACAATTGACAATTCCGGAGCAAGCGGTAACATAAACGATGACAAAAACGCATCGGTAACCGTATCCGAATACAGCAGTCCCGAAAAGGACAGGATCAAGCTCGATATCAACATAGGAAATATTCTTATGTACGTCTTTGTAGGGCTGACGGCGGCAGTTGCGATAGCGGCGATCATCATCGTCTCCAAGCGCAAAAGCCAACGCCCCGCCAACCGACATATGCCCAAGGCAAGTCAAACCGAAGAAAGCGAAGAAGAATAAAGAAAAGTGTTGACTTAAACGAATTGTTGGTGTATAATATCAACGATAATCAATAATGTGTTTATTTGGAGGATATCATTATGAAGCATATCAAGACTATCGAAACCCGTAACCTTTGCGAAAGCGCAAAGAACGGCGGCTGCGGCGAATGCCAGACTTCCTGCCAGTCCGCTTGCAAGACCAGCTGCGGTATCGCAAATCAGAAGTGCGAAAACAGCAAGGAAAGCAAATAAGCTGATAAGTGCCGCCTTCTCGGCGGCATTTTTTCATATATTACACTCACGAGGCAGATATGGTTCATCAATATAAACTAAACGGATATAATATAGTGCTCGATATATGCTCGGGCTCGGTACACGCTGTCGATGACGTGGCGTATGACATTATCGCCATGTTTGAGGAGAACGAAAGAGATTTTGTAATTTCCGAAGCCGAGAAAAAATATTTGGGCATCGACGGAATTACCAAAGAGGATATTGCCGAATGTTATGAGCAGATAGAGGCGCTTAAAGACGCAGGTAAGCT
Organism: Eubacteriales bacterium; assembly: GCA_045531135.1. Classification (GTDB taxonomy): domain Bacteria; phylum Bacillota; class Clostridia; order Oscillospirales; family CAG-382; genus Coliplasma. Next base: position 67,494 of record JAZSDL010000001.1, on the reverse strand, counting down.
TTTTACTCCCGATACCTTCGGTCCTATGGCAAGCGAGCTTAAGAAAAAGACATCGGGTGTTATAAAGGCGCTCTGCATACATATAGCACATACCTGTAATCTTAATTGCTCGTATTGCTTTGCAAGTCAGGGCAAATACCACGGCGACCGCGCGCTAATGAGCTTTGAAACAGGCAAACGCGCACTTGATTTTCTTGTCGAAAATTCGGGAAGCCGACGGAATCTGGAGGTGGACTTTTTCGGCGGAGAACCGCTGATGAACTTTGACGTTGTCAAGCAGCTTGTTGCTTATGCAAGAAGCATCGAAAAGGAGCGCAACAAGAATTTCCGTTTTACTCTCACCACAAACGGTATGCTTATTGATGACGACGTTATTGAATTTGCCAACAAAGAAATGAGCAACGTGGTTCTTTCGCTTGACGGAAGAAAAGAGATACACGACCGATTCCGCGTTGACTACAAGGGAATCGGCAGCTATGACAGGATCGTGCCGAAATTCCAACAGCTTGTTTCCTCACGCGGAAACAAGGATTATTACATGCGCGGCACTTTTACCCACGCGAACCCCGACTTTTTAAAGGATATAGAGACTATGCTCGATCTCGGATTTACCGAGCTCAGTATGGAGCCGGTGGTCTGTGCATCCGGCGATCCCTCCGAGCTGACGGACGACGATCTTCCCATTGTGCTCGAGCAGTACGAGAAGCTTGCTTCCCTGATGCTCAAGCGCGAAAAGGAGGGAAAGCCGTTTACGTTTTACCACTATATGATAGACCTTTCGGGCGGGCCCTGTATTTATAAGCGTATTTCGGGCTGCGGCTCGGGCACCGAATATATGGCGGTCACCCCGTGGGGTGATCTCTATCCCTGCCACCAATTTGTCGGCGAGGAAAAATTCAAGTTAGGCGATATATGGAACGGTGTTGACAACACAGCGATACAAAATGAGTTTTTCGAGTGTAACGTATACGCAAGAAAAGAGTGTAAGGATTGCTGGGCAAAGCTGTATTGCTCGGGCGGATGCGCAGCAAACGCATATCACGCCACCGGCTCTGTCAAGGGCGTTTACGAATACGGATGTAAGCTGTTCCGCAAGAGAATGGAATGTGCGATAATGGTTGCGGTTGCAAGATCGCTTTGTGAAGAATGAACACTCCGATAATTGATTTTGTACAGGAATACTGCAAAAAATCCCCCCACCGCTTTCATATGCCCGCACATAAGGGCAAGAGCTTTTTGGGGTTCGAGCAATATGATATAACCGAAATAGACGGTGCCGACAGCTTGTTTGATGCAAACGGCATAATCGCACAAAGCGAGAAAAACGCATCTCAACTTTTCGGGTGTCCGACCTATTATTCCACCGAGGGATCGTCGCTTTGTATCCGTGCAATGCTTTATCTCGCGAAATTATGCGGAGTTACAAGGGTTATCGCAACGCGCAATTGCCACAAGACCTTTCTTTCTGCCGTTGCATTGCTTGATATAAAAACCGATTGGCTTTATCCAAACCGGCACGATTGCTATCTTTCGGCAAGCTTTGACGAGGAACAGCTTATACAGGCATTGTCGAACGGTGACGAAAAATGTGCGGTTTATATAACCTCTCCCGATTATCTCGGGAATATTGCGGATATTTCAAGAATTTCCGCAATATGCAAGGAATACGGCGCATATCTTTTGGTAGACAACGCGCACGGCGCATATCTCGGCTTTTTGCCCCAATCAATGCATCCGATACATCTCGGCGCGGATATCTGCTGTGACTCGGCACACAAAACGCTTCCCGTTTTAACCGGCGGTGCTTATCTTCATATTTCGCCCGATGCCGATATCCGAATTACCGAAAACGCAAAAAACGCGCTTTCGCTTTTCGGCTCTACAAGTCCGTCGTACCTTATTTTGCAATCGTTGGATCTTGCCAATAAATATTTAGCCGAAAACTACCGGGAATCGCTTTCGGAGTTTATAAAGAAAGCAGATACTCTTAAATCAAAGCTGACAGAAAACGGCTACACGCTTTCGGGAGTTGAAGCGCTGAAGATAGTTATAAAAACAAAGGAATACGGGTATTTCGGACATCAGATCGCCGAAATACTTAAAAAATCCGATATTTTCTGCGAGTTTTATGATAAGGATAATATCGTGCTTATGCTCTCTCCCGAAAACAGCGATGACTCGCTCACTGCGCTTTCGGATGCGCTTTGCGCGATAGAGCGTGCTCCGAGTATCAACGAGCCGACACCCGAAATACCGAAGCCGACAGCCGCATTATCAATACGCGAGGCGATATTGGGCGAAAGCGAGAGGATAAAGGCCGAAAGCTCGATAGGGCGTGTGCTGGCGCAGTTTAACATCGCCTGCCCTCCCGCCGTACCGATAGCAGTATGCGGCGAGGTAATAGACGAAAAGGCAATAGAATGCTTTAAATATTATGAAACCGAATATGTAAAAGTAATTAAAGACCTAAAGGAGACCATAATATGAAAACAGTAACGTTAATAATTCCGATAGTATTGTGTGTTTTACTTTTGATAGTCCCTTGTCTTGAGCTTTTCGGGCTTATCAACGCGCTTGATTTTATTCCGAACAACGAGATCGCGTTGGTTATCGTTCAAGCGGCGATCACCGTGGCAGCAACGGTTGCGCTGTTTTTATTAAAGCCGGTTTACGGTAATACCGGAAAGATATTTCTTATGCTTCTTGCCCCTATCGCAATACTTAATTCGCTCTGCTTTGCCGACGGAAGCTGGAAATACACCGTTATTTTTGCACTTGTTTGGGGTATCTGCGCATTTTTGCTTTATTTCAAGTTTGTACCCGACAGCTATTTCAAAGCAACGAGCGCCGTATTTTCGGTGCTTATCGCTTTTGCATTCGTTGTTCTCTATCTAATAAACCTTATCGGAAATACTATGACGACCGAAACGGTACAGTCCTCATATCCCTCGATAAACGGCACCTACGTTGCCGAGGTAAAGCTGTTGGAGAACAAGGTCCTCGATGACGAAATGGCTGTCGATATCGCAAGATCCGAACCCGAGTTTAAAAACTTCATCGGTTATTTTCAGGCGAGATCCGAACGCATCTACACCGGCGAGGAGCACGAAACAAAAACCGCCGTTATCAGCTGGCTTGATGACGAAACGGTTATTGTAAACGATGCCGCTTACCGCTCGGTCAAAAGCACTGAAGAACAGTAAAAAACAATATACAAATATACAAAAAACAAGCTTCGGAATGAAGCTTGTTTCAGTTTGCAGACAAAGTCTGCAAACCGAGCAGAGCGAGAGAAATGAGGATATTTTTGGCAAAAAACGAGCGTCGCCCTACATAAGCAGGGCAGTCGAAGTTTTTTGTCAAAGCCCTTGAAAATACAATAAAAAACAATATTCCTTATGAAAAGAAACAGAGCTTCATAATAATAGTGAAGCTCTGTTGTTCTTATATTATTTTCTTTCAAGGGCGTAAATAGACCATTTGTCTTCGCTCTGAAACAAGCTTCGGAATGAAGCTTGTTTTTTGTTTGCGTTTATACGTTTATGCTCGTTTTTTCATTAATGCCATACCGAAAACGGTTGTCATGACCGCTATCGATATCCACAGCTCGACAAATGCATCGTCGCCGGCATTGGGCGAGGGTTCTTTATCGATCATGCTTATCCTGCCGTCACCTGCGATATTTCCGTACTGCTTTGCGGTTATTCTGCCGCCGAGAATCTCCTCGGTGTATTTTATTAACGCCTCGGCATCGGTTTTCGGGCAATCCCCGAGCGAAAGCTCCTTTGCGCCCGAAAGCATCTTATAACCGCTTAACTGAAGCATATATCTTGTTCCTACAAGCGAATACGTTTTGTTTATATCTATGTCGGTGCCGCCCACCTTTACGTTACGCACGCGCCGCGGCATATCATTATTTATCGAAACAAAATCACCGATAGAATCAACTGTGACGGGGGTATCCACATAAGTATGGACCTCAAAGGTAATACCCGAGACCTGCGGGAAGCTTCCGTGCTCTGACGGATACAGATACATTCCGTACTCAAGCGCATCCAGAATCTGCGCGCCCGTTACCTCGATAACGCACATCTCGTTTCCCCACGGGCTGACGTCCATAAGCGCCTTGCGGGTAAATGTACCCTCGGGAATATCAGCACGAACACCGCCGCCGTTAACAAATGCGATATCGGCGCCCGAAAGAGCGCGGTATGCATCGGTAACAAAATCGCCCATATTGGTCTCTCCGCTGCGGACAAGACGGTTGCCGTCTTTATCCTTTGTGGTAAGCAGGGTTTCGGAATAGCCGATCTCCTCAAACAGATATTCAAATTCCGCATTGTAACCGTCTACAATACCTTTTATGCTATCATAGCTTTCTTTTGCGGTGTCGGACAGAACCGAAACATCTATCTCATCTGTTTTTACAAGCTCTGTTTTTATCTCGCCGCTTTTTAAAATAGTCAGCTTTCCGATATTTTCAAGCTTTGTTCCGGTAGAAGTGATAATTACCTCACCGCCGTTTTTGTTCTTATAAACATCACCGCTGATGACCTCGTGCGCGTGTCCGTCGATAAACACGTCGATACCGACGGTATTAGCCACAACGTCGGAGGAACGGTACCCATTTGTGACGTCGGATATGCCCAAATGTCCTATCGCAATAACATAGTCCGCGCCGTCGGCAAGCGCAGAATCAACCGCGCTCTGAACCGCAGAATACAGATCGTCCTCCATAAAGCTGTAAATATAATTCCCGTTTTCGTCCTGAAAATAGGTGGGTGTTGATTTTGAATAGGTCTCGGGAGTGGAAATACCCACAAAAGCGATCTTTATACCGTTGATTCCCTTTATCGCGTACGGCGCAAAAGCGGTTTTGTCTGCAAGAATATCATAAAAGTTCGCACACAGATACTCATACTGCGCCTCGCTTTCGGCTATCTCAAGAATACGCGGAACCTCATAATCGAATTCGTGGTTGCCCAAGGTTGCGTAATCATAGCCAACCTTGTTCATTATGTCAACCACAGATCCACCTTTGGTAAGCGTTGCCACCGCCTCACCCTGAATAGCATCGCCGGCATCGACGGTGATAACACCGGTGCCGTCGGAAAGCAGCTCGCCTTTATACGCGGCAAGCAAGGGAAACTTATTGATATTAGCGTGAATATCGTTAGTATACAGCACTACTGTATCGCCGCCTTCATCGGCAGATACAGACAAGGCGATCATCGGCAAGGCGAGAACAAAAGCAAGTACAAAAATTATAATCTTGTGCATTTTAATGTTCATAATTATGTAAACCTTTTCTTAATCGGGATTTTTATGTACAGAAGCGCGAAGCGAATCCATACGTGAATCAAGCTCGCTTGAAAGCTCGGCGCATTTTAACAATTCGTCAGCCATATTATCATCAAAATCATAATCCTTTTTGTATCTCAGCTGGTGCTCCAAGCTTGCCCATGAGTCCATAGCAATAGTGCGGAGCTGTATTTCCACCTTCATCAACCGTTTTTCCTTTTCGAGAAATATAGGAACGGTAACGATAAGATGCAAGCTTCTGTACCCATTGAGCTTGGGATTTGCGATATAGTCCTTCATCTCCACAAGCTCGATATCATCCTGCTTTAAAAGCGAGTCTGCAAGCTTATACACATCATCGGTAAACGGGCAGATAACACGCACGCCCGCAACGTCGTTCAGGTTTTCCTCTATCGCGGATACCGAATATGCTATTCCTCTGCGTTCAAGCTTTTCGCGCATACTCGACATCGATTTGAGTCGTGTCTTTATACTGTTTATCGGATTGCGGTCCAAGCGGAGCGAAAACTCCTCGTTAAGTACGTTGAACTTGGTCTCGACCTCCATGAGCGCACATCGGTAGTAGGACATAAGCTTTTCGTACTCGCGTATCATCGACTTGGTGTGACAGATCAAGTCATCGTCAAATATTTCGGAAAGACGTTCCTTGATTTTGTTTTCTTTAACCATCTTTTATATGAATCCTCCTATAACATCAAGCGCATACGCCAATATCTCTGCGTGATCGCCGGCAAGTGCAGAATCGCCGATCTGCTTATACACCGCATCGGCACGAATACCTGTTTTGTCGTTGGATTTTGCAACCTTGAACGTATGTCTTTTTTCACCCTCGACTATATTGATCTCAAAAAATTCGGTGCCCGCAAGTGACATCTTTTTAAAAGAAAAAGGATACCATTTCGCAGAGGATGCATCATCTCCCGCCTTAAGCATAGCTCTGTCCTTTATATCGGCAATAAACGGCACCGAGATTATACGTGTTCTCGGATCTCGGTTCGGTGTCGATGCCACGTTGATCTGGCGGAGATTAACAGCATCAAGCCCTGTTTCCTCCTTTAACTCGCGCACGGCGGCGGTATATACATCCTCGTCCGTTTCTACAAATCCACCGGGGAACGCAAGCTTGCCCAAGCAAGGGTGCCCTGCCCTTTTAATCAATAGAATCTCGCTGTTCTCAATATTGATTATGTCAACCGTCACAGACGGACGGTCATATTTAGACGCATCGTATTGCGACAAAAATTCAGCTTCTGTAAGACCGTTTATATCACGTGGTTCTTTCATTTTTGCTCCTGTGTTTGTCCGTATATCCTTCGGCTCGCTCGGGTTGACAGCGGCTATAACGGTTTTTTCTGTATTTGGCTGTTTCTTCGCGGATACAGCTTTGGTGTGGATTTTGTTTTCTTAACTATCACGAGCGTGTGCAGATAATCGAATTCAGGTATCTTAATATCAATTATGTCAACCAGCTCTCCGCCGAGGACAGATATCGCTTTTCTTGCCTCGTCGGCTTCCTCTCTGCCCTTTTCGCCTTTCATTGCGACAAAATATCCGCCTGTTTTTACAAACGGCAAACACCACTCGGCAAGTATATTAAGACGTGCAACACCGCGTGCGACAGCTGTATCGTATTTCTCGCGGTATTCTGCATCGTGCGATAACTCCTCTGCACGTCCGACGAGCGTTTTCAGATTATCTATGCCCGCTTTTTTTGCGGTTTCGGCAACGTAGGTAAGTTTTTTTGCGGTAGCATCGTTTGAGGTGATCGTGCAGTTTTTTGCGCAAAGCGCAAGCGGAAGCGACGGAAATCCGCCGCCGCAGCCGATATCAATAACCTCGCCCGATTTAAAAAGTCCGGTATCCAACAGTGTGAGTGAATCCCAAAAATGAAGCAGTCCGACACCCTTTTCGTCGGTGAGCGCGGTGAGATTCATAACCTCGTTGGTATCGTGAAGACATTTGCCGATTACGTCGAGGGCATTACATTCCTCGACGGTAAGCGAACCGCGATATTTTTTTGTCAATTCGGAATAGCTCATTGTTTACCGCCTTGTGATAGATATATAAGAAGCACCGAAACGTCCGACGGCGAAACACCGCTTATGCGCGATGCTCTGCCGATATTTTCGGGACGGAGCTTTTGCAATTTCTGCGCCGCCTCGATACGCAGACCGCGTATTTGGGTATAATCTATGTCGGGAGGAAGCATTTTTTCCTCCAGCTTTGAAAACCGCTCGACCTCGGCAAGCTGGCGCTTGATATAGCCCGAATATTTGATCTCGGTTTCTGCGCGTGACAAGAGATTTCTGTCATACGCTTCGGCATCCTCACCCGAAAGCGAGAGGATATCGTATATTGTTATCTCGGGCCGCTTTAAAAGCTCCGCCTTTACAATACCCGCGCCTGTTTTTTGATATCCGCGCTCCTCGAGCAGAGCATCCAATACATCGGAGTGCCTTATGCTCTCGTGCTCGAGTGAGTAAATTATTTCGGACAACTGTCTTTCGGTCTCGAGAAAAGCGCTGTATCTTTCCTCGCTGACAAGACCTATCTCATAGCCCTTTGGCAAAAGTCGTGTCTGGGCATTATCCTGTCTTAAAAGAAGGCGGTATTCGCTCCTTGAGGTCATCATACGGTATGGCTCGTTGGTGCCCTTTGTGACAAGATCGTCGATAAGCGTGCCGATATAGCTCTCGCTCCTTGCAAGCGAAAACGGTTCTTTGTTCTTTACCTTTAACGCGGCGTTGATACCCGCGATAAGCCCCTGAGCCGCCGCCTCCTCGTAACCCGAGCTTCCGTTGAACTGACCCGCACCGAAAAGTCCGCTGATATCGCGGAATTCAAGCGTATTAGTCAGCTGAAGCGGATCACAGCAGTCGTATTCGATTGCATAGGCGGTCCTCATAAATTCGGCGTTTTCGAGCCCCTCTATGCTGTGTATAAGCTCAAGCTGAACCTCCTCGGGCAGTGAGCTCGACAAGCCCTGAAGATAGACCTCCTTTGTGTCGGTCCCCATCGGCTCGACAAATATCTGATGTCGGTCCTTATCCGAAAAGCGCACCACCTTATCCTCGATACTGGGGCAGTATCTCGGTCCGGTGCCGTGAATAACGCCCGAATAAAGAGGCGAGCGTGACAAATTATTTCTTATTATCTCGTGTGTTTTTTGGTTGGTATACGCGATATAGCAGGGCAAAACGTTTTCCTTTGACGGTGCAAAGCCGAACATTGTCGGAGTTTCGTCGCCGTCCTGCCGCTCTAATTTATCGTAATTTATCGAATCGGCGTGTATTCTCGGCGGAGTTCCTGTCTTAAAGCGCGCCAATCGCACGCCTATGTTACGCAGTGACTCTACAAGACGGTTTGCGGGCAGGGTATTGTCAGGTCCCGAGGCATACGCCTCCTCACCCACGATTATTCTGCCGCCGAGCGAGGTGCCCGTGGCGATAATAACACACTTTGCGGGATAAAACGCACCGAAGGAGGTGGTTACACCCGTAACTCCGTTCTCGTCTGTCTCGACCGAAACGACCTCGGATTGCTTTAAAGTAAGGTTTTCGGTCTTTTCGACAACGTTTTTCATATAATCGCGGTATCTCACACGGTCAGACTGCATACGCAACGAGCGTACCGCAGGTCCCTTTGATGCGTTGAGCATACGGCTCTGAAGCATAACCTCATTTGCGGCACGCCCCATTTCACCGCCCAATGCATCTATCTCGAAAACAAGATGTCCCTTGCCGGTGCCGCCTATCGAGGGGTTGCAGGGCATATTGCCGACAAGATCGAGCGTAAGGGTAAAAAGCACCGTTTTTACGCCCATTCTTGCACTTGCGAGTGCCGCCTCGAGCCCCGCGTGTCCCGCGCCGATAACGGCAACGTCTATTTGTTCTGCCTTATATTTTATCATAAATAAGCACCTTTATTTTCCTACGCAGAAATGCGAAAAAATCTCGTTCACTATGTCTTCGTTTACGGCTCTGCCGTCTGCCTCGGCAATTGCCGAAAGCGCAACCTCGATATCCATTCCCGCTATGTCCTGTGTGAATCCGTCAAGCGCGGAAATTGCGTTCCCGACAGCGCATGATGCGTTGACCACCGACGCACACTGACGTGCATTGACAACTATCTCATCGTTCTCGCCTATCTCGCCCGCGCCGAACATCAAGGAAACCGTTTCGACCAGTGCATCAAGCCCTTGGTTATTGAGCGCGCTCAACATAACGGTTTTGTCAAAAGGAAGCTTATGACAGGAGGTATCCGAGGATATATCCGCCTTGTTGTATATACAAACGGTCTTGTCCTGTTTTCTGCTTTCAAATATCGCGCCTATCAGCCGCTTATCGTCATCATCTATAGGGCGCGACAGATCAAACACGGCAAGTATCAGCTCTGCATCGTTTATCGCCTTGATACTGCGCTCGATACCGATTTTTTCCACAGTATCCTCGCTCTCGCGGATGCCCGCGGTATCCGAAAGACGAAGTATTATATCGCCCAATCCGATCGTCTCGGTAACAACATCGCGCGTTGTTCCCGCGATATCGGTCACTATCGCCCTTTCCTCGCCGCAAAGCGCATTAAGAAGCGAGCTTTTTCCGGTGTTCGGCTTGCCTACGATAGCGGTTTTAATACCCTCGCTTATAGCGAGTCCGTAGGTATGGGTGCCTGCCAGACGGTCAAGGCGTTTTTTTATGTCAGTCAGCCGTTCCCTCATTTCGTCGGTCGAGACGTCGGTCATATCCTCATCGGGATAATCTATAAAAGCATATACCGATGCGGCAAGAAGCTTTAATTCATCGTAAATTCCGCTAAGCTGTCTCGAAAGCGATCCGCCCGCCTGTCTCGCGGAAACGGCAAGATGCTTTTCGCTGACGGAATCGATAATCCCGCCGACCGCCTCTGCCTGAGTAAGCGACATTTTGCCGTTGATGAACGCACGCTTGGTAAACTCACCCGCCGTTGCCATTCTCGCGCCGTTTTTGAGCGCGGCAGACAGCAGCTTTTGCGTAACCAGAATACCGCCGTGACAGTAAAGCTCGGCAACGTTTTCACCCGTGAAGGAATGAGGTGCTTTGAAAAGAATACACAATCCGTCGTCAAATATTCCCTTTTCGTCGGCAAAAGAACCGTAATAGGCGCGACCGTACACCGCGTTTTCAAACAAATTTTGATTTGCGGGAACAAAAACGCGCTTTGCCACGTCAAAGGCCCCGCTTCCGCTTATTCGTATCATAGCGACACCGCCCTTACCGTGCGGCGTACCGATAGCAACGACTGTACCCATATCATTCTCCAAGTTTATCAAGACAGTAATTCACGCTATTATACCTCTTTTGACACGATAATGCAATTATTTTTTAAAATATCTATATACTTTTTAACAATTATGTGTTATTATATAGTGGTTAAAATGTAAAATCTTTCATTGGGAGTGACATATATGGGATTATTCACCAAGCTTTTCGGAACCTACAGTGAAAAGCAACTAAAGAAAATCGAGCCGATCGCGCAAAAAATAGAGGCGCTGTCGGATAAATATTCTGCCATGGATGATGCAACCTTAAAATCTCAGACAGAGATACTTAAGGGCAGATTGGCAAACGGCGAAACGACAGACGATATTCTTCCCGAGGCATTTGCCACCGTCCGCGAGGCATCCTGGCGTGTGCTCGGCAAACGCCACTATCACGTTCAGCTTATCGGCGGTATCGTGCTTCATCAAGGCAGAATAGCCGAAATGAAAACAGGCGAGGGTAAAACTCTTATGGCTACCCTGCCCGCATACCTCAACGCGCTTACCGGCAAGGGCGTTCATATCGTCACGGTTAACGATTACCTTGCAAAGCGCGACAGCGAGTGGAACGGCAACATCTTCCGTTTTCTCGGCTTGAGCGTGGGACTTATTCTTCAGGGGCTCGACACAAAGCAGCGTCAAGAGGCATATAACGCCGACATCACCTACGGCACCAACAACGAGTTCGGATTCGACTACCTGCGCGACAATATGGTGGTCTATAAATCACAGATGGTACAGCGCGGTCACGAGTTTGCAATCGTAGACGAGGTTGACTCTATACTTATCGATGAGGCACGTACTCCGCTCATTATTTCGGGCGCGGGCGGTGAATCGAGCGAAATGTACCAGAAGGCAGACGAATTTGTCCGCAAGCTCAAGTGTTACAGGATCAAGGAATTCGATTCCAAAAAGAGCGACGAGGATATCAGCGAGGATTATATTGTCGATGAAAAGGCAAGAAGCTGTATGTTCACCTCAAACGGTCTGCAAAAGGCGGAAAAGCACTTCGGCATCGAAAATATAGGCGAGGGTGAGCACAGCGAGCTGATGCACTACCTTAACAACGCTATCCGCGCACGCGGCATTATGCAAAGGGATACAGACTACGTTATGCAGGACGGCAAGGTAGTCATCGTCGATTCCTTTACGGGACGTATTATGCCCTCGCGCCGTTTCTCCAACGGTCTGCATCAGGCAATCGAGGCAAAGGAAGGCGTTAAGGTTCAGGACGAAAACAGAACGCAGGCAACCGTTACCTTCCAGAACTTTTTCAGAATGTACAAAAAGCTCTCGGGTATGACAGGTACCGCCATGACCGAGGAGGATGAATTCAGAGAGATCTATTCTCTCGACGTTATAGAGATCCCCACCAACAAGCCGATGATAAGAAACGATCACAACGATATCGTTTACAAGAATATCGCGGGCAAGACCGAGGCAATAATACGTCAGATAGAGGAATGCCGTGCAAAAGGTCAGCCGGTGCTCGTTGGTACCGTTTCGGTAGAAAAGAGCGAGCTGCTCTCCAAGATACTCAAGGCGCGCGGAATACCCCACAACGTGCTTAATGCAAAGCACCACGAGCGAGAGGCAGAGATCATTGCGCAGGCAGGTAAGCTCGGCGCCGTTACCATTTCCACCAACATGGCGGGACGCGGTACCGATATCATGCTCGGCGGTAACTCGGAATTTCTTGCAAAGGAGGTTCTTCGCAAGGACGGTCTTGACGACTATATGCTTTACGAGGCAACCAACTACGGCGAGACCGATGATGAGGAGATCCTTGCGGCACGCAAGCGCTTTGAGGAGCTTAAGGCGGAGTTTGAAAAGGATATCAGCGCAGAGGCGGAAAAGGTTCGTCAGGCAGGCGGTCTGTTTATTCTCGGCACCGAACGTCACGAAAGCCGCCGTATAGATAACCAGCTCCGCGGACGTGCGGGCCGTCAGGGCGATCCCGGCGAGAGCCGTTTCTTCCTCTCGATGCAAGACGATCTTATGCGCCTTTTCGGCGCAGACAGAGTTTTGGGCATTGTAGATGCTCTGAAAATGCCCGAGGATCAGCCGATAGATGCAAGCATACTTTCCAATTCCATCGAAAACGCCCAAAAGCGTATTGAGGGACACAACTTTGAACGCCGTAAAAACGTGCTTCAATATGACGACGTTATCAATCTTCAGCGCGAGCTCATTTATAAGGAACGCCGCGAGGTTATTGAGGACGGCGATATCTCGGAAAAGATCCGCAAAATGATAAAGGATTATATTTCCGAAACCGTTGCATTGCACACGCAGTCCGACGTTCCCGACGAATGGGAATTTGACGAGCTCCGCAATCAGTTTATGGGGCTTCTCTGCAACGACGGTGATTTCCGTTACAGCCAAGCCGATATGTCCTCGCTCGAGCAGAAGGACATAAGCGATCTGCTCTGCGAGCGCGCTATGGAGCTGCTTGAAAAGCAGGAGGAGCTCTTTACTCCCGAGATCTTCCGCGAGGTTGAAAGAAGTATACTTCTCCGCAACGTAGACTCGCGTTGGATAGAGCATATCGATGCCATGGACGATCTTATGGGCAGTGTAGGTCTTAATGCCTATGCACAGCGCAACCCGATAGTCGAATACAAGATTCAGGGCAGCGCAATGTTTGAGGAAATGATATCCGCCATACGCGAGGGCACCTCGAGAATGGTGCTTTCGGCAAGACCGCGGCAGGCACCCGTCGAACGCAAGCAGATTTTGAACGGCAATGCCGGCATGCGACAGGAGGGCGGTCAGAAGGTCAAGCCCACTCCCGTTAAACGCGAGGAAAAAGTAGGACCTAACGATCCCTGCCCTTGCGGAAGCGGCAAGAAATACAAAAAGTGCTGCGGATAACCCACTTCGATTTCCGGCAGGAACGAAAAAGTTTTCTGTAAATTTTGTTTTTGATTTGTATAAGCATCTTTAGCATCCTTTTATCGCATCTGCGAAGCAAACACAACCCAAGGAGAAATATTAAATGGGATTCGGAATAGCATTATTCGGTTATGCATTTTTACTGCTGCACGAGATGGGCGGTGCGGTTTTCGCCGTGCCTTTGCTCGCATACGGCTTTTTCCTCGCATCGCGGCTGGAAAGCAACTTTTTACGTGCCTCGATCTCGTCGTTTTTCCTGTTACCGCGCGGAATAGTACAATTGCTGACTGTCATAGGTGTAATCGATCTTGATTCTCTCCCGATGCTGAATACCGTAACCTTTATACTGCATCTTCTCGCCTGGCTGATGATGACGTATTTCTGGTATACCGCGGTTATAAAAATCGCTATCGGCTGCGATGCGCCCAAGCTCGAGCGACAGGCAAGGAGCCGAATGATAATAACGGTCGTATTTATCGTTTTTTCGTTCGCGGTATTGATGCTCAACAGCTCCGGTGCTTTGGGCGATCTCGGATTTACCGTCAGCTCGCTTCAATACGTTTTGCAATACGCAGTCATAGTGATAAACGCCCTTTTTATGCACACCTGTTTTATAATGATAACCAGCAAAAGGCAATACGAAAAGGACAAGCAGCAATTGGCGCGGGAGCAGGCAAACGCACTTGAAAAGATGCACAAGGACAAACAGGAGGCGGCAAAAAAGCTTGAAAGACGTAACAACCGCAAAAACCAATAAAAGCATATCAAAAAGAAGTAAGCTTTTACTTCTTTTCGGGGTGTTGTTTTTTGTAATTCCGACTCCGCTCGGATTTGACGTAATGCCCGACGTTATCGGCTGTATTTTGCTTATTTTCGGATTAACGCAGTTATCGTATTTCGACAGCTCGGTCGAGGCGGCAAGAAAATATCTGATATATCTGGCGGTAATTGAGTTTTTGCATCTTTTGTTTATGAAATCGATGCTTCTTACCCAAATACCGTCAAACCGTTTGCTCGGCGTGACCGCGTTTTCGATACCTCAGGGAATTCTTTATATCCTCATCATAAAGCAGTTATTCGGCGGTGCCTCCTATTTTGCATTGAGAAACAACTGCACCAAAGCGAGTGAATTGTGCGACGGCGCGGCATTTATGACCTATCTGGCGTTTTTCATCCGTATCGGCGCCACGCTTGTACCCGAGCTTATTGCTCTGCTCGAATTAAAATTGTCCGTCGAGCTCGATTTTGTCACGTACGAGGCGATTTCGGCGTTCGTAAAAATCAAGCCGGTTATAGTTGTGCTGTTTACAATGATCTCTTTGGGCGTTTCTGTTATGTGGGTGATCTCGGTGTGCAAGCTTATCAACGCATTTGTCAAAGAAGCGGGCGCGAAGCTTGACAATCGTTATTCCGGCGAATACCTCTCGCGTCCCGAAAGGACTGCACCGAAGAAGCTGAAAAGAGGTTTCTGTGCGCTTTGCGTTTGTCTGGTTTTCTTACTCGATATCGAGTTTGATGACATACGCATACTCCCCGCATTTGCGGCGTTTTTGCTGTTGCCGTTTGCGTTGATGCTGTTTAAGGGCATCGGCGAATTCAAAAAAACGCAGATATACGCCGTTCCTTGCTGTTTCCTGCTGCTTGTCACCCAGTTATTCAGAAGTTATTTTTCGCCCAACGGCGCAATAGTTATATACGAAACAGAGCTTTGGGTGGTTATTGTCGGCGCCTTGATCGCGCTGGGCACAATGATATGCTCGATGCTTTGCGTGAAGTCGCTTTTTTCCGAAGCGGCAAAAATGCGAAAAGAGCTTGGTCTTGATACCGATTCGTGTTTCGTAGCGTGGATAGCATTTTGCGTTTATTCGATCCTATTTGCGTTGGGCTTTGCCATACCGTATTTTTATGCACCGACGTTTGCCTTGCGGCTTATTGCGACAGGTGTATTCATATACAAGACCGCGCGTTATTTTGAAAAAATCAATGAGGATCTTGAGCAAAAAATCTCACTTTACGGCGAATAAAAGAATATATTGAGAGCGGATCTGCAAAAAATCAATCAGCAGATCCGTTTTTTTGTTTAAAAAATGCTCAAAACGGGCAAGATATTGTGGCATAATTATTGACAAATAAAATTTCGGATGGTATAATATACCATAATTATAAAACGGAGGTTTATTATGAAAAAGTTTTTTGCACTTGCTCTTGCAGTAGTTCTCTGCATGAGTTTGTCCCTTTCTGTTTTCGCATCTGACTATGTTGTCGGTGAAGACGGAAATGCAGTAATGGATGATGCATACGGTTACGCGATCTCCATTGACGACATCAACGGCATCATCGAAGGCGAAGATGCTACCATCATTACCGACGCTTCCAAGATCGGTCAGATCGGTGGTTGGTCGCGTTACTTCATCGCTTCCAAAGTAGCTGACAACGAATACGTTGTTGCTACCGACGTCGCATGCCCCGGCGGCCCTGCTCTTACTTCTATCGCACTCGAGGCAGGTCAGGTTGTAGTTGCAGTTCACTCTGCTTCCTCTAACCCTGCTGATGCCGAAAAGTATCCCAACTGGCATGACTATGTTGCTACCGCAGCTATCAAGGTTGGCGACATGCTCACCCTCGCAGGTATCGATCTCGCAGCAGGCACCGTTAACAACGGCACCATCACCGTTTCCGCTCCCGACGGCGAAGGCGAAGGCGAAGGTTCCAACACTGTTATCGTTAGCAAGAACGTAGCAGCAGGCAAGACCTATACCGGTGCTGCCGTAGCTGACGAGAAATACACCGCTAACCTTACCGACGGTGTGGCTTCCAACGAAACCACTTATGACAGCAATTGGTTTGGTCTTTACTACAACAGCAAGAGCACTACTCCCAGCGTTAACGCTCCCGACGGCGTAGCTACCATCATTATCGACCTCGAAGATGTTTATGACCTCAACGAGATCAAACTCCACTTCTGGAACGCAAACGCTTCCGGCATCGCAGCTCCTTCCGCTATCAAGGTTTCTGCTTCTGAGGATGGCACTACCTACTCCGAGGAAATCGCAGTTGATCCCGCAGCAGGCGACGCTCCCGCATGGACCGCTAAGGAACTCGGCGATCTTTCCGGTCGTTATGTTAAGGTTGTTTTTAACTTGACCGATACTGCTACCTGGTGCTTCCTTAACGAGATCGAGGTTTACGGTGACGTTGAAGTTGACGCAGGCGACGCAGGCGACAACGGTTCTTCTTCCACTCCCAGCACCCCCGTTAAACCCGGCGATGCTTCCAACACCATCGTGTTCGCTATCCTCGCGCTCGTGGCTATTACCGGTTCTGCAGTAGTTATCAAGACCCGCAAGTAATTCCTGAATAACGATAAAAATAACGCTTCTCAACAGAGGAGCGTTATTTTTTATCAAAAACCTCTTGCATAATATTATAGGTTATGGTATACTGAAGTATCTAAAAGGGGATACCCTTAAAATCATTTTGAAAGGAAAAACAAAAATGAAGAAAATCATTGCTTCTCTTCTTGCAGTAGTTCTTCTCGCAGCAATGCTTGTGATCCCTGCATCCGCATTGTCTTGGGAAGACGGTCAGACTCAGAACGAAAACGGCGTTTACACCTTCAGCAACGCTTACGGATACGTTTTCAATGTTAACTCCGTAAACGGCGTTATCGGAGGTGAGGATGCGACCATCATCACCAACGACGAGAAATATGCAGCATCCAACGCAAAGTGGGCTATCACCATAGTTCTCAACAAGGTTGACGGCAACGTTTATTCTGTAAACAAGGTTGTTGTATGTCCCGCACTCGGCGGTGACGACTGGCTTGCAAATGCCAACGTTTCGCTTTCCGGCGACGACATCGCTTTGGTCGTTCACTCTGCCGGCTCTCTCCCCTCCGATGACAAAGGCACCTACCCCAACTGGCAGTCCAAAGTAGCAGCTATGGCTCTCAAGGAAGGCGACAAGATCACCCTTTCCGGTATCGATCTCGCAGCAGGCACCGTTAACAACGGTACCGCTACCGTTGAGTCCAAGGAAGGCGGCGACACTTCTACCGACACTTCTACCGACACTTCCACCGATTCCTCTGAGGAATCCAATGCAACCGTTATCGTCAGCAAGAATGTTGCTCTCGGCAAGTCCTACGTCGGCGGCACTGCTCACAGCGACACCTATAATGCTAATCTTACCGACGGCGTTGCTGCCAACACAGCATCCTACGACCCCGGCGTTTGGTTTGGTCTATACTACAACTCAAAGTCAACCGCTCCCAGCGTAAACGCTCCTGACGGTGTTGCCAATATCGTTATCGACCTCGAAGAAGTTTATGATCTCAATACCATCAAGATCAACTTCTGGAACGCAAACACCTCCGGTATCGGCGCTCCCGCTGCTATCGCAGTTTCTGTTTCCGATGACAACGAGACCTATTCCGATCCTATTGCAGTTGATCCTGCAGCAGGCAACGATCCCGCTTGGACCTCTAAAGAACTCGGCGATGTTTCCGGTCGTTACGTTAAGGTAACCATCAACATGTCCGAAGGCAACACTTGGTGTTTCCTCAACGAAATCGAGATCTACGGCGACGTAGAGGTTCCCGCTGATCAGGCAGGCACTTCCTCTACTCCCTCTACTACTCCCGTTAAGCCCGGCGATGCTTCCAACACCATCGTGTTCGCTATCCTCGCTCTCGTGGCTATCGCAGGTTCCGCAGTAGTTATCAAGACCCGCAAGTAATTCGTAAATAACGATATAAATAACGCTTCTCAACAGAGGAGCGTTATTTTTTTATTAAAAACCTCTTGCAAAATATTATAGGTTATGGTATACTGAAGTATCTAAAAGGGGATACCCTTAAAATCATTTTGAAAGGAAAAACAAAAATGAAGAAAATCATTGCTTCTCTTCTCGCAGTAGTTCTTCTTGCGGCTATGTTTGCTATTCCCGTAGCGGCAGAGGAAACTCCCGCCATCGTTATCGACGGCAGCCCCGATGACAACGGTTGGGACGAAGAATATTTGACTGTCGTTAGCTCCGAAAACGGCTTCTGGCAGACAGTTCCCACCACCGATGCATCTATCGCATACGCTTTTATAATGCGTTCCGATGGAGAAAAGCTCTACGTTGCAGTTTCAGCTGATTGCGCTCTTAAAGAGGGCGGCAACGGCAGCGGCACCAACGTTCGTCTCTGGCTCAAGACCAATGACGAGGCAACCGTTTACACTCACTTCTTTGATGTATTCGCAGGCGGCTTCCACGCTAAGAAGTGCGGCTCTCTTACCGCAAATACCGGCGTTACCGTAGTTACCGAAGAAGTTGGTATGAACGCAGCTATCGCTGAAATCGACGGTCTTACCTTTGCTGAGTTCTCGTTCGATCTCGCTAAGGTTAACGCAGCTAACGGCTTCAAGGCATACATCTGCGTATCCAACAAGCCCGCAGACGAAAACGTTTGTCTCTACTACCCCGTAGTTGCAGAGGGCGAGTCCAGATCCGATAACCTCCCCTACAACAACTGGGATAACGACAACGATCTCGAAGTTGCTGTTGCGGACATCCTTCTCGAGGGTGCTGAGATCGACGTTCCTACCGTTAGCAAGAACGTAGCAGCAGGCAAGAGCTACACCACCTCCGGTATCCATATGAATGAGAGCGGCGCTCCCTCCTATCCCGATGAGGACGGCAAGACTCTTACCGACGGTATCAACGCACCTGCAGATGCCGCTTTCAACAACGTTGAATTCGTTGGCTTTAACAAAGGTACCGAGGAGTATGCCGCTAACGAGTATGCTGCTATCACCGTTGACCTCGCTGACAAGTACGACCTTACCAAGTTCGTATTGAAGGCAGGTTCTAAGAAACTCTCCAGCGGTATCACCGCTCCTGCTACCGTTTCTGTTTTCGTTTCCGACGATAACCAGACTTGGACCGAGGTAGGCGAGGTTGCTATCGAGGATATCGATACCTCTGCTACCGTTGATGCAGTTATCGAGCTTAACGAATCTGTTAACGCTCAGTACGTTCAGTTCCGCTTCACCGCAAACACCAACTGGATGTTTGTTGCTGAAGTAGAGGCATATGCTGACGTTCCCGATACCACCGGCGGCAGCGATGATAACAGCTCCGACTCCGGTTCTTCTACTCCTTCTACTCCCGTTAAGCCCGGCGATGCTTCCAACACCATCGTGTTCGCTATCCTCGCTCTCGTGGCTATTACCGGTTCCGCAGTAGTTATCAAGACCCGCAGATAATTAAATTTGCATAACGAAAAGACGGCAATCATGCCGTCTTTTCTTTTGCCTATATTTCTTTTTGCAGATTTGTGATTTTTTGTTAGTATTACCATTGAATAATTAATTGTATAGTGATATAATCCCGAATGTCGATTATATTAAATAAAAGAGGACAAATTATGAAAGGTTTTTATCTGAAACCAAAGCTCTTTGACACTCTTAAGCATTACAGCGGTCAGCAATTCACAAAGGACATTATCGCGGGTATTATAGTTGCGGTAATTGCGCTTCCGCTTTCTATTGCGTTGGCGCTTGCATCGGGCGTTGCTCCCGAGTGCGGTATCTACACCGCAGTCGCCGCAGGATTTATAGTATCCTTTCTCGGCGGCAGCAGAGTGCAGATAGCCGGTCCCACCGCCGCATTTGCTACTATTGTTGCGGGCATTGTTGCAACCAAGGGCATGAGCGGACTTTTTGTTGCGACCATTCTCGCAGGTATTATGCTTGTGCTTATGGGCGTATTCAAGCTCGGTGCGCTTATCAAGTACATACCCTATACCATAACAACCGGATTTACCGCAGGTATTGCGGTTACTATTCTGATCGGTCAGATAAAGGACTTTTTGGGACTTACCTATGCCGAGGGAGTTAAGCCGGTAGAGGCGATTGAGAAGATCGAGGCAAACATCGATGCCATTTCCACGTTTAGCTGGCAGGCGTTATTGGTCGGTTTGGTATGCCTGCTTATCCTTATCGTATATCCCCGGTTCGAAAAGCGCGTTCCGCCCTCGTTGATCGCAGTTATCGTCGGCGCTCTTATGGTCAAGTTCATCCCTGTGCTTGACGAAGGCGTTTTTACTATAGGCGAGCTTTATGATATTCCGATGGGACTTCCCAAAATGGATTTTTCGGATATTGATTTCAGCTTTTCAAACATCAGCGCGCTTCTGCCCGATGCATTTACGATAGCAATACTCGCGGCGATTGAATCACTGCTTTCCTGCGTGGTTGCCGATAATATGGTAAATTCCCGACATAACTCAAACGCAGAGCTTGTTGCTCAGGGCGCAGGTAATATCGCATCGGTGCTGTTTGGCGGTATACCCGCAACAGGCGCCATCGCCCGCACCGCCGCAAATGCCAAGAACGGCGGCAGAACACCTGTTGCCGGTATGGTCCATGCTGTTGTGCTTCTTCTCGTGCTCGTATTCCTTATGCCTTATGCAGGACTGATACCCATGCCCACAATAGCGGCAATATTGTTTATGGTAGCATATAACATGAGCGAATGGAAGCGTTTTGTGCGCGTTATCAAGAGCGCGCCCGCGATGGATATCGCCGTTATGGTCGTTACGTTCGGTCTTACCGTAATATTCGACCTTGTTATTGCAATCGAGGTGGGCTTGGTAATGGCGTTTGTTTTCTTTATGAAACGTATGAGCGACGAAACCAAGATAACCGCCTGGAAGCATATCGAAAAAGAGAGCATAAACGACAATATAGAATACAAATACGTTCCCGAAAACACAAGCGTATATGAGCTTGAGGGTCCGCTTTTCTTCGGCTCTGCCGACAAGATGCTTAACATCCTTGTAAATGAAAATACCGAAAACATCATACTCCGCATGCGCGCTGTAACCGCAATCGATTCCACTGCAATGAATTCGCTTGAGACGTTGTACGACAAATGCAAAGAAAAAAACATTCGTCTTATACTTTCGCACGTACACGAGCAACCGCTTAAAATAATGAAAAAATCGGGCTTTTACGATGCTGTAGGCGAATCCAATTTTGTCTCTCATATCGACGACGCTTTGACAATCGTAAACGAATAAAGATAAAAAGAAGGTTGATATCCAACCTTCTTTTTTATTGTCAAAAATCGATATTCTTGATAAACGAATCGTAAAAATCGTCCTCGCCCGAGAGGTTAAATACGGTTATGTTATCTGCGATATCCTTTGCTTTATTTATATTATTTTCATCAAAAAGCATTTCTATCGCGCCCGATAGTGCGGAATTTCCGAGAAGCTCTGTTTTTTGCGCCAGCTTTTCGGGGATCAGACCGATAGCAACAGCAGAATCCAAATCGATATATTTACCAAAGCCGCCGGAGAGATAAAACGTATCTATCTCACCGATATCGGTTTGGGTTCTTAAAAGCAGTATATCTATCGCGGCACGTACCGCCGATTTTGCAAGCTGAAGCGCGCGTATATCATCCTGTGCCAAGGTTATGCTGCTGCCGTTTGTACCAAGCTTTAACTCCTTAGAGGCATATCCGCTTTTATCAATATAACCGAGCTCTAAAAATGCGGCAACCGCATCGATCAATCCCGTTCCGCAAATTCCTGCAATCGATGCATTGTCTACTGTATGCACATTTATTTCGCCGTTATCGGCAGTCACCCTATCGACAGCGCCCGAAATGCAACCGCAGCCGCAGGAGATCTCGCCACCCTCAAAAGCAGGACCTGCCGCCGCCGAAACGGCAAAAAGCTGTCCGTTTTTGCAAAGCACTACTTCCCCGTTCGTGCCGATATCACACAATAATGCGGTGCCTTTATTTTCGTACATGCCCGATGACAAAACCGAGCATACAACATCCCCGCCGATAAAGGCATCGGCGCAGGGTGCCAAAAACACGTTATTTCCGACATACTCACCGAAACGGCAATCCGCCTTGAACGGTGAAAACGCTATTGACCTTGGCAAAACGCCGCAATATAGATACAGCATCGCGGTATTACCTGTGATAATAGTTTTATCGATACTGTTAAAATCGATTCCCGCTCTTTTGCAGACGTTTAAAAGCATCTGCGAAACCGCCTCGTGTATTTGCCGCTTTAACAGCTCATCCTTTTGGTTCAATGCCGCGGAGATACGCCCCATAACGTCAGACGAAATAGAGCGTTGCGGATTCAATGCCGCCTCTTCACCTATGCAAGCACCTGTGCTGTCAAACAGCTTAAGCACCACGGTTGTTGTGCCGATATCGATTGCCGCACCGTAACGCCAATCGGGATCAAGCGGTGCCGAATTTATCCTTGTATCTGTAACGACCGTCGCACCCGAATCATTATATATCGGCTCTGCAACGCAATCGCCGAAAAGCAGAACACGGCAGGCAAGGCGGACACCAGCAGCCCGTTCCTTTTCATCGGCGTCCGAAATATCGCCCGATGCGAAAACAGCACACTTTTTGCAGACTCCTCTGCCGCCGCAATGCGACGTTATATACAGTCCGTTCTCGGAAAGCAGTTCGCTTAGCTTGGGAGTTCCCTCAAATTCGATATATGTTTTTTTGCCGTGTTGAATATAGGTCAATACCGGCATTTTTACTGTTGTACGCTTTCTGTATTTTGCGATTCGGATCGTTCGTTTTCGGCTTTTCTTTGCTTGTGTTTTTTAACCGCAGAAATGACAGCGGGAACGATCGATGCAAGCAAAACACCGACAAGAGCACCGCAAAAATCGATCATAATATCCTTGACAGAGCCGTTTCTATCGGAAAAAGTCTGGATATATTCATCGATCACGGCAACGGCAAGCGCGTAAAAAGCGCAAACGCCGTAAAGACGTTTGTTGTGAACCAGCTTTATATAATATAGCAGAAACGCAAGCGCCGCACCAAGTAAAGCAAATTCGATAACATGTGCCGATTTTCTGACGACCATCCTTAAATTACCGCTTCCGTCGTCCTCGCCCGTAACGTTCTCTACAACGTCGGTAACGCTGTCGCTCTTTTGGTTGGATTCCTCAACCGTATCGAGCGAGTTTAAAAAGATCAATGCAGTTACAAGAACGACCGCAAGGACCAAGCCGAGAATAATAAAACGATTTTTCATAAATTACCCTTTCTTAAGCACCATATTTTTTACGCTTTTTGCGACAACCGAAAAGATTTTCGGTTCACTTACCGCACAAACTCCGAAATAAACCGCAAATACGCATATCGTATACGGGATACAATACAAAACCAATTTTAAATAAGAATCGATATTCAAAACCAAATGTCCGCTGATCCAATACATCGCGCCGAACACAATAAAATTAAGTATCCAGCATTTATAGGTAGAAAACGAGCTGCGCGAAATGATTTTTTTATTAACGTACCAAATAAGATATACCGCGCGGTAAAGCGAAGATGCTACCGTACCGAGCAACGCTCCGTATATGCCCCAAAAGTGTATCAGCGCTATCGATATAACTATATTAAGCACCGATTCGATTATCGCGCTGTTTTGTGTCTCTTTAAACCGATTTGCGATATGCACCATCGAAAGCGAGGGGTATTTTCCCACCGCAAGCAGATTTACAACCGCAAACGCAAGCGGCAGCAAGCCGAGCAGATAATCGGCATCGTCGATACCCTTTGTGTAAAGCGCCATAAACGGAAGTGCAAAATAGGTCATCACGGTATAAAGCGCAAACGAAAAGGTTATGTAATAGATCTCATACGCCTTGAATATCTTTAAAAACTCCTCGCGGTCGGTATGAAACGCATACGCGACCTTAAATTCCAATGCCTCCTGTACGGTATGGATGATCCTGAATACCATATTGTAAACAAGATTGTAAAGCGAGTATACGCTGACCTGCTTTAATGTCGAAAAAACCGTAAGCAATACCGTATCGACGTTTGTTGTTATTAAAAAATTGATCTCGTGAACCAAAACGTTTTTGCTTTGGGATATTGCATCGAAATTCGGTTTTGCGCCGAGATCCACCCAAGAATAATGCTTTTTTACATAATAGGTGATATAGATCATCTGCAAAAAGCTGACGAGCATCGCGGCAAACTGGACCGCAACAACATCAAATCCGATCGATATCAGAACTATTTTTGCAATATGCTTTGCGGCGTTTGTAAAAATCTCTATACCCGAGCGAACGTAGTTTTTGCCGTCGGCCTTAAGCAAAAAGAGATACTTGCCGTGAAAGAAATAATTTACAACGTTGCCAAGACCGTTAAACAGAATAACAAGAAAAACCGTAAGAAAATCTATCTCGCTGTTGACCAGCAAGGGATATGCCAGCGAAAATACAACTATCAGCGCCGAATAGATAACACCCGTACGCTGATAAAACCTGTTTGTCGCCGCCAAAACCGAATTCGCATCATCGCGGTCGTTGTTAGACAGCGCTTTATACAATGCCTGACACGATGCCGCGGCAATACCCGCCTCGATAAGAGCAATACAGGCATAAATATTGGTGACCGAAGAAATAAGTCCGTTTACTTCCGAGCCGTAATTATTGAGAACAAACTTAGGAACAAGAACGCCCAAAAGCATCGCCAGAAGCTGTCCGCCGATACCCAAAAACAGATTTTTCTTTATCTTCTTGCCGTCACCCATTAAAAGCTCCAAAAACGATAGGTTTGAAAATCACACTTTTATGTTACTCCTGATTTTTTCTGCAAACGGAAGTGCGAGCACAAAATACATTATATATCCCGCCTCGGTACGAAGCGATGAATTATAAACGAAAATCAAAACAGCGCAAACCGCCGCAATAGCCGAGATCTGCGAAAAGAGCTTATCGTCGGACTTTGCAATCGCCCGCTTATTTAGCTGCAGTGCAAAGATAAGCACCAAAACAAAAAAACCGACCACAAAAAGTATACCTATATAACCGGTCTCCAAATATGTAGTTGCGGTGGAAAACCAATTGTAGCGCAGATAAAAATTCTGATCGTAAAAGGGAGTGTTTAAAAACTCATAAGACGAGGTATCGCAATTTCCCAATCCCAGACCAAACAGCTTTAAAAAGGTCGTCGTAAGATATTTGGAGGAAATTACGGGGATAGTCGTAAAGCGGTTTAACGCCTCGGCATAGCCGTATCCGCCCGATGTGGCGGATTTAATTATATTCTCGATAGAATCAAGGTTTGCAAACTCGGGAAACAGAAAAAACGTTGCCTGTATGCCAACAACAACTCCGACAAAGCCGAAAACAACAACTATTACCTTGCGGAACGACAAACCCGAAAGCATGATTCCCATAATCAAAATAACGGCATATTCCACAAAAAAGAACTTAAGCTCCGCCATAGCCGCCACGGTAAGCGCGGCGACACTTTTGAGCATAAACACAACAAGCTTTTCTTTTTTGTTAAGATAATACACGGCGGATTTTATGATAACGACTACAAAAAACACGTTCATATAACCGTTGCCGCCCAACTCCACGCCGAACACGCCGCCGAGATTGTCCTGATTCTTGCCGAGTATAAAATACTGTATCATACAAACGGCAAAGCATATCCAGAACACTCGGTCAAAAAGATCAAGACAGCGTTTTATAAAATCACGGCTGAGGAAAACCATAACAGCCGAAAAAAACACATAAAACCTGAAATTGTTTCTGGCACCCCATGCCAAATACAGCAACGACTGATAATTGCAAAAATAGGTTACGACCGCAAAAACAAAATATCCGATGCACCAAGCAAACAATATCCACATCTGCTTGGACGGTGCGAACGCTGCTTTTGAAAAATTGATGATCATCAACGCCCCAAGCGTTATCCACATTACATCCAACAAATATTTCAGCGATGTCGGTAATCCGATAAGCTCAAACAGCGTACCGAAAAGAAACGGCATAAATACTATTACCGCAACCATAAGCTCGGGTTGATTCAATTTTCGGACACGCAGATTCAAGCTCGATTTCATCTGTACTCCCTAATTAACTACCTTTTGCCGATCAAGTGTCTGCCGTTAAGCAACAGGTAACACAGCCGATATGCCTTTGAACGAATTGCCGAAAACAGTATTTTTCTGGCAATCGGGCATTTATCCTTTTTATTTTCCTTTAACACCGTTTGCAAAACGGGATCATCGATAATTCTTTTTATACTGTCAATAGTTTCCGACAAAGGCCGTTTCACCATACATTCCTGCTTTAATGCGGCAACGGTATAGCCGAGATACGGCTTTGAAAGCTTGTGAATAACATAACCGTTATAGCCCGATTCGACACACAGCTTTTTTGATTCTGTATAAAAATGTCTGATCCTCTCGTATCTGTCGGCGCGATAAACGCGGCTGAACGAATTTTCGTTGGTTCGGCAATAATACAATGCCTCCGATATTACCGATACGCTGTTGACATATCTGAACAGCTCTATAAGCGAGTATACATCCTCAGAAATAATAACACGCTCGGAAACGTAATGCCAAGAGGTGTTTTTTACAAGCTCCACAGAATAAAGCATCGGGCAGGAGCTCATAAAAAACTTGCCTTTGCCGTCTTTATTAGGATCGGGCGCCAAATACTCGGGAAAAAAGTCGGTTCTTACATCATCCCCGCAATAATACGTTTTTGGGAACACGGGCAAGAAGGAAGCAATGATATTCTTTTCATTATCGACCGTAGCAATACCGAAAACAACTATCTCGCTGTTATCCTTTTGCGCAAGCGAATATGCCTTCTCAATCGCTCTGTCCGATACATAATCATCACTGTCGAAAAAGCAAATATACTCGCCCTCGGCATTATCTATACCGACGTTGCGCGCGATACCCTGCCCCTCGTTTTCCTTATGAAAAACCTTTATACGCTTATCGCGCTCTGCCCATTCGTCGCAGATGGCGGGCGAAGCATCGGTCGAACCGTCATCTATCAACAAAATCTCAAGATCGGTATAGGTTTGATCGACTATGCTTTGTATACATTCGTTTAGATATTTTTCTACGTTATATATCGGCAAAACGACCGAAACAAGACCTTTTTTCATACAAACCTTATTTTCCGCAATTAAATTCGCAGGTGGAACAGGCGTCAAGTTCCTCTTTTGTAACCAATCCGTCACGATAATCGCGTACTGTTTTATTCTCGAACATCGAGTACTTTTTCTTTTTGAAAAACCGTAAGAACTTGTGCTTCAGCACCCAAAAAAGCGGCTTATGAATATATTTGTGCATTGCGGGAGATACCGAGCCGATCATCCAGCATTGACGGTCACAGCAACGAACCCTTTTCCTGACCTCATCCGCTTGAACGCTGTTCCAGAGCTCGTCCCAGCTTTGCTCGTTCAAATTGCCCATAACCTCTTTCTCCCTTGTACCGTTACAGGGCATAACGTCGCCGTACGGATCGATAAAAAAGGTATCAAAGCTCATATCGCAGGGCAAAAGACGCTTTTGTCCGAAAATGTAATTAATAAGACCGTGATTAAAATACGCTCTGAACCACTTTTTCGGACTGTTTGATTCGAGTAAACGATTGATAAGCTCCTCGAAATTACGCGCAACCATCAATCTGTCATGTATAATATTTGTCGTTTCGACAAAATAAAAGCTGTTATGAAGCGAAGCTGTGGCAAATTCCATATCAAGCTCGTTGGATATTTCGTAAAGCGGAACAAGGTCGGACGCATTTTTGTCCTGCACCGTCATACCGAATCCGACGTCCTTCATACCCATATCAACGAGGGTTTTTAAGGTAGTATAACCGCGATTATAGCCATCGTCCAGACCGCGTATCTCGTTATTGGTTTGCTCCAAGCCCTCGATAGAGATACGTATGCCGATGTTGGGGAATTCCCTACAAAGATCAACGATCCTATCGGTGAAAAAGCCGTTGGTCGATATAACTATACGGTCGCTTTTTTTATAAAGCTCGCGCACTATGTCCTTCAGGTCCTCGCGTATAAACGGCTCGCCGCCGGTGATGTTTGTAAACGACATCAACGGGAGCTTTTTTATTGTTTCTATCGATATCTCGTCCTCGGGCCTTGAGGGCACCTTATATCTGTTGCACATAGTACATTTTGCGTTGCAACGATATGTGACTATTACAGTTCCGTTAAGCTTTTGTGCCATTGTTTTTCACCGTTTTCAGTATATATTTGGTAGGATTAAAGAAAAAGTCGATAAATTTGAATTTATATGCAAGCTCCGCCGTTATTATCGGACCGATGAAGGATATCACCAAGCCCGAGATTATGTGCACAGCCGGATTCTCTACACCGATTTTTATAAGCACGGCGCGCAAGCCCGCCGCAAAGATCGTGTGAAGCAGAAACAGCGGCATAATATAGCCGGATACCCGTTTTAATAACGGCTTTTTATCGGGCGTTTCAAAATAAATTGCTATACACAGTACCGCCAGACAAGCCGTGATACCAATAAAAAATCCCGAAATCAAGCCGATAACGTTATAAATATGTGCCGCAACACTAAGTGCCGGATACAATACACCCGAAACGACGCCTATGCAGACAAATCTTTTTTGTTTTGCGACATACTTTGGGATATCGTAAAAAGCTATAAGCATTCCCAAAACAAACCAAACGCCGTATTCCATTATCAGCGAAAGGACATATATATCGGTTGGTCCGACAAATCTCAGGAACAAGGTTATCGCCAGCAATACAAAGCCATCTGTCTTTGTATCGATTGTGACAAAAATAACAAAAAAGAAAAACAAAATATAGAGATACCAATAAGGCGAGATCGGATCAACAAAAAGCGTTTTTACCAAGCTTTCGTTTTCATAGTTGACCGACGACGAGAACACGCTTTTCAGCAACCAAGTGGCAAAGGTGAAAACCGCATACGGAATTCCCAAAGCAACCGTTTTTCTTAAAACGTTATTTCCCCACTCCTTAAAAGAATTAACTCTTGAATGTTTTTGATAAAGATAACCGCTGCAAATAAAAAACAAAGGCACGTGAAAGCTATAAACGTACAATGCGTTGAAAAACCATTGGTAAACAGCGTTGTCGGGCAGAAAGCCCGAGGCAACCATGCTTTGCGAAAAATGACCTATTACAACAAACACACACGCAAATATCTTAACGCGGTCTATCCATATTTCCCTTTGCTTTGTCATTTGATACACCTCGTTTGCGGTTATATCCTAAAAAGTGTAAAAAACATCGGAATGATCTTTTGCGATTTTTTGCCAACCGTAATTGCCGATAGCATTGTCGCGGCAGCGTTGCTTTAATGCCAAATTATCCTCGGCATACAAATTGCCGATTGCGTTGACAAACTCATCGGGTCTGCAATTTGTGCATCCGTCACCGAAATTGCGCACGTTATCCGAGCATACGATAACCGGCACGGATGCGGCAAGCGATTCGATAGCGACCAGACCGAATGCCTCATACCTAGATACAAAAACCGTAGCATCGGCTATGTTGTATATGCCGTTCATTTCGGCACCGGGCGAAGCGGCACCGAGATAAACCACCTGCTCATCAACACCCAGATCCGATGCCGTTTTTTTAACGGTCTCAAAATACTCATCGGAAACAATACCGCCGACGTATGCGAAAACAGCGTTTTGGTTATTTTTGAGATAAGGCGCAATCAGCTCGACTGTCTTGCCCTGTCCTTTATTCTCGTAAACCGAGCCGACCTGAAGTATAACCTCTTTGCCGACAAGACCGTATTTTTCACGTATTTTTATCTTTTCTTCCTCGGATATCGGAGCATACTCATCGCAGTTAACGCCGTTTGCAACCACAAAAATACGTTTTCTGTCCACATCGAAATGCTTTTCGGTATACTCCGCAGTTCGCTCGTTAAGAACAAACACGACATCGGATTTTTTAACCGCATCGATCTCCTGAAAATATCTGCTTTTTAAGATCGGATATGCCTCTTCCCAGGAAAGATTCCAATATCCGTTATGGTTAGTATACGCAACAAGCGCCTTTTTCCGATATTTTTCGGGAACCAGCTTAAAGAAAAAGAATGCGTTATATTGATTATGAAAATGCAGAACGACCTTTTCGGAAGTGTTCTTTAAGATCCGCTTTAATTCTCGTGCAAGCGCTATCGAATAGACTACGCGTTTTAATTTATGAACGATACCCAAGCTGACGTCTTTTTTTGAAAAAACCGACGGTACCTTAACCTCCCTTAACGGAAGATCAAATTCCTCCCGTTCGGAGCAGCTTATATCGATGATCTCGGCATCCTCGCCGTTTGATATAAAGGACCGCGTCAATTCCTCGACTATCAGTTCTGTTGCCGCGCCTATTTTTGCGGGGATCGGGGTATATCCCGTGCCGATTTCATAAATCTTCATTTATCTTCCTCATAAAGCTTTATAAGCTTTTCATAATAGCTGTTGGGCGTTTCAAGCGTTGCGTTTCGGCAATTATCGCTGAATTCCTGTGCCCTGACGTGATCATAAGCCAAAAATCTCAGCTTTTGCTCGAGCTCGTACGAATCGCCCGCCGTAAAAAGCAGACCGTTTCTTCCCTCGTCTATCAATTCGGGTATTCCGCCGATATTCGCACCGATAACGGGTGTCAGCAATCTTATCGATTCCATAACCGAATATGGACAGTTCTCGTACATCTCGGACGGGCAGACGGTGCATACCGCCTCGGCGATAAGATGCTTTAATTCATCGCCGGTTTTAAAGCCGACATACTCTGCATTATCTACCTTATTTATTTCCTCGACAGCACTGCCGTAACCGGCGAAAACAAATCTTGTATCGCTCATACGCTTGGCCGCATCGAGCAATGTCAAGGTACCTTTGTCCTTTGAAAGATGCCCGAATTCGAGAACGTATCCTTTTTTTACACATTCGGTTGACGTACCCTCGGCATCGGTAAAATTACGGAGCGCGATAGTTTTTGATGCAAAGCGAAGCTGTGTATCGAGTTTCTTTTTCAAAAACTCGGACGGACAAATAATTTTATCAACGTAACTATATGCTTTTGAAATCTTCCATAAATACGCATCCGCTGTCGCAAGCATGCTCTTCATAGCGGAATTTTTAACGCACTTTTTCTTTATACAGTGCAGATAATTACCGCCAAGACATTTCTCGCAAACGTTAAGCTTATTATCAAACAGACCGTGGCTCGGACAGATAAGCTGATAATCGTGTGCGGTATATATGATTTTTAATTTTCTGTTTTTTTCTTGTCTGTATTTATTTATCTCGAGAATGATACTCGGTGTTAAATGGAACTGAATATTATTAAGGTGAACAACATCGGGGTTAAACGCCTCGAGTACTTTGCGGATCCTTTTACGCGCCTCCGACGAATAGATTATACGGAACGGCGCTTTTAAATTCTTTTTAACGCCTTTGGAAAAATCCATATCCGAAACGTAAGAGTCAACGCCGTTACCTACGGTATTTTTCTCATTCCCGAGACCGAAATACCATACCTCGTGGCCGTTATTCTTTAATATTTCACCCAATTTTATTACATAAGTTTCGCATCCGCCCTTTGGATACAAAAACTTATTGACCAACAGGATCTTCATCAATTCCATCCTTTAGACCGTACAGGTCAAGTGTCTTTTTCGTAATGTCATCCCAATTAAAACGACTGCAAACGCGGTCAGCCGAAAGAGCGGCGTACCTGCTTACCGTTTCCGGAGAACTGCAGAGATAATCAAGCTTTTCTCTTAAATCACCGATATCGCCGCGTTTGAACGAAACACCGCAATCGCCGACGACCTCGGTACACTCGGGAATATCCGAAACCAAACAGCAATTTCCGTAGCTCATCGCCTCCAATAAGCTCATAGGCATTCCCTCGAGATCCGACGGAAGCACGTAAAAACAGCAATTGCTGTACAGCTCGTTTATCTTATTTCCCTGAACGAACCCGGTGAAGATTATCCGTTTATCATCCCCGGCAAGCTTACGTATTTCATTTTCGTATTCCTTGGTATCGGAGGAGCCGCCTGCAATAACCAATTTTTTATCGGTATCCAACCGTTTGAACGCCTCGATAAGATAATGTATTCCCTTTTCGGGAACCAAACGACCGAGGTATAAAATATAGGAATCCATTTTTAATCCGTGTTCGCGGTATATCTCATCGGCAGTCGCGTTTTCACCCTGTTCTATGCCGTTTGGGATATAAACCGTATCACGATCATAAACCGTTTTGAAATACTCCTGCACGTTTTTGCTGAGAACGATTATCTCATCGGCGTATTTAACGGCACATTTTTCACCGAACAAAATGTATTTCAAAGCAAATTTGCCCCATTTTGCACGTTGGTGATCCAATCCGTGAACAGTTGCGATACATCTCTTACCGAAAAGCTTTGGCAACCATATCATCGCACAGCTACCCTCGGCATGAAAATGAACCACGTCAAATCCTCCGAACGCGGCACGAATCGCGGCAGAAACGGACGCTGTCATTGCAGAAAAGCCGCGCCTATCGACCGTGAAAACCGATTTTAATTTTACGCCGTTGTAGTTATCAAGTCTTTCATTATCAAATTCCGAGCCGCTGACATGATGTCCTTTGCGGTTATAGCAAACCACGTTGTGCCCATTTTTCGCCATGCGCGAAGCGAGCTCGGCAACAACTATCTCCACACCGCCCTCGCGCGATGGAATACGCTTGTGCCCAAGCATTGCTATCCGCAGTTTTTTTTCGCACGGAGCCATTATACTCCCTCCATACCGATAACCGCGAATACGGTTTTACAAAGTATTTTTATATCCGTCTTTAAGCTTCTTTCCTGTATATATTTCAGGTCCAGCTCGATCCACTGCTCAAACGAAAGCGTATTGCGCTTCGGTTGTATCTGCCAATAACAGGTTATGCCGGGAGTAACGGCAAGACGTTGTTTATGCTTTTCATCATACTGCAAAACCTCACGCGGAAGCGGCGGACGAGGTCCGACCAAGCTCATATCACCGCAGAGGACGTTTATCAGCTGAGGAAGCTCGTCAAGTCCTGTCTTGCGAAGAAAACGCCCGAATCTTGTAATCCTCGGATCGTTTTCTATTTTAAACACAGGCCCGTCCATTTCGTTTTCCGAAAGAAGCTGGTCGAGCATTTTATCGGCACCGGGCACCATGGTGCGAAGCTTCATAAAACAAAACTCTTTTCCGTTTTTGCCCACACGCTTTTGAACAAATATAGGCGACACGCTCGGACATTCGATAAATATAACAAGCGCAACTATCAAAAGCGGAACGAACAACACGGTCAAGCCGATCACAGAGGTGAAAATATCGAATATGCGTTTGATGATTTCGTATGTTCTGCCGTTCTTTTGCATATCGATCCTCTCCTCCGTTTTTATTTATTCCTCTATCTGCTTACAAAGCAATTCGGAAATGATATTTTCAAGCGAATCTGCATCGGGATAAAATTCCATATATTTTTCACCGACCTCGGTTTTCCCCTCGGGGACGTAAATACCCTTGAATTCATAGTCGATAACCCGTTTCATTATGTCCTGCAAATATACCGCAGAGCAATCCGAAACGACCTTGCCCTCGAGCTGTATAACAGCATCGGCAAAGGCATTGGCATCCTCGGTGGCGACATCCCTCGCCTTGCCGAGCAACGATGTCATATACTCTCGCTGACGCTCCATACGCTTAATATTGGTGCTGTCGTCCATTCCGTAACGAGTACGAACGTAATTAAGCGCGTGCTCGCCCATAAGCGTAACCATTTCGCCCTTGACAAGAGTATCGTCGATGCCAGAAAAATCGTCGTTCACCGTAACCTCAACTCCGCCGACAGAATCGTTTATAACGGCAACCGCATCCATCGTAAGCGAAGCAAAATGATCTATTTTTACGCCGTAAAGCAGATGTGATACGGCATCTGCGGTATTGCGGCAGCTTTTCATTCCGCCGTTTCCGTAGGTATGCGCCAGAGCGATCTGCTGCTCCTTTACACCGGTCTTTTCACCCGCGAGACCAAGTATATTAACGTCGGTCATCGTGTCGCGGTTGATATGAATGGCAGAATAGCTTTTGTTATTGTTATCCAAGACAAGCAAAACAAGGAAATCCGCCTGATTGCTGTTTGTGTATGCATCGTCATCGATATCGTTATCAAAGCTGTCAAGCCCGAGAACAAGCACACTCTCAAGTTCTTGATCAAACGCATACCTTTTTCCGTTGCGATCGATAACGGCGCTTATTTCCTCTTCGCCGTCCGAAAAATATCCGTACTTGTTTTCCAACAGGTCAATGACCAGCAAGACTGCCGACAGCACAAAGACAATCGCAAAGACAATGCCGTATACCTTAAGGCGATTTCGTGAACCGCGATTTGAGTTCATATTATTTTTCCGATTTTTTGAGCTTGATTCCGATAAAGATCAAAGCAGCCACGCAAACAGCCATTACTGCCGCATATATCCACCATTTGAAATCATCGCCGGTCTGGTTGGGATAAGAGGTATCGTCCTGCTCGGACTCGACAACAACGGCAAAAGCGCCGGTCTTGTCGGTAGTGATAACAAGCTCTCCTTTTTCGTTGACTGATGCATCAACAAGCTCCCAGCCGTTACCGTTGTAATTAATAACGCCTACAAAACCGTCAAGCGAGCCGATCTTAATGCGCAGTGTAAAACCGTCGTGATCGCCGTGAGAATCGCAATCGGCATAGTCTATATCAAAGATATCGGTTACCGAAACATCCTTATCGGTCTTATCCTTTAAGCCGGAGCAAAGCTCTGCCAAATTATCGGATCCGACGATAGCATCACGGGCATCCTCCAAATTCTTGCGAGACTCATCATCGAGCTTTTGGCGGTCTGCGAACGAAGTAAGAGTGACAACTGCATCGCAGCCCTCGGTGAGATTATCCGAGCCCTCAAGCACGGTATCGTTATCCGACTCGGGACTGGAAACAAAATTATTGGGTGCGGCAAGCACGTTAACGCACATTACCGAAGCCAAAAGAACCGCAAATAAAACAGTAAACAGCTTTTTCATTTTACTTTTCCTTTCCAAATCGCAAACGCGCCGAAAATGTGCGCGTTGCGCAAATGCTTTTTGTTTTTTTGTTTTTTATTTCTTACCGTAGCGGTAATACTTGCTGTATTTTTTGTATTTACCGCAACGATTGTTCGATTGATTCATAACACATCCGAGTATATTGACGTTTGACATCTTTAACTGACGGAAGCATTGCTCGAAATCCTTTTTTTCGGTGTAATGCTCACGAACAACAACCACCATACCCGTAATATACGGAGATACAGCAACCGCATCCGAAACCACGTTTACGGGAGGCAGGTCGATGATGATGTAATCAAACATCTCGGAAAGCACCTTTAACGTCGATGCCATTCGGCGCGAGCCGAGAAGCTCGCTGGGATTGGGAGGAAGCACACCCGACGGAAGCACGTACCAATTATCGAGCACCCTTGCCTTTAACACACCGTTTTGTTCTCCCGACTCGCTGTCCAGAAGCAGATCGGTAAGTCCCGGAGTGCTTTCGATATTCATTTTCTTGGCTATGCTCGGTATTCTCAAATCGCCGTCGATAAGCAACACACGCTTTCCGCCCTCCGCCAAGACGTAGGAAAGGTTGATAGCGGTAGTGCTCTTACCTTCGTCGCGATTTGCACTCGTGATACCGATTATCGGGCATTTAACGTCCTCGGGGATGGTAAACTCAAGGTTGGTTCTTAAGAGCTTATATTGCTCGTTCGCGGTAAAACCGAGATTCTTGTGCAAGGTACGCTTGGCGACGTTAGTCGATTTTTTGTTTTGATTGGTATTATTCATCTCTGCATCACCGACTTTCTGTTACAGCGTTTTTTTGTTTTGGAAATTGTTCGAATACGGATTTGCATCCGCAGATACAAGATCGGGTATCTTTGCAAGAACGGGACAATCGTAATTCTGGAGTATATAATCCTCATCGTGTATGGTATCGTCAAGCAACGCGATAACCGCAACCGTCACTACCGAGGCAACAAGCCCCAAAAGAAATCCGACAAACGTAAATGCGGTTATACTCGGAGAGATTTTTTTGTTATCGACAACCGCAACGTCGACCACCTCCATCGATGCACCCTCGATTATCTCCGCGATCCTTACGGGAAGTATCTCGGCGATACAATTGGCGATCTTCTTTGCCTCGATGGGATCGGTAGACTCTACGGTTATCTGAAGCACCTCGGTCTCGTTGACCGTCTTTGCCGAGATCATTTTATCTATCTCCTCGTAGGTGTAATCGACCTCGCTCTTTTCGATAACCTGATTAAGCGTTGTACGGTTTTTTAATATAACGATATAGGTCTTAGCAAGACTTTGTGCCGCAGTAAGCTCCGACGGGCTGATGCTGAAGCTTGTATTCCCGAGCGAAAATGAGCTATTGTTAACGTACAGCATTACCGAGGATGCATATTTAGGGGCAATAACAAACGCGGCAACCGAAAAACCGATAGCGGCGCAAAGAACCGATGATATCAAAATCATCCATATCTTGCTCCAAAGCACCTTTGCAATATGCAAAAAATCAATGGTATAAAATTCGCCGTTGCTTTTAACCGACTTGTCCATTTTTACGTATCTCCGTTATATATATTTCGTGTTGTTGTATTGACATAGCATTACATAATCCATTATAACACAAATACCAAGAATTGCAATACAAATTGCCAACAATTAACGCCACGAAGCGACTCTTTTTTCACCAAAAAAGGCAAGCATCCTTATTATTACAGCATTCGTATACCGACGTGGCTTTTTCGGGGTAAATCGGTGTCGATCACATAAAAAAATCAGCACCGCATTTTTAAACACGGTACTGATTTATTAATGTTTTTAATTAATAGAGATAGCCCTGACGGTACAAAAGCTCTGCGCCCAAAACCGCGCCGCCTGCCGCACCGCGAAGTGTGTTATGAGAAAGGCAGACAAACTTGTAATCAAAGATAGTGTCCTCGCGGAGACGTCCGATAGAAATACCCATACCGCCGTAAAGATCGCGGTCAAGCCCTGTCTGGGGACGGTTATCCTCCTCGAAATAAGTAAGGAATTTCTCGGGTGCGTGAGGAAGCTCCAATCGCTGTGCCTCGCCAACATACTCCGCCCAATCCTTCTTGATCTGCTCAACAGAGGGCTTATTCTCAAAGCTTACCGAAACAGCGGCAAGGTGACCGTCGGCAACGGGAACACGGATACACTGAGCCGATATAACGGGCGTAGTTGCATTTACAATAACGTCGCCCTCGATCTTGCCCCATACCTTAAGCGGCTCTTTTTCGCTCTTCTCTTCCTCGCCGCCGATATAAGGAATCACGTTATCAACCATTTCGGGCCAGGTATCAAAGGTCTTGCCCGCGCCGGAGATCGCCTGGAACGTGGTAACGTTAACCGCCTTGATGCCGTACTTACGAAGCGGCTCGAGTGCGGGAACGTAGCTCTGGATAGAGCAGTTGGGTTTTACCGAAATAAAGCCCTTTTTGGTACCGAGACGTTTTTTCTGCGACTCTATAATTGCGCTGTGAGCGTAATTGATCTCGGGAATAAGCATAGGAACGTCGGGTGTTCCGCGGTGTGCCGAGTTGTTTGAAATAACGGGGATCTCCGCCTTTGCGTATGCCTCCTCAAGCGCCTTGATCTGCTCCTTGGGCATATTTACCGCACAGAAAACAAAATCAACCTTTGCCTTGACAGCATCAATATCCTCTGCGTTGATAACCTCCATAGCGGCAACGGCATCGGAAAGCGGAGTCTGCATCTTCCAACGTCCTTTTACCGCCTCGCCGTAGGGCTTTCCTGCCGAAGAGGGACTTGCCGCAAGCGCGGAAATTTCAAAATAAGGGTGATTCTCAATAAGTGTAATGAATCTCTGACCGACCATACCGGTCGCGCCGATGATTCCGGCTCTGAGTTTGCTCATTATATATACC
Organism: Eubacteriales bacterium; assembly: GCA_045531135.1. Lineage (GTDB taxonomy): Bacteria > Bacillota > Clostridia > Oscillospirales > CAG-382 > Coliplasma. The sequence continues at coordinate 29,116 of JAZSDL010000001.1, read as the reverse complement.
TCTGAAATTAATTAAAATAGATCCTTGTAAATTCCGGGGACACTGCCCTCGATCACGGTGGCACCTGCTACTTTATTGTAGAAATCAACAGGGCCTGCGCCGCCGATAATGGCATATCCGTATCCCTCGTCGCGCATTGCCTCCATACAGCGAAGGAAAAGTGCGCCTCCTATGCCCTTGCCGCGCTGAGTTTCATCAACGCCGGTGGGACCGAAGAAATCACGGTAGGTGCAATCGTAGCCCGCAAATCCGAGCATCTTCTTCTCGTTTACATCGTATGCAATAAAGCAGCTTACGGGGAATTTTGTGAAAGCGGCAGAAATCTCGTCTGCCCAGCCGTCGTGAAAATGCTCACGCACCCATTCTACCACCTTGGTCTTATTAGGAGTCATAGGGCGAATGATTTTTATACCCTGAGATTCAAGCTTTTTATAAAGTGCAGTGCTGTCGGGCAGTTCATAAAGCTTTACGAGCATATCCGGCATAACGTATACCTCCAAAAAATATTTAAGGGCCGCTGCATTTCGCAGCAGCCCTTGTTTTAATTAACAACGAAATTATTTATTTTCTTCTGTTTTTTCTTCGACGTAGGTAATCTTCATAGTGGTGAATTTTTCCTGAAGTGCCTTAATGGCATCCTCATCCTCAGCAACCTTGGTGCCTACGATCTTGAGATCGAGAGAGGTGGTTGTCGGGAATCCGTCAAGTGCCTCGAGCTTATCAAGATCCGCGTTGCCGCTGAGATCAAGCGAGGTAAGCGAGGTAAGAGTTGCGATCGCGCTGATATCGGTAATCTTGTTGTTCGCAAGGTTAAGAGTGGTAAGCGCGGTGGAATCCTTAAGCGCGCTGATATCGGTAATAGCGTTGTCGCTAAGGCTGAGCGAGGTAAGAGCCTTGCCGGTCTCGACCTTGCCTACTTCGGTAAGAGCATTTCTGCTAAGATCGAGAGTAGTGAGCTTTTCGCAGTCAACCATCTCGGGAATAGTTGCGATGGCATTACCTGCCGCATTAACGGTAGTGAGTTTCTTAAGACCGTTGATAACGAGCTCGGTAAGACCCACAACGGTTTCCTCGGATTCTTCCTCGGTCACTTCTTCGTCGGTAGTCTCCTCGGTAGTGGTTTCCTCGGTTACTTCCTCGGAAGTGGTTTCGTCAGCCGATTCGTCAGAGGTTTCCTCGGAAGTTTCGTCGGAGGTATCCTCGGTTTCTTCCTTCTTGTCCTCGTCCTTTGCTTCTTCCTCATCCTCTTCTTCTACGTAGATGTTAAGAGTGGTGAGCTCGGGGCACTCGGTAAGATCGAGCTTGCCCTCGAGGAGATTGTTATATGCCTCGACGGTAGCGAGCTTAGCACAGCCGTTAAGACCGTTGAGGTCGGTGATCTTGTTGTTGTAGAGAGAAACGGTAGTAAGCTCATCAAGCTCGGAAAGATCGCCGATAGTGGTGATCTCGTTATCGTAAACGTTGATAGAGGTGAGCTTCTTACATCCGGCGAGCTTGCTGATATCGGTGATCTTGTTGGTATAAGCATCAAAAGTGGTAAGCTCGGCAAGTCCCGAAAGATCGCCGATCTCGGTGATCTCGTTATCGTAAACGCTGATAGCGGTGATCTTTGTGCAATTTGCAAGTGCGCTGATATCGGTGAGCTTGTTGCCGCTTGCGTAGATGCTCTCAAGATTTGCGCAATCCTTGATACCGCCAATATCGGTAAGGTGGTTGCTGATAGCCGAAACGCCGGTGAGAGTGGTGATGCCCGAAAGTGCATCAAGATTCTCAACACAGTTGCTGTTCATGGTAAGAGTTTCGAGCTTGGTCATATTCTTGAGTGCGCTGATATCGGAAATAGAGTTGCCCGAAATGTTGAGGTTCTTGATATTGGTGAGCGATGCAAGCGCAGAAATGTCGGTGATACCTACATGAGTGTGCTTTTCTTCCTCATCATCCTCGGACTCGGTCTTTTCGGTCTCGGGGAGAGTCTGGTCGCCCATCTGTACAAGTGTAAGGTCGGTAAGAGCATCCAACTTGGAGAGGGGTGCAAAATCGGTGATCTGAGTGTTACCGATATCCACCTTGGTAAGATTCTCAAACTTGTCGATGCCCTCGAGAGAGGTTACACCGGTATACTGAAGCGAGATCTGCTCGAGTTTGGTAAGAGAAGAAAGCTGATCGAGCTTTTTAAGATCCTTAAGAGCTGCACTTTCTACAAGTGTATCGAAAGGAATAGCAGTCGTACCCATACCGTAAGCGTTGTAAAGCTGGGTATAGTAGCAACCCTGCTGCATGCTCGAAACTTCCGCAAGGTCAAACGTGCGCAATACGCGAAGATTCTTAAAGAGGGTAATATCCTCCGCCTCGGTCAACTGATAGTTGAGAACCACATAAGAGCCCTCTGCGGGTTCCTCCTGCGAGTTTGCGATGATATCGTTAGCCATCTGCTCATAGCCGAGCATAACGACAGGATATGCATAGGTCTGATAGTTATTCTGCGCATCGTTACCGACAGAATAGTAATAAACGAGAGACTGTACCTTGTCGAGATCCTCCTCGGTAAGGTCGCGAACGCTCTCTTTGCCGAGTGCCTGTGCAAATGCTTCCGCAAAAGATTTGTCTTTAAAACTTTTGTACGGATCGTTACGATGAAAATAACTATCGCAACCCACAAATAAGATAGCGGCCAAAATGAAAACGCAAAGAATCGAATTGAGTATTATCGTCTTCTTCTGCTTGGCAATAACTTTGTTGCTCATTTTTAAAAATCCTCCGGATTATTTAACGATTAGATTCATTATATCACAGCAAATCGGATTTTGCAATAGCAAATTTACTGTCCGTATTTAATGATATTCACAAAAGTGTCGCGGTTGGCGCGCCAGGTATCCATACTTCTGCCATATTTAATATCGTCTTTATCGGGCGAGCGACGTATACAAAGGATCGCAGTCTCGGGAATACTGTCAAAACCCTTAAGCTCCTTTACCTTCAGGTCCTTCATATAAACGCCGTAACCGTCGACAGTGTTCTCGGGCATATATGCATCGTCTATGATCTCATCGAGAGGAGTCAGCAAATCCTCCTCAATACAAACATCAAAAAATTCTTTATCAAGCGCATATATCACGGTATCACCCGCGCGTATCTCGGTCTGAAAACGTTGAAGGCCCTTGTTGTTATGGTCATAGTTGACAGGATCGATGCCGGCATCCTCGTTTCCAAACTTGTTGACGGTTATGTCAAGTATACCGACCTTTATGTTTCCGTCGCCGTTATAGTCCTCGGCAAAATCCGCCATTGTCGCCTCGAGCTGTTCCGCTGCGGTAGCCGAGATATACATCGGTCCGACGTGAAGTATATTAACGTCGGGATCCTTGGAAGAAAATATCTGCGATAAGCTGAGAATCAAAAAGATAACAAGCATACCGCCGAAAATTATCAGCCATTTATAGTGATACCATATATTCTCCATCCACTCACGAGCAGACATTTTTTCGGTTTTTTCCATAATAACCTCCGTAATAAAGTTCCCGATCATTTTAACACATGCTTTTATTTTTGGCAAGTATCTTTACACCATAATCGCAGATTATTTACATTTTACCCGCAAATTTCTGCCACTTACCCCAAAACCTTTGACAAAGCGCGTGAAGATATTTATAATATTATCGAAAGGAGGAGTTGCCGTGGGGTTTAAGGTGAAGATCGACGTCTCGCCCGATAACGACGAGGAGATTATCATCCGCTGTAAGCAGATGAACGATGACGTGTTGCGTTTGCAAAAGCTTTTGTCATCCGACGAAAGCAACGAGCTTGAGCTGGAGCTGCACGGTAACATCCACTTCGTCAGGACAGACAGCATCCTGTTTTTTGAAACGTCGGGCAATAAGACCGTTGCGCATACAAAGGAGCGTATGTATTACTCCGATCTGAAGCTTTATGAGCTCGAGCAACGGTTGCCGAACAGCTTTATGAGAATATCAAAATCCTCGATCATCAATTTAAACGCGGTATCCTCGATACACCGCGACATAACGGGGATCTGCGAGGCATATTTCCCCGACACCGCGAAAATGGTTTATATTTCGCGCTCGTATTACAAGACGTTCAAAGACAAAATCAATGAAATGAGGTTAAGGTAATGACAGGAAGAGTACAAAAGGTATTTATCGGTGTTTTGTTGCTCATTGCGGCTGTTGCGATGATATTTTACGGGATGGGCTTCGGCGCATCGCTGTTCGGAATGCCGATATACAAGCTGCTTATCGGCTCGGTTATCGTAGCATGGATAATTTCAAAGGTGTTTTTCGGAAAATCCCTGCGCGAGAGATTCAGAATATTCTTTCCGCTTGCATTTTTGTTCATCCTGCTTGAAAAGGAAATAGCAAAATGGTGCGGTATGCCCAATGACGATTTTCTTAACAACTGGCTCGTGATTTTTGCGGCATTGCTTGCAAGCGTTGCAATAAACTTTATCATTCCAAAAAAGAAACGCACCGATAAGTTTTTCGGGTTGAGAAAAACCGACCGTCTTTATAACGGCTTCGAATCGGTGGACAACAACAGCTTGTCAACAAACACCGTATTTATCGATGCCGAGCAGATCAAAAAAAGCTATGTCAAAAACTCTCTCGGCGCAACGTCGGTTTATTATCAGAACACCGACAATCTAACCTCCGAGGACGAGTTTTTCCTCGATATCTCGAACAGCTTAGGCGAGACCGATATTCATATCCCCGCCGATTGGATGGTAACGAATAAAATCCGCAACTCGTTGGGCGACGTTTCGGTTCGCGAATCCGACGGAAACGGTGCCAAGCTTACTATAACCGGAAGCAACTCGTTGGGCGATACCAACGTAGTATCTCCGTAATAACCGCATATCAAAAGTGCCTTGCAAAAAGCGAGGCACTTTTTTCTTGACAAATTTGATGTTAGTTGTATAATAACTTTATCAAGTTATTTGGGAAATAAAACAATGCACGAAATTATACACGCGCTTCAACACGCGCTGCTCGACACGCTGAAAATGCTTCCGTTTCTCATAATTGCATTTCTTGTGCTTGAGTTTCTGGAAACAAGGTTCGAGGAAAAAAGTTCTTCGATAATAGAAAAAGCAAGGCATACAGGTCCTATCGCGGGCGCTCTGCTCGGCATTGTGCCTCAATGCGGCTTTTCGGTGATCGGATCTAATTTTTATGCAAAGCGCGTCATCACGCTCGGCACGCTTATTGCGATATATCTCTCGACCTCGGACGAGGCGTTGCTTATACTGCTCACCACACCCGAAAGATTTTTGGATATACTTTTAATAATTGCGATCAAATTAGCAGTTGCCGTTATTGCGGGTTATATGATCGACCTTATTATCCGCCGCAGGACCGACAAAGAGGAATGTCACCACTGTCATCACCACGACGATTCCTGCGAGGATGAGGAGCTTATCGGTGAGGAACACTGCTGCAGCCATACCGATTGGAAATCGATCGTCAAATGTACCGCAAAGCGTACCGTTTCGGTGTGGTTTTTCCTTTTTGCCACAACTGCTTTGTTCGAATATGTTATCGACCTTATCGGCGAGGCAAAATTACAGGAATTTATGCTTACCGACAGCATTTTCCAGCCGCTTTTTACCGCACTTATCGGGCTTATACCCACCTGTGCGCCGTCGGTAATATTGGCGCGGCTGTACATCGATTCGGCAATCAGCTTGGGCTCGGTCATCTCCGGTCTTTGCGCCGCCGCAGGCGCGGGGCTTATCGTTCTGTTCCGTGTGAACAAGGGGTTGAAATCAAACCTCACTATCCTCGCTCTGATTTATATCATCGGCGCGGGCTCGGGTGTGGTTATTCAGCTGATACAAAATGCTCTATAAAAAAATCGGGACATCTTTTTTGAAGATATCCCGATTTTTTTATACGTTTGTTTGAGAGGAAATAAAATACGCGCCGGTATCAATAAGCTTTTTCTCGCTTCCGTCGGGCGATTTTCCCTCTTGCTTCAAAGACATTACCGCGCCGATAACGTTGCCCTCGTTAACTATCGGTGAAAGATAGCTTACCTCGGTGCCGCCGTCGGTGACAGTCACCTCGCCGCCGCTGCCGGCAGAATAGCTCTTGCGGCTTGACAACACGCCCGAAAGTCCGCTTGAAATCGGCTTTTCAAGATACTCCCTGCGCGATACCCCCGCCACCGCGATAACGCTGTCGCGGTCGCAGATAGCTATCGGTATACCGCTTGATTTGTTTATCGCCTCGGCATACTCGCTCGATACCCTGCTCATCTCCCCGATCTGCGAATACTTGCGAAAAACCACACTACCGTCACTTTCGGTATATATCTCCAACGGATCTCCCTCACGAATCCGCATCGTCCTGCGAATCTCTTTCGGAATAACAACACGACCAAGGTCGTCTATACGGCGTACAATACCTGTTGCTTTCATAATATATAAAATCTCCTTGCTTTACAAATTTGTACTGTTAGTATCTGTAAAACAAGTAGATTTATACTGATTGATATTTACTTTTTGGAAAAAGAATACACTTGACATTTTAGGGAACAATTATTATAATAAATTCAAGAAATGTTCCCTAAAAGGAGTTTGATATGAATAACTATCTCGAAATACGAGAGTTGTTGCAACAGCGCGCAGATTTATATGCTCGTCTTAACTTATTGGCTTATGACGGCACGCCTGAAATCAAAGAAAATAAAAGCGGTAAATACTTATATGTTCGCAAACGAGTCGGTAGCCGAGTAACCTCTACTTATGTTGACGTATATTCGGATACGTTATATCAGTTATTGCTTAGGGGCAATGCGGAGGCAAAGGAATTACGAAAGCAAATTCGCAAGCTTGAAAAGGCACTTGCTGAAATTGGATTTATTGAAAACGAATTATCGCCTGATGTAATGCTCAACCTTGATTTTGCTCGAATTAATATGAAATTATCTATTTACGAGCAGGCGGTTTTAGAGGGAGTTGCAACCTCTTTTCCGCAGACCGAGGATATTATTGAAAATGGCAAGGTAAATGGTGTGACCTCAACTGATGTGCAAAAAATATTAAATCTTAATCACGCTTGGGAGTTTATTTTAGATAAAGATGTATTACAGATAAAAAGCGATTATTCTATCCTTTGCCATATTGCAAAGCTTGTAAATGAGGGTTTTTTCGAAAACGGCGGAAGAGTCCGCGGTGTTCCTGTAACTATCGGCGGCACTTCTTACATTCCACAACTTCCCATTGAAACCGTTGTTATTGAAAATATTTTATCTATTATAAATGCAAGTGCGGAACCGATAGACACTGCTATCGAACTTTGTTTATACTGTATGAGAACGCAGATTTTCAACGACGGCAATAAACGGGCATCGGTAATTTTCGCAAATCACTATTTAATTTCCAAAGCGGGCGGTTTGCTTGTTATTCCCGAATCAAAGGTACCCGAATTTAAGAAGCTTTTGATTAGATATTACGAAGATAAAGATAGCTGTGAAATCAAAACGTTTTTGAAACAAAATTGTCATAAGAATTTTAGATAATATAAAGCGGAGTGAATTCCACTCCGCTTTTGCTTTTTCCGCCACGCTATACACTACCCAACAAAAACTTCTTCGAGCAATTTCATTTTTTCCGAGCTCGGTATTTCGAATATACGTTGTGATTTCCCAAGCGCAGAGCATTTGCTTTCGCCCATAGGATGATACGGCAGCAGCTCTATCCTTTCGGGGAAACCGCACCTATCTAAAAAATTCTTTATTTTTTGCATTTCCTCTATGCTGTCGTTAACCGACGGAATAACAGGAATACGAATCCATATTTCCGCACCTGCATCAAACAGCTTTTTCAGGTTTTTGAAAATCAATTCATTATCTACGCCGGTATATTTTTTGTGATTTTCGGGGTCAAACAGCTTTACGTCGTAAAGAAACAAATCGGTATAAGGCAAAATTTTTTCAAAGCTCTCAAACGGCACGTGTCCCGAGGTATCAACGGCAGTATGTATACCGTTTTCGTTACACATTTTAAGTGTTTTCGTCAATGGATCTATTTGCAGCATACACTCGCCGCCCGAAAAAGTAACACCGCCGTTTTTGCCGTAAAAAGCAACGTCTTTTTGCAAATGCTCATAAAGCTGATCGGGCGAATATTCTTGTCCCACGACCTCTCTGGCGTTTGTGGGACAGTTTTTTGCACATTCACCGCAGGCAACACACTCTTGTTTTTCGCAGGAGTTGCAAGCACCGCAATTAATACATTTGCTTTTATAAAACAATATTTCTTTTTGTAAGCTTTGAGTTTCGGGATTGTGGCACCATTCACAGCTAAGAGGACATCCCTTGAAAAACACTGTCGTTCTTATACCGGGACCGTCGTGCATACAAAACCGTTGTATATCGCTGATCAGCATTATAACTCACTTCCCGTTTGAGCAATGATCATATCTTGCCATTCTTTATTGAGTGTAACAAAACGTGCGTTCCAGCCCGAAACACGAACCGAAAGACTTTGATAATCCTCAGGATTCTCCTGAGCAGCTTTTAAAAGTGACGCATCGGCAATATCCAACTGCATAAAATGTCCGCCAAGTGTCACAAATCCGCGAATAAGCGAGGCGATGCTCTCTACTCCGTTCTCGTTATTAACGGCAGACGGCAGGAGCTTGATATCAAGAGCAGCACCGGAGACGGCGTATTTCAAATCCGCCTTGCAAAACGATTTTATGATAGCGGTGGCTCCTTTTTTGTCTGTTCCCGGCGTAGGAGAGCAGTTGCCTGCAAGAACACTGTTTTTCAACTTTCCGTAAGGGGTTGCGTGCCTGAGCACGCTCCATTCCAATTGACGACCGAAGGTACTGATACCCGCAGGTGTTTTAAATGCGCTTTTAACCGTATCGCAAATTTTTGCAAAATCGCCGATTATGTTTTTTGCAATAACGTCTGCCTCGTCGTTATCGTTTCCGAAATACAAATACTTATTAAGCGCATACTGCCTTAGGACCTCATTATCCTCCCAATTATTCTTCAGGGAGCTCATCAGTTCGCAAAATGTCACCTTTTTATCGTCATAAACCAATTTTTTAATAGCGTACAGACTGTTCACAATATCTGCCAACCCGCCAATATGTGGCGAGACAACATTATACACGGGTCCTCCCTCGAAATAGCTGAGCCCCTTTTCTATACATCCTTGCTCAAACAGCGAAATCACCGTACACGGCGTAGATGAATACCATACCCAATCCTTTGTCGGTGCCGCGGTATCAACAAATACGTTTCTGTTTCTTTCGGTGATAAGTTCCTCTACCCTACTTTTCAAATCACCTATAAAAGCGTTGTATAAAGATTCAAAATCCGTAAAGCTTACAGCGCCGCTGTAATTATCCAGAGTGTTTTTTTGAAGAATCTGCAAACCGTCGAACGGAATATACGTAAAAAACGTTTTACCGGGAATTTGCACCTCCCAGCAGCCGTCGTTTGCGAATTTCCGCGCTTCGCCGAGCTTGTACCCATAGTTGACAAGCGAGTCAATTATCAAATCCTCGTTATATACAGCGATCACACCGCCGCCAAGCCGTATTACCTCGGCAACACGGGTCAGCAATTTTTGACTTGTATTTTTATTAATACGCACGGTGGTGGGAAAATCACTTATTCCCAGCTCCTCCAAGACGTCTAATATGAGATAAGTAACTGTATTTGTAACCTCGTTGCCGTTTTCATCCACACCGCCGAGCAGGATGTTCTGATAATGTTGAGCATCACCGCTGCCGTAATTACCGCCTTTTACCCATTCGCAGCCCTTAATAAAGAAATGAGCCAATATTTCGCGTGCTTCATCAACAGACAAAGTTCCGTTTTTAAAATCCCTTTCAAGATAATCTCCCAAAAGATAATCTATTCTTCCGATCCCCGGCCAGTTGCCGCAAAGTCTGGTATACGCAAAGGTAAACCATAAGCTTTGAACTGCCTCATAAAAATTCGCAGGAGGATCGAAAGGAACGTTTTTCAAATTCTCGTAATTAGAGAGATACTCAGGCATTTTCTTTAGTTCGTTCAGATATCTGCCGCGCCAGATCTCCATACAATCAATACAATGCAGACAACTGTTCAAAAATGCTTCTTTGCCCGTGCCCTTATATCTCTCCAAAGCTTCTGTTGCTTGTGTCCGTATGTGGTTTATACCTTTTTTCAGAACCGTCTCGAAATCTATAGTCAAGTGGCTCGCCGAGCTGAAAAGCGCACTGCCGTTATAGGTCACGGGGACAATATGTCTTATTGCACTGCCGAGCGTTGCCGCGCCGCTGATCTTTTCGCCCTCGCATATACGAATAGGCGCTTCGGTTACAATACGCTTGATTCCTATATTATATTTTTCGAGCGCGGGCAGCTTTTCAAAGCCCTCGATGTCATCCATAGATATGTCGGGGGTTTTACAGGTATCTATTCCGTATTTATGATTTAACGAGTCAAAAGCAAATCTTCTGGTTTTTTCGCTTAACCTTATCGGTCTTTCTCCGTTTACGGCAAAAAACTTCACAAACCATCACCTCGTTCCTATTATAACAAGCAAATACTATTATAACCATTGAAATTCATATTGTTTTTTAGTATAATACTATCGAGGTGAATAATTGTGTCAATTAAAAAGATCGATTTGGAATATACCTTCACAAACGGATTCAGCTCTTATACCATCGACGGAGTACATCACAGCAAGGTATTGCCGTATCTCTCGATAGTACAAGCTGTCGAAGGAAGATACAGCATTGGGCTCGGCAACGCCGAAATGGATAACACCGGCGACGGAGGGTTCTTTATTGCTCCATCGGAAGCAACGCAATCCATTATCCACCATGCCGATACGGCGACGGGCAGAATGACCTGCAGATGGATCTTCCTCAAGGTAAAGATCAATGATGCATATTATCTGGATGATATCTACAGCTTTCCGACCATTTTGCCCGAACATGCAAAAAATGAAATGAATATTGTATTCAACAGACTTTTCGGATCGGATAACATAGGAGATAAATATGTCTGTTACTACCAAATAATAAAACTGCTTTTATCGGTCGGTACCGAAAAGCAAAACCGATTTCCATCCTATATCGTCGGAGCGGTATCCTATATCGAGAATCATTATACCGAAAAGATCACCGTTAAAGATATCGCCCAAAGCGTAAATATTTCTGCCTCGCACTTTTTTGCTGCATTTAAAAAGCAAACAGGTATTTCTCCTATTGCATACTTGAATAATTACCGTTTATCCTTGGCAGCAGAGCTGCTGCTAAGAACAAGCTCTACCGTCACGTCGATTGCAAATTCCGTAGGTATAAGCGATGCGGTATATTTCAACAAAATGTTTAAAAACGCTTATCAAATGTCACCAAGCGAATACCGAAAGCACTATAAATCAACAGCGGAGTGAAATTCACTCCGCTTGTTTTTATAGCTTTCCGCTCGAGATGTATCGTCAGTTGCGGAGCGGGATTCGGCAGCAGGGGCTTGCTCCTGCCCTACGATATTACAAATCGTTTTTATCCATACCAACGCGGATTGACTTTTTCGCCGAACGGTGATATATTATAATCGTTAATAAAAGCGGAGGGTTATGTATATGACCGAGGAAAAGTTATATAAAAGCATAAAATACCTGATATCATATCCCGATGATTTTGATGCAGGCAAAAAATACCCGCTGATAGTGTTTTTGCACGGCAGAGGCGGGATAAGCAACGATCTCGGAGTTTTAAAAAGCTATCCCTCATTTATCCATCTGGACAGCCGAAAGAATTTCGGATACGTCCTGCTGGCGCCGCTATGCAGTGTTAACAACTGGAACGAGGTTATGCCTTATCTGATCGATCTTGTCGATTGCACACGCGCGCTTGATTTTATAGACACTGCGCGGGTATATGTTACCGGCAACAGCATGGGCGGGTACGGAACCTGGGAGCTTGCATCGCTTCGCCCCGATTGGTTTGCCGCCGTTATGCCGCTATGCGGCGGCGGTATGAAGTGGATCGCCGACAGATATGTCGGTCTGCCTATCCGCACCTTCCACGGTGTGCGTGATACTATCGTTGATCCGATAGAGAGTCTTGAAATGGTAAAGGCGATCAATCGCCTGGGCGGAAATGCCGAGCTGATACTTTTCCCTACACTTGAGCATAACTGCTGGGACAAGGTATACACCGACAAAGACAATTACGATTGGTTGCTATCGTTTACGACCGAAAGAAGCGCGATAGTTGAAGAAAAATATCCGGAAGCATATTGAACTCGGGAGTTATTTATGGAGCTCTGTAAAAGCAAGCATTACAACATACTTTTTATCGGAAACAGCTACACTTATTACAACGATCTGCCCGAGGTGTTATTTTCCTCGGCGGCCGAGAGCTTGGGCTATGATGTCACCGCAACGCGCGTGACAAAGGGCGGTTGGTATCTGTTTGATTCGGCCAACGCCGATGATGCAGTCGGCGCTCAGGTAGAAGCGGCGCTTAGCGAAAGCAAATACGATTTCGTTGTGCTTCAGGAGCAGAGCACCTGCTCGATACTCAATCCCGGCAAATTCTACGACGGGGTGCGCAAGCTTATCAAAAAAGCGAGAAGCAACGGCGCAACCCCTGTTCTCTACGGCACGTGGAGCCGCAAAAACGGCAGCGACACGCTTATACAAAACGGCTGGACCAACGAAAGCATGACCTATATGATCGCCGCCGCTTACGAGGCGATAGCAAGCGAGCTGGGTATCGAGGTCGCGCACGCAGGGCTCGCCTTCCGCGATATCGACTCAAGCGAGGAAAACGGCATTGAGCTTTACTTTGAGGACCTTGCACACCCCTCTTACAGCGGAAGCTACTTAGCCGCGATAACGATTCTTGCCAAGATTTTCAAAACCGATCCGAGAGCGATCACGTTTAACGGCGGGCTTGATGCATCCGAAGCAGACCTGCTTAAAAAAGCCGCATACAGAGCAGCTTTTGAAACGCCTATGATCCCCGACAAGTACAAAACCGAATCGGTCGGTATCAAATACGAATAAACAAGATCCGCCGCAGGACGATTGTGTCTGCGGCGGCATTTTTTTAAACCAAGCGATTATTTATTGACGAAGCGATACTTATCGCACCGCGCCCGTAACGTGCGCGGATAGAATCCACAGCCGATTCGAGCGAGTGGCTTTTGCGGTAGCTTTCCTCCCATTCATCCGAAAAAAAGCTCTGTTGATACAAAAACTCGTTCTCGCGGGTCAGCTTTTCGGCATGCACCGTTACCGAATATATTTCCTTCTCCGACGGCATGCTTGATGTTATTATATCCAACGCCTTTTTAGATATTTCTTTCCAAAGGCAAGTCGGATGCGCAAGCATGGCCGAGCGGTTTATCGAATTCTGATCTGGCGTGCGGATAGTTACCGCAACGTTCTTACAGCACCGCCCGTGCTTGCGCAGACGCTCGGCAACCGACATCGACAGATAGGTCACGGCAAACGAAACATCCTGCCGGCTGGCAAGATTATACCTAAACGTCATACCGTTTGACACCGATTTCGGCTCGGGCTCGTAGCCAAACGGCGTAACCTCGGCAAAATCGCGCCCAAGCGCGAACTCCCGAAGCATAATGCCGTTTTTACCAAGCGCATTTTCGACAGTTTGCTTATCACAGCAGGCAAGGTCACCGATTGTATTTATCCCTATACGCGCAAGCACACGCACCGTTGACGGTCCTACAAAAAGCAGAGCGCTTACCGGAAGCGGCCAGACAACAGAGGCAAACCGCTCGGGCGGGATGATCGACGTTGCATTTGGCTTTTTCAAATCGCTTCCGAGCTTGGCGAACACCTTATTAAACGACACCCCGACCGAAACGGTTATACCCAATTCCCTGCTTATCCGCGCTCTTATATCGTCGGCGATCGCACGTCCGCTGCCGAACAGCTTTAGCGATCCGCTTACGTCGAGCCAGCTTTCGTCTATTCCAAACGGCTCTACAAGGTCGGTGTAATCGTAAAATATTTTATTCATTTTCTGTGACATTTCGCCGTAAAGATTGTAGGTCGGGCGGACTATAAGCAGACAGGGGCATTTTTTCTTTGCCTCCCACACCGTTTCGGCAGTGCGGATATTATATTTTTTTGCAAGCTCGTTTTTTGCAAGAACAATACCGTGTCTGTCCTCTACGCTTCCGCAAACCGCCATCGGCACGTTTGCGTATTCGGGATGCAGAGCTGTCTCGCAGGAGGCGAAAAATGAGTTTGCATCACAATGCAAGACCGTCCGAAACGGTTTATCCGCAAGCGCTTGCAGATTTGTTTTTTTATGAAAATTGGAATTTTTCATTGTTTGTCCACCGTCGGACGGGCCCATATACATAGCTTACTTCTCTTTTCGTTTGTTCTTACAAACATCATATCACCCGAACAAACGTTTGTCAAGAACAAATGTTCAGGATGTTGAAAATACAAAAACAGACTCGTGGGATATACTTCCCTTCGAGTCTGTTTTTCAAACCGATATTATTTATGCAACGGATGCCGTGCCGAATACGATGCGCTTTATAATAACATAGTCGAGAGAGTTTATCTCATCGTCGCCGTTAACGTTTGCACGGCTATATTCGCCTGCGCTTAGCTCGTAGGTATTAAAGCAGGAGCGTTTAACGATAACGTAATCGAGCGAATCGACCGTTTTGTCACCGTTAACATCGCCGAGCGATCCGTTTGACCAGCGTGCATACAGGCAAAGGTTATACGGCAAAACCTCCGTGCTGCTGTCTATCCTCTGCGAAGCTCCGTTAGAAGTATTAACAGTATACCAGCCGTCGAAGACATAGCCGTCCTTAACGGGTGTAGGCAGATCGGCATACGTGCTTTCATATGTAGCATAAAATGTGTGCTTTTTGCCGCTTTCGTTTACAAAAGAGGTTGCAGAGGTTCCGTCCTCTAACTGAAGCTCGGATACCCAGACCGTTCCCGCGCTATCCACATACGGATGCATATAATAGCCCTCGTTATTGGTTTTGTTCATAGCGATGGTATAATACGTCCATTCGGTGCTGAGTGTAACACTTCTGTACTCGCTTTGATAACCCCAACGGAAATATATTTTCGTGCCCGCTTTGGAGGATTTTGCCCAAAAGCTGAGTGTCATATTCTTGGTGTCGCCGTTATATCCGTTGTCCTTTACATTTCCGTTAGTGGAGGTCGGTATCGCCAGATCCTTGCCGCTTGAGCCCGCCGACGTATTAACTATTTTCAGCGTATTGCAATCCGACACACGCTTAACAGAGGTATCGCACGAGATAGTCGAAACCGATGTATCGCGGCTATACCACGCAGCCGTATCCAAGCCGTTTACAAAGGCGCTGTCTAAAATATAGTTCTTTTGACTGTGATTTTCGTATGCAAAAACCTTATACTCCGCAGGAACCCACTCGGCGTAAAACGTATATGAAAACGCAGTAGTAGCCCCGCCGGTCCAGGAATCGTTGATGGTATACAGCGTGCCGGGAGTGTAAGGACGTTTTGTATATCCGCCCGAAGCGATCTCGCTTTCGGTGAGCCAGCCCGTTCCCGCAACGTACCAGGTGTTATCGCTGCGCTTTACGGTATAATGGCTGAAGGTATAACCCGCACGTGTAAATGCGTTATTCTCGATCGTATATCCGCCGCCGTTATATGCATAACCGCTGCTTACGGAACCGCTGCCGCCGTTTGCGTTATAGCTAAAGGTATATCTGATTCGAGATGCGGTATTATTCGCAAGCGCTTTACAGGTAAGAGGAATATATCCCGCATTATAAATAACCGAAAAAGACAACGTATCATTAATATCCCACGTGGTATTACGCGCACTTGCCGAGGAGGCATCTGTACATTTTTTGGTCGAGGTGTTATAGTACTTGTTTGCACCCGTTTGCTCGATTACCGTGAGCTTTTTGTTTGTCGCATCTACCGAAACAACAAACACAGCGTGTCCGTCTTTAACGATCAAATCACCCGGCTGAAGCTTTGAGTACGCGGCATACATTACGCTTTGACCGTTTGTGCTGCAGGTAGTGCTTTTGTTGGTCGTATAAGTATAATCTCCGACCTTTACTATATTGTTACTGCCCGGCTTTATGCTTGAGGTGCTCTGACCGCTGACCTTAACTCCGCTATCGACCTTGCTGTATGCACTTAAAATCATGGAAATACAGTCGTTTCTGCCGATATCCGCAGAGATTTTTTTGCTCGTGCCTGCTTTTGTGATAAACGATTCGTAATCTACGATTCCGATACTGCTCGACCAAGAATACGGAATTCCGTAATATGTATTACCGGAATAATAGGTTCCGCCCTGATATGTAGAGAATGTCGCGCCGGCAACCCATTTTACGGTAGCCATTTTATACACGTAATCCACTACATCCTGTCTTACCTGCGATACCGTTGCCGCAGTTGTGTTTAATGCCGAAAAGGGCAACACCGCAAACAATATGATAACTGCGATCAACAACGAAAATATTTTTTTCATAAAAGCGGATCCTTTCTGATATCCATTTGTATTTTACAGTATGTACTATTATAACAAAAAAGAAGAATCACCCAACCGTAATCGACAAGAGCGTGATAACTCGGCGAAACGCATTGGGTGATTTCAAATCATTTTTCTTCTCCGTCGGTAGTATCCTCAACCGGCTGAACCTCGTCGATAGACTTGGTCACGCTATGAGTGATAGGAGTCCACTCGACCTTTTTAAAGAGCGCGGCTATTGCTATCGGGCAATAGGAAAGCATAAAGATCGGGAAGGTGAAAAGATATTTTATCATCTTACCGGAAGGACAATCGATAACGTCCCACTCGGTCATCAGAGTAATGAATCCGACGATGAAAATCAGCATATAGATGATAGAACTGAAGAACAGCACCGGAACCAGACAGAACTGGAAGAACACCGAAAACAACGGGAATTTTGCAAAAACGGTAATACCGTAAATAAACTCACCGATACAGCAAAGCACCGAAAGTATGGTAAACATCAGCGCGGGGAAAATCGTCATCAACATATCGTAGCAGGCAAAGGAACCCTTGAATATGTTTTTGAACAGCTTTGCGCCATATTTGCCGAACACCTGATAAAAACCCTTTGACCAACGCAAACGCTGATTCCACGATTGCTTAAATGTCTCGGGCTGCTCGTCATAAACGATAGAGCCGCCGCTGTAACCAATTTGCTCGCCGCGTATCGCCATATCTACCGAAAATTCGATATCCTCGGTCAGCAGATGATACTTCCAGCCATCATTCGCCTCGACGATCTTACGGCTTACACAAAATCCCGTGCCCGAAATAGCGCAGGAGGTGCCGAACTTCATTCTTGCCTGATTAAGATACTTCGCCTCGCGCAAGAACCAAAGCGAATAGCCCGCAGTGATCCAGTTCGTGCCGTAATTCTTAGAGTTACGGTAGCTGGTAAGTGCGGTATATCCGCGGTTGAAGTTGATATTCATTTCCTTGACGAAATTCTTATCAACAAGATTATCCGCATCGAAAACTATGTAAGCATCGCAATCGTCATTTTCGGCAAGCAGCTTCTTGAACAGAAAATCGAGTGCGTATCCCTTACCGACAAGCTCTTTGTTGTTGCGCTCGAGAACTATCGCGCCGTGATCCCTGCCCACCTGTGCGGTATTATCGGTACAGTTATCGGCGATAAGGAATATCTTGATAAGCTCCTTGGGATAATCCTGACGGTTAATACTCTCGAGCAGGTGGCCGATAACGTTTTCCTCGTTGCGGGCACTGATAACAACGCCGAATTTGTTGAGCTTGTCGCTCTGAACCGGTCTGGATTTATCCTTGCCGAGAAAAACCCAGAAGATATATAAAAACTGATAGAGATAGCAAATAACAAAAGCCGCCGTAAGAACTATATTACATACGGCAAATATATCTTTTATATCCACGATGCTTCCTCCGTGGTGAGTTTTTGTTTTTTAGATTATACAACAATTACCACTAAAAGTCAATACCGCAGGTGTTTTTCCTGCGGTATTATAGCTATTTAATTAAAGACGTGATGCGATAGCGTTAAGAAATCCCGTTGTATCGACCTGCGTCTTATTCTCGAGTGTGGAAATAAGATAAAGGTCCTTGGTCATAACGCCGCTCTCGATAGTGTCGATACATGCCTTCTCGAGCTTGTCGGCAAATTCGCAAAGCGCGTCGATACCATCGAGCTCGCCTCTCTTGCGGAGTGCGCCGGTCCAAGCAAAAATGGTCGCAACCGAGTTGGTCGAGGTAGACAATCCTTTTAGATGATTGTAATAATGGCGCTGAACCGTACCGTGTGCCGCCTCGTACTCATAAATTCCGTCGGGCGAAACGAGAACGCTCGTCATCATCGCAAGCGAGCCGTATGCTGTCGAAACCATATCACTCATAACGTCGCCGTCATAATTCTTGCACGCCCAGATAAATCCACCCTCCGAGCGAATTACGCGAGCAACCGCATCGTCGATAAGGGTATAGAAATACTCAATTCCCGCCTTCTCGAACCTCTCTTTATACTCATTCTCGTAGATCTCGGCAAAAATATCCTTAAATCTGTGGTCGTAGGTCTTGCTGATAGTATCCTTTGCGGAGAACCAAAGCGACATACCTGTGCTGAGCGCATAGTTAAAGCAGCTTCTTGCAAAGCCCTCTATGCTCTTATCGATATTATGAACACCCTGAACTATACCCGCACTCTTAAAATCCTGTATAAGCGCACGTGTCTCTTTTCCGTCGGGAGAAGTAACAACAAGCTCCGCCCTACTTCCCGCAGGCGCTTTCATCTCTGTTGCCTTGTAGATATCGCCGTATGCGTGACGCGCTATAGAGATCGGCTTTGTCCAATTGCGAACATAAGGCGGAATACCCTTTACGATAATGGGAGTACGGAAAACAGTACCGTCAAGAATAGCGCGGATAGTACCGTTGGGCGACTTCCACATTTCTTTTAAATTATATTCGGTCATTCTTGCCGCATTGGGAGTAATGGTAGCGCATTTAACCGCAACGCCGTATTTTTTGGTGGCGTTTGCCGAATCGACGGTAACCTGATCGTCGGTCTCGTTGCGGTGCTCCAAGCCGAGATCGTAATACTCGGTTTTAAGATCGATATACGGGAGAAGAAGAATATCCTTTATCTGCTTCCAGATAATTCTTGTCATCTCGTCGCCGTCCATCTCGACAAGCGGCGTTTTCATCTGTATTTTTGCCATGTTTATTCTCCTTTTTACGAGAACTTACTTAAGAACCTTTTTGAAAAAAGGTTCTTAAGAATCTCCAAAAACTTTTAATATGATAATATCCTTATAAAAACATCATCGGGCTGTCACCCTGATCAAAAGGTCATCCGAGTTTGATTCAGAGTCCCCAAAATCTGCGATTTTGGGGCCGACATTACGCCTGCTTAGTATACTCCAGCAAGCCGCCTGCGAGGATTATCTCGATATCTCTGCCCGAAAGCGAGGAAACGAGCTTGATCTCCTTGCCGTTGGCATTAAGCACAATATCTCTGCCCTCTTTTATACAATCACGCACGTCGGAAAGAACCAGCTTATCGCCTAATCCGATCGCATCATAATCCTCTGCATTTGCAAAGGTAAGAGGCAAAATGCCTGCATTTACAAGATTCGCCGCGTGGATACGTGCAAAGCTCTTTGCAATGACCGCCTTAACGCCGAGATAAAGCGGAACAAGCGCCGCGTGCTCGCGGGAAGAGCCCTGACCGTAGTTCTCGCCGCCGACGATTATACCGCCGTTCTTTTCTTTTGCTCTTGCGGGGAATTCCTCATCACAAACCTCAAAGCAGAAGTTGGAAAGATAAGGAATATTGGAACGGTAAGGCAATATCTTTGCGCCTGCGGGCATAATGTGGTCGGTGGTGATATTGTCGCCGACCTTAAGTATACATTCGCAATCGATATTCGCCTCGACAGGTCTGCTCTCGGGGAAGGGCTTGATATTGGGACCGCGAACGACCTCAACGTTAACGGCATCCTCAACGGATGCGGGCTTTATGACCATATTGTCGTTTATCATAAAACGGGTGGGCATAGATATCTCGGGCATTTCGCCTATCGTTCTCGGATCGGTGAGTACGCCGGTAAGTGCCGATATCGCCGCTGTTTCGGGGCTGACAAGATAGACCTGTGCATCCTTGGTGCCGCTTCTTCCCAAGAAGTTACGGTTAAAGGTACGCAGAGAAACACCCGCCGACTGAGGCGACTGTCCCATACCGATACAGGGACCGCAGGCACTCTCCAGAATTCTTGCACCTGCATCTATCATCCAGCTTAAAGCGCCGCATTCGGCAAGCATATTATAAACCTGCTTACTGCCGGGAGCGATAGAAAGCGAAACGTTATCGTGAACCGTCTTACCCTTTAAGATGTGAGCCACCTTCATCAGATCGACAAACGAGGAGTTGGTGCAAGAGCCGATGCAAACCTGATCGACCTTGATATTGCCTATTTCCTCGATAGATTTTACGTTATCGGGGCTGTGAGGGCAAGCCGCAGCGGGAACGAGCGAGGAAAGATCGATATCTATAACAAGATCGTACTCTGCATCGTCGTCTGCCTTTAGCTCAACATATTGATCCTCTCTTCCCTGCGCCGCAAGGAAAAGACGGGTGTTTTCATCAGAGGGGAACACCGAGGTGGATGCACCCAGCTCGGCACCCATATTGGTAATGGTTCCGCGCTCGGGAACAGTAAGCGTTTTCACGCCCTCTCCGCCGTATTCGATAATTCTGCCCACGCCGCCCTTAACGCTTAAGCGGCGAAGCACCTCAAGTATAACGTCCTTTGCGGATACCCAATCGTTAAGCTTGCCGGTAAGATTTACTCTGACCATTTCGGGCATTGTGATATGATAAGCGCCTCCGCCCATTGCAACGGCAACGTCAAGACCGCCCGCACCGAATGCGAGCATACCCAATCCGCCGCCTGTGGGGGTATGGCTGTCCGAGCCGATAAGAGTCTTTCCGGGGACACCGAATCTTTCCAGATGCACCTGATGGCAGATACCGTTACCGGGGCGCGAGAAATACAGTCCGTATTTCTTTGCGCAGGTGCGGATATACAAATGGTCATCGGCGTTCATAAAGCCGTTTTGCAGGGTATTATGGTCGATATATGCAACCGAAAGCTCGGTCTTTACGCGCGGAATACCCATCGCCTCGAACTCCAGATAAGCCATGGTGCCGGTTGCATCCTGAGTGAGTGTCTGATCTATACGAAGTCCTATAGGCGAGCCCTTTATCATCTCGCCTTCGACAAGGTGATTTTTAATTATTTTTTGTGCAATAGTCAATCCGGACATTTTATATACCCTTTCTGTCTTCGATCTCGATATAAGGCAATCTGCCGTGGAAGGTTCTGTACGCAGGGCGCATTATGCGACGGCAGGTAATAATTTCTTCAAGTCGGTGCGCACACCAGCCCGAAAGACGCGCAATAGCAAACAAAGGAGTAAACATCTCCTCGGGGATGCCGAGCATACGGTAAACAAGTCCCGAATAAAGATCGACGTTTGCGCAGATCGCGTTGCCGTCCTGCATCTTGTTCTGCAGCAAAGCGGGAGCCAAACGCTCGACAGAATGTAAAAGCTCGAAATCCTCACGCATACCAAACATATCACAATGCTCCTCTGCCGCCTTATGAAGTATCGTCGCACGCGGATCGGACAAGGTATAAACAGCGTGTCCCACACCGTAGATAAGTCCGCTCCTGTCACCTGCTTCGCGGTTCAACAGCTTTTGGAGATATGCGCTGACCTCATCATCGTCCTTATAATCACGAACGTTCTCCTTGATGCCATCGAGCATTTTCATAACCTTTATGTTAGCGCCGCCGTGGCGTGGTCCCTTTAGCGCGCCGATACCTGCGGCTATCGCAGAGAACGTATCGGTGCCGGACGAGGTGAGCGCGCGTACGGCAAAGGTAGAGTTGTTACCGCCGCCGTGCTCGGCATGAAGAATAAGACATTTATCAAGAAGCTTTGCTTCCTCGCGGGTGAATTTGCGGTCGAAGCGAAGCATCGAGAGTATATTCTCTGCCATACTCTGACCGGGGATCGGTGAATGGAGGAAAAAGCTTTCGTTATCGTAATAACGCTTTTTGACCTGATATGCCGCTGTCATTATCATCGGCATACGGGCTATTATCATAAGAGACTGACGAAGAACGTTATCGATAGAGTTATCGTCGGGATTCTCATCATAGCTGTAAAGCGCAAGCACACTTCTTGCGAGCTTGTTCATTATGTCGGGGCTGGGCGCACGCATTATCATATCCTCGATAAAGGACATGGGCGGATCGCTGTACTCGTCCATAATGGTATCGTAAAAATCAAGCTCATCCTGTGTGGGAAGCGAGCCGAAAAGCAACAGCCACGATGCTTCGTCATAACCGAATCTGTCGTGCTTATCGGTAGCGTTGATGATATCGTTTATATCAACACCGCGATAAAACAGCTCGCCCTCGCAGGGGACTCGCTCGTATTCGTTAATAACGTAGCCGTGAACGTTACTCACACGGGTAATACCCGCAAGCACACCCGTGCCGTCGGGATTACGCAGACCGCGCTTAACGCCGTATTTTGTATACATTTTTTCATCGAACGCAGAGTGCTCACGAAGCTTATCGGCAAGCACCTCTATGTTGAATTTTTCATTCATAACCGGGATATTCCTTTCGTTTCAAGGGGAAAGACTTTTGTCAACAAAAATGCAACTGCCGTTGCATTTTTATCGTTATTTACGAATTGACCGATTCGGCAAGAAGTTCCCTCATCGAATACAGTCCTTTTTCTTTATTTACAATATAGGATGCCGCCTTTACCGCACCCTCGGCAAAAAGCGCACGGCTCTCGGCGGTGTGCTTTAAGCTGACAGTTTCGCCGTTACGGCTCAAAAGCACCTCGTGCTCACCGAAAATGCCGCCGCAACGTACAGAGGAAATGCCTATCTCGTTATCGGGGCGGACCATGCGGCGCGATGCACGCTCGGTCACAAACTCGGTTCCCTCGGGCATAAGCTCTGCTATACCCTCGGCGATCATAAGCGCTGTTCCGCTGGGAGCATCAAGCTTGTTGCGATGATGCTTCTCGATGATCTCTATATCGCAGTCGCCGCCGAGCGCATTATAAGCGCTTTTACAAAGATCGATAAGCAAATTGATACCGAGCGACATATTGCGCGAATAAAACACGGGATACTCCTCGGAAAGTGCGTGCAGCATAGCAAGCTCGCTTTCGGTATGTCCGGTAGAAGCAACCACGCTTGCAATACCCGTTCCGCGAACAAAATCGCAGATCTCGGGAACAGCGGTGTGATGAGTAAAATCTATCAAAACGTCCGCCTTTTCCTTTACCTCGCAAAGCGAGCTGTAAAAAGGTATATCGTCAAAATCGGGTGTGCCGAATTTGTCTACAGCGGCAGCGATTTCCATTCCTTTAAGCTTTGCGGCGGCAATAACCTCTTTGCCCATTCTTCCGCAAGCGCCGTTTACAATTATCTTCATAACGTTTTCCTTTGGCTTTATTTGCACAAGCCCTGCTCACGCATAAGCGCAAAGAGCTTTTCGTCATCGGCCGCATCCATAGGACAAAGCGGCATACGGAATTCGTTGTTACAGAATCCCATTTTTGCAACCGCAGTCTTGACGGGTATGGGGTTGACCTGCATAAACAATCCGTTCATCAAGCGGAGATACTTAAGCTGAAGCGATGCCGCGGTTTTAAAATCGCCGTCAAGGCAGAGCTGACTGATGCGGTGCGCCTCGGCAGGCATAATATTGGAGAACACCGAAATAACACCGATAGCGCCCATAGACATAAGCGGAACTATCTGCTGATCGTCACCGCTGTACATATCGAGCTTGCCGGCACACGCCTCCAAAACCTCCATCATAAGCAAAAGGTTTCCGCTTGCCTCCTTGGTAGCAACGATATTATCGTGCTGTGCGATCTGCTTATAGGAATCGACAGAAATGCAAAATCCGGTTCTGCCGGGTACGTTATAGACGATACAGGGGAGATTTACCGAATCGGCAACCGTATTGAAGTGGCTTACGATGCCCTTCTGCGAGCATTTGTTATAGTACGGAGTTACAAGCAGCAAGCCGTCCGCACCCGCTCTTTCGGCAAAGCGTGAAAGTTCTACCGCATACTGTGTATTATTGGAGCCGGTACCCGCAATAACGGGAACGCGGTGATTTACCTTTTCGACGGCAAACTCGACAACACGTCTGTGCTCATCGTCATCGAGAGTAGCCGGTTCGCCGGTGGTGCCGCAGACAACAAGAGCATCGATACCGCCGTTTATCTGAAATTCAAGTATGTTCTCAAGTGCTTTATAATCAACCTCACCGTCCTTAAAAGGAGTGATGAGTGCGGTTGCAGTTCCTTTGAAAATAGGTTTGTTGAAAGCCATAGTTATTTCCTCCGCGGATTTCACATTAAATATATTCAGTATATTTTATCACCGCAGATGCCAAATGTCAATAAATACAAGAAAAGAAATAACTAAATATATCCACAAAAAGCACTCGGCTTTGAAAACCGTTCGGGCGTTTCATCCGTCGATTGCAAAGAGCACAAAAAATGTTCTTGCATAAATATTTTTTTATGATATAATACAAATTAGTACTTCTAAGCAAACGCACAAAAATGTTTAGTTATACCGATTTTCACCGTTTTCTATCCGTATACCTATTATTGAAGGTTTATCAACACTTGATAAGGAGAAATTATGAAAAAGCTGACAACCGTACTTCTCGCCGTAATTATGCTTGCGACGGCAGTTATCGTTTCGCCGATGACCGCAAGCGCCGCCTTCCCCGATCCGTCGGATATGGGCGGCTACGAAAACCTTTGTCTTACTTACACATGGAACCCGAACGGAACCGACAACGGCCGTCATTATGCCGAGGATTTTATGCCCTACGTTGCATATTACGACGAAAAGGGCTCTGTAAAGGATTTCTTCTTTGACAGCTATCTCTTCCTCCCCTGCAATACCTACGGAACCACGGGCGCAAGCTTGCATCACAGTAGCTCCAACCCCACACTTGCAGAGGACTGGACGACCTATATCGAGGATACGTTTTACGAAAACGCAAACGTAAATGCGCTCGATACCGCATTCGGTCAGGCAAAGACCGCTCTTAACGCGCCCGATGAAAAGGCGGGTGTATTCTTTACTATTCTCTACCCCGCAAAGCAAGCCGGCTCGAGTTTTGGCTCGCTCGGCGGAAAATCTCTTAATTTTAACAGATACAGCGACCGGCAGTACGCTGTAAAATGGATGATAGACGAGCAGATCAAATTGTATAACGCGGCGGGATACGAAAATCTTGAGCTTGTCGGTTTTTATTGGCTTGAGGAATACCTTTCCAAAACCTACACAAGCGAGGATACCAAGCTGTTCCAATATGCATCGGAATATCTGCACTCGCTTGGTTTAAAGTTTATTTGGATACCCTATTACAATGCAAACGGCTATGCAAAATGGAAGACTCTGGGCTTTGACGTCGCCTGCTATCAGCCGAATATGTTTTGGCAAACGACCGCCGACGAAAGCCGTGTATCAAACTGTGTTTCCACCGCAAAATCAAACGGAATGTGTGTTGAAATAGAGCTGGATCACCGTGTATTTTCCGACACCGAGTATTACGACAGATATCTCGATTATCTCGAGGGATGTCTGCAGGGCGGCGCTATGGACACGATAAAAATGTATTATCAGGGCGGCAAGACCGGTGTTTATTATTCTGCATGGCAATACGGAACATCGATAGCGCGATCAATATACGACTTAACCTACAAGTATGCCAAGGGCACGCTGACACAATCCGATATAGATAAGTACAGAATGGGTGGATTCGATCTGTCTGCTGACGTCGATTGGGTATCCATCGGAAAGACCTATACGGCAACACAGCCCTATACGGGCGACGGAACTGTCGGTTATCAGGACATCGACGGAACCGAGCTTACCGACGGTAAATTGGGATCAAGCGCTTATGATACCGATTGGCACGGATATCACAACACTCTCGTCGATTCCGACGGAAGAATGAGTGTGACTGTCGATCTTGAGGAATCGATATCCAACCTTACACACTTCTTTATTCAGTTCAGCAACATCAACAACCACGGTATCGGTGTTCCTGCCGACGACGTCAAAATATACATTTCAGACAACGGAACCGATTTTAAGCTGCTTGCTCAGCCGCAGCTTCAATACAGCGGAATATCCGCATATATCGAGTATATCACCGAAGGGGTTTCGGCAAGATACGTAAAATACACCTTTATCAACAGCACGGCAAACTTTGTATTTTGCGGTGAAGCGGCAATCGGTAAGCTCAAAGACGGGTCGGACGACGGGTCGGATGACGGGTCGGATGACGGTTCCGACAGCGAAACAGGAAGTCAAAACCTTTTATTGAGCAGAGCATACGATCTTTCGGGTTGCGGAGAGACTACCATGTATTATGCCAAGCTTACCGACGGTAACGCAATGAGTCATTTGAACAACAACCCCGCGGCAAATTGGTTCAGTTTCTACTACAATTCCACCGCAGAGCCCTCTATGATAAACGCACCCTCGGGCATCGGCTACGTAATATTCGATCTTGAATCAAAATACACCCTCGATTCGATACGCTTGCATTTGATAAACAATACGAGCTGGGCTATAGGCGCACCCGAGATCTACGTTTACGTTTCGGATGACGGTGTCGAATGGGGTGATCCGGCAGCCCAGATAACTACTCTGACCACCGAGAATGTCGGCTATTGGGCGGAGATCAGCGGCAGCTGGAGCGGCAGATATCTTATGGTCGAGTTCGTGCTTTCGGACGTATTTGCGTTTGTCAACGAGATCGAGGCATACGGTGCCCCCGCAGCCGAAGAGGATGAAGAGATCACCTATAAGAGCGGTGACGTGAACCTCGACGGCGCTGTGGACACACTTGATTATCTGCTTATAAAGCGCGCCTGCTACAACGCCTACACGCTCGATGAGCAGCAAATAAAGATTGCCGACGTCGATGCAAGCGGCGAGATAAGCTCTGCCGATTATCTTATCGTCAAGCGCTGGGTTTTATCGACCTGATAGGAACACACCTCCAACTCCGTTATTTTAAATCTATTCGATTTTCCCTCAAGCATTTTAATGTCCTCCGATTGTGTTTTTCGGTTTTCCGGACCGACAGGCCCGATTCCACCTAAGCACAATCGGAGTTTTTTATACTCTCAAAACAAAAAACGCCGAAACAGCCGTTAATGAATCCAAACCATTGACAAAAGCGTTTTAATGCTTTATAATACTAAATCATAAAAATCAGCGAACATAAGGAGATTTGTTATGAAGAAAGGACTACGCACAATTTCTTTGCTTCTCGTATTTTTGTTCTTGATCATTCCGCTTTCTGCTTGTGATCGGGACAGTGACAGTGATGGTGATTCGTCGCTTGATGTTTCCACCGACGACGGATTTTACGGGTATCACCTGCCCGACGGCGTCGATTACGAGAACAGGACTCTCTATGTGCTCACCACGGCGGTTGCCGAGACAGCCACCTGCTATCAGATAGACCCCGAAAGCAACCCCTCCTACTCAGAGGATACCATGACGGCAACTCTCACCGCAGCCAAGGAATGTATCAAGCTCGTTGAGGAACTGCTGAACGTCGAGGTTGAGGAGGAGGTCATATTCTCTCACTCACGATTCGGCGGCGAGATGTATCAGCGCATCCGTACCGATGTACTGAGCAACACCGGCGATTACATATTTGCAATGCCCTGTCTCAACGAGGCAGCTATGCTTGCATCCGAGGGTCTGCTTTATGACCTTAACGACATTGTCGATCTTTCGAATCCTTGGTGGTGCGAATCCTTTAACGATGCCGTTACAATCGCGGGAGAATGCTACTTTGCAACCGGCGACATCGGCACGGTAAGCAAGGAATCGACTATGTTCGTCGTCTTCAACAAGCGTATAGAGGCCGCCAACGGTCTTGCCGAATCATACGGATACGAATCGCTCTACGATATGGTCGATGCAAAGGCATGGACTCAGGACGTTATGTTTGAAATGGCGAAATCGGTCTACGTAGATTCAAACGAAAACAACAAGGCCGATCCCGACGATTTGGTCGGTATGTCCGCACAGGAAAATATAGTTTACTGGCTGCTCCGCGCCGGAAACGAAAACATCTGCTCGCTTGACAGCGACGGCTACCCCGTGCTCAAGATAAACAACGAGCGTGCGATCTCGCTCATCACGCAAGCGCAGGAATATGTACAGTCTCCCGAAGCGGGACTTATCATTGCAGATGACTATTCCGAAGAAAATCTCCCCGTTAACCGTTGTACTCAGGCATTTATCGACGGCAACTGTCTCTTCTTTTTCAATGCAGTAAGCAGTCTGAACACCATACGTGTTATGGAAGACGATTTCGGTGTGCTTCCCTGCCCGCTCTACGACGAAACTCAGGAAAACTACTCGAACAACGTAGGATCCTGGACCTCCAACTGCGTATGCGTGCCCACCTTCGTATCCAATTCCGATCTCGAAATGGTCGGTCAGTTCATCGAAGCTCTTGGTGCCGTTTCACGCGCAAAGCTCACTCCCGTATTCTTTGAGCAGACGCTTCAATACCAGATCTCGCGCGATGACGAATCGATGCGTATGCTTGAGATCATCAACGAATACCGCTCGCCCGAGCTCGCAGAAATGTACCGTTGGGGCGACATGATGAAGACCGTCGCAGAAATGCGCCTTCTCCCTGTCGGCACCTTTGTTTCGCAGTACGACAGTATCAAGGATAAAACCATTATAGCTATCGAAGATACGGTAAACACATTCAAGGACAACGATAAAAGCTGATTTCGGCTTGATTTTATCATATAAAAAGGACGGTCTTCCGTCCTTTCAGTTTGCAGACAAAGTCTGCAAACCGAGCAGAGCGAGAGAAATGAGGATATTTTTGGCAAAAAACGAGCGTCGCCCTACATAAGTAGGGCAGTCGAAGTTTTTTGTCAAAGCCCTTGAAAATACAATAAAAAACAAT